>JABIUV010000045.1 GCA_018700895.1 Bacteroidota bacterium
AAGAGTCTAATAGACTCTACATAAATAATCATTTAATTGTTTGATTATCTCATGATTATAGGTTATTTCTTCAGGTAACAACATCGAAAACAAGTTTACTGCTTTTTAGATCTATGTCCTACCTTAGAGTCTTGGCTTCGCATAAACCTGTCTTTATACAATATCTGAAGTGTAGATTTCATCATATGTCACCTTCAGTTGTTGTTTAAAAATATATCGGTATTACTTGTGCCGTACCTAAATAAGAATGACACAATAATCTAAAAATGATTTAACTTTGGCTGACCGTTATTTAATGAGTGTAAAACAATCTATTGATTATTTATTTATTGGGCTTGGGGCATCAAATTGCCTTTTGATTTTAGAATTAGAAAAAAAAGCTCTGTTATCTCAGAAAAAGATAATCATTATAGAGCCTCATCAAAAAAATAAAAAAGATAAGACCTATTGTTTTTGGGCGACAGATGAAGATGCACACAATATTATAGAACCTCAATGTATCGATAAATCGTGGAGCACTGTCATCTTAAATGGTAAAAAACAGGATTTAGATCCCTTGTCCTATTATCATGTTTCTAGCTTAACGCTCTATCAAAAAACACTTTTTGTTATTGATAAGCATGATGCTACTATTCTACAAAATAAGATTAGTGATACGGAGCCTTTAAAAAGGCTAATCATTGATAATTCAGAATATATAGCTAAATATATCTTTGATTGCCGACCACCGAAAACTGCACCAACTAAAAAACATGAGTACTACATTAATCAGAGTTTTGTAGGTTGGCAAATAGAAACAAAAGAAGAGCTTTTTGATAGCCATTCCTTTACCATGATGGATTTTAATATCCCTCAAAATGGGGCAACCCAATTTGTGTATGTGTTGCCATTCAATTCTAAAAAAGCTCTAGTTGAGGTTACTCGTTTCGGAAAAGATGTTATGCAGCGGGAAGAAGGAGAAGCCTTGCTGAAAAATTATATATCCCAGTTAGGAGATGGTTATCAGGTTACAGATATAGAAATCGGGTGTATCCCAATGACAAATGCTTCATTTCTAGATGAAAATGATTCCACTATTCGTAATATGGGAGCTAGAGCTGGGCATGTGAAACCCAGCACAGGATACGCTTTCCGATCTATGGCAATGGATGCACAAAAGATAGCAGAACAGATAGCTGAAGATCAAAAAGAGATACCTGCTTCTATCAATCAAAAAAGAAACAACCGCTTCGCATTCTATGATCGCTTGTTGCTTCACATATTATTCAGAACACCAAAATGGGGGAAACCTATATTCAAGCGTCTATTTGAAGCAATTAAAGCTACGGAAATATTAGCATTTTTAGATGAAGAGACAAAACTTAAGGATGAGGTTAAAATCTTTTATGCACTGCAATGGAAACCGTTTATAAAAGCGGTTATCTATGATGCTTTCAGTATTGACAGAATTAAAAATAGCATCTTAGTGCCACTGTTTATTACCTTGATATTTTTAGTGTTTGATGGATTAGGTATCGGTCATATAAATGATGTTATTCTCCTAGCCGGCCTCGTTTTTATTGGTATACCACATGGTGCAGTAGACCACTTAATAGAGCACAACCGGTTTAATGAACCTATTTGTATATCATTTATTATCAGATACCTGGCCCAAGCGGCACTGATGGTATTGCTATGGTATCTAAGTCCTGCATTGGCGTTATTCTTTTTTGTCGGGTATTCTGTTTATCACTTTGCTCAGGCAGACTTCTCAGAATGGGGAGTGAAAGTTACTTCTTTCTGGTTATGGGGAACTTTGTTGTTTACTGGTCTATTGCTAGGGCATCCGTTGGAACTTTCTGGTGTTCTAAATGAGCTGACACTCCCTGGTCTAGCTGTAAGCCAAGGCATTTTATTAAAATCAGTTTGGGTGGAAATAGCAGTTATTGCTTTGTGTACGAGTCTTGTTTTAGGGATTACAAAACACGTATGGGGCATGTGTATAGTCAGTATATCGTTACTACTTGCGTTGCAACTGTCGCTTATTCAAGCATTCGGAATCTATTTTATTTTCCAGCACAGCCGATTAGGGTGGAGACATATTCAAAAGCATTTTAATGTGAGCTCAAGAGTATTATGGAGAAAATCGGCCCTATTCAGTTTAGGTGCTTATGGTTTATTTTTTCTTTTGTGGTTCTTTTTAAATGATAATTGGGATTCGTACCTGGGTACGTTTTTTATTTTTCTCTCAGCCATAAGTTTCCCTCATGTTATTAGAATGAAAAAATTTTATGGGTATTTTAAACGAGAGAAATAAATAGCTAGTAAAGAAGGATTTCAGTTAGGTCGGGTTCTATTGTCGTAAATGGATTTACTAGATATTCTTTTCCTAATGTGAATTATACAAAACCTACATCTGGAAGGACCTATTTGCACGAGTAGTATTTGTTATCTCAATTAGTCTAAAGGTTAGATAAGAGTCTTACAGACTCTACTCGAAAAAGGACGAAACCTCCAGTGTTTACTGGAGGTTTTGTTGTTTTAGATTACATATAGGTTACAAGTCTCCTTAAGTTTTATATTCAGTTGGTTATTAGTCGTTTAGTTTGTAGATAATTTTTAATCAACCACATCAGCCTCACAACTCGCAAAAGGAACTCCAGTATCAATAATATTAATATTCAAGGAGGTATGCTTATCCTCTGGCTCATTATTAACCTCGATAGCTCTTAGCTTAGGTATAGCAAATTCAGATAGTTTTAAGAGTAATTCTAAGGCTTTCTGAGGGTTCTTTTCTGCGACTTTATCAAAGAGTTCTTGCACCTTACCCATATTGTCTTCTAAAAGCTCTGTAAAAGCCTCTATAAGCCTTGCTGTAGATTTATTAGGTGTTCCTTTCTGTCTACCTCCGTATTTGATTCCAGTATTGTTTACCATAACTATATATACCTACTATAGTCAGCTAGACTACTGCTAAAAACTCCCAAAACCCATAGGGCACTGAATGTCTTTCCTATTAGATTTGGAACGCCTAGATTGTCTTTTGCCGTCTATATCAAAACTATAGCTCAAGTGTATTTCATGAGAGCCATACGTGCCTCCTAGTAATTTTGAGGTGGTAAAGTCATAGGTATATCCGATGCTTGAAAGATTAATATTTACAATTTGACTTATGCTTATAACCGTAATTTAAACGTTTTTACAGAAGTTAAAATTGATGCAGTAGCAATATTATTTGGGTTTCTTTGTTATTACAACATAACTTTTATTCAATGCCAAAATTTTCAATTTTATTTTCCTTTATTTTACTGTTTTTCAATGATCTCTTTAACCATTTGATAATCTAGTGCCAAGGTCGCATACATCTGCTTAAGCTTCCTCTTTTATTCGCTTGAGCTCTTTGCCACTCATCCCAGCATAGCGTTCTCGCCACGTGTAAAACGCAGCCTTGCTGATACCATATTATCGGCTTATCTCTTCTGAACTCTTGACATTATCAAACTCCTTTAAAATCTTCGCAATCTGATGCGGTGTAAACTTACTCTTTCTCATTTTTTTTGTACTGTTAAATTTAATTACTTTTTTCTACTTCTTAACAGTACTATTTTTTGGGAAGCTTACACCCCAAGTTATCAATAAGTATAGATAGTACCTTGCATTATTCCGAACCTCGTGCATAACTAAGTAAGCTTAGGGCTTATTTTTGCTCCCATGATTGTAAGAAGCAAAGCACCGCTCAGATTAGGCTTGGCAGGAGGCGGGACAGATGTAAGTCCATATGCCGATTTACACGGTGGTTCTATTTTGAATGCTACCATAAATCTATTTGCAAATACTACCATAATACCAACCGATAACGGTAAAATTCATCTAGAGGCAATGGATATGGAAGCGTCAGAAACGCTTGACTCGTCAGAAAACTTAACTCCAGATGGTAAGCTTGCCTTGCTAAAAGGTGTATATAATCGTATGGTTAAGGATTTTATCAAAAAGCCACTTTCCTTTGAAATGTACACGAGTGTAGACGCCCCAGCGGGCTCTGGATTAGGGAGTAGCAGCACCTTAGTTGTAAGTATAATCGGAGCTTTTGCAGAGTGGCAAAATATTCCACTCGGAGAGTATGATATTGCTCATCTGGCGTATGAAATAGAGCGGGTAGATCTTGGGTTAGCTGGAGGTCGTCAAGACCAGTATGCTGCCACCTTTGGTGGATTCAACTTTATGGAGTTTTACAAGGATGATAAAGTAATTGTAAATCCACTGCGTATCAAACAAAAGTACGCAGCTGAAATAGAGAATAACTTGGTGCTTTTCTATATGGGAACTAGCCGAGAATCTGCCAAGATTATCGAAAAACAAACCGCAAACATAGAAGATAGCAATATAGATGCACTTGAAGCTACCCATAGATTAAAAAAACAAAGTACACGGATGAAAGAAGTGATACTAATGGGACGAATGGATGAAATAGGCGAAGTGCTGCATTACGGTTGGGAGTCCAAAAAAATGATGGCCGCAGGAATAAGCAATCCCAACATTGACAAAATATACGATACAGCGTTGGCCAACGGAGCTACAGGCGGCAAGATAAGTGGTGCTGGAGGCGGAGGTTTCTTTTTCTTTTATTGTCCTCGAGTGTCTCGCCATCAGCTTATTAAGAGCTTGGATCAATTTGGTGTGGAGGCTCAACACTACTCATTTACTCGTAGAGGATTATATACCTATACCTTATTATGAAATTAGACGTAATAATACTCGCAGGCGGACTAGGAACGCGATTGGCTTCTGTAGTAAGTGATGTGCCAAAACCTATGGCACCCGTTGCAGGACAACCATTCCTTGAGCAAATTTTAAAACATTTGCCTAAAGACCATATCCGCAAAATAATACTAGCAGTAGGTTACAAATACGAAAAAATAGAGGAGCACTATGGCAAATCTTATCTTGGAATTCCACTTGAGTATTCCATAGAGAAAGAACCACTAGGTACCGGTGGTGGAATTGGCTTGGCGTTAGCCAAAACTACGGCGGACCAAATATTAATACTCAATGGCGACACCTATTTTGATGTAAATATCGAAGAGATGCTGCAAATCCACAACGATACAAATGCCTTGCTAACCTTAGCCCTGAAGCAAATTGCTTCTCCAGACCGTTATGGAACCGTCTTATTACAAGACCATAGCATTGTACGTTTTCAAGAAAAGCAAGAAGGACTGTCTACCGGTCTCATAAATGGCGGTGTTTATCTAGCAAGCAAATCATTGGTAGTCCATTTACCCCAGAAGGATAAATACTCATTCGAAACTGCGGTGTTAGAGGCAAAAGTATCTACAGGATTGCTCAAAGGATATATTTCACAAGGGTTATTTATTGATATCGGGATTCCACAAGATTATGAGCGGGCACAAACCATATTTGCCTAAAGGCGAAACGTGCAAAGAGTTTACGCTCTTTCTAGACAGAGATGGTGTTCTTAATGAACCCATAGTAGATGATTATGCACGTAAGCCAGATGATCTCATACTCGTAGACGAGGTGGCGGAGAGCCTTCGTGTTTTATCACATAAGTTTCAGCGTATAGTGTTGGTTACCAATCAGCAAGGAGTAGGTAAGCAAGTGATGTCGGATGTAGATTTAGAGAATGTGCATCTCAAACTGTATAAGGCTATGAAAAAGAATAACGTAAACTGGTTTGACGTAGCATTTTACGCTCCCTATTTGAAAACTAACGTTCATTCTTGGCGTAAGCCACAAAATGGGATGTTGCTCAAAGCCAAGACTTATTTTTCTGATATCGATTGGCGAAAAAGTATAATGGTGGGGGATTCCCCAGGAGATATGCTCCTTGCAGATTCCTTGGGCCTGACTAAGGTAAGAATTGAAAATCCTCAATTCACCTTTGACAATCAGGATTTCAGCTTTGCTTCTATCCGAGCTTTTGTACAATCTTTGTAAAAAACGTTTATATAAACAACTATTAATGTGCTAGAACCGTTTTCCTATAGAAAACACACTATTTTTGTGAGAATAGCATTTTGAAGAAATTTACTAAACACATATTATTGCTCATTGGGTGTATTAGTTTTACTTTCACGGCTAACGCAACTCACCTAGTAGGAGGGTATATGAATTATACTTTTCTTAGTAAATTGGCCAATGGTGATTCCCGATACAGAGTAAGCTTTAATGTATATCGCGATTGTGATAATGGCATTCCGCTTGAAGATGAAATAAATGTGGGTGTTTATCTGAATGATGCCGCTAAATCTCGAAATCAAGTAGTTAAGTTTAATATGGTACTCAAGGAGAGGGTGCAAGCTCCTGGTAACGTAGATTGTCCAGATATACGGTCAAATGTGTGTATTGAGTACGGCTTGTACGAAGGGATAATTACCCTTAAGCCTTACAGTGAAGGTTATCATATTACGTACACACGATGTTGTCGTAATGTTCAGAAAAATATAGTTCAAACAGGTGCAGACCCTACACAGGGACAAACATATTACTGCTATATACCCAACACGAGTTTAGAGAATAATTCACCAGCATTTTATGGAGTACCGAGTCCCTATATGTGTGTTAATGATACTACTTCTTTTCTATTTGATGCTGTAGATAGAGATGGAGATAGTTTGGCTTATACTCTAATGAGACCTTATAGCCACGGCGGCATTGGTTTTCCGGTGCCAGAGCCTTCTTTGAACCTAGATACTCCGCTGTTAAGTTATAACCCTGGCTACAGTTGGCAACAACCATTTGGTGCCTCAGGAGGGGCATTCGTAGATAATAGAACAGGTCTTACATCATTTTATGCTACCGAAACAGGTAATTATGTAGTAGGTATTGAAGTGCGAGAATATCGCAACGGTATTCTGCTGAGTCGTACACGATTAGACTTGCAAATTATAGTCTTGGACTGTCGTCCGAACAAAAGACCACAAGTATCTATCAACACTAGTAATCGACTACAAATAGAAGCAGGAACAGAACTTTGTTTTACGGTGTCAGCCTCAGACGAAGATGATTTAGACGCTATTACTCTAACTGGTAGAGGTTCTGTATTAGGCGATGGTGGAGGGATAGGCGGAGGAACACTTGCCACATTCACAGATGCCTCTGGCATATCAGAAGTAGAAAGCGAGTTCTGCTGGATTCCTGATTGCGATGCCGCCAGAAGCCAGCCTTACATAGTTTATTTTACGGCCGAAGACGATGGATGCCCGCCCAAATTTAATAGTTTGGATGTCCTCATAGATGTAATTCCTTTTGAAGGAGCAGAAGATTTAGATGGTCCTATTGAGGTGTGCCAACGTGATGATGCCACTTATAAGGTGCTAGATGGGAATAGCTCGTCCGACTTTGAGTGGGAAATAACAGAAGGAAATATGTTAAGCGATAACACATTAGATAGTGTCGTGATAAACTGGTCAGGCACCGGAACAGGAACTATACGAGTGCGAGAAGTAAGTGCTGCGGGTTGTTTGGGTGATTGGATGACCTTGGATGTTACCATTGTGGAGAGTCCACCAAATCCTGCAATTACGGGTAAGGATACCGTTTGTGACAACGAAAAAAATTTGCAATACAGCGTAGGATCAGTAGCAGGAGTTAGCTATTATTGGAATGCTATAAATGCGACCATAGGATTTGTAAGTCAAAACGAGATTACAATGGGTACATTAGGAATACCAACATTTACCATAGAGGCTTCTCTTACCAATGCACTAGGTTGTAGAAGCGATACTGTTCAAAAAGAAGTGTTTGTAAGTATCCCGATGCCAGTTATAGATGGACCTACGGTAGTATGTCCTAATTCGGTTGGAGTAGAATACTTTGCTCAAGGAAGTTCCAATAATTCTACCTTTACGTGGTCTGTACTGGGTGGAGTAGTCGCTCAAGGTGATGGAACATCTACTATTTCGGTAGATTGGGCAGAAGAGGGAATTGGTGAGGTAGAGGTTATAGAAATCAATAAATTTGGTTGTAGTAGTGAGCCAATTGCATTGAGTGTCGCTAAATCATACACCTTGTCTGTAGCAAGTATTACAGGACCTGCTGAGATTTGTGAGTTTGACCTGGGTGTAGCGTATAATGTTGTTGCTTCTAATGGTAGTGTTTATGATTGGACCATCTTAGGAGGTCAGCAATCGGCAGGTGATTCTAGTGAAAATATTGCAGTGGATTGGAAGAATGCAGGTGTAGGATCTGTAAGTGTAGTGCAGCGAGCTATAGATGCTGTAAATAACCGAGAGTGTATTAGTCTTCCGTTTACGTTACCTGTTACGATATTTCCTAAGCCTAGTGCAAGCGATATAATAGGTGAAGTTGAGGTTTGTCAAGCCTCGGGTGTTTACGAATATACTATTGCAGGATTTCCTAATTCTACATTCAGTTGGGCGGTAAATGGAGATGACCAAAATATTGATGGACAAGGAACTAATACAATTAAAATATCTTGGGATCAAAGTGGAACATTCACCATCTCGGTTCAAGAATTATCGGAAAATAACTGTCCAGGTGATGTGATCGATACCTTAATAGTAGTTAACCCCAAACCAGTAACCAGCCCCGTAGTAGGTACAGATGTTATCTGCCCAAGTAATTATGAGACACAGATCTATACGGTGAATGGAGCGGTTGGTTCGTCTTTTATTTGGAGTATAGATGGGAGTTTTTCTGTCATCGAAGATGGGAGTAATTCTGTCACAGTAACTTGGGATACGCTAGTAGATGTAGGATTATTAAAAGTTGTAGAGGTAAGCGATGAAGGTTGCGAAGGAGATACAGTAAGACTCAATGTTGAAATAGATAGATTGAACATTGACCTACGTTTTGTTAGCGTAGGTACTCCAGATAATAGGATGAGTATTGATTGGCAATTGCTGAATAATAGCACCGCTGATGAGTTACGTATAGAAAAGCGTGATGCAGGTTCTACAGGATCTTGGACACCTATAGCCACAGTGCCCGGAACGCAAACCAATTATACCGAACTCAATATTAATACAGACGAAAAGGCTTTCCAATACCGCATTGCTGGAGAAAATAAGTGTGATGTGACCATACGATCCGAGGAGCATACGAGCATCCTACTTACTGGTTTTCAAGATGAAAGTTTCAATTCACAACTAACCTTCACAGACTATTTTGGTTGGGTAAATGGAGTAAGTTTCTACGACTTGTTGCTTGAAGATAATATTAGCTCTTATAGGGTGGAGCTTGCCAATGCTAATTCCAATACAAACCTACTACTTGTGCATGACCCGAAACAATATAGAAAATGTTTCCGAGTACAAGCTAGCGAAAATGGGGGAGAGGAAACCTCCTCGTTGAGTAATGAAGTATGCTTCTACTTTTCGCCAGAGGTGTATGTGCCATCTGGGTTTACACCCAATGGCGATGGTTTGAATGATGGTTTTGGCGTGAAAGGCGTGGCGATAAATACTTTTGAAATATCGATTTATAATCGTTGGGGCGAAAAACTTTACAACTCTCAAGATATTGACGAAAAATGGATACCGGAGTATAGAGGAGAAGATATTCAGATGGGAACTTATGTTTATCTGATTACTTATACCGATTTTGAAGATAAAGTGTACCAAAAGTCAGGTACCATTAATCTACTTAGATAGATTGATAATAGGGCGTTTTACTTCGTAAGTTTGATAACCTTCTTGGTCTCAAAGAAATCTTCTTCAAACACCGAATTTAAAGGAGTTTCAACCCATTCTAAATTTTTGTATGTAAAAAGAAGTTCTTGCTTTTCTTCAGTTAAGTCACCCCCTTTTATGAAAATATGACAGCCACTTTTAGCTAAGGCATCCTTTGTTAATTTTACGAGTTTGAGTGCCGGTGCTACTGCTCTAGATACAATGATATCGTGTTTGGCTTGTATATTTTCAAATCGGTCATTTATCACAGTCACATTTGTGAGCCCTAAGCTCTCGGCTACACCTTCTACTACTTTAGTTTTCTTACGTATACTGTCTACAAGCGTAAATGACGTATCTGGATAGAGTATAGCAAGTGGAATTCCTGGGAATCCACCACCGGTGCCTATGTCTAATACAGTTTGTCCCGTGTCTATAGGATAGAGCTTAGCAATACTAAGTGAGTGCAATACATGGTTACAATAAAACGTATCCATATGCTTTCGGCTTATGACGTTTATTTTGGCGTTCCAATCATCATAAAGCGGTTTAAGCTGGGCTATTTGCTCCTTTTGATTGTCTGTAAGATGAGGGAAATATTTGGTGATTAGTTCCATGTTTTAGGTTTCATAAATGGTTTTGTAATACCAAAAAAGAATAAAAATAAAGTATATAGTAAATCATAGTAGGGAAGGGCATAACCAACTCGCTTATAGCCAAGTTTCTTACTCGGTCCGAGAATGACTGTCCATTGTATAAGCCATTTCACGGCCAACGGGCACATTCCTAACCACCAATGCCTGGGATGTAAAATGATAAATAGTATACTTAAGATGTAAATTAGCAATTGAAATAAGGAATAAGTTCCTAGTAAAATCTTAAATCTACCTTTATACAATTGGCCAGTGCTCAGGTGCCGCGTTTTTTGTGTTATCCACTCTTTAAATGAATTAGGACCATGGGAGTAGGTGAAACTCTCAGGAGATAAGCAGATAGAAGTATTACTTTTAGTGGCAACTTCTTGTACAAAGAGGTCATCATCACCTGACATAATATGCTGGTGACTGGCGAAGCCTTTATTATCAAAAAACAATGTTTTAGTGTATGCAAGATTCCTACCTACACCCATATAGGGTTGCTTTCTGTTTGCGTATCCGAAATACTGAACTGCTGTGTGAAAGGTTTCATAATTGACAATAGAACCCAAAAGAGTCCGTTTCACAGTGAGCGGAGAGTTTCCTATGGCCATATCTGCATTACCCATAGCATTTGCCATATTTTGCAGCCATTTATCACTAGCTGGTTTGCAATCTGCATCAGTGAAAAGCAGGTGCTCATGGGAAGCACCTTTTATACCTAGTGTGAGTGCAAACTTTTTTCCACGTCTAAATTTTTCATCCAAGTTTACCGTTACTACTTTCAGTTTTGGTACTTGCAGGGAGAGTTCTTTGAGGTATTCTTTTGTTCCATCCCAGCTTCCATCATTCACTACCACTACTTCAAAATTGGGGTAGTCTTGGTTGAGAATAGCGGGTAAATTTTGCTCTAAATTTTCACGCTCATTACGGGCTGCGATTATAATAGAAAAAGGTCGTTGTTCCTCCTTAGCCAGAGCTTCGCTTGCTTGCAGGCCTGTAAAAAAGTAGAAATAGTAGGTGACCAGTACGAGCAATGAGAGAGTACTCGCTCCTAATACCGCTATCCCGATTGTACTCAATTCTGTAATCATTGTGGCTAGTTACTTTGTCTAAATCCTAGGGTAGGTAGAATATCAGGCTTGCCTTTGTCCTCTACAGTTATACTGGTAATGTCCTTCGCATTAATGGTTTTAATCATCGCTTTTGTTCGCTTTTCAGGATCTAATTCACTCATTCTTAGATGTTGATTTCTTATAGCTTCCTCCACTATTTTACGAACACTACGCCCGTTGCCAAAGTACTTGTCTTTACCTAAATACATATCAGCTATGAGCTTGTTAAGACTTTTGTCGGCGGCGGAGGCTAATTTAAATCCGGCATCGGCAATTTGATTTTTGGCTATGTCTAATAGTAATGTAGCATCAAAATCATCAAACTCAAATACCTTATCAAATCTTGATTTAAGACCCGGGTTAGATTCTATGAAACGGGTCATATTATCCGTATATCCAGCTGCGATTACAATAAACTGTCCTCTGAAATCTTCCATACGTTTTAGAATAATTTCAATGGCCTCTTTGCCATAATCAGAGTTACCTCCCTCGGTAAGTGAGTAGGCCTCGTCTATGAATAAAACGCCACCCATTGCCTTGTCTATGATTTCACCTGTTTTTATGGCTGTTTGACCTACGTATCCGCCTATAAGGCTTTGTCTATCACACTCTACGAGGTTTCCTTTCTCAAGTATGCCAAGAGCTTTATATATCTGAGCAAGAATTCGAGCCACAGTAGTTTTACCCGTTCCAGGATTACCTGTAAATACGGAGTGTAGACTAAAGCTATTTTGCACATCTTGCTTGGTTTCTTTGTAATAGCGTACAAGTTTTACGAGGCTCTTTATTTCGTCTTTTACAGATTGTATGCCGATAAGGCCATCTAATTTGGCAATAGAAACTTGGAGTAAATCTTCATCAATAGGGATGTCAGGAATCACATTCTTAGGACTAATGCTTAATTTCTCTATATCGGGTACTTGTACTAAGCTGAGTTCTTCTGTGGTGAGGTCAGCAGGGTTTTCGGCATTCATTACACGAATACCTAAGTTTAATTTAGACTCTTCTATAAGAGATACCACTAAGCGGGCATTTCCAAAAAACTGATCGCGGTTTCGGTAGGCATCTACTATTTTTTTGTAAAACATCTCCTCAGCATCTTCAGAAAATTGTATGCCTTTCTTCTTGCTGTGTACTTGGGCTATTTCAAGTAACTCTTGAGGTGTATAGTCTTGAAAATCATAAATCATTCTAAAACGGGATTTCAGCCCAGGGTTAGATTCTATAAATGTGTCCATCTCATTAGGGTAACCTGCTGCTATGATTGCAATATCTTTACCGTCAGAGAGTTCCTTGAGTAATATTTCTATGGCTTCCTTACCAAAGTCTTTACTGTCATCATCTTTACGAGCGAGTGAGTAAGCCTCATCTATAAAAAGGATTCCACCTTCCGCTTTTTTGATGGCCGCCTTGGTTTTGGGTGCTGTTTGACCTATGAATTCCGCTACTAAATCGCTTCTGTCTACCTCATGTACGTGCCCTTTACTAAGCAGTCCAAGTTGCTTGTATATTTTCCCAAGTTTGCGAGCGATTGTAGTTTTGCCAGTTCCCGGATTCCCTTTGAAAACGCAGTTGAGATTTATGCCTTCTTCCTCCTTTAGCCCTTTGTCTTTTCGTATAGCTATGAACTCAAGGTAGTTGGCATACTCGCGTATTCTATCTTTTACGCTGTCTAAGCCAATTAAGTCATCTAGCTCACTTAATGTTTTTTCTACATTATTCACTGCCTCTACGGTAGGTGTTTTAGGCGAAGCTCCGAGTGTTTTAGTACTGCTACCTTTCTCCTCTATGACGTACTCTACAAAATCTTGACCTATGAGAAACTCTTCTTGAGAAACAAGTTGATCCATATACAGAATGTCCAAGTAATACTTTCCTTTGAGCCAGCTGCCTGGTTTGTCAGCTCCCCAACCTACGGTAATTTTAAACTCTTCATCCTGCTGATAAACAAACATTAGTTTACTGATAGAACCTTTGAGTAAATGTGTTTCCGTCAAAAAATTAAACACAAACTCACAACTCCAAAAATCAACCTCTTTGGCTTTATTGACGCACGTTATTTCCGCCCATATATAGCGTGATTCTTGGTCACTAAACTGCTCAAAATATTTACGGTCAGGCTCCTGAACATTATCAAATGGCCCTTCGTAAAAATGGACCTGCTTTATATCGAAATAGGGATTCGTTTTTTTGGTTACTACTCCTATATCTTGGATGTAAAAGTTTTTTTCAGCAACGACTACACCATCTATTTCAACAGACCAAGTATAAGTGCCAATTCCCCAATATGTGCCTACATTATGGGTACCCCAGCCTTCGCGTAAAAAGAGGAGATTACTATTAGCAGATACGGTTCTATCGCAGTTTAGTCTGCAGATTTCATTTTTGGTATTGTCTTTACATACTATTTCTAGTTTAAGGTCCCAGTCTTTTTTCTTGAAGTGAAGGTTGAAAAAGGAGAACTCCGCATAAACGTATGTCGCCTCGTTTTTGTCAAAGACCGAGCGATACTTTTTCTTATTATCCGCCAGCCATTCTGTAGAGCTATAAACCTTTAAATTTCTAAAAATATAGTTGCTATTTTGGTCCGTTGCCATGTAGGTTCAAGGTTAAATAATTATTCTGAAATAGCCTGCATAATTTGGATGGAAAAAAAGGCTAAATTTCTTTAGCAAAAGTATGTATGTTTCAAAATACGATTATCTTTGCACTCCTTTAAAAGGAGAGGTGCCTGAGTGGCCGAAAGGACTTGTTTGCTAAATAAGCGTACGCCAAAAGCGTACCCAGGGTTCGAATCCCTGTCTCTCCGCAACTAATAGGGTATAGAATTACGTTCCTATAGATCCCTATAAGATGGTTCCATAGCTCAACCGGATAGAGCAACGGTTTTCTAAACCGTAGGTTCCAGGTTCGAGTCCTGGTGGGATCACAAACTTTTTAAGAAAATGCAAATTTTCGAAAGTGCAAGGGTTGCCTATTCCCAATCAAAGGCAGCTCTAATTACACCTCGGGGTGTAGCGTAGCCCGGTTATCGCGCCTGCTTTGGGAGCAGGAGGTCGCAGGTTCGAATCCTGCCACCCCGACCAAAGGTCTAGACCATCTCTAGGCCTTTTTTTGTGATTGATTTTTCGGTTTTCACTTTTACTTCTTAGTAATATTATGATTCTATAAATGGAGGTCGCAGTTTCTCCCGATAGTTATCAGGACTGCCACCCCGACCAAAGTTCTAGAGTATCTCTAGGCCTTTTTTTTGTGTTCGATTTTTTGGTTTTCATTGGAATACTAGGTTTCTTTTTTTTAGAATTACTACTCTTTTAATGTAGCTAATTGTGTTGCATAAAAAAAGCATCTGCTAAGATAACAGATGCCTCTTTTATACATTGAAAATTAAGTTTATATTGTAAGTAAACTTTTAAATCTGTCTTTGTAACCATATACACGAACAAGACATAGTACCAGGAATACTGATGCTCCAACAACATTTGCTGGGTCGAAAAATAAATGGAATAATGCAGCATTAAAGAGTACTGCAATAAGAACAGTTAGGCTCAACGGTACAAATTTGTTTAGGATTAAGCCTAGTCCACCAAGTACCTCTAAAACTCCAATAATGGTCATAAATGGAGAGTTCATTAAAATCCCCATAAGTGCTCCCATTTGCTCCGGAATTTCTGTAGGTTGCGGCATAAAATTCAGAAACTTATTTGCTCCAAAAACCACCATCATTAATCCAACTAAAATGCGGACTACAAGTGTTACTTTTTGATTCATAATTATTTATTTTTTGGTTAAAACTACCCGGAATATACCATTTTAATTGCAGGTACATTGAAAAGGGTCTTAGATTTAGCTATTTCTTATTCTCCAATGCGGCCTTTACAAAGCGAACAAATAATGGATGAGGTTCGTCTACCGTGCTCTTAAGTTCAGGGTGATACTGTACACCAACGAACCAAGGGTGGTCGGGTATCTCTACTATTTCTACCAAATTATTATCTGGATTTACTCCTGTGGCTTTCATTCCTGCCTTCTCCATTTGAGCGAGGTACTTAGAGTTGAACTCATATCTGTGACGGTGACGCTCTGATATATTAATTTTTCCGTAGGCGGCATGAGCTTTTGAGCCTTTTTCTAACCTACACTTATATGCTCCTAATCGCATAGTCCCGCCTTTTTGAGTAACGTCTTTTTGACTCTCCATCAGGTCGATTACAGCATTTTTGGTTTCGGTCATCTCGCTACTGTGTGCATCTGCTATGCCTAACACGTTGCGACTATATTCTACAACTGCACATTGCATTCCTAGACAAATCCCAAAGAATGGGATACCATTTTCACGAAGGTATTTTATAGTATGAATTTTTCCTTCAATTCCCCTGTCTCCAAATCCAGGGGCTACAAGAACACCATCAGCTTCCTTAAGTCGATCTTTGATATTCTCCGCATTTAGATTTTCGGACGGTATCATACTCAAGTTTACCTTACATTCATTAACAGCACCTGCATGGATAAATGCTTCTATGATAGATTTATATGCATCGGGTAATTCCACGTATTTGCCCACGAGCGTTATGTTTACCTCGTTCTTAGGATGCTTTAGTTTGAACAAGAAATCTTTCCAGCTCTCTAAGTCTGCTTCGGTACTGGTGGGTAATCTTAGTTTAGCCAATACCACCTTGTCCAGTCGCTCTTTCTCCATCATAAGTGGTACGTCGTATATGGTTTCTACATCTATACTTTCTATTACCGCATTCTGATTCACATTACAGAAGAGTGCGATCTTATTACGAACTTCTTTACTTAGTTTGTGCTCTGTTCTGCACACTAATATGTCAGGTTGGACGCCCGCTTCTAGTAGTTTTTGTACGGAGTGTTGTGTAGGTTTTGTTTTGAGTTCTCCCGCGGCCGCAAGATAGGGGACAAGTGTTAAGTGTATTACCACAGAATCGTCACTACCTAATTTTCTCTTTAATTGACGCACGGACTCGACGTATGGTAATGATTCAATATCACCTACGGTGCCACCTAGTTCAGTAATAACAATATCGTAATCACCACTCTCACCCAAAATTTTCATTCTACGCTGTATTTCGTCAGTCACGTGGGGAATGATTTGTACGGTTTTACCCAAGTATTTGCCGTCTCGCTCATTACCTATTACGGTACTATATACGCGACCGGTAGTGACATTATTGGCTTGTGAAGTAGGGACATTCAAAAAACGCTCGTAATGACCAAGGTCCAAATCTGTTTCGGCACCATCATCAGTAACGTAGCATTCACCGTGCTCATACGGATTCATTGTGCCGGGGTCCACGTTCAGATATGGATCAAATTTTTGGATAGTGACTCTATATCCTCTTTTTTGCAGAAGCTTAGCCAGTGATGCTGAGATTATTCCTTTGCCCAACGAAGAAGTAACTCCGCCTGTAACGAATACGTATTTTGTGTCCATAAATGATTAATTTTTAGTGCCTCAAAAAAGGAAAAAGATGCTAGGAAATAGCGTTTGGCTCCCCGTTTGTGTACGGGTGTCAAAAGTAGGTGAAAGAGAAGGCTATTATGCCAAAGCTTAATTTTGGGATTTCAATATGTTTTCAACAGCAGCTATATCGGCTGGCGTATCTACGCCTACAAGCACATTTTCCGTAACCAAAGCTGAAACTACGATATGATTCTGTACCCATCGCAATTGTTCTAAACGTTCTACTTCTTCGAGCAATGAGGGGTCAAGGCTTTTAGTCTCTTCAAAGGCCGTAGCCGTAAAACCATATATTCCTACATGTTTAAATGCAACATTTGTTCTGAATTCATCCATAAACGGGATAGGAGAACGACTAAAATACGTTACATCACAAAACCCTTCGTCAAAAGTAGTAGGAACGGCTTTTACGATATTGGGGTTACGGTAATCGTCCTCATTATCAATAGGCTGTATAAAGGTCAGTACATCTACGTCTTCCTCTTCGAAAAGGTCAAGCATTCTGTTGATGTCCTCGGCATTTATAAGTGGTTCATCGCCTTGTATATTTATAATTACATCATACTCGGTACCGTCAGAAGTGAGTATTTCTATGGCTTCTTCACAGCGTTCGGTTCCATTTACAGGTTCTGTACTAGTAAGTATAGCTTGTCCGTCAAATGCTTCTACGGCTGTTATGATTTCTTCACTATCCGTAATTACAAATACATCCGTAGCATCGCTTTTTTCGGCTGCTTCATACACCCATTGTATCATAGGCTTGTTAAGTATCGGAGCAAGAGGTTTGTTCGGGAACCGTGTAGATTCTAATCGGCAAGGTATGAGGATGACTGATTTCATTTATGTTGTTTGATGTGATTGTTGGGGTAGTTCTAATGACAATTTCTATACCTCCCTTGTCTCATCCCACTGCTCCAAATAGTCTGCTACTCTACGTACGAACATACCGCCAAGGGCTCCGTCTACAACTCTATGGTCATAGGAGTGAGAAAGGAACATTTTGTGACGTATGCCTATCAAATCACCGTGTTCCGTTTCTATAACCGCTGGTTTTTTAACGATTGCACCCATTGCCATAATAGCCACTTGAGGTTGATTGATTATCGGAGTACCTAATACATTACCAAATGTACCTACATTAGTTACAGTATACGTTCCGCCTTGTATTTCGTCTGGCGTAAGCTTATTACACCTTGCTCGATTTGCGAGATCATTTACAGTTTTGGCGAGACCAGTCAAGTTCATGAAATCAGCATTTTTAATCACAGGAACGATGAGGTTACCACTAGGCAAAGCTGCTGCCATCCCAATGTTTATGTTCTTACGCTTTATGATGCTGTCTCCATTTACAGATACATTGATCAATGGGAAGTCTTTAATAGCTTTCACTATTGCTTCTATGAAGATAGGAGTGTAGGTGAAATTCTCACCTTCTCTAGCTTTGAAATCTCCTTTAATCTTATTTCGCCAGTTTACTAGGTTGGTGACGTCGGCCTCTACAAATGAAGTAACGTGAGGCGAAGTATGCTTACTCATTACCATATGGTCAGCAATCAGCTTACGCATACGGTCCATTTCTATGATTTCATCACCCGCATTGAGACTTGGTGCCGGTGCGGATTTAGCAGTTGGTGTAGGTTTAGCAGTAGAAGCGGCGGTGTCGCTAGTTTCTACTGGCTTTGAAATAGTTTCTGGTGTGTTACTCGATCCGCCATTTTTTACAAATGC
>JABIUV010000028.1 GCA_018700895.1 Bacteroidota bacterium
ACTGCTGGTCAGTCCAATACAAGTACAATTTATTGTTTTTACCCTGCCTACGCAAATGGTGATGTTGCCAATAATATTATTTACGCAAATGTTAATAAGACGGCTGGTACTATTTACGGTATCTACGGATTTGATGCAGCCGGAATTGGAGGGCCTACAACGTTCACTCACAATAACATTCACTTAGATGATGTGACAGGCGGTGGAACTAAAATTTACGCATATTATAATGCCACTTATGCGACTTTTCCTTTACTCTCAGGTTCAGTGGGGTCTAACTGGTATAATAAGTCTGTCAGTTTTGCAGATCAACCAGCACAAGACTATAGACTTAGTTCTTTTGGGCTAGGAAACCTTGGTACTCCATATACAAGTGTAACTACTGACATAGAAGGTACTACGCGTAGCACAACTACACCAGACTTAGGAGCTGTAGAGTATGATCTTGATTTCTCTACCACTTCTATCGACTTTACAACACTTGCTTCAGAGTGTGGTAACTTTAGTGATACTGTAGGTATTACTATCAAAAACGAAGGAGCGTATGCCGTTACAGGGATTCCTGTTGCCTATGATGTGAACGGAGGAACTAAGGTTTCAGAGGTTGTTGCTGGTCCTGTGGCCGCTGGAGCTTCAGTAAGCTATGAGTTTACTACTATTCCTACATTCAATACAGCAGGCACTAACACAGTGTCAGCGTACATAGACGGTACAGACGATGATTTAAATAATAATGAAGATGACTATACTTTTGATATCGTAACTTCACCTACCGGAGGTAGCTTAACAGAAGCTGCGGTTTTTGGTGGATATTTTAATGGCGGTACGATGGCTAGTCCAGATGCTGTGGTAAACACATATGTGTCTAACTATGACATTGTAGATCCTGCAACAGCTACGAACTATGCATACACACTTACAGCTACTACTTCAGGTGGTACGGATGTAACTGCAGATGGGTTCACACTTACGAGTTCAGATAAAGTAATGACAGTAGATCCAGCCACTACCTTAGCTGGAGAGACTATCTTTATGGAGATAGAAGTATTAGACAACACAACCGGTTGTGATACTACATTTGGTAGATACTTATATGTACCACATACGCCAGTAGCATCATTTGATGCATCAGACATCTGCTTAGGCGATGTAGCACAATTCAAAAACACAAGTACACTAGCAGGAACAAGTTACATCGTAACGAGCTGGGAGTTTGATGATCCAGATGCATCGGTAATGGATGATAATTCAGATATCAAAGATGGTTTCTGGCAGTACACTACTTATGGTAATGATGTAAACGTGGAGATGACTGTAGCAAATGGTCAGTATCCTAAGTTTGAGTATACAGCATTTAATTTAATTGATGTAACACCAAAGCCAGAGATAGACTTCAAAGTATTAAACGCTTGTGAAGGATTGCCTGTTACCATAGTAAATAGCACAACATTGCCTACAAGTAGTGCAATCAGTTATGCGTGGGATTTTGGAGGAGAATCTACTTCTACAGATGTAAATCCATCATATACATTTAGCACTCCAGGTCAGCGTCAGATTACAGTAGTAGCATCTGCCAACGGATGTGATGCATCACTTACTAAAAATGCTTATCAGTTTGAGAAGCCAGTAGCTTCATTCACCAGCACAGGCGAGTGTAACTTTGTAGACGTAGACTTTATAAATACATCAACGATACCAAACGGAGCCGGAATGGGTTATGCTTGGGATTTTGACGGAGTAGGCATATCAAGACTAGAGTCACCATCGTATGCATTTGCGACGGCGGGAGCTAAGTCGGTAACCTTAACAGCGACATCAGAGTTTGGATGTGTAGATGCAGTAACTCAAGTAGTAAACTTGAACGTATCGCCAGAAGCAGATTTCACATTTGATGCAGCGTGTAACTTAACACCGACTAACTTTACCAGAACTGGTTCAGCAGATCCAGCACAAAGTACTTGGACTTGGGATTTCAATGGAGAATCTACTTCAGGAATCGAGAATCCATCATACTTATTTAGCAACGTAGGAACTAAGGAAGTAACATTGACAATTGATGATGTGAACGGATGTTCAAATTCAATCACTAAGGAGCTAGAAGTAGTGCTACAGGCAGTTGCAGATTTTGAGGCAGGTTCCGTATGTGAGGGCGACAAAGCAGTATTCACAAACAGCTCTACAGTAGCAGCAGGAGACTTAAGCTATGTATGGTCATTCGGAGACGGAGTATCAAGTTCAGACTTATCACCTACTCACGTATACGGAGCACCAAACACGTATAATGTGACATTAGAGGCGATAGTAGCAGGTGGATGTAGCGATCAAGTAACGAAGCAAGTTACTGTAAACGCAGCACCAGATGCGACATTTATGGCAGCTAGAG
Organism: Bacteroidota bacterium; assembly: GCA_018700895.1. Classification (GTDB taxonomy): domain Bacteria; phylum Bacteroidota; class Bacteroidia; order NS11-12g; family UBA9320; genus UBA9320. The sequence continues at coordinate 2,384 of JABIUV010000028.1, forward strand.
ATGGTAGAACAGTAGTATTTACCGGACCAGCAGGAAACGATGAGTACAGATGGACATTTGGAGATGGTGGTAGAGACCAATCTCAGAGCCCAACGTATACTTATGTAAATGTAGATATAGCAACATTTGAGGCTTGTCTAGCGACTAAGAAAGGTGAGTGCTGGAATGAGGCATGCGAGACAGTAGCTATCAACCTAGTAGGAGTAGAGGACTTGACTAACAATGATGCTATGATCAATGTATATCCAAACCCATCAACGGGTAAATTCAACGTAACTGTAGAGAATGCAGGAGACGTGGTATTGAAAGTTGCAGATATCTTGGGTAATGTAATAGCAATAGATGTAGTAGACAATATGAACGGTACATACAGTGTAGATATGTCAGCAGTAGCAGACGGAGTATACTTTGTACAAGTTAAGAATGGCGATTACTACGCAACTAAGCGAATCACTGTATCTAAATAAGATATAGCGACCGATAAAACAAAAATCCTGTTCTCACACTGTGGGGACAGGATTTTTTTATGTCCTACATTTGCCTCCATATATGATAGATACGCACGCACATCTGTATGCCGAAGAGTTTGATAGTGACAGAGAAGAGGTTTTGATGAATGCCATAGAATGTGGTATTACAAAAATTTTACTCCCCAATATAGACGAAACTACTATTGAGAGGTTGCATCAATTATCCAATAGTTCCGATGTTTGTGTTCCTATGATGGGTCTTCATCCTTGCTATGTTTCGTCTGATTATAAAACTCAGTTGGAAATCATAAAGAGACAATTTGAGAAGCATAAATACGTCGCGGTAGGTGAAATTGGCATAGATCTCTATTGGGATAAGTCTACTCAGGATATTCAAAAGCTAGCGTTTTTGGAGCAATGTAGGTGGGCAAGGGAGTTTGGGCTGCCTATAGCCATCCACTCACGCGATTCTACTTCATTAATTATTGACCTGCTCAAGTCCAATGAACTTGAAAATGTAGGTGGAGTATTTCACTGCTTTGGGGGAACTATAGAGGAGGCGAAGGAGGTTGTAGATATGGGTTTTAGTTTAGGTATAGGTGGAGTGCTTACCTTTAAGAATACGACCCTAAGAGAAGTGTTGCAACACGTCTCGTTAGATCATATAGTCATTGAAACAGATGCACCATATCTCGCACCTACACCTTACCGTGGTAAGCGTAACGAACCGGCGTATGTTATAAAGGTAGCTGAGCAGCTATCTTATGTATATGATTTGCCTTTAGAGCACATAATTCAGAGAACAACGGACAATGCATTGACATTGTTCGAATTATAATTTACTTTGCAATATTGGAGAGGTGTCCGAGTGGCTTAAGGAGCACGCTTGGAAAGCGTGTGTACATCACAAGTGTACCGAGGGTTCGAATCCCTCTCTCTCCGCCATTAATCAAATTGTCAAAAAACAATGAAGTCAAAAGCATTTTTAGTTGTTGTCCTCTTTCTTATGTGGTCAGTTGTGAGTGGGTGGTACTTCATTTGCAAAATAAAGCAAGCTTGTCCAAGTAGCAATAGTGAGCTCCCTACTACGGCTCATATATTATACGATAAAGGTTCAGCAACGCCTAAGCTACAGCCTACGTTTAGTGACTTTAAGGTTAAGTTGTTAAGTCAGTTGAGTGATTCTAATGCTTGGGCTTTGGAAATAATTGGTTTATATGATGAAGATGAGGTCAGTGACTCTGCGACGGAGAATTTGGGAGTGGCCAGGGCAGTGGGTGCAAGAGAACTATTTAGAGAAGTACCTGATGGCGAAGTAGAGCTATCCTCACGATTGTTAAATTTTACAGCAGACTCTAATAAGCTTGACGCGGTTAGATTTAGAGTATTAGTACGAAATGATAATGTGACAGAAACTTCATTTGGTGCCTATATATATTACGAAGGTGTAATAGCAAAAGATACCGTGCCAGCTAAAATAGAAGCTTACTTAACCAAATTGGTAAAGGAAGAACGTGAGAGTCTTATAGAAATAGTAGGTTATACGGACGATACCGGTGGCGAACAAGAGAATTTTGAACTGGGGCTTGAGCGAGCTACAGCTTTGGGTGATTTGCTGTCTGAATTGGGTTTTGCCACAGAACGACTTATTATAAGTAGTAAAGGGCAGAACGAGCCAATAGCCGATAACAGTACAGAGGAGGGAAGAGCAAAAAATAGAAGATTGATGTTAATAATCAAGAGATAATTATGATGGACATAGAAAAATTTATAGAAGGGCCAGGTAGTCTAACAGCAGAAAACTACGTTTGGCATGTAGCACTTATAGTTTTCGTACCTTTCCTGTTGGGTTACTGGTTGCGGTCTATTCTAAATTCGGCATTAAAGACGAAATTGAAAAATGCAGAAAATGAAAAGTTAAAATTACTTACCGAACTGGCAACCCTAAAAAAAGATAGCATAGACGGTGAAATTTATGAGAAGGAAATATTAAATCTCAAAGCGGAGTTGGAGAGTACGAAACTCAAGGTTTCAAATCAAGTAGTACAAAAGATTAATGCGGAGAATGAAAGAAATGCTTTACAACTGAAATTAGATGCGTTGAAAAATACATACGAGTCAGAAAAAACAGAAGTCAAGACAGAAGTAGAAACTAAGACGTCATCTTCTTATTCATCTGCGATAATACCTGCAGAATCGGCTACTCAATCTTCAGGATTTGATGATTTGAAAAAGGTGGAAGGCATTGGGCCGAAAATAGAGCAATTATTGAATGAGGATGGGATAAAAACCTATACCGACCTTGTTTCGGTGAGTGTGGATCGTATAAAAGGTGTGCTGATAGCAGCAGGCCCTAATTATGCAGTACACGATCCTAGTACGTGGGGTGAGCAAGCACAATTGGCAAATGAGGGTAAGTGGGAAGCCTTAGACCTCTTACAAGAAGACCTAAAGGGTGGAAAGCGTAAGAGTTAAATAGGAGCTAACTACTCCCCTTTTATTTTATTAATAATAGATGTGCTACTGTGACCATCTAAGAATGGAATAACGTGTACGGACCCCTTAGTCTCCAGTACCTCTCTAGCTCCTACTATTGTTTCTTCGGTGTAATCACCTCCCTTAGCTAGTACATTAGGCTTGATGGTGGTAATTAAGTTTAATGGTGTTTCCTCATCGAAGAGTATTACAGCATCTACAAAGGCTAGAGCAGCCAACTTGGTTAAGCGGGTGTGCTCATCTATAATCGGTCTAGTAGGACCTTTTAGCTTGCTCACTGAGGAATCTGTATTTACCCCAATAATTAGTCGGTCACCTAAATCTGCAGCTTTACATAGGTAATCAATATGACCCATATGGAGTAGGTCAAAACAACCGTTGGTGAAAACCACTTTTTCATTGTACAGGTGCCAAGTGGTTACTTGCGTAGCGAGTTCATAATAACTCGTAAATACCTTGTTATTTATAAGATCATTCCACATTTTTCTTTTTTAACCTTTGGGTCTTAATGACGAAGTAAAGGACTGAGAATGCTCCGACACCGATTATTACCATAAATTGGATGGCGTGTGTGATGACGGCATAGCTTTTAGCTACTACTTCGGTTATTCCGTATAAATCCAGTGCAGCAGGAACCATAAATTCGAATGCACCAACACCGCCAGGTATGGGTACAATCATAGCAGCCGTTCCAAATAGAAGTACTGTAAGTCCAGCCGAAGCACCAAGATGTGCCGTACTATCCAAAGCAAAGAGAATAAAGTATGGCATACAGAAGTACATGACCCAGATAAAAAGGCTATAAAATATGAAGAGCCCTTTTTGTTCGAGATTGAAAACAGTCTTCATTCCGTCGAGTAATCCTTCAATAAACGATTGAAACTTTCCAATAATCGGGAGAGTATAAAACCAATGTCGTTTCTTATAAATGATGTAAATAACTAAGATGAGTATTAAGGCAATACCTCCATAAAGCAATACACCTTGCGAGTTAACATCTCCAAAAATTTTTATAAAAAAATCAGCAATGATTTGAAATTGGATAAAGAAAATCGCAACGGCTATGAGTGCGGTTATAAGTAAATCTACTACGCGTTCTACTACCACTGTTCCTACTAGTTTATTTAACGGTATGCCCTCTAACTTAGAAAGTACTGCTGGCCTTGTGATTTCGCCTACTCTAGGCAGCCCCATATTTACTAAATAACCTAAAATGACTGCGTGGAAACTGCCAGCTGAAGTAGCTTTATACCCCATGGGTTCAAGCAATAGGTTCCATCTTAGTGCTCTTGCTAGGTGACTGAGAATACCACAAATCATAGAAACGATAATCCACTTCTTATCAGCATCTTTTATGTTTTCCCAGACTTTAGATGGGTCTTGGCTACCCACTGCCCAATAAAAAAGTAATCCTCCCAATACTAAGAAGACTATGGTTTGAATAGCTGTTTTGGTATTTTTAGTCAAGGAGGGCCTTATTGTTTTTATCTGGAAACACCAAGTATGGTGTGAATTTCTTAGCTTCTTCAAATTCCATATGGGCAAACGAAATGATAATTACAATATCACCCTTAGCTGCTTTGCGAGCTGCAGCCCCATTGAGACAAATCATGCCGCTGCCTCGTTCACCGGCTATCGCGTATGTCTCCAGACGTTCGCCGTTATTATTATTTACAATGAGCACTTTTTCTCCTTCTATCATATTGGCTGCATCCATTAGATCTAGGTCTATGGTGATACTTCCTACATAATCCAGCTCTGTTTGAGTGATTTTGGCTCTGTGTATTTTAGATTTTAAAACTTCTATCAACATATTGCTCCATTTAGTGAAGCAAAAGTACGTTTTATTTGAGTAACGTATTGTTAGGATGGCTTGGTGAAGTGGATGCCCGCATTGGTGAATTGTGTGAAATCTAAGCAACTATCTTATCGGTATATAAGTATGAGAAAGCAGCAAGAAATCAATACAGGGTCTATGGCAGATATTGCCTTTTTACTTTTAGTCTTCTTCTTAGTAACGACTAATATTGTAGAGGATAAAGGAATAAAAACTACGATTTCTAAACCTTTTGAAGCACCGGACAGTTTGTACATCGTTCAGTCTACCTTGCTTGTCGACAATGAGGGTGCGTATATGCTGAATGGCGAAAGACTAAAAGGCTCGGAACTTGGCGATAAAATGTCTCTTGCCTTTGACAAGAGAGAAAAAGTGAAGAATGTACTTCTTGTAAAATCCAAAAGAGATTTGGAATATTATGCTTTTATTCAAGCTTTAGATCGTAGCAAAGTGGCTTTCAAGACTTTTTATGATGACTTGTCTCAAACTAAATTTGACAAGTATTACAATGAACTCAGCGATTCTGAGAAGGCAACTTTGAAGGAACTACACCCTGTAGCCTTAGCAGAGGATGTGGTATACTAATAGTGAAGAATATTTAAGTCAATAGCAGATCGAATACCTGCCTTACATTCCCTACTTGGTGCAACTTAATGGTATAATCGCTTTGTTTCACATCCAGTTGATCAGAAAGTATAAAGCCCGTAAAACCAAGTTTTTCGGCTTCTTTGAGCCGTTGGTCTATTCTGTTTACGCCACGTATCTCACCGCTTAGCCCTATTTCACCTGCAAAAACAACCTTATTAGGCAATGCCAAATTTTCAAATGAAGAAACTATGGAGGCTGCTATTCCGAGGTCGGTAGCTGGGTCATTTATTTTCAGTCCTCCTGCTATATTTACAAATACATCTTGCTGGCTGAGTTTGTAGCCACATCGTTTTTCGAGTACGGCAAGCAGCATATTAAGACGTTTTATGTCGTATCCGTTAGTATTTCGTTGTGGATTGCCATATACCGCAGCACTTACAAGGGCTTGAGTTTCTATGAGTAGACTTCTATTTCCTTCTAGCGAAGCCACTACTCCAATTCCACTCAAATTTTCACTTCGTTGGTTTATGAGTATCTCACTTGGGTTGTCTACCTCTCGCATTCCCTCAGATGTCATTTCATATATACCCAGCTCCAAACTACTCCCAAACCTGTTTTTTAAGGTACGCAGAATACGATAGCTGTTTTGTGTTTCACCTTCGAATTGTAATACAGTGTCAACCATATGTTCCAATAGCTTAGGGCCAGCGAGTTGTCCATCCTTAGTTATATGACCTACGAGGATTATCGGCACTTCGTTTTGCTTGGCATACTGTATCAGTAGCGAACTACTCTCTCTTATTTGCGAAATAGTACCGGGAGTAGAGTCTAAGTATTTGCTGAACATTGTCTGTATAGAGTCTATGATTACAAAAGATGGCTTAGTCTCTTTGAGTTTGCCAATGATATTTTCTACAGATGTTTCATTGAGCAAGAGGCACTCCTCATTAGTAACGCCTATGCGATCTGCTCGCATTTTTATCTGATTCAAACTTTCCTCACCACTTACATACAGCACTCGTTTGTTCATACGAAGAGCACTTTGTAGGAGTAAGGTAGACTTACCTATACCGGGTTCCCCGCCCAATAGTATGACCGACCCAGGCACTATGCCACCGCCCAACACTCTATTGAGTTCTATGCCGGGAGCTTTTAGCCTGCGGAGTTCTATGGCGTCCACACTATTTACGGGTGTCACTACGCCATCTATGTCATTCAGATTCATCATACTTCCGCTTTTGGGTTTTATCACTACCTCTTCCTGTATGGTATTGAACTCTCCGCACGAAAAACATTTGCCCATCATTTTGGCATAGTTGCTTCCGCAGTGGGAACAGATGTATACTTTTTTAGCCTTGGCCATATTATTATCTTCCTTTGGTAAAGCGAAAATGGTTGTTTTTATATTCTAATGAAAATAATGTACGATGTAGATGCACCTTTGAGTTAATGAAACAAGCGGATAGAATAGTAGTAATGAGAAAAGATAATTTTAAAATAACATGCATAATCGCGAACCGAACTTAAAATTTTCTATTTTTGTCCGCAATACGTAATAATCAGAATTAAAATAAAAATGAAAAAATTCACATCATTGTTAATGTTGTTATTTCTAATGACATTGAGTGTTCAAACTGTAGTAGCTCAAGACGAAGATACTTCAGGTGTAGTAGAGGCAGCAGCTGACTCAAGCAAAGTAGATTTAGCAGCGGCAGCGGATGCGGTAGCAACAGATGCTGATGCTCCAGCAGTAGAAGGAGCAGAAGCACCAGAAGAAAGCGGACTACAAGTAATCAAGAAGAAGTTTATAGAGGGAGATCCTTGGTTTATGCTTTTCCCGCTTATCTGTCTTATCTTAGGATTGGCAATAGCAATAGAGCGAATCATATCTCTTTTCTGGATGAGTATCAATACAGACAAGTTCGTAGCTCAGATAGAAGATGAAGTAGCAGCAGGCAACTTAGAAGGGGCTAAAGAAATATGCAGAAATACAAGAGGACCGATAGCAAGTATATTCTACCAAGGTTTGGATAGAGCTGATCAAGGTTCGATAGACGTTGTAGAGAAATCAGTAGTTAGCTACGGTTCTGTACAAATGGGTATCTTAGAAAAAGGACTTGTATGGTTATCGCTTTTCATCGCTCTTGCTCCTATGCTTGGGTTTATGGGTACGGTATTCGGTATGATCGAGGCATTTGATAGAATTGAGACAGCAGGAGATATCTCTCCAGCAGTAGTAGCAGGTGGTATTAAGATAGCACTTCTTACAACAGTTGCAGGTCTTATTGTAGCAATTATTCTTCAAATTTTTTATAATTTCATTACCTCTAAGATAGATGGTATAGTGAACAGAATGGAAGATGCATCTATCTCATTGATAGATATCTTAGTAAAAAACAAAGTAGTAAAAGCATAATATGGGAAGAATTATAAGAATAATCTTCTATACAATCGTAGTGATTTTAACCATTGTCACTGTATTTTGGTTAGCTACGGATGTATATGGAGGAGCAGGTTTCGGCTTGAACTTTGCACGAGTATTAACCATTATAGCGGCTCTTGGGGTAGTAATATCATCGGTACTGTATATGGTAAATTCGCTAAAGAACGCCGTGAAGCCCTTAATCGGGTTTGGTTTAATTCTTCTAGTAGGAGTGATAAGCTTTTTTGTATCGCCAGGAGAAGTGCTTGATGAGTACATTGAGTTTGGAATAGAAACTGTTAACCAGTCTAAAATAGTAGACGTAGGGATATACCTTACGCTAGTATTGAGTGCTGCCGCAGTCGTTATTACCTTGGTATCAGAAGGAATATCATTATTTAAAAATTAAGGAAACATGGGAAGTAGAAGACGAGATATACCAGAAATTAATGCCGGCTCTATGGCCGATATCGCCTTCTTACTATTGGTTTTCTTTTTGGTAACCACTACAATGGATATCCCAACGGGATTGCAAGTAGCGTTACCACCAATATCGGAAGAACCACCACCAGATAGTAAACAACGTAAGCGTGAAGTACTTGAGGTACTTGTAAACGCTGGCGACCAGCTACTCGTGGAAGGTGCTCCGCTCAGTATAGATAGATTACGTCAGAAAACAATGGATCACCTTACTAACGAAGGTAAAGATCCTACACTTTCTACTACGTCTACAAAGGCCGTCGTGTCTTTGAAGAATGATAGAGGAACGTCGTACGATATGTATGTACAAGTGTATAATGAGTTGACCGCTGCTTATAATGAGGTAAGAGATGAGTATTCGATGACAGAATTTGGAAAGGAATATAGCAAACTTGACCCTACTCGAGAAAAAGAGAAGATAAAGCAAGTGAAAGCTAAATACCCGAAAAAACTGTCAGAAGCAGAACCAGTAAGTTTAGGAGGAAATTAATATGGCAAAATTTAAAAAAGACGGAGGAAGAGGCTTACCAGCTATCAATACATCGGCACTGCCAGACATTGTATTTATGCTCCTTTTCTTCTTTATGGTTGCAACTAAAATGAGAGACAGGGAAATGAAGGTGAGAACCCAACTTCCCCAAGCTACGGAAGTAGAAAAGTTAGAGAAAAAATCACGTTTGCACTACATCTTTGTAGGGCCACCGCTAGATGAAGCTCTAGGTACTACTCCGCGTATACAATTAGACGACGCATTTGCTAAGGTAAATCAGATTCAAGAGTATATCACACTCAAAAATAGTCAGAAGGATGAAAAAGAGATTCCATATATGACTACCTCACTGAAAGCAGACAAAGTAGTGAAGATGGGGATTATAACTGATATCAAGCAGGAACTAAGAGAAGTAAATGCATTGAAACTAAGTTATACTGCATCCAAAGCTGTAGACAATTAATTGAATTGATATAGAATATTACGATAGAAAAAAGAGAGCAATTGCTCTCTTTTTTTGTTAATAGAGAGAATAGCGATATTCTTTGCACAAGAACAACGGTATGACCTCACCTTTAGCCTACATAAAATCACCCATAGAGCAAGAACTCAAAGTGTTTGAAGACCGCTTTAAGCAATCGGTGAAGAGTAAAGTGCCTTTGCTCGATACCATAATGGGCTATATCGTAAAACGTAAGGGGAAGCAAATGAGGCCCTTACTCGTACTGCATTGTGCCAAGCTTTTTGGAGAGATAAATGAGGCCACCTACCGCGGAGCAGCATTAGTAGAGTTACTGCATACGGCCACATTGGTACACGATGATGTGGTAGATGAGGCTAATATGCGTAGAGGTTTTTTCTCCATTAATGCACTTTGGAAAAATAAAGTGGCCGTACTCGTAGGTGATTATCTGCTTAGTAAAGGGCTGCTCTTGTCCCTTCGTAATAAGGATTTTAAGGCATTAGAGATCTTAAGCAGTGCCGTGGAGCAAATGAGTGAAGGTGAGCTACTCCAAATGGAGAAAGCTCGTAAACTGGATATCACAGAACAGGTTTACTTTGATATAATTACCAAAAAAACAGCATCTTTGCTCGCAAGCTGTTGTGGCATAGGTGCTAATAGTACCAATCAAGATGAGGATACACTCAACGACATCATTGCAATGGGCAATGCAGTAGGTATCGCTTTCCAGATTAAAGATGACCTTTTTGATTATGGCGATAACAAAGTGGGCAAACCTACTGGAATAGACATCATAGAGAAAAAGATGACACTTCCTCTTATTTATGCACTCAATACCGCTGCTAAAGAAAAGCGTAGAGCTGTCATACGTATTATTAAAAAGGACAAGAAAACAAAAAAACAGGTAAACGAGGTTATAGCCTTTGTAAAAGAGATGGGCGGATTAGAGTATGCTCAAAAACGTATGCTAGAATACAAGGCAGATGCCGAAAAGCTATTAAGTGGCATCCCAGGCGATGGTGATACGTCTTATATTGCTGCTCTAATAGACTATGTAATAGAGCGTAAGAAGTAAAGTTCTTACTCTACCATTCCTAATACATCAAGTCCTTGCTCAAAAACTACGTCTACAGGTATGCCTGCAGTGCTTAATCTGTCAAGGTCAGCTTGAAGTGCTTCGGCTACGTTTCCATCTTTTTTCATAAGAGCTATTACTCCTTCTTTGTTACCATCTCCTTGCAAGCGAAGGATTAAAGCCGAAAGCCCAGCTATGGCATCTTTCATTTTATCCATATTTACAGCGTAGGTGCCATCCTCATTTCTAGTGAATGCCTCTTGTTGATTGAAGTAGTTAAAACGGAGCATATTAGCCTTACCGTGTGCACTACTAGCTCCAAATCTTACGGAACGGAATATACCTGCCAAGAATGTTACATAATAATCCATCATTTCGCCTTCTTGCAGTAATCCTTGCTCTTTGAGCTGTGTGACCATATAAAGACCTAGGACATCTGCTTTGCCCTCTTCTAACGCACTAAACTGCTCACCTAAAGCTTGGCGTACCATTCCTTTACCATTTATAGTTTCTTTTATGCCAAGTCCGTGGGCCACCTCGTGAAACATTGTATTGCTAAAAAATGCGTTGAACGTGATGTGCTTGCGTTGTTCTTCGGATATTAGGATATCAGATATAGGCAGCAATATATGGTCAAACTTAGCTTTCATGGCATTTTTGAGTTGACTACGGCGTGTACCATATTCCAATTGTAGTCGCTCGTCATTGGGTAGGTTTACGGCAATTGTTTTACTCCCTGCATTACAATCTCCTGCATAAAATATAACATCATATGCATTGAGCTGTGCCCCGTCACTATTAGGTGTTTCGGCTTTGTACTCATCGGCTACCGGCAGGTTGGCTTGCAGTTGAGGTAAGTAGCTAGCGTATTTTTCTAGTTTTGCACTCCAGCTTTTATCTTTTACGAGGATGTATGCCTCGTAAGCGGTACGGTAATTATACAGCTTATCTTCATAGTTTTCGGTAGGACCTACTATGATATCAAGGGTATTGTTTTTCATATTTATCCAAGCAATGTCACTAGCATCATATCTATTACTAAGGAGTGCTTTCGCCCTAAGCTCCAGATAATTTTTCAACTCACCATCCTCACAAATTTCAGCAGCCTGCATCAAGTGACCACTAGCTTTTTCCAGTTGTGGTCTAAAAAACTCATTGTACGCAATAGTATATAGCTTGCCCATACTGTCTCTACGTACCATACTGTATTGGTCTTTTTCATCAGGTAATCCTAGTTCTTCAAACTCTTCTTTGGTGATATCTACAGGGTAAATATTGGATCCCGCAGGTTTGGTTTCTACATTGTCTAAGAAAGGTTTGTCGTTATCCAATCGGTCCCAAGGGCCGTAGTTGATACGGGCGAATTCTCTTAGTTGTGGATTTGGGATAGAGCTTAATAGCTGCTCCTTGTCACCGTACGCTTGTATCCAAAAAAGTTCATTCATTACGTCGGCTGCAGCAAATAGATGAGGCAACATTTGTTTTTCACTTTCGGTAAGTTGAGAAAGGTCAGTAGTCAGTTTTACAGGGATGTATGTTGTAAGACCTTCTATGTAATCTGCAGCAGATTCTTCTTCGGGACCTTGGCTACAGGCGGCCAACAAGGTTACTAATATGAATAGGTATGAGGATAGTTTAAGCATAATGCGATATTACTAAAATAATGAGAGACCTTTACAAAGTGGCGAGTGCATTCTTCTAAATTTGCAAGTAAATATTATAGAAATGCTAGGTTTAGGAAAAATAAAGGAAGCGAAAGAGAAAGCAGAGAAGTTAAAAGTAAAATTAGCTGCGATGGACTTTGAGGGATGGTCATATAACAATAAGGTCAGCATAAAGTGTACGGGAGATAAGCGTTTTCATTCGCTTGAAATAGACGATAGCATCTTCAAAATAAGAAGCAGAGAAGAGGTGCAAGACATGATACTAGAAGCAATAGACCGAGCTCAGATGCAGGCGGACAATACCATTAAGGACGAAATGGCGGCTATTATGCCCAACATACCGGGTATGGGCCTATAGTCTGAAATTTAATCCTAGTGTAATTATAGCGGGTGCTCCAGTGGCTAATTCAAAATTTAAGGCAAGTTCATCGGTCATATAATAACGCCCGCCAATAGGTATCAATGAAATGGCTGGCCTGCCTGCCCCTAGGTTACTAAGAACATCAATATTGGAGTCTTCTACATCAAAGTTGCCTTGCCAAAAAATGAATCCAGCACGAACACCTGAATATAATTCTAACTGCTCATTATCCATATTATAATGGTACTTAGGAGTAATGCCTAGGTACAATCGGTTCAGGTTTATGTCTACATTTCGTGTGGTTAATAAAGTATCCCCTATGTTTACAGACCTGCTATTAATATCAGCATTAAAATGTTGAATGCCAAACATAGCTCCAATAGAAAAATTGGATGAAATACCATAGTCGAACATAGCTCCAAACACAGGTAGGTTACTACCTCCATAAAAATCCGTATTCGCAGAGTCGTTTACGGTAATATTGGAAGCAAGCCGATAGGCAAACCCCGTGGTACTAAATCCAGTGTAGACACCGATAACTTTTTCATCTTGACCTTGGCCAAAGGAGGTATAAGATAAGGATGCGAGTAGTATTATAATTATATTTTTCATGGCTGTTTATATTTTTAACGCTTCTTGCGGTTCCCAAAAGTGTGCTTTAAAATCAACAATTTGGTCATTTTCTATTACAATTCCTTCTTTTTCTAGTAGCTCCTGCATTCTACAAGGAGGATTAAAATGGCCTTTCCCAGTTAAAAGTCCGTTGCGATTGACAACACGGTGTGCTGGCACGGGAGGTGCTTGTTCTTGGGCATTATTCATCGCCCAGCCTACCATTCGTGCTGACCTTGCAGCACCTAGGTAAGTGCCTATAGCACCATACGAAGTAACCATACCAGGGGGTATTAATCGGGCAACGGCATATACATCTTGAAAAAAATCTGATTTATCAGGCATTATATTTGTTAAATAATAAGAAGTATGAGCAACAAAACTAAAGCTTGTTGCGTCTTACAGCTGTTATATTTGTACAATCCTTAAGAAAAATATTAATCATTAACATATTTACATGATCAGAAAAATCTTTACTCTACTTGGCTTTTTATTTTGCATTGTTACGTACGCTCAGTACGACATCACGGTTAAAATTGATGGATTAACTTGTGAAGATGAGCTACTATTGGCCAACCACTTTGGTGATAAGCAATATTTGAAAGACACCTCAGAATGCATTGATGGTGTAGTTCACTTTCGTGGAGAAGAGACCTTAGAGTCAGGTGTATACTTAATTATACTACCAAAAAAAACGTGGTATGAGGTTTTAATCTCTGAAGATGAAGACCAAACTAAGTATTCATTCCAAGCGGATACATCTCTAAATCCTGAGAATATGAAAGTTAGTGGTTCAAAGGAGAATGAACTTTTCCTGGCGTTCAACTTATTTGCAAGAGAGCAGAGTAAAATTGCCAAGGGGATAAACGAAAAAATGCAGGCTGCAACGGATGAGGATGAAAAAGCTAAGCTAAAAAAGAAACTATATGAACCTGGAGAGAGAGTAGCAGAGAAACGTCAAGAAATTGCGAAGAGCCATCCTATGTTATTCATAGGCAAACTTTATAATGCTATGGGAGATGTTAATTTGCCAGAAACACCAAGTTCCATTACAGAAGAAGATGATATAAAAACGTGGCAGTATTTGTGGCTTCGCAATCACTATTGGGATAATGTAGACCTGGAAGAAGATGGATTGGTAAGATCACCAGTATTTCATAGTAAACTAAAAGGTTACTTTGATAGCTACATGCCTCCGTTAGCAGATACTGCAATTATGATGGCTGATGACCTTATTAATCGTATAGAAAAATCGGGAAGCAAAGAGCAGTACAAGTATTCAGTACATTATCTTCTTGGTTATTTTGAGGACGCGAAGTACATGTGTTTTGACAAAGCTGTATGGCACATGGCCAAAAATTACTATTGTGCAGGAAAAGCATGGTGGAGTGACTCTTCATACGTAGCCAAAATGTGTGAAGAAAGTGCGAAGATGGAGCCGACACTGTGCGAGATGCTTGCCCCTGAGCTTGTAATGCCAGATACCAGCTTGAGACAGAGAGTTACAATGTCGGCTATTGATAAGCCTGTAACGGTACTTATTTTTTGGGATATAAATTGTGGACATTGTAAAAAAGAGATGCCAATCGTAAGCAGACAGTATGATAGTATGACCAACAAATATCATGAGATTTATGCGGTATATACACAAGGAGATTGGGAAGGATGGAAAAAAAGAGTGAAAGAAGAAGGGTATAAATTTATTAATGTTGCCAATGCATTTGGTGAAGATAAATTTCGCAATAAGTATAACATCAGAACTACTCCTCAGATTTTTATACTAGACAAGGATAAGAATATACGATTCAAGAAAATAGGTGCAAAGGATATACCAGGGACCGTACAATACTTGTTAGAAGAGCAAGGCGTAGTGCCTAAGAAAGAGAAGTCAGAGTAATTGTCACCTTACCTTCTCCTTTAGCTCTTGATACAGCGGAGCTATGAGCACAGACAAACCTATATTGTAGTAAGGAGAACTAAGGCGTCTGGATTCTTTCGGCCCAATATTGATTCGATAGCCGGTACCTGCTTTTATCCCGACACAAGGAACAATTGCAAAGTGGGCATTTATTCCAGTTTCTAAAGGTGATACGCCAAATTTTTCTGTGCGTATGTGGTCCTCATTCAGCGTCGTATAGTTATACTTTATTGTTCCCAAACCTAGTTGTACAGGAATACTTAGGCTTAGTCTGTCTCTTTCATAAAAGTCATATTCTACCCCTAAACTAAAATAAGCAGTATTAGTAGTACGGTAAACAGAATCCTCACTAAAATCTGAACGATTGGTCAACAGTGTTTTGTCAGCCCTACCAAAGCCATAAACTCCTGCATAGAATTTTACTTTTTCTTCAAAATCTAGACCCCCTACTAGACCAAACAATTTAGTTTTTTCGGATAGAATAAAGGTGTTTCTGTTGTGAAATCCTACAAACACTTTGTATTCTCCTCTAAGTGCGTGTGAGATAGAATACAAAACATTGGTTTGTGACCAACAGACTTGGTGAAGAGCAGATGCGAGAGTTATGAGGAGGATTTTTCTCATCGACCTTAATTTGTATTAAAGGAACAGTGCTTTTGCATTAGCACTGAAAAGCTTTACGGCTATGGCCAATAGAATAATCCCAAAAACCTTGTTTAATATTTTGGCACCAACGGGTCCTAATAGCTTTTTGATGCGGTCCACGGAACGTAAAACGATGTATACCACAATCATATTCAGTATGATAGCTAGCACTACATTTACAATGGCGTACTCTGCACGTATGGAGAGTATGGTGGTGAGTGATCCCGCCCCTGCTAATAGAGGAAAAGCTAAAGGAATTACCGATGCTGTTGCTGTATCTGCATCGTCGTCCTTGAAAATCTGTATGCCGAGTAGCATCTCGAAGGCGATGAATGCCATTAGAATACTGCCGGCTACGGCAAATGACTTAATATCTACCCCCACTACCTTAAGCATAGACTCACCCAAGAAAAGGAATGATATCATAATTACTGCTGTAACGAGTGTAGCAAGTGCCGGTCGTATATCCGTTTTTTCTTTGATAGCAATTATAAGAGGAATAGCTCCAAATACATCTATCACAGCAAATAGTACCAAGAAAGCTGAAAATATTTCATTGATATTCATTAATAAGTATCTTTTTTAATCCGTACTGCAAACGTGAATTAAAAATATTGAAAAAGGAATATTATCCGACAGGTTTAAACCCTTCAAAGGCTTGTTTACAATTATTACAATAATGAAGACTTCGACACAGGGTGGGCCCAAACGGACTTTTCATACTCGTGTCGCTACTCTCGCAATAGGGGCAAGGTGTTGCTTCTAGCAGATCCATTGTAATGTTTGAGCAGTTGCGTTTTGGGGGAGCTAATCCGTGTTTTTTTATGGCTTCGTGCCCCTCGGGGGTGATGAGGTCTGTGGTCCATGTAGTGGCAAAACTGGTTTCTACAGTTATCGTTCCTAATTGCTCATACGAGCCAAGATGCTCTTTTACCATATCTTCCATCATACGCAAAGCAGGACATCCAGCAAAAGTAGGAGTGAGGGTAACGTGTACATCATTGTTCTCACTTACATCTATGCCAGTTACTATCCCCAGATCTACGATGGATATGGTAGGAATTTCGGGGTCCTTTACTTGTTTTAGCTCTTGGCGAATGTATTTTGGTGTTGTCATATTGAGATTTATGTTTGGGCTTTACGTTTTCTAACAATAGTTTCCTTTTAAAAAGGAAACTATTACCAATCTGCTGTTGGGTCTATAGTATAAACCTCAGTCATTTCACTTAGTAGCGGCTGTAGATGTTCGGTATGTTCACCTTTTCTACCGCCATAGATAGGAGCCCATTCAGATTGCGATGGGATGACTAGGTTGCTTTTTTCTAATAAAGGAGTGATAACCTCTAACCATTGCTCCCGCAGAGCCGTTTCACCTATGAAAATATTTTCTGTTATTAACACATCTTCGGCTGGTCCTGGTTCAAACATACCTAGGGCATAATTCCAGGCATAGTTGAGTGACTCTTGCATCTTGCCATTGCTCTCCCCATTGCCGTGGCCTAGCTGGTGTACCCAAGTGTTGGCGTGCATGGTATGATATTTTATCTCACCAAAGAATTTTTTAGCTACTTGAGCAAGCGGCTGATAAGCTGATGTTTTCAAGGCTTCGAAACGGAGATACTCGGCAAAGTCGAACAGGAAATGCCTGATTAGACTGAAGTCGTAACCACCTATGGGTAATTCCACTAGTTGAGAACAGTGAAATTGTGGTGCGTTGCGTGTGAATGCTACTGTATCGGCATCTGCCTCACCCAGTTGGTGAAGGAGATTGTAGATATGCTCACTCTGCCCTATTTTGTCTTGAGCCATACTGGAGAAAGCGATATCTTCTTCTAATATGGGCCCTAGTCCCGTCCATTCGCTATTTCTGTGGCCAATAATGAGTTGGTCGTCCGCTATTTTGTATAGTAATTCCTTTAATGCTGCTATGCTGTCCATGTGGTGTTAGTTTTAGACTGATTGATTTAATATGTATGACTTAGGATTTTTATACTTCTCTGGAAATGCTCTTCTCTCTCTCTTTCCACTCTTGTATTCTGTCCATTACTTTGTAAGAGGCGGGGTTGCGATATAGCTTTTCCGGTGTGGTACTGAATATATCATCGTCTTCATATTCCGTAGCACTTATGCAGCTACTTGGTACTACCCAGATGTTTGCCGTTACTTCGCGGCGGGCGTATTGTTCCTTAGCATATAGTAGTGCCATATCCGCATTGGGTGCGTGTACGATGCCTACGTGCTTGTGGTGCGTGCCTCGCTTACTCTGATGAAAAACCTCAAAGGTTTGGAAATGTGTCATTCCTTCCATGTCAGCGTGATTGCCACCTGTAAGCTGGGCACGTGATATACGTGGGTCTAGTGATTCTATTGTTTTATTATTTTCGTTTGCCATTGCTGGTGGTTATTATTGTTTGTGGTAAGTATATATACTCCTGATTTAAGATGTGTAAGGTCTAAAGAGATATTATCATTGTGAAGGATGCCACTCATCACTTGCGTGCCTGTTAGGTTTGTGACGGGGTAGATTTTGTGTTGTTGTTTTATGGTTATCGTCTTGTTAAATGGATTGGGAAATACAGTGTGGTTGCCAACAGAAGAAGGTGCTATACTTACTTTATTATCTAGCTCATTTACAAATGAAAGCGTACTGCATCATTTTGATTTTTTATGAGCCTTGATGGTTATCGTTTCGTCTTTCTCGGTAATAATGGTAATAAAGTACATCCCGTCAGAAAGGTTGCTCAAGTCTAGCTGGTTGCGGTATGCAGTTAGTGTATGTCTCTGACCAATAGTACTTCTTGCCTCAGCTTGTTCTATGTTTAATCTACTATCCAAGTATAGTTTGCCAGCGGTAGGATTAGGATAATAGTGATTGGAAATTGATAATTCGTCAACGGTTAGTTTGAGTGGTTCGGGTTCCATTACAAATTCTAATTGGTCAACATATAATTGTGTATTTATCCCGTGCTCGTTTCCTTTGTCATATGATGAGTAGAGTATTAGCGAAGCACTATCTGGGTATATTACATTATTATAGCCGAGTGGGATACTAAAAAATGTCCATTCTGCTTTCTCCTCATGAAGGTATAGATCGTCAAATGACCGTCTGCCACCATTGGCATATGTTCGCACATTGATACGAGCGGTATCTTCTCCATCTGGCAAAAACTTGTAATACCCTTGCAGGTATCTAAAGGTGTCAGCAAAGGGGAAGTGAGGGGTGTAGTAATCATTGTTCTCGTCTCCTAAGAAGGCGTACCCTCTGTATACATTTTCGCCACTTTTATAATTTTTAATAACCAATGAATTTGCTCCAAGATTAGTATTACCGCTTTCAGATAGTGTGCACGATTTTGATTGTAAGAAATTGGTGTATGAATCATAGGCGAGTAGGTCTACGCTTCTCCATTGGCTAGGAAAATCAATTCCGATATTGTACCACTCTTCGAACCCGCCATTATAAAACGTACCTACCTTCTCTCCGATGTTTTCGAAATGTAAATCATCAAAAATTACGTATCCGTCACCGTCTACTTGGTTTTCGGTGTAAGAGTATAACGTGAACCAAGTCGTATCTATTTGTCTGGACCCAGATGTTCCCCATTCTATAGGCACACTAAATTCCACAAACTTATTATTGCTCGATCCAGTGAATTTAAAATCGATTTTCCCACGATAGACTCCCTTTTGCCTCAACACGGCATATACGCGAGCCGTATCTCCTATAGCCAA
Organism: Bacteroidota bacterium; assembly: GCA_018700895.1. Taxonomy (GTDB): domain Bacteria; phylum Bacteroidota; class Bacteroidia; order NS11-12g; family UBA9320; genus UBA9320. The sequence continues at coordinate 21,637 of JABIUV010000028.1, forward strand.
ATCGTACTTACACCAAAAAGCGAGACTCAATGCGTCAGCATTAGAGGCTAATCCATTTATTTCGTTCTTGTTGTTATAATCTATCGTTCGAGCAAGGCCGCGGGTCCCACTAGCCCCTTCTACATAAGTGTTGGATAGCTTCAGGGCATAATTGCCTTCTTTGCTATCGGTAGTACGCTCTACATTCTTGGTCCACGTATACCATCTGTCTAGTTTGAAATGATCACGTACTTCCAATTCTTCAAAACTTCCATTAGGGATATTTTGAGCAAATGTGCTGATAGTGAAAGCCATTATTACTAATGTAAAGAAATGTTTCATGACGTTCTACGCAAAAGGTCTAACATACTCGGCATCTTCATTGTGAATAGCACGAGTTACCCATTCCCCATTTTCTTCGGCCATACGTCGTACAGCAAGACGCTCAGCATTGCAAGGTCCGTCTCCGTTTATCACACGTTTAAACTCTTCCCAGTCGGGCTCCGTATACTCCCATAGTCCTGTTTCTTCGTTTTTCTTCAATAGTGGATCTGGCAGGGTAAGCCCGAGGTCCCATATTTTGGGCACATACATATCCATAAACTGCTGACGCATAGCGTCGTTGCTTGCCATTTTTACTTTCCAACGCATTAAGGTTTCGGAGTGAACAGATGCTTTATCGCTTGGCCCAAAGAAATGCATCAGGGGTGGCCACCATCGGGTCATTGCTGCTTGTACCATCTCACGCTGTTTTTTAGTGCCAGTGGCAAGGTGTACCACGTTGTCATGTCCATATTTTAGGTGAAATGACTCTTCGTAACAGATACGTTCTAATGCACGACAGTACGGACCATAAGACCCTTTACTATTGGCCAATTGATTTACAATAGCACCTGCATCTACAAGCCATGCGATAACCGCACTATCTGCCCATGTTAGAGCAGGATAATTGAATATGTTAGAATATTTAGACTTACCCGTGATAAGATCATTCATCATATCCTCACGGCTTTTGCCCAATGTTTCGGCAGCGGAGTATAGCAACTGTGCGTGTCCTACTTCGTCTTGTACCTTAGCCATAAGAGCTAATTTACGGCGGAAACCTGGGGCACGGGTAATCCAAGTCCCTTCGGGCAGCGAACCAATAATCTCGGAGTGAGCGTGTTGCTCTATCATTCTGATAAGCTGCTTGCGGTACATTGCTGGCATCCAATCTTGTGGTTCTATCTTATCTCCTTTATCTATTCTAGCCTGAAAAGCTGCCAAAAGTTCGGGAGTTTCCTCTTGGTTTTCGAATTTGTCGGTTGGGTCTATGTATGCGTTTCCGTACATGGTCTATTTTTTAGATGTTTAAGTGTAATGATTTCTATTTGTTGTTTCACGAACCTTTTCATTTGTATTTGCCGACTACTTCGATAAATGCTCTCTTGCTTAAACCCACAAAATCAGCTGCTTGCCCAATAGAGAGTTTGCCTTCTTCCATGCATTTAGTAGCCAAATACATTTCTATATCGAATTTGCTTAAATCGATGTTTTGGGGAAGGTTTAAATTTATTTGTTTCATATCATTTCTTTTTTTAATCCGCTCAATATAAAATTACTCAATTTATCTGCGATTTGTTCAGCATTCAATTTGCCGTCTACCTTATACCACTCTACTATCCAGTTTACGCTACTTAGTATGGTAAGTGCTGCAAATTTTTTGTCCGTTTCGTTAAAAACGCCTTCGTCTATTCCTGTTTGCACTATCTCTCTGAATCCTTTTTCGTACGCATTTCTTTTGGTTAAAAATTGCTCTAAAGCTGTACCTGTAAGATTTCGCCAATCGCGTATAAATATGATGGCTGAATCTAAGTTTTGTGTCAATATTTCAACGTGTAGTTTAATAGCTAAACGCAGTTTTTCTTCCGCATTGAAATAAATGTCGTTCACCTCTCTTACAGCTAATTCAAACTTATCAGCCATATCAAAACACGTGATTTTCAGGATGTCTTCTTTGTTTTTGAAATGACTGTACAAGCTGGCAGGCTCCATTTCTAGGGCCTTAGCTATATCTCGTACCGAAGTAGCCGCGTATCCTTTCTCTTTGAGTACACTTTGGCTCGATGCTAATATTTCTCTTTTGCGTTCGGTCATTTTCGTCTTGCAAACTAACGTTCGTTAGGCAAATATAGCTTTTTGATGTGAGTTGTGCAAATTGGGGATTCTGTAGTAATTTCGAAACATTATGATGAGAACTAAAATTATTTGTACACTCAGCCTCTGTGTATTTGGAATGGTAGTAAGTGCACAGAACGACAAAAAGCATGAGTTAGGACTTAGCGTGTTGACCTATGCCACCAATTCAAGTTTAGCTTATGATGCCATGAGTTGGGATAGATTTCAGTTTGTAAATGGCGTGAGTTACAAGTTGCACCATGAGCGATCTGCTTTCCGAAGCTTTGTGGGTATAGAAAGCAATGGTTTTGAGTATGACGATACACAGTCTAATGGAATATATGCTGCTGCTACCTCTAATGGAATAATAATGATGGCTGGATGGCAATACGCGTTGGGAGATAAGAGGCTTGTGCTATCTCCACTCATAGATGTGAAATACCAACTTAGAAATATAGAAGGGGAAAGTACGGGTGGTATCGTCCCGGGACGAAGGGTGTTTAGTTATAATGAAAATTTGATAGGTCTGGCTCCTGGATTTAATCTGGCATACGTAATCACAGGTTCATTCTCTGTTCAGCTAGAAACTAATATATCATTTCTCCAAAATTATAGAACAGGAGAGCAGGTACAATATGGAGCGGATTTGAGCACACCAATCAAAGAAAATTTACAAGAGATACAGTACCGACCGATAAGTATATTGTCTTTGAACTTTCGGTTTTGATTTAGCTTATACAAGTTGAAACACTATTTTAGCACTAAATTTCTATTATCAACGTGAAGTTTTATCAAGACAAAGAGGGAGTCATCGTGCACAGTAATGAGTCGTTTTTCAAGGCTTTGCGATATTCATTAATTGTAATTGCACTCATTATAGCTTTAGTACTCAGTAGCAATGTGATGAATGCTTGGCGTATTTTCTCATTTCTCCTGGCAGGCATTGTGATAGTAATATTACTCATTACTCGGCTCGTGATACAGATTGATGTGGCGAATAAGCGATATTGACAAGGGTTTAAGGTTCTGGGCTTTGTTAGTGGACGTTGGATAGAGGTGAATGAAATTTCGTATGTATCTATATTCCCTACACTCGGTTCTAAGGATCGATCTGCACCTATAACGGGAGGAGCCTTAATAAGCGAAGTTCAGATGAAGGAGCTACGTATCAACTTGGTAGTAGATAACAGAAAACGGATATGCTACAATCCAATATGAGCACAAAAGAAGCTCGTGAGGTTTCGTTACGATTGGCTGAAATGCTTGGTGTGGGCGTGTACGACTGCACGGGTGCCAAAAACGTATGTATAAAAGAATAAATTTGCCCTATTTAAGAATATGGCAGCAACTGTAAAAGACGGCGTACTAACTTTCACTCGGGGACATTATTTTTTATTTCATTTTAGGGCAGTGGGTTTGGTACTTATGGCTCTAGGTGTTTACAATCTAGTTGTAGGTTCACTCATTTCGGCTGTTGTATTCATAGCTCTTGGTATTCTGCTTTTTTTCCCAAAAGAGGCGGTCCAAATCAGATTTGCTGACAAACACTATCGTGAATCCGTGTCATATTTTGGCCTTGTGCTTGGCAAGTATCAGAGCTTACCGTGGGTAGAGTACGTTTCTGTTTTCCCAACCAAGCTATCTCAGACTATGGGTTCTGCAACTACAGCTTTACAAACTACCGCTTCTTTCAAAGAAATAAGAGTTAATCTTATCTACGCAAAGAACAAGCGACTTCATATCGCTAATTTTAATGACGCAGAAAAATCTGCGGCGTTTGGTATGATGGTGGGTGAGCAACTGAATGTCGGTGTATACGACTGTACGGGTAAAGAGAATGTATGGATTCGAGAGAAAAATGTAAAATAATATACCATAAGCACACATTGCACAAGATAAGAAAATCGACTACTACTCTATGAAATTTGGCAAAGTAGATAACCCCGGAGCATTAGACCTGAGTTTACCCTCAGACCATGCCGAAACTAAGCGAGTATTGGCAGCTGGCGGTTATACAGATAAAAAGCCTAAGGTATATGTAGGTTGCCCCCGATGGAGCAAAGCGGAGCTCAAGGGATTTTACCCGCGAGGCACCAAAGATGAGTTGACGTACTATTCCTCTCAGTTCAATAGTATTGAGATGAATGCCTTCTATTACCGGATTTTTCCTACGAGTACGGTAGATAAATGGTACGAACGTAGTGCGGCTGATTTTACTTTTTTTCCAAAGGTACCGCAGCTTATTAGTCAGTTCAGAAGACTCAAAAACTGTGAGAATGAGCTCAATGATTATCTCGTTAGTATCTCACATTTCAAGGAGAAACTGGGAACGGTATTTCTTCAGATGAATGATAACTATAACCCAAGCAACTTTGATGATTTGGCGGCGTTTGTAGAACAGTGGCCAAAAGACTTACCGCTAAGTGTAGAGCTACGACATACCGATTGGTACAACGACCCTACGGTGGCCAATAGGCTATATGCTCTTCTGGAGGAAAACAAGGTGTGCCATACCATTACCGATACAGCAGGTAGACGCGATATTATGCACATGCGATTGACCAATAATCAAGGTTTTGTCCGTTTTACAGGAGCTAATCACCCGAGTGATGTAGATAGATTAGACGAGTGGTTTGAGCGGCTTACAGAATGGAAGGAGCAAGGCATAGAGCAAATCAATTTCTTTATACATCAAACTGTAGAAAAAGACCTGCAAATGCTAAGTTCTCGCCTAATCTCTAAGATAAATGCGGAGTGGGGATACGATATGAAAGTGCCTGGTGGCGAGGTACAGGGGAGTTTGTTTTAGTTCTGGGTGCATTTATTTTGGACGCAGTTAGGGACTGATTAAAACGATACACAAGCGCTAGTACAAGGTAAATTTGCATAATATCAATTCAATTCCTCAGAACTAACTTTTCTTTTTAGCTATTAGATGCGCTGTTTTATCGTGATGACTTTGAGCTAATTAAATATAAAAGCGACATCTTTAAGCATAAAAATACAGAATAAATAATTTTTTTTAAATTATTTTTAGACTGGTAAACAACACAATACAAGGCCGTTAGCGGGAAAACAGATCTAATTCTGTTTTAACAAATACAAAGAAATGCAACAAAACCTTAAACAAAATTAGGGAGATACAGGTTTAGTATTTATTATTGTTTAAAATTAAAATTAAAAATTATGTTATTAAATGTACTTACAATTCCGAAAGATGATCCAATCGCTTTTACCTTCTTTACAGGGTATATGGCAATGTTGGCAGCATCCGTGTTTTTCTTTTTCGAGCGTGGTAGCGTAGATGGAAAATGGAAACTATCCTTACTTGTGTCCGGTTTAATTACTGGTATTGCAGCGGTTCACTATTATTATATGAGGGACTACTACATGGCGACAGGAGAAAATCCTACAGCATTACGTTACATTGATTGGACGCTCACAGTGCCACTTATGTGTGTCGAGTTTTACTTGCTTACCAAAGTAGCTGGAGCCAAAACAAGTCTGCTTTGGAAACTAATCGCAGCTTCTGTATGGATGCTGGTGACCGGTTACATTGGTGAGGCATTTAATCCCGTAGGAGGCAGTACTACTCACTCTGTACTTTGGGGTTTCTTATCTACTTTGGGCTATTTATATATCCTGTATACTGCGTGGTATGGAGAAGTGGCCAAGTTGGCAGATAACAGTGGCGACGCAGCCGTTAAAAAAGGAGTACGCACGCTTGCGTGGTTCGTTCTAGTAGGATGGGCTATTTATCCTATAGGCTATATGTGTATGCCAGGTGGATGGTTAAACGTTGGGTTAGGATGGGAGTCTGCAAATGTAGATTTATTCTACAATATCGCAGATGCTATCAATAAAATAGGCTTTGGTTTGGTAGTATATTCTATCGCGATATCAGCCAAAAAGACGGCTTAATTCTTTCACATTAAAAATATCTTTAGGGGAATACGACTGCGTGTTCCCCTATTTTTTTACTTTAAAAATTAGAACCACAAAATATGAAAAAACCACTGATAATGTTTATTATACTCAATGTAGTTAGATATGCGGTGGATAGTATATGCGGTGGTCTTTCTTTAGAAGTACAACCAGCCATATCAGCTGGCTTGATTGCACTAGTAGGCATACCTCTTGGAGCAATCAATCACATCTTGTTTTTTGCAAAACAATGACGTCAGCAAGATAAAATTTTACGGAGGGTATTTTACTCTCATGACCTTAGTAGTGCTTGTTTGGTTTCTAAATCCTCTGCTTGGGCTAGTATGTTTTTTGGTGTTGTCCGCTTATCATTTTGGACAGTCACAATTTACCAAATATTCTAGTATCAGTCAATACAAGGCGAAATCTTTATACCTGACGTGGGGTGTTGCGGTCACATCGGGATTATGCTTATTTAACAACCAAGAAATACTAAATTTGGGTGCAAGCACGCATGATTTGTCAGATACACTCCCCTTATTTCAAGCTGACCTTTTTACTTGGTTATTTCTTATTTCGTCGTCATTATTTATAGTTATTATACTTTCTATAGTGCCAGAAATTGGCTTGCATTTGATGCTTTTAGAATGTTTGATTTTCGGATTAATAGTTTTGTCATTATACGTACATTCTCTGTTAATTGGATTTAGCATATATTTCGCAACGCTCCATTCTTGGAAGGTACTTGGCCAAGAGTTTCAATTTTTGTATTATCTGAATTACTTTTTGCGTAACCAACCTATAGGTTTTACATCTCCATTGGTCATAGAGAATTTGCCGTTGGCAGATTTGAGTTTGTATGTTCCCCTTGTCTTACCTTTTATTTTTTGCTGTATTACCTCAACTGTTGTATCTCCAATCTTAGCTACGATTGCTACCTGTCCATATTTTGAGAGTGGGAAACAAACTAAGCCACCTACTTGAGGCTTCGTAGTGTAATCGTTGTAGTATTGGTACAGGACTCATCCTTTTTTGAATTTGCCTTGTCCTGCAGCTATATTCCAAAAACATTTGGCGTGGCCGTAGGTATTAGGGAACTTATGCTTGTACACATCATAGTAGTATCTTTTCATAAACTCAACACAAAACAGTAACGAAAACCGTTGCAAATAAGGCAGCTTATACCACAGAAGCTACAGTGCCTGCTCAGTACCACACTTCGATACAATTTCTAATTCCATTTCTCTCCATCAAAAATCACTCAGTTTGACAACGTAATACCCACCGGGCAATGGTCGCTCCCAAAGGTGTCATTATCTATAAATGCATCAGTCATCTTAGGCATAAGAGTGTCTGATAACAAGAAGTAATCTATTCGCCATACCGCATTATTCTTTCGGGCATTGAAACGCATACTCCAAAAACTGTACTTTACCTCTTCGGGGTGTAATTCTCTAAAGGAATCTTTTAGCCCTATACCTAATATGCTATCTAGTCCATCAATCTCTACTTGTGTATAGCCACTTGTTTTATTATAGTTGCTTTTATCATTTTTGAGGTCTATGGCACGGTGAGCTACGTTAAAATCACCCGTAACGACAATAGGCTTTTTGCTTTGCAGATCATTTAAGTAATTTTTAAAAGCTTCATCCCATGTGGCTCTGTATTCGAGCCTCTTTAGGCCAGCACCACTATTGGGTACATATACATTTACAAGATAAAAATCGGCGTACTCCGCACAAATTATGCGGCCCTCATCATCGTGCTCGGCAATACCCATATCGGTTGTTACACAGATAGGTTCAGTTTTGCTCAGTATAGCTACGCCACTGTATCCCTTTTTGGTAGCAGAGTTAGAGTAAATGTGGAAACCATTGAGATCGGCAAGCGCCTCCTGTACTTGGTCATCTTGTGCTTTGGTTTCTTGCAGGCAATAGATGTCTGCACCACTATCGTTTATGATATCAATAAGTCCTTTTTTGACCGTGGCTCTTACGCCATTCACATTCCAAGAGATGATTTGCATACCTCAATGTTAATCAAATTTTGAGGGGATTTCAATACTTTTGTTCAACATCATATCAGACTCCCCGTGGATATACTAAACCAGCTTAAAAATATAGACTTATACCTGCTCGATCAGATAATGAAAGGGCGGCTTAATGCATCAAGCCGTATACTGGATGCAGGTTGTGGCGAAGGGCGAAACTGCCACTTTTTGATAGATCAAGGATGTTCAGTTCTTGGAATTGATCCGCTGCCTGAAGCTATAGCAACGCTCCAAGAGGTGTATCCTCATTTGTCAGAAGAGTTTATAGTATGTGCTATAGAAGATTATAAAACGGAAGAAAACTTTGACTTTATTATTTGTAATGCGGTTCTCCATTTTGCAGAATCGCATTATCAGTTTCAGTGTATGATGGCTGCTTTGGCTAACCTTTTGACCGAAACGGGTGTGTTGTTCATACGTATGACATCGGATTTTGCAACTAGTATGGCTTTTGTATCAGATGAGAATGGTCGTGCTGATTTGCCCGACGGAACCAATAGATATTTAATGACAAAGAGTGAATTGGTGAAAGCGATGAATGAGAATAAACTTCACTTCGTAGAGCCGCTCAAAACCATAAATGTGGATGACCAACGCTGTATGTCAACCTTGGTACTTTCCAAAGAAGCAAAGGTAGCACTAGATATAGGGTGGCTTGACCTAAGCCAAAATCCTATGATGCGATAATAAGGAATTAAACTATGGAAATAATTTTCTCTTTTTTACCTGCAAAGGTGACTTCTCCACCTTGCTCCATACCCATAAGTTGCTGACCAATAGGCGATGATGAAGATATAACGAAAATGGTGTCTTCTCCTACGGCTACCTTACCTAGCCCAACGGCCATGTAAATTACTTTCACATCTGTAGTGATAAGAGCTCCAAGCTGTACAGAGTCACAAGGCTTTGTAGCTTCAATCTGATTTAAGATATTCATTTCTCTCACAGCTACATTCATAGTTTGGTTGAGTCGGTCCATTTCTTCCTGACCCATAGCTCTGGCGGTTTCAAATTTGTTACCTGCAGTGCTATTGTCCTCACCTTCTATAGATTCTTGTACCTTGTCTATAGCGTTTTGGAGTTCTTCTATTTTCGTTTGCTGCTTGGCTACACAAGCGGCATATATATCTGACTTATTCATACTTGTCTGTTCAAAATTAGGGTTTTGTTACCTGAGTTGCAATACAAAATAACAGATTAACACACATTTGTACCCAATGTTAGGATTTATCAAACGATTGTTTGGTCCGGGAGTAGACCTGGCCGAAAAGATGAAAGAAGGAGCAATAATAGTAGATGTGCGTGGCCCTGGAGAGTATGCAGGTGGCCATGTGAAAGGGAGTAAAAATATCCCACTAGGTAATATTAATGCAAAAATGGACACCATCAAAAAGTGGAAAAAACCTGTAATAACCTGCTGTGCTAGTGGAATGAGAAGCGGCAGTGCAGCAAGTATTTTGAAACGCAACGGTGTGGAGGCCTACAATGCAGGACCTTGGCAAAAGGCGGATAGGTTGGTGTAGGAACACGCCTGCAGGCGTGTTTTTTTTTCGTTGTTACATAACGGAACGTTTATTGATCTAATAGTTCTATAATTGAATTATTCAAAAAAATATGGCAAGTTTTAAAGAAGCAGTAAGTGGAGATATACCTGTTTTGGTAGATTTTCATGCAGAGTGGTGTGGTCCGTGTAAGATGATGCCACCTATTCTAGAGGAAGTGAAAGATGAGTTGGGTGACCAAGTCAAAATTATTAAAATAGACGTAGACAAAAATAAAGCCTTGGCCGAAGCTTACGCGGTACGAGGAGTTCCTACGCTTATGATTTTCAAAGATGGAAAACTAGCGTGGCGTGATAGCGGAGTAAGGCAGGCTGGGGAGCTGGTTGATTTGTTGAAGGGGTAGAGAAAGAAGATTTTAGAAAGTAGAATTTAGAAGTTAGACTCCCTTTGCTCTGGCTTCTGTAAGTTGGTTGCTCATCCTTCGGTACATTCCGCTGTGCGGAATACTCAGGACGACAACGTCTCCGATCTAATGGTTGTGGATTGTCATTCTGAGTGTTATTCAACGAAAGGGGAATAATTTATCGAGGAATGGACAAGATGACTAGTTTTTAATTAACGAAATTGTTTCATTTATAATGGCATCTTCACGCACCCTGTCAAATATTACTGAGTCGTTTACAATTATCTTATAGACTATGTTAGAATGCTCTAAGTCCCTTATAGCTCCTTTTTCAAGCAGAAGAGTAATTGGTGCACGCTTAGGTGTCGTCTCAAAAAAACGCATAATTCGACCATAACTCTTACTGTTTGCCTCTAAATGAAACCATTGTGGATGTTGAAAAATCTGAATTTTAGCAACTCTAGAACTATGTTTACGTCTAGCCTTGTATTCATTATGACTAAATGAGCCGATTACTTTATCGTATTTTTTCGGTCTATGGTCTACAAATATTACGTAACACAAACCAATCAGTCCAAGAATGGTAAATACCTTCGAAATATTCTCTTTGGTCTTTTTCTTTATTGATGAATGTTATATAGTCTCATATCTCTAGTCTAACATCTACAGTCTGTTTTCAAGGTGTCATATATCTAGTCTCATATCTAAAGTCTACCGTCTAAAATTGCCTATGGCAAATACTCCTTCTTAAAGTTCGGTTTACGTTTTTCTAAAAAGGCATCACGTCCTTCTTTGGCTTCGTCGGTCATGTAGGCAAGGCGTGTAGCTTCACCAGCAAATACCTGCTGCCCTACCATGCCATCATCGGTGAGGTTCATAGCAAATTTGAGCATCTTGATACTCGTAGGTGATTTTTCTAAAATTTCTTGAGCCCATTGGTAGGCTGTATCTTCTAACTCGGCGTGTGGTACTACGGCATTTACCATTCCCATTTCAAACGCTTCTAGAGCAGAGTAATTTCGTCCTAGGAAAAATATCTCACGGGCACGTTTCTGACCTACCATTTTGGTCAAGTATGCAGAGCCATATCCACCATCAAAACTGGTTACATCTGCATCGGTTTGCTTGAAAATGGCGTGCTCCTTACTTGCTAGCGTCATATCGCATACCACATGTAGACTATGTCCGCCACCTACGGCCCATCCTGGAACAACTGCAATTACAACCTTAGGCATAAAGCGGATTAATCGCTGTACATCCAATATGTTGAGTCTATGGTAATTGTCTTCTCCTACGTAGCCTTGGTGTCCGCGAGCTTTTTGGTCGCCACCACTACAAAATGAATAAACACCATCCTTAGAACTAGGCCCCTCGGCACTAAGTAGCACCACGCCTACGCTCAGGTCTTCTTGTGCATCGTGAAAAGCATCGAGCAATTCACTCGTGGTCTTGGGGCGAAAGGCATTACGCACGTTTGGTCTGTTAAACGCGATACGGGCTACTCCATCGCATTTTTTATAGGTAATATCCTCGTATTCTTTTATAGTGGTCCAGTTTTGGCTCATAGGGCAAAGTTAGTGATTAGGAATTTGGGGAAATCATTTTATTGAGACGAATGATTATTCTCCGCATTATTACAGCTATCTATAGAAAATTCTATACGTCGTCTGAATGTATTGCTGACGGTAGTGTCATTTGGATTGGCTAGGGTATAATACATTTTGGTATAGTGATTTTAAATCTATACAGATGCATAGATATCAGCAGTTTAGCAATTTTAGCATAGCAGGCAGTAGCTTACAAATTATGGCGGGGGCATCGGTAGGTGTATAGCGAAACAAACAATACTATAAAAAATGGAATTACAGTGGTATATATCACTATCGCTTTGCCGGGAAAGGGGAGCTAGCACAACTAGCACCTACACATAGTGCTGTGGCTCAAGTAGGAAGAAAAGGCACAGCAGCGGCGATTCTCAATAAGGTATTTGGCACTAGCTTGAAATGGGATGGAGACATAAGTACGGGGTATAGGAGCAGAGCAGCCATATTGACGAACGGCTCAGTTACCGATCAACGAATGCGGAATCTATTTTTTACAGATGTATCCTACACACTTTCCAATAGAAGAAATTATAGCGGATACCGCTACATTGGGTATGACAACAAGGGTACGTGGCTTTTCACGATTGAGGTACAAAATATGTTCAACGCTCAAACGCTAACTGCAGAGCAACGTGAAACCACGGCACTACTTCTTACCAAAGGGATCCGCACCGCACGACAAATCAAGTTAGGGGTATCGTATAAGTTTAGGTAGTGATTTCCGACGGAATACTGTTACTACAGCGAATTTAGCACGCAGAGCACGCTGATTGAGCAGATTATCACGGATTTGATAAGTTGGCGAGTTTAAACTTAATTTTAGATTTAAGCTTAAGCTTCTCTACTCTGCACACGGATGACACGGATCGGGCAGATTTACACGGATTGGGCTTTTATGTAGTCTTAGCCTTAAACTTAGATTTAAACTTATTCCTAATAACTCCCCTCCACAATATCCTTTACGGCCTCAGGGGTCACTGCTTTATGCTCACCTAGAGCTACCCAACCGCGTTCACGTAGTGTTTCGCTTACTTTTTCGGCAGTGCCTGCGTACTGATCGGTATAATCGCTTAGACGAGTAGGTATATCCATTGAGTGGAAGAATGCCTCCGTTTTAGCGATGGCAGCTTTAGCTCGCTCTTCCACCGTTCCTTCGGTGATATTCCATACGCGTTCTCCATACAGAGCAAGTTTTTCTTTTTTATTTTCTAAAAAGTGGGTGTAGTGTCTCGGTGCTATGATAGCCAATGTACGAGCGTGATCTATGCCATACAGAGCCGTAAGCTCATGACCCATGGCGTGTATGGCCCAGTCGGTTGGCACTCCTTTTTGTATTAATCCGTTGAGAGCCATGGTGCAGCACCACATAAAATTAGCAGCTACAGTATAGTCGCTTGGGTCTGCCATCACCTTAGGAGCGGTGGCTATGAGGCTGCTCATTATGCTTTCAGCAAATCTATCTTGCAAATCGGCACCAATGGGGTACGTCATATATTGCTCCATGACATGTGTAAAAGCGTCAGTTATGCCATTGGCCAACTGCCGCTTTGGTATGGTAGCCACCACAGTAGGGTCTAGTATGCTAAACTTTGGAAAGAGTCCAGGTCCACCCATAGCACGTTTTTCACCGAGTTCTCTACGAGATATTACCGAGCCGCTATTCATTTCAGTTCCGGTAGCAGGCAAGGTAAGTACTGTACCGAATGGCATTCCTTTATTCGTACGAATCCCATTAGCCAATATATCCCAAGGCTCCTCACCTTCGTATAATGCGGCCGATGCTAAGAATTTCACTCCATCTATTACCGAGCCACCACCTACTGCTAGTAGAAAATCTATTTTTTCGGATTTGATAATAGCCAAGGCATCCATCAATACTTCATACTCAGGGTTAGCAGGTATCCCGCCAAATTCCGTGTAATTATAATCACTCAGAGCTGCAACTACTTGGTCATATACACCATTTTTTTTGATACTTCCTCCGCCGTATAGCATAAGTATATTGGCATCTTTGGGCAGTTGGGTGGGTAGCTTGGCTATTTGATCTTTACCAAAAAGAATTTTTACGGGGTTTTGTAATTCGAAGTTGAGCATGTGGTTATGTTGTAGTTGTTTAACGATTGATTAGTGGATTGGTTTGGGCGAGTTTTCAGGTCCGAGCACTTTCAATTTGGTACTTTTTGATTTTATATCTTCGATACAATGGTCTTTCTCTAAATTTCAAGAGTCCTTTTTCATTTTTTACACGAGGTTCATCTTTTCTTTTGCCACAGCGGCTAAATATCCTGCGTTTGGCCAGCTCATACGGTCGTTGTGCCGAGATTAGTAGCCTTTTACCGTTTTTCTCAGATAAGGTAACTTTCATATACCCGTCACCAACAAAACACGGCATTTCTTTCTTTATCTTGTGTGCACTCTTATTTTTTCCGGGTGTAAGTGTATAGTTGTAAAATGGGCAGCTATCATAAAGTACGATGCTGTCGATGGTAAAATTTCGGTTTACCCTAAAGGTTACTTTGGGTGGCCGTTCTACTTTGCAGTCCAAGTTTTTCATGGTATTGCTGCACGGGTTTGCAATGGTGAATTGGAAGTATCTAGCTCCGTTTATCGTGACTACTCGTACTTGGCCGTTATTGCCTCTTGTTCTACTCCAAGAGTTGCGTGTATTGAGATCGAATAATGACGGAGTACCACGATAACAGTTAGATTTTGGGAATGGAATATTAACTGTCAAAGGAGCAGTCAAGCAAGTTTTTTGGCATCCGGGTCTCGCATCAATGGCAAACATTCCAAAGCTTACTAGCGGGTTTTCTCTATTGTCTACGGTGTTTACATTTCTTCTCTGTACAGCACTTGGGGTGAGTATTTCTTCAAAATTGACACAGTCTTTTTTCTTCAAGAATTCACACGTATTCAGTGTAAGTAGTGTCCCTTGGGGGAGTGCAATGGTGGTGTCTCCCTGGCACGTATCTTTTGGAGTTTGGTCTAGTTCATTTTCCTTTTTTTCAAGACTAACTTTTCTGAGCGTGTAGAGCACACGTAGATGCACTCTTCTGTTTAGAGCTTTGCTTTTTTCATCGCTATTGGCGGCTACTGGTTTTGCTTCGCCGTGGTATGTCATTCTCAGCACATTGCTATCTATCCCCCTGATGCTCAGTAGTTTTTTAATTTCAGTTGTTCTGTTTTTAGACAGTTCTACGTTATACAAACTATCTGCATCACTATCGGTATGGCCAGTAAGGTAAATGCGTTTCACATCATACTGCTGTAGAGAGTCCACAAAACTATGGAGTAGCTCAGCTTCGTTTTTTGTGAGGTGATATTGGTCCGACTCAAAATGAACGGAATACTCAATCCGTTGTATTGGTTCTTGAGCATGAATTTGTAAAGTGGAGATAATTAAGATAAGCAAAAGGAGGATGTTTTTAGGTTCTATCATATTTCGGTACTACGAAAACGGATAGTCTAGCGAGATTATTTTGCTAAATAATTTCAAGACTGACTCTTCAGCAGCTTCACTTCCCTCTCCAAAGCAGTAAGTCGGTCTAGAATGGTTTCACTGTTTTGGGGTGGTTAATTGGTGTTTAGCTTGGCAGCTACCCTCCATATTTTCGCACAGTCTTGTGCGGGGATAGGTGGTGCCAATGTACTCCGTATGATGCCGTCTATAAATGTGCTATCTATTTGTAGTAGCTGTTTCATATAGAGCACTGCGTAGGTGTTTTTGCTTTTGCTATTGGTGTGAGTATCAGTATCGGTCACGATCATAATATCACCCGGCGATAATGATGCCGATGTATATTGCATACTTAACAGAGGATTGCATTGAAATGCGAGAATAACCTCAGTTTTTACAGGAATGTGAATCGAATCGACACCAGATAGAAGTGTATCATCCCAAGAGTCGACCATTAAGCTATTTATTTTAGCATTGCCAACCAAAGTAATGCTAATAATATCAGAATCACTTTTTTGCTCTACGTGTTCGTTTATGTCGGTGCTAAATTTGAGTAGCTGATTTACAGTAAGTTATCTGGCAATAAGTGGGTCTCTAGACACCTTAAAGTGCTTCGAAACCTTTATGAAGGTGTCTATCTTAGGCTCGCTACGTCCTTCTTCATTTGCACCAAGCATCCCCTTTTTTAAGTCAAACAAGGCGGCACAAGTGCGAAGCACACGGAGCCGTGGACACACCCTGAGAGGAAAATAAAAAATTCGTAATATCTTGCAGCCAAATGAAGCACATAGTAAATACCCAAGCAGAATATAACGCGGCGTATCAAGCGAGTTTGGACGATCCTGAAAAATTTTGGAGAGACTTTGCAGAAAAGGAATTTACGTGGCACAAAAAGTGGGACAATGTGCTGAACTACACTATGAGTCCAGAGGCAGGTAAACTAGGTGTAAAATGGTTTGAAGGAGCTAAGCTGAATATAACAGAAAACTGCATAGATCGACATTTAGAGAAGAGAGGGGAGCAGACGGCCATCATTTTTGAAGCGAATAATCCTAATGAAAAACCGCTGCATATCACCTACCGTGAACTTGCCAAAAACGTAAATAAAACAGCCAATATGCTAAAGGCTAACGGTGCTAAAAAAGGCGATAGGATATGCCTCTATATGCCTATGACTCCGGAGTTGGCATATGCGGTATTGGCCTGTGCGAGGATAGGAGCGGTGCACTCGGTAGTGTTTGCAGGATTTAGTGCTAAGAGTTTGAGCGATAGGATAATGGACGCCAAATGCAATATAGTGATAACGGCAGATGGCGGATACAGAGGAAGTAAAATAACACCACTAAAAGACATAACAGACGAGGCATTGCAAAGCTGCGACTGCGTGCAAAAAGTAATCGTACTCAACCGCACCAATAGCAAAATACCGATGGTGTACGGTAGGGATGTGTGGTGGCAAGATGAGTTTGCCAAGGCGAGCGATGTGTGCCCTGCCGAGGTGATGGATGCGGAGGATATGCTATTCATACTCTACACGAGCGGCAGTACGGGCAAGCCCAAAGGGATGGTGCACACGTGTGGCGGATATATGGTGTATGCTAACTATAGCTTTAGGAATGTTTTTCAGTATCAAGAAGGCGATATATACTGGTGCACGGCTGACATAGGTTGGATTACAGGACATAGCTATATCGTATACGGCCCACTCAGTGCAGGGGCTACTACGGTGATGTTTGAAGGAGTGCCGAGCTACCCAGATATGGGTCGTTTTTGGGAGGTGGTACAAAAGCATAAAGTAAATATATTCTATACGGCACCTACGGCTATACGCTCGCTGGCTACGTGCGATATGAGCTTGGTAACTAAGCACGACCTCAGCAGCCTAAAAACCCTTGGGACGGTAGGCGAACCCATAAACCTAGAGGCATGGGAATGGTATGATGAGCATATAGGTAAGAAGAATTGCCCGATAGTAGATACGTGGTGGCAAACCGAAACTGGCGGAATAATGATAAGCAGCTTAGCGGGCGTGACAAAGGATATTCCTACCTATGCTACATTGCCACTGCCCGGGATACAGCCGTGCTTGATGGACGAAAATGGAGTAGAACTGCCCGACGGAGCACAAGAAGGCAGACTCTGCATAAAGCACCCTTGGCCGAGCATGGCACGCACGATATACGGAGATCATCAGCGGTATGCCGATACGTATTTTAGTACTTTTTCGGGTAAATATTTTACGGGAGATGGAGCCAAGAGAGATGCCGAGGGCAACTACAGGATAACGGGGAGAGTAGACGATATAGTGATAGTGAGTGGCCATAACCTAGGCACCGCCGAAATAGAAAATGTAATAAACGAACACCCCAACGTGGCTGAAAGTGCAGTGGTGGGCTACCCGCATGACGTGAAGGGAAATAGTATATATGCGTATGTAACGATGAAGACTCAAGATGGCTTGACACAGGACTCAGAACAGGTGGAAAAAGAGATAAAAAATCTGGTGGCCAAAACACTTGGGCCGATATGCAAGCCTGAGAAGATACAGTTTACCTCTGAACTACCTAAGACAAGAAGTGGCAAGATAATGCGTCGCATACTCCGCAAAGTGGCGGCAGACGAGTTCGAAAACCTGGGAGATATATCTACCCTACTCAATCCGGAGTGTGTGGAGGAAGTTGTGAGAGGGGCTTGTTCGCGGGGCTAAAGCCCCGCGAAATTAATTGCTTTAGAATCAAGACTAGTTACCTCTAGCTTTAGCCGTTCGTTAATAAATAATTACCACAGGCTTCAGCCTGTGGAACGTGACGCAGCACGAATAGGCGTTAGCCTAACTTTCTTATTTTTGAGGAATGCCATTGATCAAAATCTACGTTCATCTGGTTTTTACCACTTAAAATTCATACTCGTTTTTAGATACACCAGAAAAGCGATCGAAAGTATGGAAACACATCAAAGAAAATGTAGCGAAGACAGGTGTTTTTATAGATGCGGTGAACGGGTATTCGCAGTATTGCCATTGCCTGGTGTCTTTGGATTCAAACCAGACGATAGCTGAGATAGCACAACTAATAAAAGGAGAGTCCTCTTTTTGGATAAATAAGAATGAGTTGACCAGCAGCAAGTTTGGCTGGCAGGCATAATATTGGGCAGTTTCGGTTTCAGAATCAATAATACCGAGGGTACGGAGTTATATCTTTATGCAGGAGTAACATCATAGTAAAAAAAGTTTTGAAGAGGAGTGCAGGGAGTTTGAAGAGAAGTTCAAGATGGATAGGCTAGGCTAAAGCCACGAAGATGCTTCGCAGTTTAAAGCGGGGCTCAAGACTTGCCAAATTGATTTTAATGAAAGATTTTTACCTCGGGCTTCAGCCCGTGGAGTAAAACTACTCTGCCTCTACGGTACGTTTAGACTTACGATAGGTAAACGAATTAAAAATATTGCGACGAGCGAAACGCTGCATTTTGTCGGCATTCACTAGTTTAGAAAACAAATTTTTATTCACCCCAAAGTACTCATACGTAGCCCCATCGGTAAAGGTGATTTCCAACAAAAGACTCTTATGCTGTAGATCGTCTATGAAAGCATTTTCTATAGTATTGGTGTACTCATCCAACCCTTTGGCTATGGTTTCGGGAGCTATACTTTGCAGAAATGCATATCCATCTGTGATCTGACGACTCATCTCTTCGGCTTCTTCCTTTTTGGTATCATCAGCCGTATGTTTGTCGGGGTGCCACTCTTTTACTAGGTTGCGGTAGCTAGTTTTTAGCGTTTGTAGGTCTATGTCTCCTTCTACTCCGAAAAGCTTTTTGTATTGGTTGATGCGTTTCATACGGTTGTGCGTGGATTTTTATCGGCCGCGAAGGTATCTTTTATGTGATGGTAAAGACCTACTAATGTGTACCATCAAACAAAAAAGTACCAAGATAACGCAGATTGGACTTGTTTAAGCAGATTTTCAAGGATCAAAAAACTAGCTACACCCATTTGTCACAAAGTTGGCTTTACCATTATATTATTCTTTTAGCCACTCGTATTTATTACGTTTGCACCAGCCTTGAGGATAGTTAACACCATACTTTTTTGTCTTGTTATTTGCAGCCTGTGGGCTCAAAAACCGCTACCTAGTTATTCTATACAAAAATCTACAGATAAGGTAAAAGTAGATGGAATTTTGAGCGAAGGGGTATGGCAGCAAACCGCCAAAGCGGGAGACTTTTATATCAGTACGCCTATAGACACAGCCTATGCTCAAACCAAAACAGAGGTAATGCTCACCTACGATGATAAAAATATTTATGTAGCTGCAATATGCTACGACGAGCTACCTGGCGATTATGTGATACAGAGTCTTAAACGCGACTTTAGTTATCCAAGGTCTGATGCATTTTCGGTGATTTTAGATCCGTTTAATGACAAAACCAATGGCTTCAGTTTTGCGGTAAATCCGCGAGGAGTGCAACGCGAAGGAGTCATACAAGGAGGAGGCAATTTTGGTGTCTCTACCTCGTGGGATAACCTATGGTATTCGGCTGTTTCGGTGGGCGATGGCAAATGGTTTGTTGAAATGGCGATACCGTTTAATAGTATTCGTTTCAAAGAAGGAGGGAATGAGTGGAGCATAAACTTTACGCGAAATGACCTCAAACGCAATGAAAGCTCAGCTTGGGCTGCCGTTCCGCGTAATTTTAATATTGCTACGCTCAATTTTTGTGGCAAACTCCTGTGGGATAAACCATTGGCGAAGCCTAAAAAATACGTAGCACTCATACCATACCTAAGCGGCGGTGTGAGCAAAGACTACAAGGCTGCAACAGCTACAAAGCCAATAGGCAATGCTGGGATAGATGCTAAAATTGCAGTTACGTCTAGCCTACAGTTAGATCTTACGGTAAACCCAGATTTTTCGCAAGTAGAGGTAGATAGGCAACAAACGAATCTGAGTAGATTTAGCCTCTTTTTCCCCGAGCGTCGTAATTTCTTTTTAGAAAATAGCGACTTGTTTGCCAACTTTGGTTTCAGGCAGATACGCCCATTTTTTAGCAGGCGTATTGGTTTGCAAAGCGGTACGGCCATCCCTATACTAGGCGGAGCAAGGCTAAGCGGAAAAGTGGGAGATGACTGGCGAGTAGGCGTGATGAATATGCAAACCGACAGAACATCGGTGGGTCTAGCTCAAAACTTTAGCGTAGCGGCCATACAGCGGCAAATTGGTGAGAGTTCAAATCTAGGTGTAATAGGCGTAAATAGGTCGACAATAGAGGAAGGTGAGTTTGTAAAATCGGAATTTAATCGGATGATAGGGACAGATTTTAACTTCGCATCTAGCGACAGAAAACACGCAGGAAAGGTGTTTTTGCATAAAAGTTTTAGCCCTACTAAATTGCCCAATGATTATACTCACGCATCGTGGTATGCGTACTCCACGCCCAGTTTTTTTGCAATGTGGAATCACGAGTATGTAGGCGAAAATTATGAAGCCCAAGTAGGTTTTGTGCCGCGTGTCAATAGGTACAATCCCCTGATAGACAGTGTAGAACGCAAAGGATATTGGAGACTAGAGCCCATGTTTCGTTATCGTTTTTATCCTAAAAAATCGAGCAAATTTATATACCACGGCCCGAGTATTTACTTGGATAGGTATACCGACAAAGATTACCGCCTTACTGATAATCAGCTGCGATATGGCTACGAGGCACTGTTCAAAAATACGAGTGAACTCCTGGTGCATTATAACCAATGGTACACCTATTTATACTTTGATACGGATGTTACCTTCACAGGTGATTCAGCCATAGATGCAGGTGGATATCGCTATCAAAATATGCGGGTAACCTACACTACCAATCCTCGTAAACCGCTCAATGCCAAACTTGTAGGATTTTATGGAGAATACTACAACGGGCACCGCACCAATCTACAATCTGAGCTCAACTATCGCTGGCAGCCTTGGGGTACTTTTGGGGCTTCGTACAACTTTAACAGGCTGGATATGCCTCATCTTCAAAAGGATGTAGACATTCATCTGTTAGGAGCTTCTGCTGAGTTATCGTTTACTAAGTCCATATTTTTTACTACTTTTTTTCAGTACAACACACAAGCCGAAAACTTCAACATCAATTCGCGGTTGCAGTGGAGGTTTAGGCCGTTGTCCGATTTCTACCTCGTGTACTCCGAAAACTACGAAACGGTAGATTTGGGCTTAAAAAACCGAGCGTTAATCCTGAAATTTATATACTGGTTCCAATAGGCATTTTATTGGGAGAACATTTCATACACCTATCCGTTTTTACACTCTATGTTAATGAACAAATACGTTAGAATAATCACCGTCACACTTGTGGCTGTACTATGCTATTTTAGTTCATCGGCACAAATAGGCGATTATACCGTACAAGGTTCTGTAGCCGAAGCAAACTCCAAGGCTGCTTTGGGATTTGTAACGGTGATGGTCTACAAATCTGCAGATAGCACAAGACTTACCGGCACTACTAGTGCAGAGGACGGTGCATTTAGGCTACAAGTAGCAGAGCAAAATGTCTATTTGGTAATCTCGTACATGGGTTGTAAAACCAACGTGGTGCAAGTGGACAATTGGCAAAAAAATATAGCCCAAGTAGGTACTGTATTGCTTTCGCCAGATAATGAGGCACTAGGCCAAGTCACCGTGCGTGCCGAAAAATCTTCAGTAGAGTTTAAGCTTGACAAACGGGTGTTTAATGTAGGGAAAGACCTAAGCAGTAAAGGTGCTAGTGCGTTGGAAGTGCTTAATAATGTACCTTCGGTAAATGTGAGTATAGAAGGTGATATTAGCCTCAGAGGAAGCACGGGAGTGCAGGTACTTATCAATGGTAAACCCTCAGTAATAGCCAGTGAGCAGGGCAATGCCATGGGAACTATCACTGCCGATATGATAGAAAAAGTAGAGGTAATTACAAATCCATCAGCCAAATACGATGCCGAAGGAACATCAGGGATTATTAATATTGTGCTCAAAAAAGAGGAGCGACGGGGTGTGAATGGCTCTGTAAGTGTGAATACGGGAGTGCCTCATAATCATAGCTTTGGGTTAAGTCTTAATAGACGTACCGAGAAGTTTAATCTCTTTAGTCAAGCTGGGGTAGGTTATAGAGAATTGCCGCGATACAAAAAGAATATAAACCATGATTTGGTAAATAATACTACCGTAAAAACGGAGGGCATTGAGTATAGAAACGAGTTGTTTTACAATGCGATACTGGGTACGGATTATTACATCAATAAGTACAATACTATTACCCTTTCGGGAAATTTTGCCTACGAGATAGAAGATCAACCATCTGAGACCGATTTTGAACGCATTGATGCCAATGGGCTGGTAGAATCGCAATGGAGGCGAACTGAAGTCACCACTGCACTCAATCCCAAGTGGCAGTATGAGCTCAACTACAAAAAGGATTTTAAGAACAAGAAGAAGCATACGCTGCTCTTTACTACCTTGGGTAATTTCTTTGGAAAAGACCAATCGTCCGAATTTGCCAATGTAGAAATTGCCAATTTTACGGGAGTGAATAACCAGCGAACGGCTACCGCTTTTAATGAGGAACGCTACTCGTTTAATCTAGATTATACAAATCCCATCACAGACAAAATAACCCTAGAAGCAGGTTCGCAATACGTAGCCTTGGACGTAGGCAATGATTTTGAGGTAAGTAATTTGATAACCAATGAGTGGGTAGTAGACGAAGGACTCACTAATATATTTGAGTTTGATCAAAATGTGCTAGGTGTCTATACCACAGGAGCTTACGAAGGAGATAAGTGGGGACTTAAAATGGGCGTACGAATGGAAAACACCCAACTCAACACCTTGCTCATCAATACCGAAGAACGTAACAATCAGAATTACAATAACTTTTTCCCAAGTGTACATTCATCATACAAAATATCAAAAGCGGTAAGTATGCAGCTGGATTATTCGCGGCGTATTTTCCGACCACGAATGCGAGATTTGAATCCATTTTTCAATATCCGAAATGACTTTGCCATACGACAAGGAAATCCGGATTTGCAGCCAGAATTTACCGATGCGTATGAGATTTCTACCATTTTTACGGGTAAAAAGGTGAGTGCCAATACCAGTATTTACCATCAATACACCACCGACAAGATAGACCGGGTATCTACCTTCGAAAAAAATGTGAGCATCACCGCTCCGTATAATATAGGTACGAGTAGAAATACAGGTTTGGAGGTAAATGGGAAGTACACTGCTACAAGTTACCTATCGTTTACTGGAGATTTCAACTACGGTATATTCATGCGAGAAGGTATATTTGAAAACACCGATTTTGATTTCACAGCCAATATTTGGAGTACAAAGGTTACCGCTAAGGCTAAGCTCCCATTCGATTTTGATATAGAGAGTACCGGCCGATTTAGGTCTAAACAACAACGCGTGCAGGGCGTACAGTCGAGCCAGCTTTGGGCAGATATAGGCGTTCGTAAGAAAATACTAGACAGTAAGGGTGTGTTCAGCTTTAGTGTACGCGATATTTTTGCCTCACGTATACAAGAAACCATCACCACTCAACCTGACTTTTATCTCTATAATCAAGGATTCAGAGGACGATTTATCACACTAGGTTTTAGCTACGGCTTTGGCAAAGGCGAAGCAATGGAATATTCGGGTAGAAGGAAGTAAGTTTACTTCATAACTCCAATAGAATAACTCATATTTGATAAACGGCAATGCCCGTTTTGTAAACGGATGGAGTTGCTTCATATCGCTATAATGGATTCTTTATTTTTGAAGAATGACTCGATTCCCCCTTCTTCTAATGCTTTTTTATGTAGGAACAAACGCCTATTCTCAGCAGTGGCAACTGTTCCCCAAAGACTCACTCAGGTGCTACGAGGTACGAGACGATAATTGGGAAGGGTATCTAAAAGGTATGGACTACAGAAGCTATGTAGATGAGAATAATGCTACTATTTTTCACTTGGATTCCTTCTCTAAGAGTATTTATATTCCCTTTGATTTTAATCAACCACGCAAACCGTACTTGGAATACCGATACCTCACGGGCAATTCTATATTAGGACACCGAATAAAGGTGACGGAGGATAGGTCACTACTCTACTTTGTGAACGACAGTAATAGGTCGGAAGTTACCGACAGTATGCTGTTTTTACCCAACGCAGCGTATGGGCAATGGTGGTTGTTTTATGAAAATGATTCAGTAGTAGTAAATGCACGCATCACCTCTAGTAAACAGGAAGAGACGCAACTGGGTATGGATAGTGTGAAACATATTGTTTTGGAGTCTTACCACAAGGACGATACGGCACGTATCTATACTAATGCACTTGCATTTTCCAAAAACTTTGGGTTGATAAAAACATTGGATTTTGATAGTCTACGCAAGTTTGATTTTAGGTCAGAATTTTCGGAGGTCATCACCTTGAAGTACTATCGGGAGTATACGTGGCGGGCCTATTTTGATATAAAAGCGGGCACCAAAACAAGTGGTGTTACGTGGCGAGGAGACTGGTTTGACTATACGAGCCTCTACACGAATAAGAAGTATTATGAAAACTCAGGAGATGTTTGGTATAGCACCACCACTTTCCAACAAGATTATAATACCACAGACGGCAAAGGACCGCTCACAGGTGATACGTTGCTCGACCAGCCGTATGTTGCACCTCAGTTGGGCGATTCCATTATCAATCCTATACCTAATGCGTATAATATAGGTACTCATCGTACTGAGAGCCTCTGCGATGGCAAGTTATTCAGAGTACGAATGACCGATTATGATAACCAAGTACGTCGTATATCGCTAGACTCATTAGGATCGGATGGGGAGTTATATGATATAGCTCTTTTTGATTTTACACGAAGCTACGTGAAAGGAATAGGCTTAGAAACAGATTTTTATAGAGCGGGGAAGGGGACGCGATATTATCGTACCAACATTGTCTATTTCAAAACTCCAGAGTGTACCGTGGGTAAAGACTTATCGGTTTTTGCTTCAGTAGGCGAGTATACCACGGCGGATCTAGATGTATATCCCAATCCGGTACGGCATACACTCTTCGTGAATAATCTTAAGCTTGAACAGGCAGATGTATCTGTATACGGTACATTGGGTCAAGCGTTGCGTTGTACCAAAATGGGAATTCGGTAGATGTAAGCCATTTGTCAATGGGTATTTATTTCTTAGAAATTATGATTGATAACGTGAAATATGCGACCAAGTTCATCAAGCAATAAGTAGCTATTTCACCACCTTCTGGCTATTCAAATATTTAAAGTTAATCTTATGTAATATGAAAATAAAATCTATGTAAATCGAAAATAATATCACGCAAAACACTGGCAATCAATTTTTCATATTAAAATATAAGTCATCCCTCAATAATAAAAATAGTAGGCTTCTTATGCAGCTCTATTTCGCGTGGTTTCCATGCAGATATAGGTTTGGATATGATGGTTTCTTTGCCTTCTTTTTCTATATCTACCGCTACACACAGTTTGGTGTCGTTTTGCAGGTTTTTGATAAGAAATTCTATAAACTGATTGTTGCGATACGGAGCTTCCATAAAAATTTGAGAAGCCTTACGAGAGCGATTCTCCATTTCTTTAAGTGCCTTTACCCGCTCACGTGTATCAATGGGTAAGTAGCCATTAAATTTAAAATTTTGACCATTGAACCCACTAGCCATCAGAGCTAAGAAGAGTGATGAGCTGCCAGCCAGAGGCACCACTTTCACTCCTTTCGTATGTGCGTATTTAGCCACCTCGCTACCTGGGTCGGCTATGGCAGGGAGGCCAGCTTCGGAGAGTACGCCTATGCTGTGAGCAGCGATGTGTTCATTAAAAAATCGCTTAAAACCTTCGTAGTTGTTATGCTTATCAAGCTCAACAAACACGAAATCATTTTGATGCGTAGGATGTTCTATTGCCTTTAGAAATGCACGTGCGGTTTTCACCTTTTCGACTATGAAATGGGTGATTTTATAGGTTTCTTCCAAGGTGCGTTTGGGTAGGTACTCCTTGTCAAACTCTCCTATAAAATTGGGTATCATGTATACGGCTGTACTCACCTTGCAATAATAAATATTGCATCTGTATATGAGAATTTTATTGTGATTTAATATCTTCGTGACATATTAGGAATTTCAATTCTAATTGACTAAAGGTTAATGCTTTCCATTAAACAGAACACATTCACAATCAGGCTGTCATTCCTTTTTGTGCTTTTTTTTCACTGCCTACTAGATGTGAGAGCACAGACCTTAGAGCACGTGCTAGAACCTTACTATAATTCTTCTTTTGAGCCAGCAGAGCTAAATGAGACAAGTGCTAGTAGAGTACGCTCACTGTTTGAGTATTACTCAGATAAAAATAAGATTAAAGGAAGCTTTGATAGAAAGGAGTATGAAGACTTTGTGTATAGAGCAAATTTTTCACTGGAGCAATTAAATAAAAGCGGAGAGATATTTTATAATGACAGTATAAGTTTATATCTCAATGATTTAAAGGACGCTATTGGTGGGTTCAGTGCTTCAGGAAGTGAAGAGATGTCAGGTATAGCTAGATGGAATGGTAGCCAGTGGGAAAAGCTAGGTGGAGGCTTAGATGGAACCGCATATACTGCTACAGTATATAATGGTAAGTTAGCTGTGGGCGGAAGATTCAAAAAAGCAGATGGCCGAGAGTGTAATGGTATTGCTATCTGGGATGGTTCGTCTTGGTCAGACTTAGATGGCGGATTTCAGGGCGAATATGACGTAGTACTATCTCTCTTAGCTAATGGTGAGGAGCTGATAGTAGGAGGTGATTTTGAAGAAGCAGGCGATGTTTATTCTCCATATGTAATAAAGTGGGATGGTACACAGTGGGTGGAGCTACCATCTAGTGTGCCTTCATCAGTAGGTGCTATGACTATTTATAATGATAAACTATACATAGTTAATGGGAGTAATTTAGATAATAACTTCTTCCTTAGGCTGGACTAATATAGCCTTGTTAGTACAGTTTTATTCTAATGTCCTACTCGCTGGGTAGTATGTTAAAAGTTGATATGCTTATATTATATTAATGAAGTTAAATGTTTCGTTATTTGAAATATGAAACTTTTAGGATCACTTAATTCACTATTAGATATGAAACGAGCAAAACCAATTGGACTGACCCTTCTCCTCATGTCCATGATATGCAGCAGTGTGTTGGCACAAAACGTAGCACCCAACGACCACCTGTATTGGCTCCGCTACAGGACACACTCTTGGGGGAGGTATTATGCAGACTTTCCAGTAACTTATAACAAACAAGCAGAGTATGCCAAATCTCGCAACCTGACCCAGATGGTGCAAAAAAGACAATACTATCGCGACAATGGTAAACCAAGAACACGAGTATTCTTTTGGGAATTTGCTTTTGATACCACCGGAAGAATTACAGCATTTTCTGGTGGGAGGGATGGCAAACCTGCAAAGTGGAGCTACGCATATACCTACAATGACAAGGGCAATCTCCAAAGAGCAGAACAAATCAACAGAAAAGGACAGCTTACCAAAGTCACACAACACGACTACTACACCCAAGGTGATGTGCGTTTACATTTCTTTGAGCTAAACAAAAAAGGAGATACGACTCAGCAAAACATACAGGGTAGCTTAGATACGATAACTCTACGCTCCAAAGACTATTATTACAAAAAAGGAAAGCTCAAGTACACGTGGGTAAATGAGTATTATCCAAACAAATCTGCCAAGCAAACGACCTTATACAATGCCAAAGGTCAGCAAGAATATGTGTGGAGTTTTGAGTGCAAGGAAGAAGGTGTAGAAATACTGAAACACAAGGATACATCTACAATATGTACGAGCAAAGAGTATGATGCAGACAGCACAGTAACCGAAGTTTCGCTAGCCACGGATAGCAGAGGCAAGTTGATAAAAACCGTTAAAAAGAGAAATAAGTATGGAAATCTGCTTGTGCTTACCAGAAGCAACGAGACAGACAACGAATATATTCAAACCGACAGTTTTGAGTATGATGAAAATGGTAAAACACAGTTAAAACACGCTTACCAAAATTTTTATAATGGAAAAATAACCGGGGAGTGGGTTACTCACTATGATACAAATGGCAACGTAACTGCCAAAAATGTGAAGCGATACAAAAAGGGAATACTAGATACAGAATCTCATGAGGTGTATACCTATGATAATCAGAACAGACCATCCCAAAAAGAAGTGCTCTTAGCCGATGGCAAGACCAAGGAGTTGATTCGGTTTAGTTATGAGTGAGTAGTTAAATTTTTAATATTGAAAACAACTTCATTATATTTGGACGGATGAAATTCCCCATCTATCTATTTGCATTTATCCTACTTTCGAGCTTTGATGCGGGACCTTCGTATGATGCCATAGGCGAATTTGACATCTACCGCACCAACTGGGCATTAGTACAGCAAGACGGACTTTTGGGTTTCATTAATGATAAAGGCGAAGAAGTGGTATCCCCTCAATATTCATCTATTGATATGTTTGACATTTACCGCACCAACTGGGCATTAGTAGAGCAAGACGGTTTACTCGGTTTCATTAATGATAAAGGCGAAGAAGTAGTATCCCCTCAATATGAATCTATTGACATGTTTGGCATAGAAAAAGATGGCTGGGCGAAGGTAAAAAAGGATGGTAAAGTTACGTTTATCAACTCTAAAGGGCAAGAGATCTAGTTTGTATACGACACGAAAATTTCGTTCGAGTAGATCAATGACATAAGTTTTCCGCCTCTGGTAAACTCATCGTTGCATTTATCAATGTTGTTGCTGTATCTGCCTGCTACGGTGTATTTTTGTACATATAAATGAGAAATGTACTTGTAATTATTGCGTTGACATTTTCGGCAGTTACGCTAGTGGCTCAAGACTCCTTGGTGGTAAATCAACGATTGAGTTTTGGAGTAAGTCCCTTTGCTACTATCGCAACAGCAACAGGCATTAATGATGACAGGCCCCCCTATGGTGTAGGTGGAGATATGTTTGCTTCATATTGCTTGAATAAAAATTATCTGTACGGTAAGCTAGGTTATAAACGCTATTGGGTGAACACTCTTGCTTCTCAAACTACAGTAGAAGATATTCATCTACTCGCAGCATTCAAAAAACCACTCTCGCAAGCCAAAGGTGTAAATCTTGTTTTGGGTTATGTCCCTACGTTTGTGATAAATGCGTCTAGGCGATACAGAGGGAATAGCGACTCTATTCCTACTGTATTTTTCCAAGATCAATTGGAAAATAGATTCTCACACGGATTTTATGCGGGGCTAGAGTTTCAGAGCAAGGATAATGGTTCTATCGATTTTGGCTACACCTACATTGCTAATAAAACAGAGACAAATGGTTTTTACGATGCGATACCTAGTCATTTTACCATAGCGTATAATTTTAATTTCAATACGAATGCTGAGGTGCCCGAGGATGTGTATCAAGCTAGGATGAGCCTTAAGCGACTGCAAAACGATACACTCTATTTTATCAATAGAGGTTGTGAAAGCGACTACACCTTTGAGCAGCTGGATTCATTATTAGCTACCAATTATACCTACTCCGCTTATAGATTGCTTCACGACTCGGAAATAGATGTGGTGAGTAAGCAACCTAACGTGGTCCATTTTGCGGTCATTGGCAAGCACTACGGTGGCTTGGCCGACCCCGAGAGTAATGGTATCTATCTGCTAGACAGTAAGCTGAATAGTACAGAATTCCCCTATCCTTACCATTCGTCTAATCCTAAAAACAGCAATGGATTTTCAGATTGTTTTGGAGGAATAGCCAATACTAAGGCACTTATTCGCAAGTTTAACTGGCGGTTAGACAAAAAATACAACCAGCTCAGAGAGTATTAATCGGCTTTAGGCTTAGATTACTCAGAAATCAACGTCCCTTTAGTAATATTGCATCTATGAAGAATATTGTATTATCACTTATCATATTGAGCTTGGCCAATGTTTCTATTGCTCAGCACTCACATATTCCGCTAGCTACTGAAGTAGATAGCGTATCATACGCCATTGGGATGAACATTGCCGCAAGCCTAAAAAACGGAGGTATAGATACTCTGAATTATGAAGTGTTCAAAGAAGCAGTGAAAGACGTGATGGAGTACAATCATGCAAATATGAGCGGCCAAGAGTCTCAGCAGGTAGTAAGTGAATACCTTGCCGAAGCTAAAGAGAAGAAAGTGGCTGATTTCACTCAAGCGGGCACTGAATTTTTGGAAGAAAACAAGAAGAAAGAGGGTGTGAAAGTGACCGAAAGTGGATTGCAATATA
This sequence comes from Bacteroidota bacterium, assembly GCA_018700895.1. Taxonomy (GTDB): domain Bacteria; phylum Bacteroidota; class Bacteroidia; order NS11-12g; family UBA9320; genus UBA9320. The sequence continues at coordinate 52,051 of JABIUV010000028.1, forward strand.
AGGTGATACAACAAGGCACAGGACCTATCCCTACCGATGGGCAAACGGTAAAAGCTCATTACCACGGGACACTGATAAACGGAACAAAATTTGATAGTAGCTACGATCGTGGCGAGCCAATTGCCTTTGGTGTGAATGGTGTAATACCTGGCTGGACCGAAGCCCTAAAAATGATGCCAGTAGGTAGCACTTGGGAACTTTACATACCTCAAAATTTGGCCTACGGCTCAAGAGCAATGGGCAAAATACCGGCATACTCTACGCTTGTGTTCATTGTAGAGCTGTTAGAAATAGTAGAGTAAATTACTCCTCACCTATACCTACTTATTAGCTCGGGAATGTTCACTACGTGCACATCTCGTGATGTAGAATTAAATTTTTGAATTACGGTAATATTTATAATTATCGCCACAAATTGAAAGTTAAACTTTAGAAATGCGGGGATAATGACAGTTTGGAGTGTCTCAATCAACGCTAATCTCATCCACAAAGAAAAATGCATCTCCATCCATCGTATGACCGGGATGTCCTTTGGGCAATTTGCCTGCAGAGTATATTTTTATTTGTAGTTTATCGGTTTTCACGCGTTTGTCTAGTTGGATGATGAATGTTTCTAAGAAATTCCCTTCGGTAAATGCATTGGGTAAGTAGACGATTCTCCCCACCAATTCACCGTCGTGGTATACTTCTACCTTACTCGGCATCAGTATCCACGAGCGAGCATCTTGCACAAAGCTAGCTGATACTTGGCTCACCTTTTTAGTTACTTTAAAATCTAGGTCAAACGTCACTTCCTCATTCTGATATCCTTGCCAGCGGCCGGCCTGCCAGTTTTCTGTTCCTTTTATTCCATCTATGAGTGCATCTGCTCCACCACCTGTATATTGTGAGTTGGGTGGTATGCTTGGTGTGCTGGTCCAGTTGTTTGGTTTCTTGTAGAAGGTAGCAGAGATAGCTGGGCTGGCATGAAAACTGTCCATCATTGCACCGTTTCTATGAACAGTTATTACCCGTTTAGACGCGTAAGCTCTCACTTTTGTCGTACCTCGTATCGTAAACGGACCTGAATAATGATGAGACTTGTCATCATCATTAAGCCAATAGGTTATGAAATTGTCTGGATTTAAAGGTTTGATTTCAATAATCGTAGAATCTTGGAATATATCCTTTCCAAGCATTAATGGGGTCTCTACAAAATCTTGTACAATTTTCACTTCAGAAAATGACATATCAATAGGTATTGAACTTATGAATCTAGCGGTCCTAGAAAACGTTAGTTTTGAGTTGTAAGCAAAGGCAGAATGCTTAAAATAATTGGATTTTGTTCCATTGACTATAGGTGTGCCATAGTTGTCCTCTGTTTCAGTTATTAATATGTCGTTTTCTCCATTGTGAATTACAACTCTCTTAAAGCTACCCTGTCCACAAAGATAATTTTTAGAGGCTGGTGCAACTGGATAGAAACCACAAGCACTAAATACATACCATGCACTCATCTGTCCGCAGTCTTCGTTACCTATTAATCCATCTGGAGTATTGGTATAAAATGAATCGCAAATCTGTTTAATTATTTTTTGCCCTTTCTCAGGATGAGCTGTATAATCATATAGGTAGGCAATGTGATGACTTGGTTCATTTCCATGGGCATACTGACCCACTAACCCGGTAATGTCCGATTGTGTTCTTCCGCTCGTTTGTTCTTTAGCAGCAAAAAGGGCATCTAGGCGTTTTTCTAAATCTTCTGATGAACCTAAGATTCCTGCCTCGTGCTGCACAAAACTATACTGCCAACTATTGGCTTCTGTGAAGTGGAGATTCACTTCTTTAGGATCAAAATTCGGCAGCCAATCGCCATTGAGTCGTGGTGTAGCAAAGCCCGTTTCTGGATTAATGATGTTTCGCCAAGCTTCTGCTCTCCTGTAAAATACATCGGCTATACTATCCTCTCCCATTTTTCTTGCCATTTGGGCTATACACCAATCGTCATACGAGTATTCCAGTGTCTTACTCACACTCTCCGACTCATCTTCTGCTCTTACAAATCCATACTTCTTATAGCTATCCAGCCCAAAAATATCTTCATTGGCACTGGCGACCATTGCTTCTAGAGCAAGCGTGGTATCAAACCCTCGTATACCTTTCATATACGCATCGGCTATCACACTCACGCTATGGTATCCAATCATACAATCGGTCTCATTGCTCGCCAGTTCCCACACGGGTAATCGGCCACTTTGCTTGTAGATTTCTAGGAAACTATTGATAAAATCAGTCGTTCGCTGCTCATCAATAATAGTCATCAATGGATGAAGTGCCCTATACGTATCCCATAGCGAAAAGACAGTGTACTGCGTATGGTTTGGACTATCATGGATTTTACCATCATGTCCGCGGTATTTACCGTCAGCATCTTCAGCTATGTTGGGGTGAATCATGCAGTGATATAACGCAGTATAGAAGATGTGTTTCTTGTCTTCATCCGCTGTAAATACTTCTATTTTGGCCAGTTCTGAGTTCCACTTAGCTTTACCTTCTTGCATCTTACTTTCGAAGTTGGGCCACTCATACGCCATTCGTATGTCGTGAAAAAGGTTGTTTCTCGCTCCTGCTACCGATGTGAATGATATTCCTACGTAACACTCTAAGGTATTATTCTTGAGTTTATCAAAATACAAAACCGCCTTACTGCTATCCGCATTATAGGATATAGAGGTGTAAGGGGCGTTGAAATCCATACTAAAGTAGCAATGTTGCTCCTTGGCCCACCCCTCGCTTATACGGAACCCCTCTAGGGTGTAATTACCGACTTGGGTAATGTCAAAGTCTAGTGTTTTGTCGCGATGTTTGAGGTCGAGTAATACATATCCTTCATTTTTATCAAAAATGTATTGATGTATGCCTGTCCACGTATCGGTGGTCAATCGTACCTTCACGCCATTGTTAGGTAAGTTTACTTGGTAGTAATTGGCTTCTGCTATCTCTTCCTTATGACTAAACTTAGTTTTGTATTCTTCTGGATCAAAAGAGATAGGATTTGCCGAAGGCAGAAGCAATATATCACCATAATCGCTCACACCAGTGCCACTCAGGTGTGTATGCGAAAACCCATAGATAAACGAATCTGAATAATGATATCCGCTGCACCCGTCCCAGCTTCCGTCTATACGCGTATCGGGACTCAGCTGCACCATCCCGAAAGGGACTGTCGCACCAGGGAATGTGTGACCGTGACCGCCAGTTCCTATGAATGGATTTACGTAAGAACTTAATGCAATGGGTTTAGAAGCTATAGCGTCAGATTGAGCGTTGGCTCGCGGAACAAGCGAAAATAGGAAGAGAAAAGACACAAAACGCATAGTGGCGAATATACGTGAATACAGATTTATGAATATCGTTGAACTTCTGAATTAACCGTAATGAGAATTGGAACAAATCGATATGTACGCCATACGCCTGAATAATACTACCTTACAAAACAAAAAAAGGCTCCCACAGGAGCCTTTTAACAAATTATCGTGTTATGAATTAAGCCATTCCTCCTACGCCACTTCGGTGACTTGTGTCACCAGTGTCTACTAGGTCAGTAAGACTCATCTCTAGGGCCTTGCCGCTAAGTCCAGTGCTTCTTGGGTTGAATTGGTGTAGGCGTCTCATTTGGTTGCCTATGATTTCTGATGCGTCTTTGAGTATCTCTACGTCATCTACCTCACCTTTTTCACTCATTAGAAAACCGAAGGTGCGAGCCATACCGCAGTTGGCAATAAAGTCAGGCACTACGGCAATATTTGCATCAGCATACATACTTATTTCTCCCATAAATATTTCTGGGTCGGCAAAGGGTACATTTGCTCCGCAGCTTATCACTTCGCATTGTCCATCTATCAGGCTACTCACCTGATCCTTAGTCACCAGTCTACTTGCTGCTCCGGGTATAAATATCTCAGCACCAAGGTCCCAAATCTGCTCATTGGTTTCGGCAAAGGACATAAACCCAGGAGTATTTGCGTTGAGCTTATTCCCTTCTCGGTTGATAAACATTTCAGTCACTTCTTCTAGTGAGTAACCTTGCTTATTGATCAATCCACCATCTCGATCTATGATACCTACTATTCGCACACCGTGTTTGGCTAGGTAAAAAGCAGCCGCAGCACTCACATTTCCCCAACCTTGTATAATGGCTGTTTTGTGGTTCATAGTGCCTCCCCATAGCTCGTAGTAATGACGAACACCTTCGCTTACTCCCCAGCCGGTTATCATATCTGATATACTATATTTTTTGCTTACGTCTGGCGTGAATCGCTCGTCTACGATAGGAAGCAATACGCCACTTTGTAATCGGGTGATGGCCTGTAGTTTTTCTACCTTGCTATAGTTTTTGTAATATCCTTGTACTACGCCTTCCTGTGGGTGCAATACGCCCAAATCTGCTGTGTATGGAATAACCTCAGCATATTGGTCCACATTCATATCGCCACCGGTACCATAGTAATTGCGTAGCATTGGCATTACTGCTGCATACCACCTGCGAAGTACACCTTCTTTTCGAGGGTCTGCGGGGTCAAAGTTGATACCTGATTTAGCTCCGCCAATGGGTGGCCCTGCCACGGTAAATTTCACCTCCATTGTTTTGGCGAGTGATTCTACTTCACGCTTGTCCAGTCCTTTACGCATGCGTGTGCCACCTCCTGCGGCTCCGTTACGCAATGAGTTTATTACAACCCAACCTTCTGCTTCTGTCTCAGAGTCTTTCCACTCGAAAACGATCTCAGGCCGCTTACTTTCAAATTTCTTTAATAAATCTTCCATTACACTAGTTTAGAAAAATCGCCGTATAAACTGCCACTTACGGAGTCTTTGCTCGCACCCGTAGCTGCACTTAGTACGTTTGTTTTGTTTTCTACTCGGAGCACGCCTAATAGAGCAAATGCCAGTGCTTCTTTATAGTTTACTTCGTCCTCATTGGGTACTACAATCTCTGCATCGGTGTGCGATTCTATGTGCGAGATGAGTGATTTGTTAAATGCTCCTCCTCCCGTAATGTAAACGCGTTTTCCTGCAGGTTCTCCGTTGGTGAGATCTTCAATGTTGTTGCCTATTTGTTGGGCAATATGGTCTACCAAGGTTCGCATTTTATCTTCTTTGTGGGCTTCACTGTTTCTTACATTTCCCCAAAAATTGGAGCTTATCCATTCTCTCCCAAGTGATTTTGGTGGAGCGTAGCTGTAATACTCCACATCGTTTAAGTCTCCTAGCAAATCGTAGTCTATAGAGCCACGTTCTGCTATCTCACCATCTACATCGTACTCTTGGTCAAACTCTCGGGCTATTCTATTAAGCACGATATTGCAAGGGCATACATCATATGCTATTCGCTCGCTGTTTACCTCTACACTGATATTGGCAAATCCTCCTAGATTCAGACACATGGTGTATTCTCCAAACAAATACTTATCTGCAATACCTACCAACGGAGCACCCTCGCCACCGAGTACTACATCTATCGCCCTAAAATTGGTAACTACGGGCAATCCTGTCATAGCAGTGATGCTATTACCATCGCCTATTTGCACAGTTACGTTGTTTTCTGGTTGGTGAAAAACGGTATGACCGTGAGAAGCAATGAGTTCAGCTTCTAGGTTATTGTCTTTCAAAAACGTGTTGACTTGCTCGCCAATGAACTGACCGTAGTAGCGGTCTGTCTTGTGAAACACCATAGAATTTTGGTGCCTTAATTTGGAGAGTCTAAGTCTCCACTTTTCTTCGTAGGCTACGGTTATGCCAGCATTAATACTATACTCCCACTTGCCTGGTTCCTTCTCTTCTAGCGTAACGTGAGCTATATCCAATCCATCCATAGATGTGCCAGACATGACGCCCACTACATTGTACTTTCTCATATATTCTTTATGATGTAATTTTTATTGTTTCTAAAAAAACCCTCTCCTCTATACTATGAAGTTGTTTAAACTTTCTAATTTGTTCCGAAGCTTCGGAATTCAAAATTCTCTTTTCAACTTCTAACCAGAAAGCTTAAACAACTTCCCTTCTAGAACTCCGTTACAAAGCTAAACTTTAATAGCTGATGTGCAAAGCCCGCCTTTATGTGCTAGGTATGTTACTATTTATGACCAAGGGCTAAGGTTGTCTGTGAGTAGATTTTTATCAAGAAGCAAAAGCAATATCCGCTCAAAACTAGTCACTGTAATGGCATCAATACAATTATAATCTTCTGTATTAGAGTTGGTTACAACGTATATGGGCATATTGTCAAAATCTTGAGATGCAATGGTAGTACACTAAGTGAGTTTGTGGGAGCTACTCAGCTTTATCTCTTTTTTGGATAGAATATAAATGTAGTGCATTCCTTTCAACTACCTTCACCACCGATTAATAAGATCATCGTGTATTGAACACCATAAAATTGGAAGACAGCATTTCAGAAATGCTGTCTTCTATAGAAACGAGGGGTTATTACTCCACTACGAATGTGATAACGCCCGAAGCTGCCGAAAATCTGCGTGCTTATATGGATGTGCATTATGGGCAAGACCAATTTAAAAAAGCAGGAGTAGGCAAAGGAGCAGCACTAACGGTAAGCGAAGACGTACGCAAAGATTCCACTTTGGATAGACAGAGAGCCAAAGAATGGGCTCGTTTCAGACTATGCCGCCTTCGTTAATGGTCTATTCCCACAGCTTAATCGTCACTTCTTTTTGCCTTTGAAAGACATAGAACTGATGTATGCCATCTATGAGAAAGGTTCTTTTTACAAAAAACACAGAGATAGATTCAAAGAAAATCAGCATCGCTTTTTTACTGTTGTGCTTTATCTTACTGATTGGCAGCCAGGCGATGGTGGCGAGCTTTTGATTTACAAAGATCATACGCAGATAAAGGTAAATCCTGTTGCTGGTACTTTCGCTATCTTTATGTCTGAACTCGAGCACGAGGTATTGCCTGCTAATGTTAGGCGGTACAGCATCACAGGATGGATTACAGATGTGCCTATTGGGTTGACGTTTTTGTAAATACAGGGTGGGTGAATCGATTTATCAACGTGGAAATTCAATCAGTGAAAATCTGCTATATCCGGGTTATCTGCTTGCTGTTGCTGTTAATGTAAAAGGTAGTTATCTAAACCCCCCTCAAAAAACTCACTGCCACATCATTGAAAACATGCGGTTGCTCTACATTTACTACGTGGCCGCAAGCGGGTACTACGTGTAGGGTAGCACTTTGGTGATCTTTTACTATATTGGTAATGCTGGGCAAAAACATGTGGTCCTCAGCACCCATAATATACAGCGTAGGTACTCCAGCGTCTTTGAACCTAAAATATTTTAATAGCGGATTAATGTCTGCTACTAGCGTAAACCAGCGTTTAAACTCTTTTTGATAAAGCTTTTTGGCTTCATTGATGAACAGATTACGACTTTCCTTGTGCGATTTTTTTGGCATAATGATATGAGCAAAAAATCGATAGAGCAGTAAGTAAGGCACCACCGACTTGAGTATTACACCTAACCTCATAAGTACCTGACCGCGTAGGTTCATTTTCATAATTGCACCGCCCATTATCATACTTCGTGTTCGCTCCGGGAAACGCTCCGTTATCTCACGAATAATGATAGTACCAAGCGATATTCCCACCCAATGGGTAGAAGCAATCTTAAGATGGTCTAGGACCTCTATTACTTCATTGCCTATATTGTCAAACTGGTAACGTTTTAGTTTTTCGTAGATAGGTTTTTTAGATTTTCCGTGTCCGCGTAGGTCTACCAGCAGCACATTATACTCTTTTTGAAAAGCACGTACTTGCTTATACCATATACTACTGCTACCACCCGCACCATGTACGAAGGTTACCCATTGGGCATCGTCGGAGTGGATATGTGTAGTGTAGTGCAGCACAGCTTTAGTATCAACAAAGGTAGGCGAATATTCGTTTGTCGAGAGGTTGTTTAC
>JABIUV010000015.1 GCA_018700895.1 Bacteroidota bacterium
ACTTAAAACCGTGAAGTCTTTGGCCAATGAACGTATGTAGCCGCACTTTTCTTCTTCGCTTATTTCCATACTCCCGTCAGACACCTCGGCATGAGTAATGCCAAATTTGTCGAGCAATCGTTTGTAATCATCAAACTGGCCACGTATCACAAATGCTTCGAAAAGTGTCCCCCCAAAGTATACAGGTATGCCTGCCTCTTTGTACAAGGCTAGTTTCTTAGTAAGTGTTGGTGTTACGGAACTGGTGCCGAAGCCTAGCTTTATAATATCAGTTTTGTCTGCCGATACTTCCAAAAAGTCCTCTGCTTGCCGTGTACTAAGACCTTTATCCATTACCATGGTTATGCCGCTCTCTCTTGGTTTGGCGGTTCGCTCAGGTATATTCGTTAGTTTAAAATCTGGATTTATCATTTGGATTATTTCGTGTACAAATCTATGATATTTGAAACGTTTTCAATGTTTTCTGTAAATGGAGCAAATTCATAAAGTAGGATATACTCCTCTGGCTTCATATCTAATGCTGCGTGCAAAAAGTTGTATGCTTTCTCGTAATGTCCCAGTGTGAAACAATATGAAGCTATACGGTAATACATGCGGTGGTCCTCATCATGATTTTCTAGGTTCTCTAGTAGGAGCTGCACGCTCTCTTCTATTAGCCCAAGGTCAAATTTTGCGTGAGCAAAATCTAGAAGTATTTCTACCGTGTCACTGTCTATCTCATAAGCTATTTTGTAATGCTGAAAACATTGTTCGGCATTTCCCATTATGAGGTAAACTTCCGCTAGCTCAATGTGGTATAGGCTCTCATATTTATCTATGTCTATGGCTTTCAGGAAGTAACGTTGTGCCTCGCTCCATTGCTGTGCACGCTTGTACACTGTTCCTAGTCCGAAATAAGCGTCGCTGATATGTGGGTTTATTTTGATGGACTTAAAGTAGTAATGCTTAGCAGCATTATCATCTTTCAGATTTTCATAACACTCCGCTACATTGCAAAATACCTCGGCATCACTTTCATCTTTGTCCAATGATAGCTTGTAGGATTCAATAGCCTCTTCGCATCGGTCTAGCTCCAGCAGGCAATTGCCTTTTCCCAAGTGCCCCATAGTGTTGCTCACATCTATAGCAATACAAAACTCGTAGGCGTTGATGGCTTCTTCGTTGTTGTCCTGTTTTTGGTAAAGTAATCCGGTGAAGTACCACGCGGTATAGTTATAGGGATTTTCGTCTATGACTTTTTTCAAAAAATCTATCGCGACGTCATATTTTTTGTAATCTAAAAATAGTCGGATAAAATCTTGAATGATGACCTCATCATAGGTGTAGTCGGCTGGGAAGGCATTGAGGTATGACATTGCCTTATTGTTATTGCCCAGTGCAAAATTGATACGAGCTAGGCGTATGAGCAATTCCTCATTGTCTCGCTCTTGATTATAAGCAAATAGGTAACACTCCAGTGCACGCTTATATTGCAGCGTGAGTGCATAGCAGTCACCTAGTAATTTGGCTATCTCGCCATTATTGGGTTCTATGGTGCGGTATTTTTCGAGCAACTTTACAGCATCGTTAATGTTGCGTTGCACAATATATACCTCTGCCTTTTTGATTTTGTAGTTGGTCTCAAAGGGGTACAACGACTCTCCAAAAGCAATTGCTTTGGTTGCCAAGTGTATCTGTTCAAAATCGAGGTAGTAATCGATAAGCTGACCTAGCTCATCATTATCATAAAAGAAAGACTCACCGCTCGCGAGTTGCTGCTCAAAATATCGAGCTCTTTCCTCCATCCCTTCATTCATAAAATCTTCGTTCTCCATCATATCCGTTCCGCATTGTCCAAAGCTAATTTATCTTCCTTTATTTTATGTACTGCAATGTTCGTCTAATGCCATTATTTTGCCAACATATTATCTTCATAATAATGAAAAACATTGTCCTAATTGCATTTGCGTTGGTCTTTAGCCTTGCTTTAAATGCACAAAAAACAAATCAGAGTGAGTGGCAGCAACAGGTGGACTATACTATAAGTGTATCGCTCAATGATGTAGTGCATACGTTAGCAGGGGATATATCAATTAGTTATCATAATAACAGCCCGAATGACCTTAGTGAGATGTACATTCATCTGTGGCCTAATGCGTATGCCAATAATAATACCGCCTTTGGTAAGCAAATGGAAGAAAACGGGGATTTGGCGTTTTTTTATGCGGAAGAAAGCGAGCGAGGCAATATCGCCGATATCAAATTTGCCTCAGATGATAGTGAGATAAGTTGGGACTATGCCTTACTCGATTCGCGGGAGCATATCGATATAGCACACTTACACTTCGATACGCCTATCAAAAGTGGTGAGACAAGAACCATCACTACGCCCTTTACTGTAAAAGTGCCAGAAGTTTTTTCGAGACTGGGTCATCAAGATCAAGATTACTTTATTACACAGTGGTTTCCTAAGCCAGCGGTGTATGATGTGAATGGCTGGAATCCTATGCCTTACCTCAATTTAGGCGAGTTTTACTCAGAGTTTGGAACTTTTGAAGTAAATATCACCGTACCCGAAAACTACACGGTGGTGGCTACGGGCGAGTGCCAAACGGATGGGGAAATGAAGATGGGCAAGGCTGTATATAATGATACAACAGCTGCAAGCTCAGAGGTGTTTAAAACGGTGCGATTCACGGCAACAGACGTGCACGATTTTGCTTGGTTTGCAAGTAAAAGATGGGGATATAAGAGTAAAAAAATCATAGTACAAGATAAGAGTGTAACACTACGTGTGGTAGGGCCCAATCCCGATGTTAAAGGCTTAGAACACATCAAAACAGCCATAGAATATTACTCAGAGCACGTAGGGTTGTATCCGTATAGCCACGCTACGGTTGTGCATGGCGAGCTCAAAGCTGGAGGTGGGATGGAGTACCCTATGATCACCTTGTGTGATTATATGAATGAGGAAGTTATAGTACATGAGGTGGGGCACAATTGGTTTTATGGCATATTAGCCAATAACGAACGCACCTACCCGTGGATGGATGAGTCTATCAATAGCTACTACGAGGGTGAAGCTATGAGTCAAGGTGATGATACATCGGCAGATATAAATGGGGCTATTATGCTGGCTTTGGTAAAGGACAACTTACTCAGAGGCGAGCACCAAGCTATAGGTACGGAGAGTGCAACACTTACCGAGGGTAATTATGGTATGAGCGTATACGGTATGGGAGCTAAAGCATTTGGCTATCTTAAGGCTTATCTCGGTGAGGCTATGTTTAAAAAATGTATGACCACATACTACCAAGAGTGGAAATTTAAGCACCCACTTCCGCAGGATATGCAGGCGAGTTTTGAGCGTACGTCGGGCAAAGACTTGGGATGGTTTTTTGAGGAAGTATTGAACACAGGCCACGCTGTAGATTTTGCGATTTGTAAGCATAAGCACGGGTATAAGGTTAAGAATAAAAGTAAGGTGAAGGCGGCTGTTCCGGTATATTTCACTCGCGATGGTGAAGAGACTACCGAGTGGTACATAATCCCTGCAGATACTGCCATCCTTATCGCCGATACATCGGCCCGTAGAAGTGCTCAACTTGATAAATTAGGACAAACCATTGATCTGATTTATAAGAATAATAGTACGGCAAATCAGTTTAATCTAAGGCTAGGCTCAGGAGTAGATAAGCCGAACTCGCTAAAAACATACATCATACCTACGCTTGGTTGGAACTACTATGATAAAATGATGCTAGGACTCGGAATTCACAATTATAGCCTCGGAGATAAGGCTTTGCACTATCATATCTTGCCTATGTACTCATTAGAGAAAAAGAAGTTAAATGGAGAGGCAGAATTACTTTACACCAAACCCTTCGAAGGGGCTACGCAATATTTAGAGCTAGGAGTAAAAGCAAGACGATATAGCTTTAATGGGCCGGACAGATTGCTAAGAACAAATGAAGGTAATGTGCGAGCCGCATATAGCTATTTCAAAGTTAAACCATATCTTACCTATCATTTCCCTAAGATAAGTGCTAGAAGTACCGTAAGTAAGGAGATACGTCTTGCCATTGATCAAATCTATTTTCAACCACAAGTGGATTTTATTGATTTGGATACTTTGCCAGGTCCAGAATTTTCTAGGGCTAAAAGTCATTCCTTTGCAACGCTAACTTATGAGCGAGAAAATAAGCGTAGTATTAACAGGAGTAAAATTAGTTTGAACTTAGAATATGGCCAGTTGACAAACTTATCATTAGTCGGCGAGGAGCAATATATTATTTCAGGTACAGATTCCACTAGGTATTTCTTAAACAATCGAGAAGAGACCAATACCAGCTACTTTGCAAAGTTGTGGGGTGTATATAACTATGACTTGGATTTAGGGATGAAAGATAAGCCATTAGAAATTCGCGTATTTGGAAGTGTAATGCTAAAAAGTAGTGCAGTTAATCTGTATAACAATGGTCTGGGTAGTACTGATCACGCTGGTTATTTTGACTACAAATTTGATGACTATCTGATGAATCGTAATGCGGAGGTAGGGCTGTTCCAAAATCAAATCAATAATAGGACGAATGCCTCCAAATTTGTTGGTCCCATTAGCTTAGGGAATCAATGGCTGCTAAGCGGACAAGTAACTATGCCGCTACCGGGCAAAATTCCATTTAAGCCATACTTGGAAGTGGTTATGTTTGACGACCTCGAGGAGCAATCATGGAATACTTCAGGGCAAAAGCTTATTTATAACTTAGGCATAGAGTTGGAGGTTGTAAAAGATCGGTTTGAAATATTCTTTAACTTAGCTCAGAGTAGTGAAGTGACTGATTATCAAGAGGGTGCAATGAGATTACCTTATCCAGCTACGGTGAGTGGATTTGCGGAGCGTATCACATTTGTGCTAGACCTCAATGGACTTACCCCTTCGCGACTCAAGCGAGGATTGAGCTTATTTTAGGAGTTAGACACTATCTTACCCTCATCGGCAAAGGAGTAATATCCCTTGTGACTTACGATGATGTGGTCTATCACATCTATGTCTAGCTGTTTACCTGCTAGCACTAATTTTTCTGTAAGTCTAAGGTCGGCAGGGCTAGGTAGTACGTTGCCACTCGGGTGATTATGACAAAGGATGATATTGGCAGCATTGTGTTCCAAGGCAGCTTTAAAAATGCGTTTGGGGTCAGCTACGGTTCCAGTTATTCCGCCTTCGCTTATTTTGTGCGATTTTATTATAGCATTGTTTTGCTTGAGTAGTAGTATCCAAAATTCCTCGTAGTCTTTGTCTTGTAGCATCGGGCTGAAATATTCGTTGGCTTGTGAGCTGCTGCTTATGACTTTATCTACGCGTTCCGATTTTTTACGTCTTCCACCTAGTTCTATTGCGGCTATGATAGTTATGGCTTTGGCAGGGCCTATTCCGCTTATGGTACAGAGGTCTTTTATACTCAGTTTGGCGAGTTGGTTTAGGTCATTATTGGCAAGTTGGAGTATGTCTCTGGCGAGGTCTACTGCACTCTTACTGCGAGTACCATTGCCAAGTAATATGCCTAGTAGTTCGGCATTGCTCAGTGTTTCTCGGCCATTGGCGGCTAGTTTTTCGCGAGGTTTATCGTTTTCGCTCCAGTTTTTTATAGATATGTATTCTGCCAATGGTATATAATCAAAAAGCCCTGACGGTTAGGTCAAGGCTTCAAAAATATGTTTTTAGTTTTAGATTTTATCCTAATGATGCCACGTGCTTAGCTAACTTGCTTTTCAAGTTGGCAGCTTTGTTTTTGTGGATGATGTTTTTCTTTACGAGTTTGTCAACTTTAGAAAAAGTCTCACGCAAAAGTGTTTCTGCCTCAGCTTTGTCTTCAGCGGTACGCACTCTTTTTATCCAAGTTCTAGCCGTCTTGTGCTGATACTTATTTCTAGCTGTTTTAGCTTCGTTGCTTCGTATTCTTTTTAGCGTGCTTTTATGATTTGCCATTTCGTTCTGTTAAAAAAGGTCTGCAAAAGTAATGTTTTTATTCAATCTGTTTACGTTTACTCCGTAAAAAATAAATGTTCGCATATTGATGCTTAGAATCCACTCTTTTGATATCGCAATTTAATACATCCTAACGCCGGGTTTAGGATTTTTGAGGTCTATCCAAAAAAGGTGAGTCGCCTCATCTATCTCCAGCATTCCGTTATCGTTTTTGTCGAGTTTGGCTCGTATGAATAGTTGGTCGTTTTGATTGTCGTACTGTGAGCCAAGTACGCTATAGTTACTGGGTATTAAGGTAGTTTTGTTTTTGCCATCTAGGTCGTAGTGATAGAATCGCCTCAGATCTTTGTTGTTGATTGGGCCGTCGCCATTGGTGTCCTCATCGTATACCGATATGAGGTAGTAATCACGTATGACAGGTTTCTCGTTTATGCTATCTGGCTCGGTGCTGGGATAGTATATGTTATTTACGAGCACCGGTTTATCAAATAAATTATTTCGGGTATTTGTTGCCCTATTGTAATGAGCTACGTTCAGAATATTGTATCCGTAAGTCACACTTAGTCCCGGTAGATAGTTTGTTCTGTAGCTGCTCCCTTCATCGTCATAGGCATATCAGTATCTGTATGCGTTGCTTCCTGTGAAGTATTCTTCTGATTTGGGGTTGTAGTTGAGTTTGAATATCGTAACGAGTTGATGGTCCGAGTACCTTGTAAGTAATGCTTCGCCTGGGCGAGTGATTAAGTCTTTAAACGCTTGGTTATTTTCCAAATCGTTGGTAGTAGTGTTTTGTACAGTTTGGTCGAGTGATATTCCTTTTTGTTTTTCAAATTCGTGAGATTTACACGCTGTGAATAGCAATACAGAAGCTGCCGCGAGGAGTAAAATGTTTTTCATCGGGGTAAAATATAGAAAAATAGTGTTCTGTTAAGACTTAAAAGGTTCTTGTCACCTGTCAATGAGCATAGATTGTCTAGCTCTATTAATCCTTGTAGAGAAGATTTAATTATGGAATAAATACTCGGCCGAATATTTTCTTAGAATATACTCGTGAGTGCCGTCACAATTGTAATAATCAAAACTGTCGGCTAATAAATCAACAGTACGCTCTTTTGCAAACAGTTTAATTTTCACTTGATGCGGGTATCCTATTTCAGGAACAGCTAAGTTTTCAGACATTCCATATTCCGAGTTATAGACCATTGTTGTATCCTCACCTATTACTACAGACAAGCTGTCAATTTCCAAACCTATCAGATTGGTGAAGCTAAAATGATGTCCCCACTCGTATGGGCCGCAACCTAGTAATAAGGTCGAACAAAAAAGAGTATATGCTAGTCCTTTCACTTTGATTACATCTCAACCTCTAATTTACCACGCAATTATTAGCGATTTTACTAAAAAAAATCTATCCCAAATTACGGCTCTAATCTCCCATAATACCTTGGGAAAGGAATAGTCTCCCGCACGTGGTCCAGTTTACATACCCACGCTACGAGTCGCTCCAGTCCTAGTCCGAAACCAGAGTGCGGTACACTACCGTATCTTCTTAGGTCTAGGTACCATTGGAATACATCCATAGGTAGTTTGTGTTCTTGTATTTTTTCTACAAGCCACTCTTCGCTGGTTTCACGCTCACCGCCACCTACTATCTCGCCATATCCTTCGGGAGCAAGCACGTCTACACCTCTCGCAAAACGAGGGTCTTCAGGGTTACGCTTCATGTAGAATGCCTTAATCTCGTGTGGCCAGTCGTATACCATAATAGGTAGATCGAATAGGCGAGTTAATACCGTCTCGTCACTACCTCCAAAATCGTTGCCATATGTGAAGTCTCTAGCAGAAGCCAACCACTGTGGCAAGTTACGTTGGTCTTCTTCCAATTGTTTTATCTCGTTTTTGAGGCTATCAATTTTGTTTTGGTTGAAGTTGATAGCTCCTTTTTTCATACCGCCAGCAGCTATTGCTGCTTCACGCTCAGCTATTTCGGCCTCGCACTCTGCCTGACGGGCTATAGCGGCATCTAAGTCTGCTTGTATCACCGTAAGTGAGTTTTGTCCATTTACCTCTGTCTGACCTTTTAGTATTTCTACGGCTTCGTCGTAGCTTAGTCGTGGGAATGGCTTAGCAACAGTCTCTAACTTAGAAATGTCTCTTCCCAGCACTTCTAGTTCTTCAGGACATTTTGCGATAACCTCTTGCACTACTGCACGCAAGAAAGCCTCGATGGTGTCCATATTCTCAAATATGTCACAAAAGGCCATCTCTGGCTCTATCATCCAAAATTCTGATAAGTGACGTCGTGTTTTACTTTTTTCGGCTCTAAAGGTGGGGCCAAAGGTGTATATCTTACCCATCGCCATCGCCATTGCTTCTCCGTATAATTGTCCACTCTGCGTGAGGTAAGCAGGCTTACCATAGTAGTCTGTTTCAAATAGGTCGGTTGTGCCTTCGGCAGCATTTCCAGTAAATATAGGGGCATCCATCTGCACAAATCCTTCTGCCTGAAAAAAGTTGTGAATAGCATATGTAATTGCGTTTCGTACACGCATAATCGCCCATTGACGTCTGCTTCGTAGCCATAAGTGTCGGTTATCTACCAAAAAGTCTACCCCGTGTTCTTTATTCGAAATGGGATAATCTTTCGCATTTTGGTACACTTCTACCGTGGTAGCGTGTATTTCGTATCCGCCTATTTGACGTTCATCGGCTACTACTTTTCCAGTTACAGCGATAGAACTTTCTTGGCCAAGAGATTTAGCAACAGCAAATAAATCTTCGCCTATTTCCTCCACGCCCAGAATGCATTGACAGATCCCTCGACCATCTCTTAAGTTGATGAATACTACCGTTTTACTTTCTCGCTTGTTGGCTACCCATCCCTTTACGGTAACCTCTTGTCCTACATATTGGTCTAATTGTTTGGTATGCATTTTGCTAGTCGTGGATTTCTCCCTAATTTTGAACAGCAAAAGTAAGTGCTATCACTTATTTTTCAATGTGTATATGTTAAAACAACATTTAAGTCAAAAGCTACTACAAAAGTTAAGTCCTCAGCAGATACAATTTATAAAATTGTTGCAGCTCAATACACTCAATTTTGAAGAGCGAGTAGAGGAGGAAATCCTCGATAATCCAGCTCTAGAAAGTGGTAAAGATGAGGACGAAGAATCGAGTTATGAGGAGTCCGATGATTTAGATTTCGGCTCCAAGGAGGAAGAATTTGATGTCTCTGATTATATGAATGACGACGATGGAGGAATTCAAATGAGCGGGGAGTATCAAAGTACCGATGAGGAAAAAGATTTTATGCCAGTGATCAACTACGCATCCTTTGGCGAACGGCTTATGGAGCAAGTTACGGGATTGCTCAAAAACGAGACAGAAGAACAGCTCGTGGAGCAAATTATTGGGACATTAGATGATGACGGATACTTACGAAGACCTCTTTCCGCGATTAAAAATGACCTGCTATTCACTCAAAATATACGCACTACCGAAGAGGATTTGGAACGCATATTGGGCTACATACACGAGCTAGACCCCGCTGGGGTTGGTGCTCGAGATTTGAAAGAGTGTCTGTTATTGCAAATAAAACGTAAACAAGAGGCAGGGGATACTCCAGTTTACAAGTTAGCTTATCGTATCTTAGATGAGATGATGGAGGATTTCTCCAAGAAACACTACCCGCGTATCATCAAAAAATTCGAAATATCAGAAGATTACCTGCGTGAAACATTAGCTTTCATCGCTAAGTTGAATCCTAAGCCTGCACAAAGTGGTGCTGACGGTGCTACTATGAAGGATTTTATTATCCCTGATTTTATTGTAAAAGAAGAGTATGGTGAGCTGCAAGTGTCGCTCAATCAGAAGAATGCTCCTGAGCTTAAAGTGAGTAGAGCATATAGCGAAACACTCAAAAGCTACGATGCTAGTAAAGAAAAATCAAAGTCCCAAAAAGATGCGGTGCAGTACATCAAACAAAAATTGGATGGGGCCAAGTGGTTTATAGATTCTGTAAAACAACGCCAAAATACACTTTTGCTTACCATCAGAAAAATAGTTGAGATACAACACAACTTTTTCATAAGTGGCGACGAGTCTGATCTCAAGCCGATGATACTAAAGGATATAGCCGAGGAGATTAACATGGATATATCGACCATTAGCAGGGTAGCTAGTAGTAAGTATGTGGAGACGGATTTTGGGATATTCTTGCTCAAAGACTTTTTTACAGAAGGTATCACTATGGAAAGCGGTGAAGAGGTGAGTAATAGAGAGGTGAAAAAAATCTTAAAAGAAGCAATAGACGCAGAAAACAAGCAAAAACCACTTACAGATGAGGCTTTGAAAAACATCTTACAGGAAAAAGGATATAAAATAGCCCGCCGTACTATTGCTAAGTATCGCGAGCAACTCAATCTGCCAGTGGCTAGGCTCCGTAAAGAATTATAGATGAAAAAGGTATTACAAGCACTGGCTGTGCTTACGCATCCCATATTTTTACCGCTTTTTAGTTTGGTGATTTATTTGCCTATCGTAGCTAAATACGCAGAGAATGCTTTTGTACTTAGTATGGTATGGGTAGGTTTTGTTTATTTCATACTGCCCTTAGTCTATTTCAAATTTGTACGCAAAATGAACTTGGCAGAACCGAGTTTGGACCAACGTAGATCAATATATCGAGCGTATACATTGGTTAATGTAGGCTTTGCACTCGTAAGTGTCTTCATTATGACTGAGTACATTAGTTTCTGTTTGGCTGCTGCATTCTTACACTTATTTATGTTACTCTTAGCTTTTTTAGAAATGAAAGCAAGTTGGCACTCGGCGGTATGGTCCTTTCTCGTCGTTGTAGGTCTTATGGTACAGTATAACTATACTTTTGTGGGGCAAGGGTCTATGTTGCTACTGCCTATAGTCATACTTGTTGCGGTGCTACTCATAAGGCGATTGTCAAAGGCTCATACGTGGTTTGAACTCGGGATGGGAGCAGCGGTGGGAGCTATTGCTGCATTCCCCGTTTTATTTTTTTAAAAAATTGATTCATGAATTTAGAAACGATAGGATATACAACCAACAATGAAATTGTAACGATAACCCTCAAAAGACCTGAACGTTATAATGCTTTTGATGAGCAAATGCGTAAAGAACTTCTGCAAGCATTGCTAGAAGCGGAGCGTGATGAGCAATGTAGAGTGGTAGTGCTCACAGGAGCAGGTAAGGCTTTTTGCTCAGGACAAGACTTAAAAGATATAGAAGGAAAGAAGATTGATTTTTCAGATTTTTTAAAAAACGGATATAACCCCATTATCAAAGCGATGCGAGATATGTCAAAGCCTATCATTGCTCGGGTAAATGGGGTGGCCGCTGGAGCAGGTTGCTCCTTGGCTCTAGCTTGTGATTATATCATAGCAGATGATAGAGCAAGTTTTATAGAAGTATTTGTGGGTATAGGCTTAGTTTTAGATTCTGGTTCGTCCTACTTCTTGCCTCGTATGATAGGCAGTACGCGTGCTTTTGAACTAGCCACGATGGGTAATAAGTTGAGTGCTTCTAAAGCGGTAGAGTGGGGAATGATAAATAAAG
This sequence comes from Bacteroidota bacterium, assembly GCA_018700895.1. Lineage (GTDB taxonomy): Bacteria > Bacteroidota > Bacteroidia > NS11-12g > UBA9320 > UBA9320. Next base: position 11,555 of record JABIUV010000015.1, read on the forward strand.
CGGTAGATACCGAAACCTTAGATAATGAGGTGAATAAGGTAGCTGCGTATTACGCATCTGCACCTACGCTAGCAATTTCATCCATGAAAAAAATGCTCAATGCTTCTATGACCAGTACGCTTGATGAGATGTTGGAGATGGAAGCTCATTTTCAGCAGATAGCAGGTAGTTCTCAGGACTATAAAGAAGGGGTTGTAGCTTTTGTCGAAAAGCGTAAACCTAATTTTAAAGGACATTAGCTTCACCTCAAGAACTAAGGTGTTCTGGTTTGGATTCCTTATTTTCGAAGGCTTATTGTCGTTATGCGTAAAATCTTAATTGTAACCAGCTTATTTATCCTCCTAGTTACAAAGGCCATCTATGCTCAAGAAAAGTGTGGGCATCTAGATTATTTGGAGTATTTGGAGCTGCAAGAACCGGGAATTAAAGCCAATGTGAAGCAAACTTTTTTCGATGCCTTGAGCCTTAGTAAGCTCAAAACCAAAAAACAGCAGGATACCGTTTATAAAATTAATGTGGTATTTCACATTGTATACAATAATAATCGACAAAATATAGATGACTCTCTCGTCTATTCTCAGTTGCGTGTGCTCAACGAAGCCTTCAGACGCACTACTCCAGATACCGTAAAAACACGAGATATTTTCAAGCCAGTAGCTGCTGATGCGGGCATAGAGTTTGTACTAGCAACGGAAGACCCAGAGGGGAATCCTACGGATGGCATTGTGAGAGCGCAATCCGTAAGAACTACATTCGGTAGTCTTCCAACGAGCTTAGAGACGGCAGATCTAGTAAAAAATAGTAGTGTAGGAAGCAAAGCTTGGGACACGGACAAATACTTGAATATATGGGTATGTGATCTTTCGTATAATGGGTTTGACGGACTGTATGGCTTTGCATATCCACCAACTAATTCGGCAAACTGGCCCGGTGGAGGCTCATTTACTACGGCTGACAAGCAAGGTGTTGTGTGCCATTACAAAGTCGTGGGTGTGGGTAATCCTGAAAATGCAGCCAATGAAGACAATACGGGTAGTAAAACGATGGTGCACGAGGTGGGTCATTATCTTGGTTTAAGACATATTTGGGGCGATACCCGTTGTGGCAATGACTATATGGACGACACGCCAAGTGC
>JABIUV010000046.1 GCA_018700895.1 Bacteroidota bacterium
CGAAATTTTTACTCTGTCAGTATCTCAGGGTATCACATAGCCGAGGCGGGTGCTAATCCGATTACACAACTGGCATTTACCCTAGCCAATGGATTTACGTACGTAGAATACTACCTCAGCCGTGGGATGGATATCAATGACTTTGGACCGAACTTATCGTTCTTTTTCTCCAATGGTATTGACCCAGAATATGCCGTAATAGGCCGTGTAGCTAGAAAAATATGGGCCAAGGCGATGAAGCTAAAATACGGAGCCAATGAGCGTAGTCAAATGCTCAAATACCACATCCAAACCAGTGGTAGAAGCTTGCACGCACAGGAGATAGATTTCAATGATATACGTACTACATTACAGGCACTGTACGCGATCTATGATAACTGTAACTCACTGCATACCAATGCGTATGACGAGGCCATCACTACACCTACAGAAGAAAGTGTACGTAGAGCCGTGGCGATACAGCTCATCATAAACAAGGAGCTAGGACTCGCTCGTAACGAGAACCCTATGCAAGGATCGTTTATCACCGAAGAACTCACCGAACTAGTAGAAGAAGCGGTACTGGCCGAGTTTGATAAAATAACCGAGCGTGGTGGTGTGCTTGGAGCTATGGAGACCATGTACCAACGCTCTAAGATACAAGAAGAGAGTCTGTATTACGAAACCTTGAAGCATAACGGTGACTTCCCTATCATAGGGGTAAATACCTTCCTAAGCAGCAAAGGCTCGCCTACGATCTTGCCCAAAGAGGTGATACGAGCTACAGAAGACGAAAAGCAATTTCAGATCAATACACTCCAGAGCCTAAACAAACGCTACGACGCAGAAGCTACGCAGATACTGGCTGAGATACAGCAAGTAGCCTTGCAAAATGGCAATGTCTTCGAAGCACTGATGGAAGCATGTAAAGTATGCTCATTGGGGCAGATTACGAGTGCTTTGTTTGAAGTTGGGGGGCAGTATAGAAGGAATATGTAAGTGAAGGTTGTTGGAATCATAATAAGTGTTAGTCTTCTTTTGGGTATATCTGGCTGTAGTCAGAAATTAGAGAATCATTTTTGCTCCGATAATGAACTTAGGATTTGGACAGTAATCACTGAAGAAGGCCAATATAATGAGCTTGCAAGTTCAGATTCTTTGGAGTTTTTTTTAATGGGAACATTGGAAATTCAGGTGTAATATTAAATGAGACTTGAAATACTGTTGTCTACAAAGATTATATGCTAGCATATAGAAGTGCCCTTTCTTCCACCCCTTTGGGGTCTCCGGCACGGGACCCCAAAGCCTTGTGAGCAGCAATTCTATTGTAGAACTACGATCCCAAGAATACTAGTTAGCTAGCTGCTTTGTGCTCTCGAGTTCAAATGGGTTCTCTGCGAGAGACCCCAAAGAGGCTAAAATTTTAAAATTCTCGCTTTCTTGTCTACCTCAACCCATCCAAATCGTACCTCGACACAAAGTCCCAAATGAGCTGAGCGGTAGATTTACCTTGGTAGGTATTGCTAAACCATACGTGATCTCCGTTTACATACTTATAGAGTTCTACCGATGCTCCATTGTCTCCTTGGTCATATAGGGAGTGCTCTATGGTAACAGATCCGCTAGTTTCGGTATTCTGAGTTGGGGCAGTTGTGATATTGTTAAAATCTACCCAATAGTCAACTACCGATTGTGCCGAATTGTAATACGTATTGCCCGTGTACGGAATCACACCATCATTGGTGCCGTGTAAATGGATAACCGGCATAGGGTGACTGGTAGGGGCAGAGATGCCTAAGTCTAGCATAGCTCCAGATACGGAACCTACAGCTGCTATGAGCTCACTCTTATAGTTGGCCAGACCATAAGACATCATTCCACCGTTGGAATAACCGCAGGCATATACACGCTTAGTGTCAATAGCATATTCACTGGCTAGTGCATTGATTAATGCTTCCATAAATTCTAGGTCATCTGCATCACTTTTATTCTCCTCGCTAGGTAAGCTTGGGTTCCAGTGCGATGATCCTCCTATCTCAGTGCCTTGTGGGTATACCAATATGAACGTTTCTGATTCTGCTAAGGAACGCATATCAGCATCCTGCATATGCCCGCTTGCCGTACCTCCAAATCCGTGAAAATTGAACATCAACGGTACTGCAGCATTGCCATCATAAGAGACTGGTATATAAATGACGTATGCTCTTTGCTTATCGTCGTATACTATGCTTCGGGTAGATAGTTGATCTTGTGTAGTGGTTTCTTCAGGTTTAGCAGGTTCTTCGTCCTGACAACTAGAAAACGAAAGAGCGAAAAAGAATAGGATGAATATACTTCTGGTCATTGTCCAAAGGTAGAAATATTTTTTTGTACTAGTTTTTAGTTAGTATGTTTTGGTAAAAGTACGTATCCTCACGAACTCCCTTGGAACGCTGATGACGCGGATTGTACGGATTACCCTCCTTGAGGGTCCTCTGCGAGAGACCCCAAAGCGTCCAGTATTCTTTTTACGCCAAGGTAAGAGGTAAAGCAGACTAAATGCTTACAGCAATCCCAGCTCTTTGAGCATTTCTTTGAGCACCTTGTCTTTCTTGTCTTTTCGGAAGAGCATTACGATAAAGTATAGTGGAATAAGCAAGGATACACCGTAACGCTGGTGTGCTACCCCCCCCATATGGTGACGCCTGCCAATAAACCTATGAGTATAGCTCTCGTGATACGCGATAGTTTTAATTCTTTAGCCTTTTCTTGGAGCTTATCTTCGGATAGATTGTGTAGTTCTTCTTTTGTCATTGTGAATGTCTGCTTTATTCTATCTCCGTGTCTGGCAGTTGTAATACGCTACTGGTAGACAGGGCGTTACCTGCTATTCCTTTTATGCTGCCAAAGAGCGAGCCAATGTTTTCTTGCACGACCCAAATTGATTTTTCACGTTGTGCCCAGATTTTATGCATTGCTTTTTTCTCGCTATTCAGTTGGTTTATCATACCGTCGTAGTTCTCTACTATGCGTTGTATATTCTGAACAAATTCGTTGCTCGTAAGGTAGTTATATAGGAGTTCCATTTTATCACCTTTGTTTTCTTCGCTACTCTTCACAGAGTGGGTGCGTATGAGCATTTCGCGTAGTACGAAACTTAGGCTTTTTACCTCGTGAAATCCACATATCCATACGCCATCTTTCTCACCAAAACGATCCATATCACTGGGCATAGTTTCAGTCACTATCACGGCTATATCTGCCTTGGCGGTAATTTGATCTTGTTTTAGCTTATCTATCCAGTCACCGGCAAAAGCCTTGGTGCGTTTACTCTCGTATACAATGGAGCCACAGGTTTGTTGCAGGCGATTACGAACCGTCTGTATGCAGTCGGCACCGCGTACGCCTTTGCCTACTTCGGTAATATCGTCAAACGGGTAAGAGGTGGCCAATAGCTGCTCCAGTGCCAACTCTTGTATCTCACCTTGTAGCTGCATACTGCCCTGCTCAGCCTTACGCTTCATCTCGTCTATGAGTTTTTTCTGGTCTTCTAGTTTTTTCTGAAATTCTTTTTCGCGAAGGAGGTTGGCTTCACGTTCTTTAGCTCGGCCTTTTTCTTCTATCTCGGTCTGCTTTTCGAGCATTTTTTTCTCTACTTCTAGCTGTAGTTCTTCGGCTTTTTCTTTCAGCTCGTTTTCTCGTTTGAGGAGGTTTATTTCAGCAGCTTTGAGCTCTCTATTTTCGGCCTTTTTCTTTTCATTTTCTTCGGCGAGTGCTTTTAGCTGTTGCTCAAAGTTTTCTTGTGTAGCCTTTTGTATAGCCTCTTTCTCCTTTTCTATCTGCTTAGCGAGGCGTTCCTTGAAAAGTTCATTTTCTTTCTCCTTTTTTTGCTCAAATGCCTCTTTTTCACGGGCTAGTAAATCTCGTTCTGCATTGAATTTATTGGCCTGTTCCTGTACCTTCTTTTCGTATTCAGCTTTGAAATGAGCTTCTAGCTTACCGCTTAGGGCTTGTTCCACATCAAACTCATGAGCACAATTGGGGCACTTTATTTTATCCATCATCTTCGTTTCAAAGGTAGAAAAAAAGTATTCAGCATGCGTGGGAATCCCTCAAGTGATTGAGCCGAGAATATGAATTCCAGATTGTACTATTACCCGCTATATATTTTACATCCTATTTTTTGCTGTATTAGCATTTTTGCTTTATATCGTATGGAAGCCTAAACAACGCGTAATCAAAGCCTTTACTGCTCATTGGGCTGAGGTATTGGAACAAAGTGTGTCGTACTACCAGCATTTGACTCCCGACAAGAAATTGACCTTTCACCAGCGAATGATGAATTTCTGGGGAGGTGTCAAAATTACAGGTGTGAAACTACAAGTGGAAGAACTAGACGAGGAGCTCATTGCTGCGAGTGCAGTTATTCCTATGTTCGGTTTTGATAAATGGGAGTATGCTCACATAGATGAGGTGATGTTATATCCCAGTACGTTCATTCAAAGTTTTCAGTTTGATGATAGGGCAGAGGATAAGCAGATACTTGGGATGGTAGGCACAGGTTTTATGAATGGAAAAATGATTCTGAGTCGGAATGCACTGCATAACGGTTTTCAAAATCATAACAATAAGCATTATAAGGCGATACACGAGTTTGTGCATCTGCTTGACAAAGAGGATGGCGAGATAGATGGTATTCCTCAGGTATTGCTAAATCATCAGTACAGTATTCCGTGGCTCGACCTTATTAATGCCAAAATGGAGGAGATAAATAATGATAAGTCGGATATCCGAAACTACTGGGGGACGAGTAAGATTGAGTTTTTTGCGGTTGCAAGTGAGTATTCCTTTGGGCGTCCCGACCAACTCCGACGAAAGCATCCCAAGCTGTATGATATGATGGTAAAATGCTTTAACCAAGAGCCTCAATACATTGCCAAGAGAAAGAAGTTGGGTTCATCAGCGTTTTAATTCGATGTCCATTTTAACCAAAACCTGTGAGTTCAGCTTCACATTTTTTGCATAAATACGGCTATTCCATAGTGTAATGTCGTAGTTCTTAATCACCTTTTAATTTTTGTGTTAATTTCGCCTAATATGCAAAAAATGAGATATTTCGCCTTGAGTTTCGTTCTATTCTTGTCGTATTTTGGCGTAGCCCAAAATAAAACGAAGTTAGACAGTCTAGCTATACCAGCTGCCAAATTTAGAGGCATTGGGCCCTCATTTATGACGGGACGTATAGCAGATTTAGTGATAGACCCCGCCGACGAAAACCACTGGTACGTAGGCGTGGCAAGTGGAGGTGTATGGGAAACCAAAAATGCTGGGGTAACCTTTCAGCCTATTTTTGATAACCAAAAGGTGTATAGCATTGGGTGCATTACCCTTGACCTCAATTCAAGAAACCTATGGGTAGGCTCAGGTGAAAATGTGGGCGGCAGGCACATCAGTTTTGGTGATGGTATCTATCTAAGCAAAGACGGAGGTAAGACTTGGAAAAATATGGGCCTGAAAGAGTCTAACCACATAAGTAAAATAGTAGTACATCCTACCAATCCTGATATTGTATGGGTGGCGGCTCAAGGTCCACTGTGGAGTGAAGGCGGTCAACGCGGGGTGTACAAAACAACTGACGGAGGTAAAAAATGGAAACAAGTACTGGGTGATAATGAGTGGATGGGTGCAACGGAGCTAGTAATAGACCCGCGTAACCCTGACGTACTTTATGCTGCCACTTGGCAACGACACAGAACGGTAGCGGCATATATGGGTGGCGGTCCTAAGAGTGGATTGCATAAAACCACCGACGGCGGAAAAACGTGGCAAAAGCTAAAAACAGGATTGCCGGGAGGTAACATGGGTAAAATAGGGCTGGCTCTATCGCCACAAAATCCTGATGTACTCTACGCAGCCATCGAGCTTAATTTGAAAAAAGGTGGTTTCTACCGTAGTGCAGACCGTGGTATGAGCTGGACTAAGAAAAGTGACATCATAAGTGGTGGTACTGGACCGCATTATTACCAAGAACTTTGGGCGAGTCCGCATCAGTTTGACCGTGTATACTTTGCCAATAACTATATGAAAGTCACCAATAATGGTGGTGCGTCATTCCAAAACTTAGGCAAAGCGTACAAACACGTAGATAATCACGCTATGGCTTTCAAGGCGAGTGACCCTGACTACCTTATGGTGGGAACCGATGGTGGATTGTATGAGAGTTTTGACCTAGCAAGCACTTGGAGGCATTTGGGGAATATGCCCATCACTCAGTTTTACAAGCTGGCGGTAGATGATGCTAAACCATTTTATAATATATACGGCGGTACACAAGACAATAATACCCAAGGAGGCAAGAGCCGTACCGATAAGGTATCAGGAATCAGCACCTCAGATTGGGAAGTAATACTCGGTGGCGATGGCCATCAGCCTGCTACAGAGCCTGGTAATCCTAATGTCGTATACGGACAGAGTCAGCAAGGTTGGTACAGTAGAGTAGATATGGCTACGGGTGAGCGAGTAGGCATACGTCCGCAACCTGCCAATGGTGAAGGATTTGAACGGTATAATTGGGATGCTCCTATACTTGTGAGTAGTCACTACCCTGCTCGTGTGTTCGTGGCATCGCATCGCCTGTGGAGAAGTGATAATCGAGGCGATAAATGGACAGCACTGTCTAGTGACCTTACCCGCAACGAGGAGCGTTTTGACCTACCTATTATGGGCCGCAAACAGAGCTATGAAAATAGTTGGGATGTATATGCCATGAGTACCTACAATACCATTACGAGCATTGCCGAAAGCCCGATAGACGAAAATGTACTCTATATAGGTACCGATGATGGGTACATACAACGAACTACTGATGGTGGTAAAAACTGGGATAAAACAGATGTAAAAAGTCTGCCTGGTGTACCGGAGCGTGCGTATGTGAATGATATTAAGGCGGATTTATTTGATAAAAATACGGTGTATGTGGCAATAGATGCACACAAGCAAGGAGATTACAAACCGTATTTGTTTGTAAGCCGAAATGGAGGGAAATCGTGGAAGTCTATCACAAACGGAATAGCTGAGAATAATTATATATGGAGAATAGTACAAGATCACGTGAATCCGGATTTGATGTTCGTGGGTACGGAGTTTGGTATATACGTTACGGTAAATGGTGGCGAAAATTGGAAACAACTCAAGGGAGGTTTGCCTACCATAAGTTTCAGAGACTTAGCCATACAGCGACAGCACAATGATTTGGTGGCGGCAAGTTTTGGTCGTAGTTTTTATATTTTCGATAATTATGCCTTTTTACGTGAGCTCAATGATGATGATGTGCTAGACCAAGAAGCTAAGCTATTCACACCCAGAGAAACCTACTTATACCGACCACGAAGAGATGGGAGAGAAAAGAGTGGTTCGCTTGGCGGTCAACATTTTTACGGAAAAAATCCAGAGTACGGGGTACTATTTGATTACTACATCAAAGACAAAGTAACCACACCCTCGGAGGAGCGTAAGAAAAAGGAAAAAGAACTTAATAAGGCTAACAAAGACGTTGACTTTCCGGGTTGGGATGTATTGGCTGCCGAAAAAAATGAGACAATACCGCAGCATTGGATGCTGATAAGCGATAATAAGGGCAATGTAATACGAAAGCTAAAACTCGCCAATGGGCAAGGTGTGCACCGTATAGCTTGGGATATGACCGGGAATAGCACTTGGCCTATATCTGAAAATGCAAAAGATAACAACGACCAAAATTCGGGTTGGTACGTAGCACCCGGTATTTATTCTGCTCAAATGTACAAGGTAGCAGCAGGTGAAGTTACAAGCCTAGGAGATGCTGTGGAGGTACGATTGAAACCATTGTACAAAAGCACTCTTCCCGAAAAGTCACAAGTGGAAAAAGACGCTTACCAAGAAGCCTATATGGCCGCTCAAGTGCGTAGAAGAATCCTCGGAAAACAATACACATCGGCAGTTAGTAAAACTAAAGCCATGCTCATAGCTGCTAATAGAACAAACGGTCCGTTTACAGTGGAGCTAAAACAACTGCTGGCAATACAAAATTCGCTGCGTGTGCTAAACGAAGAGCTCTATGGTAATTCGGCTAAAAATGCCGTAGGGGAGAAGACGCATCCTACCTTGGGCGATAGATTAAGTGCTGCAGGATCTCCACTATGGGGGAGTAGTTATGGGCCTACGGCTACGGCTAAGGATGGGCTTGCCATTGCCATTACATTAATGACCGATTACGAGCAACGCTTGAGTAGAACAGAGAAACAATTAGAAACCATTTATACCGCATTACGTAAGGCAGGTTCGCCGGTGATAATGGAAATGGAGGATTAAGATATTTTTTATTGATCCAAGTATGCAGCCTGATTAGCCATCATTTTCAGAACGAAGGCACTTTCTTTTTTACTTTTAACTCGTGGCTTGAGAGAGACATTCAGTCTACCATCACTTATGCCTAGCTCCTCACGAGAATATGAAATTATCAAATCCTTAAAAGCGATAGGCCAAATAAAACTGCTCGATTTCTTCCTATAATGCAGAATTATACCCTTGGGTCTTAGTTCTATGTTACTTTTACGGTCGTAGTCATTGGATTGGATATCGATACTAAAGTCTGCACTGCAATCCATTATTATAAATGGTTCCGAACCTATGCTGCCATTTTTAAGCTTGTGAAGTAAGCCAAAGGGTTTACCCAACAGATTATATACTTCCCGATCTGTATTTTTATCGGTTCGTGTTACATTGTATATCACTTATACATAATAACGATATAACTACCTCGAAAGTTTGGTCACGTTGTGCCTTCCCACTCCTTATAAAACTGCTCCAAAAATCCTTCCATATAATCGTGGCGTTGCTGAGCCATTGCTTTTCCTGTGGCGGTATTCATGAGGTCTTTGAGAAGGAGTAGTTTCTCGTAAAAATGATTGATACTTGGGGCGGTACTCTTCTTATATTCCTCTTTAGTCATGTGCAAGTTAGGTGGTATGGTAGGATTATAAATCTCTCTATTTTTGAATCCGCCAAAGTTGAATGTACGAGCAATCCCGATAGCACCCAGAGCATCTAGTCTGTCTGCGTCTTGCACTACATCCAGTTCTGGTGATTTAAATTTTTGAGCTTCCTTTCCTCCTTTGAATGAGATGTTTTCTATGATGAGAATAACGTGGTCTATCACTTCGCTGCTTACATCTTGGGTAGCTAGAAACTCTCGTGCCTTTCGTGGTCCTATAGTTTCGTCGCCACCGTTAAATTTAGAATCCGCTATGTCGTGCAGCAAAGCACCAAGCTCCACTATCAACACATCTACTCGTTCACTCTTAGCTATCTGCTTAGCCGTCTTCCATACACGTTCTATATGCCACCAGTCGTGCCCACCTTCAGCATTGGCCAGTTCTTGTTTTACGTAGGTGATGGTCTTTTGGATAATCATTTCATACTGCATTTAGATTAAACCCCTATACATCCATATACGCATAAGCCAATTTTATTGTACCGTAATCTACTTTCTTATCCAGCTCATTAAATATGAAAACAGATTTAAGTCGTCCATCTGGACTGTACTTATCTTCTTCTCCTGTATCGTGTTTTTTGTATGCGGCTGTTATGCGTTCCATCAGTACGGCCTCTGGTCGATACGCAGAGATGTCTACGTCGGGCCATTTTTCAGCTATTTTGAGTATGTGGCCTTGCATAGTGCCAAGTGCCATGCCGCGTTCTTCGGTTATTTCTTGAAGTGTCTTGCCGGCTTGGACCATCTCTTTGGTTACCTCAAAGGTGTTTTGCTTTTTCTCCTTGGCTTCCTTCTTTTTGCGGTGTTTTTTGAGCTCACGTTCGTCGGTAGTGCCACCACTCGCTAGGATGTGATTTTCCCATTGAGGTTTAAAATCGTCCTCAGGAAGTAGGTCTATCTCACCACTCAATTCCTGAAAGCGTTGATCCGCCTTAAATGCCAGCGGGTCAACTTCTATAGCCATTCGGTTGATACCCAATAAGCTTAGTCCTTCCAACTCTTTCAGACGGGAAAGGGCCACATATCCCTGTCCGGGCTCAAAGGCTTTAGCTAAATCTATTTCGGCTGCTTCTAGCGTCATACCTTGGCTTTTGTGCACGGTAATAGCCCATGCCAGCCTCAGTGGTACTTGCTCGAAACTCACAAGCGGTGTTCCCTTTTCGTTGTTGATAGACCAAATTTCGGGCGTAGCGAGTACCTTACGTTTGTCTGCTAGCTGTACGAGAGGGAAAGGGCCGTTTTCTTCGGCGTCCTTGCCAAAGTCTACTACGATACCTAGTGTTCCGTTCATAATTCCACGTTCGTGATCATTTTTGAGGAACATCACTTTTGCCCCTTTTTTTACCACGAGTTTTTCTTGTACGATGAGCGATTTTACAAATCCAGCTAACATCTTTTCGTTGCCTTTTTTCTTAGCAAAAAACACTTCCTCCTCAGCATCCAGTGCCTTGAGTTCTTGCTCGTTCATACTATCCACGTCAGCATTGTGAGAGTATAGTTTGGTAGGGTCTATGCTATGCTCGTTGTATTTGGTCTCTTGTAGCAGTTGTACAGCACTTTCGTCTACCTCATTACTACGTATCTGGTTCAGTATGGTGTTCAGCTCATTTTTGGTTTGTCTATATTGCTCGGTAAGGTAACACACGGTGGGTGCTGCTTCTACCCACGCCTTACTCATAAATGCAAATTTTTCTCTACTCGGTTCTTGCTCTCGACTCACCGGCGGCAACTGAAAAAAATCTCCTGCAAATACGACCTGCATACCACCAAAAGGTTTGGCTGAGTTGCGTATATATTTCAGTACTTGGTTTACCATATCCAGCTGGTTGCGATGCAGCATACTTATCTCGTCTATGATGAGGATTTGAGTATTGCGTATATTCTTGGTAAGGTACTGCTTGGTGGCGAGCGATTTTAGGTTTTCGTGGGTGAGGTTGTCTTTTATGCCAATACCACTCCAAGAGTGTATTGTGGTGCCATACATATGTGTGGCGGCTATACCGGTACTTGCGGTGGTAGCTACAGGCACTCTATGGTCCTTGAGCCATTTGATATATTGATTTAAGGTGTAGGTTTTACCGGTACCTGCACTACCCGTTAGAAATACATTTTTACCTGCCTTGAGTATAGCTAAAGCTTTTTCTTGAAACACGTTTTTTCTTTAATGGTTAATCTTTCCCTTCTGATAATTTTTTTATCACAACGAATTTTGTCAATATACGCAAAATGAGTTTTGTTATTATTATTCCTACCAAAGCACCTATTAAAACATCACCAAAATAATGTTTGCCTACATAAATTTGAGCAAAGGAAATAACACCTGCCCATACATAGAAAGCCCAGGTTGCCCAATTGTTCTTGCTTATTTTAGTAAAGAACCACGAGAAAATAACGGCCAAACCAAAATGATTGGTAGCGTGGCTTGAGATGAAACCGTACTGCCCTCCACAATCTATTACGTGGCGGATGTGCATCGCTATACTGGGTTCGTGACAAGGACGTAATCGCTCAAAAAATGGTTTCATAAAACCTGCAGAAAATCGGTCACACAGTACCACAACTACTACCGTGGCAAACACAATGTAAATGCCTTGTAGTCGATATTTTTTGAGTGCAAGGAGTACGAAAATAAGGTAGAGTGGAATCCACGTTTTAGCTTCTCGCATTAGGGGCATAAGCCAATCAAAAAATGAATTAGCCAACCCCTGCTGTATGGCAATGAATAATTGCTGGTCTATATGAATGATGCTATCTATCATTTGCATAGCACGAGGATAAGTCTTTCCGATGTTTCTGTATCAAATTGCTCTAGTTGGTAATTGCCAAACTTATCTTGGAGTGTAAAACCTACTTGCTGCATCATATCTATCAATACGGTGTGGTCCAAAGCTGCAACTTTTTCTTTGTGATACTGCCACTGTTCCTGCTCATCTTCAAAAGCGATGTGTTTGGTTATTTTGCCATTTACAACCTCACGTTTGATATGAAATTCTATTCCTTCTCTATTTTGAATTTCTTTAGGTACCAAATTTTTCAAGACCTTAGTCACGTTCATAAAATCAAATACAAAGGTGCCGCCATCTGCGAGTCCATTGTATATGTTTTGCAGCGTTTTGAGGTGCTCTTCGTCCGTCTCAAAATACCCGAAACTGGTGAACAGGTTCAGAATAATATCATAGTTTTTTGGCAGAGCCTCACGCATATCGTGAGTGTAAAAGGAAAGTGTGGCATTCCCATACTTCTTAGCATAGTTAATACTATTGAGCGAGTAGTCACATCCTTCTACATTGGCTCCTAGTTTATTGAGATGAAGGCTGTGTCGCCCTTTGCCACATGCCAAATCCAGGATGAGTTGTTCCTTGGTAGGATGGAGGTAGGTGTTTAGCCTAGCGACAAATTTCTCTGCCTCGGAGTAGTCTCTGTTTTTGTATAATAAGTGGTAGTATTCACTGTCAAACCACGTTCCAAACCATTCGCTCATGCGGCAAATGTATGTGTCTGAATTGGTTTTGGTAAAGA
>JABIUV010000034.1 GCA_018700895.1 Bacteroidota bacterium
ATTTGCAAAACGTAGCACAAAAAAAATAGCCCAAGGATAAAACTTGAGCTATTTCGTTTGGTATTATTAATTTGATTAATATCTACTTTCTCTACGTTGAGGTCTGTCCTCAGCAACCTTTACTACGAGGTTTCTTCCTTCAAAAGAAGACTCATTAAGTTCGGCGATAGCGGTTTTAGCTGATGCATCATCTTCCATCTCAACAAAACCAAATCCTTTAGATCTGTTTCTGTCTCTGTCAAAAATTACTTTAGCTGAGCTTACTTCTCCAAATGGTTCAAAGAGTTCTCTCAAGTCGTTGTCGTCTGCACTAAATGGCAAACTTGCTACAAAAATGTTCATTGTGTTTTAAAAAAAATGTGTTGAACCTAAACGCAAGACGCTATGGCAGGAGCGATTAATAAATTAGATTGAAAAGATGCCATTTCTTTGTGATTAGGGTAGTACAAAGGTAAGCGTAATAATAGAATACCATACGGTTTCCTATTTATATTCATTATGGGTTGGGTAGAGTGCAATGAATCGCTTCCTCTAAATAGTCGTCATTTCCTTGCTCAATGTACTGTTATATCCGAATATAAACCGCTAATATTGCAACCTTTTTAAAGCAAAATGATCACAGTAAATGACTTATCCATACGTTTTGGCAAACGTGTATTGTTTGACGAGGTAAATCTTAAGTTTAACACCAACAATTGCTATGGTATAATTGGTGCAAACGGAGCGGGTAAATCCACTTTTCTAAAAGTGCTTACCGGTGAGATGGAGAGCACCACAGGCCACGTAAGCATAGAGAAAGGCAAGCGAATGGCAGTTTTAAGTCAAGATCACTTTAAGTATGACGAGCATCCTGTGCTACATACCGTGATGATGGGACACAAGGAGATGTATGCTATTATGCTGGAGAAAGATGAACTCTACGCTAAACCAGATTTTAGTGAAGAGGACGGTATAAAAGCATCGGAACTTGAAGAGAAATTTGCAGAAATGAATGGCTGGATGGCCGAAAGTGAAGCAGGTGAGCTACTTGGAGGCTTAGGTATTACGGATGATAAGCATCACATGCTTATGAAAGACCTTAGTGGTAATGAAAAAGTGCGTGTGCTCATAGCACAAACGTTATTTGGTAGCCCAGACATATTAGTGATGGATGAGCCTACCAATGATTTGGATATAGAAACGGTAGCTTGGTTGGAGAATTTTATTTTAAATTTCCCCAACTTGGTAATAGTCGTCTCGCACGATAGACATTTCTTAGACTCGGTATGTACACAGGTGGTAGATATTGATTTCAATAAAATTAGTCAGTTTGGTGGTAATTATACCTTCTGGTACGAGAGCTCGCAATTGGCACTCCGTCAGCAGCAAAATCAAAATAAAAAAGCAGAGGAACGTAAGAAAGAATTACAAGACTTTATCGCTCGATTTAGTGCAAACGTAAAAAAATCGAAACAAGCAACTTCGCGTAAGAAGATGCTCGAAAATTTAAATCTGGAGGATATAAAGCCGAGTAGTCGTAAATATCCGGCCATTATCTTTATACAGGAACGAGATGCCGGTGATCAAATTTTGAATGTGAAAGGGTTAACGCTTGCACCGTATTTTAAGGATGTAAGTTTTAGCTTGAATAAAGGAGATAAAGTCTTCTTATACTCAAAGCATAGCATTGTGACGACTAAGTTTTATCAAGTAATGAATGGTGAGATAGAGGCTGACAGCGGTGATATAGAGTGGGGAATCACCATAAATCAAGCGTACTTACCTAATCATAATGATGAGTACTTCAAGTCAGAACTAAGCTTAGTGGACTGGCTACGTCAATACTCAGAGGAAAAAGATGAAACGTTTATACGTGGGTTCCTAGGAAAAATGCTCTTTAGTGGTGATGAAGCCTTGAAACAATGTAATGTGCTAAGTGGAGGAGAGAAAGTAAGATGTATGATATCTAAACTAATGCTCGCCAACCCGAATATGCTGATGCTCGATGAACCACTGAATCACCTCGACTTGGAATCGATAACGGCATTTAATAATAGCCTCAAAGACTACAAAGGTACAGTGATGTTTACATCGCATGACCATCACTTCATACAAAGTGTGGCTGACAGAATAGTAGAAATAGGCCCTAATGGAGTGGTAGATAAAGCTACCGACTACGATTCGTACAGAGAAGACAAAGAATTAAAAGAAAGAAGAGACAACCTCTATGCAGGTGTGGCTCTCGAAGTTTAACATAAGATTTATCAATAACAACATGAAAAAAGTAATAGTATTAGCAAGTATGGTTATCGTATTAGCCGCTTGCAACCAAAACAAAGGGCTAACCATTGACACTTCAAAACCTACCGAGCTTGCCACAGAATTAGACTCTGTAAGTTACTTATTAGGTGTGGAGTACGGTAAATGGCTTACCGAAAAACGTGATATGAAAGAAATAGACAACAAGTCGTTTCTAACAGGAGTACAGCGTATGGTGGATGGTAAAGAAAATGAGATTGCGGATGACGTTGCAAATAAATGTATGATGGGTTTTTTCAATAAGAAAGAAGAAGCTAAAAGTGCATCGGCTAAAGCTGAAGGAAGTGCGTACCTTGAGCAAAATAAAGCTAAAGAAGGTGTAGTAGTTACTGCTAGCGGATTGCAATACAGAGTTTTAACTGAAGGTAGTGGAGCTGTAGCTCAAGATGGACAAACTGTAAAAGTACATTATACGGGTAAATTAATAGACGGTAGCGTATTTGACAGTTCGGTAGAGAGAGGTGAACCAGCTCAGTTTGCTACTAATCAAGTGATAAAAGGATGGACAGAAGCACTAAGTATGATGCCTGTAGGTTCTAAGTGGGAGTTGGTTATACCTTCTGACCTTGCTTACGGTGATAGAGGTAACGGAAGAATTCCTGGAGGATCTACCTTGATATTTGAAGTAGAGTTACTCGACATTGTAAAGTAAGAGTGAAAAAATTACTACTTCTCAGTAATTCGACCAATTACGGAGAGCAATACATGCAATGGTGCGGAAGCATCATTGCATCTTTTGTTTTAGGACATCATGGAAATATCTTGTTCGTACCTTACGCTGCCGTGGGTTTTAGTTACGATGCATATACACAGAAGGTGAATGAAGCACTAGAGGATTATAATTTAACCGTAACTAACCTTGATAATCTTGCTGATAAGGCTGCTGCTATAAGTGAGGCTTCGGCCATCTTTGTGGGAGGAGGAAATACATTTCATCTATTGAAAATACTGCAAGATTTAGACTTAGTGGATATCTTGCAACAAAAGGTAGAAGAAGGAACACCTTATGTAGGCTGGAGCGCGGGGTCTAACATTACCTCACCTACTATCTGTACTACCAATGATATGCCTATCGTACAACCTAAGTCGTTTGATGCACTCAAGTTGGTTGATTTTCAAATTAACCCACATTATACAGAACGAGTAATTGAGAATCATGGTGGCGAGAGCCGAAAAACAAGATTGACAGAATACTTAGCAGCCAATGAAAAAGATCAAGTAGTTTGTTTGCCAGAGGCGACTTATCTCTCAGTTTCGGACGGTAAGATAACTTATAGAGGTAATTCAAACGCAGTACTTCTAACTAATAACAATGAGAAAGAAATTTCCGAAGGAGACACGTTTTAGAATACATCAATAAAAAAAACATCAGTATAATTGCATAAAGAATAAAAGAAATGAAAAAATTAAGTTTAGTATTACTTGTAGCAGTAGCCACTGCACTTTCAATGGGAACAACAAGCTGTGGACCCGAAACGACAAATCCAACACCAACCACCACAGATTCCACGGACACTGGGGGGAATATTGAAGTAGTAAATAGCGTAACAGTAGGCTTACAAGCATACTCTATTGTTACTGAAGCTGAAAGAACGAATAGTACCTATGTTACAGCCAAAGATGAAACAGAGATTATTTGTTTTGGTAATGATGCCGAAGCCGGAGATATAGATTTTCAGATCACCTTTAGTGGGAAATCAACTGGCACCTACGTCTCTAATAGTACAGGAGCTGATAAAGTAGTATTTGGTTTAGGTACAGGAACTGAAGGAGATGTAAGAAGACAAGAGCACGATGCAGGTTCTACAGCATTAACAGTAGTAGTAACTGAGTATGGCAATGTTGGCGGATTAGTGAAAGGAACGTTTAGTGGCCAAGTAAAGAATCAGAATGGTCAAACAATCAATATCTCTAAAGGTATTTTTGAAGTAGTAAGAAAAGCAGATAGATAATATATACTGCCTGTCTAAAGAAAAAGCTCCAATCTTGCGATTGGAGCTTTTTTTGTTTAGAGGTCGGAACCGGATTCGAACCGGTGTAGCAGCTTTTGCAGAGCTGAGCCTAGCCACTCGGCCATCCGACCCTCTTTCTGATAAAGGACTGCAAATGTAACGGTTAATCATTTTAATTCTATAAAATATTTTACTAAAAATCATCCCCAACGGCCTTGTCAAAAATTGGATCATAAAGCGTCAGCATATCGCAATAGTTTCGTTTTCTTTGACTAGGTTTTAATTTTTTTTATTGCTTTGAGCTATAGTTTAATACACGAACATAATTTTGAGTTCCGACCCACAATTCGAACATATCTATAAAAAGTTTCACCCTTCGTTGATGAGTTTTGCAGTATATCTTACGCGTAACAAATCTGTAGCAAGCGAGTTAGTAAATGATGTGTTTTTGGCAATCTGGCACAAACGTGATGAGTTTACGTTTGATGATGAACTTAAGCCCTATATTTTTCAAGCTTTGAAAAATAAGTGCTTTAACTACAATCGAAAAAAACAGCTGTCAACTGTGGAGCTATTAAAGAGTGACAAAAAGAGTGAATATAATGCCGATACGCCTACCATTGTAAGGGAAACAAAACAACAACTCGATGCAATTCTTAATTCCCTTCCACCTAAATGTAAACAGATATTTATGATGAGCAGGATAGACGAAATGAAAAATAAAGATATTGCCGACCTCCTAGACATAAGCATCAAAACCGTAGAGAACCAAATGACTAAAGCTCTCAAAATATTTAAAGAAAATTTTAAAACCACGTAGGGGTAAGTAACCTTTTTAGTGTATAACACTGTATACGACCGTAACATTATGATTTGGGAATCAAATATTTTATTAAAATTCTTGTTTGGAAAATGTAGCGAAAAAGAGGCAGGGGAGGTGAAAGTGTGGCTTAGCGAAAGTGAGCATAATAAACAGACTCTCCTACAGTTAAAATCTAACGTGATAAATCAGCTTTAAGAAGCGACACACTTTTGAACAATAATTTCGAACATAACGCAACGCTATATCTCTCTGGTAATATGAGCCAGTCGGACCGTGATGCATTCGAAGCAGAAATTCAGTCTTCAGAAGAACTTCGCAATCAGTTTGCAGAATATGAATTTGTTTGGAAACTAACTAACCAATTAGATTATGACCAAGTCTATACCCAATCGTCTTGGCATACATTCCAAAGCAAGGTAGAATCTACCAAAACTATAAGTCTAGTTAGAATAAAGATAGCTGCAAGTATTTTATTACTTGCAGCTATTTCTATCTCTATGTGGTTTCTCGGTTCTGCGGATGTAACATTTACAACCAATGACAAAATCGAGCAACGCTTGTTAGCGGATGAAAGCAAAGTGAAATTATACCGAAATTCTCATCTTGAGTGGTCGGGTAATTTTAATAAAGAAAATAGAACGGTGAGCCTACGAGGGCAAGCCTCCTTTGATATAAGGAAATCCGTTCTTCCTTTTGTGCTAAAAACACACCGTGGAGATATAATAGTATTCGGAACTCAGTTTGATGTATACACAGATGAAGCAATTACTACAGTTGCTCTAAAAGAAGGTTCGGTATCTTTCCTGACTGACTCCAAAGAGGAATTTAGACTTGTTCCTGGAGATGTGCTCCTATATGAAGAAGGTCGTGTAACCATAGAAAAGGGTAAAAATAATAACGCGTGGGATGACCAAATTTCCTGTGTTGATATGCCATTGGCTTATATTCTAGGCCAATTAAAGTTGACCTATAACGTAGATTATGAGGTGAAGCAACGGTTGTTAAAAGAAAGGTACACGGTTACGCTTCCAACGGATGACTTAAAAAGTTGTCTTAGAATACTAAATGATCTCGTTGGTAAAAACTTTGCATTAATAGACGGGCGTATTGTTTTGAAGTAGGCATTGCACTTACTTTGCCCTACTTGCGGTTTTACATTATCACATTATCACTTCTTATCACTTCTTTAGCAAGTGGACAAGGTGTGTTAGACACTCCTATTAAACCTGCCATGTACGCTGGAAACCTCGGTTCGTATCTAGATTTACTAAGCACCCAGTGCTCCGTTTCGTTTAGTTATAAAAGCAGAGTGGTTAAAAAAAAGAATGTAGTCGTAAATAAGAAGATTGTCACTTTATCCGCTGCCTTGCGGCAAATTAAAAATCAATGTGAACTAGACTTTAATGTCGTGAGCGAAAACGCGATTACTCTTTATCCTACCAAGGGTACCTATATATTCGGGACACTATTCAACTCAAAATCAAGTGAGCGGGTATCTGATGCTATTATTCAGTA
This sequence comes from Bacteroidota bacterium, assembly GCA_018700895.1. Taxonomy (GTDB): domain Bacteria; phylum Bacteroidota; class Bacteroidia; order NS11-12g; family UBA9320; genus UBA9320. The sequence continues at coordinate 6,589 of JABIUV010000034.1, forward strand.
TTCGTATAATGAATACATCACTACAGACAAGGATGGCAACTTTAGAATTCACACACTACAGGATTCATTATCACTTACCATATATCATCCAAACTACCAAGTCGTTCGGCGGACAGTAAGAGCAGATAAGAGCGTACAGTACTTTATCAAACTTGCACCTGTCGCAATTCTGAAAGAAATAAGTGTTGTCACAACCGATGAATCGTCTGAGAGTTTTAACACTTTTGAGGAGGTGAAACCAAGCATTAGGAACATTCTATCTGTTGGGGGTGAGACTGACGCTCTTGCTTACATAAAGCAAATGCCCGGTGTGCAGAATATATCCTTCGGACAACAAGGTCTCACTGTAAGAGGAGGTAGTCCAGACCAAAACTATACATTGCTAGATGGAATGCCAGTGTACAATTCGTATCACCTCTTGGGGTTGTTCTCCATCTTTAGCTCTTCGAGCATAAACAGTATCCGTTTGCACAAAGATGCTTTTCCGTCTAAATATAGTAGTAGATTGAGCAGTGTCATTGATGTTAGCCTCAAAAATGGTAACAAGCAAAAAGCAAGTGTAGAAGCTGATATTGGTATATTGTCTAGCGGTATACACCTAAGTGGCCCAATTGTCAAGGATAAATTGAGCTTTAATATTTCGGTAAGGCGAACATACGCGGATTTGTTGGCGTGGCCAGCTCAGCAAATAACTAATCCAGGCAATACTACGAGCTTATGGTCATTTGACTTGACAGGCAAGGTGCATTGGCAAATCAATGATAGAAATGATCTCAGCATAACGGGTTACAATGGAGGAGACCAATTATCGTTCAAAACTAAACTAAACTTTATAGATGAGGCCATCATCGAAGAATCATCTAATGGTTCGCTTGGTTGGAGGAATGAGGTGTTGGGTGCTCGCTATACGGGCAAGATAGGAAGCAGAGCCGTATTGCGATTAGACGCGTCCTCAAGCAACTATCAATTAAGATTTGCGGATGAATACAACTTAATATTAGATAGCTCCGCTACGCTTACCTCAAGTCTATATCGCAACGGATTAAGGGAGCAGCGTATTGGTCTAGATATGGATGTACAGTGGGCTAAGAATAATATGCTCCAAGTGGGAGTTGGTTTGGTAAAGTATATTTTCAGCCCCTTTGAGCGAGGTTATCAAAAAACCACTCCTATCGGATTTATAGATACTAGCCTTGTGTCTCGTGAATTGTTGTCGGATGAACGTTTTGCATACTTTGAAAATATCACCTATTTTAAGGGCGGAAACATAACCGTTGGGTTGAGATATTCATCCTTTGCAACAGGTGCTTCAATTTATAACAGGTTTCAGCCTAAGCTAAATTTGATTCAAAATCTGAGTAATCGCCAACAACTAAGATTTGGTATGACGGTCAGTAATCAGTTTGTTCATCTTGTGCCTAATAATAATCTGGGATTACCCGTAGATATTTGGCTTCCTGTTACACCCAATCTTAAACCTATGGGGATGACACAATTCAGCACCCGCTACATTCTAAAGCATAAATATTGGAGTGCTGAAAGTGGACTATTCAGTAAGTTTTACGCCAACATACTGGAACACGAGTCGGGCACTCAACTTCTGACCCAAGAAAACTGGGAAGATAACCTTAAGTCAGGCACTGGTAGGGTGTTTGGGGTAGAACTAGCCGGAAATCTTGAGAAAAATAATTGGCGTCTTTATACCAGTTATACATTTAGCAAATCGCTACGCACCATCCAAGGGATAAATAATGACTTTGAGTATGCTTCTAAGTATGACAGGCCACATGTGATAAATGTGCTAGGGGAGTATCGTGTAAATACTAAATGGGAATTTACAGCTGCGTGGAGCTATGCAAGTGGTAATCCTATTACGGTGCCCGAAGCTCGATATGTCACACTTATTAATAACAAGCAAGTGGTAGTGGAGGAATATGGAGATATTAATAATTATAGGCTGCCGAGCACGCATCATTTGGATTTGACCTTCGTCAAAAAAAGGACTCACAAGAAATTTAAGTCTACCTTTACTTTTGGTGTGTATAATGTATATAACAGGCTCAATCCATTTATGGCTTTTATAGGGCTTGATGAGGATGCTATGCCTCAACTTAAGCTTAGGTCTTACCTGCCAATATTGCCCACACTCAAATACAGTGTTACGCTATGAAAGGTACATTGCAACATATTCTGTACATCTGCATAGTGCTTCTATTTTCTAATTGTGAA
>JABIUV010000048.1 GCA_018700895.1 Bacteroidota bacterium
TATTTACTGACAGTATTTACTGACAGTTTATGTAAATTTGTTTCAAACAATATAGACGTCAGCCCCTGAAAACAGGCGAAACGTGAAATGCTAGACGATAAAACAAAAAAAGCCCTTCACATAGTGAAAGGCTTGGAAAGTTGCGGGAACAGGACTCGAACCTGTGACCTTCGGGTTATGAGCCCGACGAGCTACCACTGCTCCATCCCGCGATAATTGACTGCAAAGATAGGTCTAATATTATTCTCAGCAAGTATTAAAACCACAAATAAGTCATTAAGTTTAGATAAAAGAAAAGGGGCAAAGTCATAAAACTTTGCCCCTCACTTAGCTTAATGCTAATTACTATTATCTGTTGATTACAAATCGAGCTGCACCAGCATTTGTGTCTGATTTCAACTTCAATAAGTAAGTACCTTCAGTTAATGATTGTACAGAAAGTGTATTATTCACCATTTGTCCTTCAGCAACTTTAAGACCTAACACACTGTACACCTCGTAAGAAGTCCAAGCTTCATTACTCTCCACAGTCAAGTTACCTTGAGTAGGGTTAGGGTATACTGTCACTTGGTTAAGAGCAATGTCATTAACACTTGCTTCTGCCTCTTCACAAGTGATACACTTATTATAACATACTACAGGTATTTCTGTGTCAGCAGTTACTTCTATATATCTATTGGTGAATTCACCAGTAGTTTTAGTACAAGACTCTCCTCCTGCGAACTCTTCTTGAGCGTTCCAACCATCAAGGGTGTATTTCCACTCAATTTCACCGTTAGGTACAGTTACAGTTACTTCGTATACATCGTCCATATCGTCATCAGTCATCACGATATCCGAACCATTCCAGTTATTAAACGTACCGTTAAGGTTTACTGTGCCCCAAGTAGCTCCACTTGCTTTGTGTCTTTTCATATCTACGCTGAATTTAACTTCAGAAGTAGCCACCCACTCAGCTATGTCACCTAATCCTCTAGGGAATATTTGGTAACCTTCATCATAAGGTGCAGAGAAATCAAACTGTCCACCGATACCAGTGATAGTCATTGTGTCAAAGGCAACTGGTTCACCTACTATACCTGGGATATCTCTATCTATTCTGATTTGGAATGTGTCAGCATTTTCGTTTGTAAGTTCTACATTGCCATTGTCTGGCCATATTGTAGTGGTATCGTTTGTTATCCAAACTTTTTCTAATACTATGAAATCAGACTCAGTAGCTTCAGATGGAGCAGCTACAGCAGTTGGTGCTTTTAATGCATTTCCTTGGCTGTTTACTTTGATGCTGTCTGGAACTATTTCTAATAGACCTCTGTAAAAATCAATTTTACCTCTTACGGTAATTTCGTCTCCTTCTGTAACAACATAATCACTTACATCAGTAAAGTTAAATACGTTGATACCCGCAGTAGCATCTATTATAGTGAAAGATAAACCAGCATTTCCATCTAAGTCTCCGCCGTAAACTACACCTGTAACTTCGTAAAGTGCATCTTCGTTTGTAGGAGCAAGGTCTGCATCAAGCATAATCACGTCTGCAATTGTAGAAACCGTATAGTTTAACACAGGGTCTCTAGAGAAGTAAACGTTATCAATATAAAGCGTAGTACCTGCAGTAGGTAGAGCTGAGAATATGATTTGAGAAATGTTTGACTTACCAGTCAATCCAGTAAAATCACTGAGGTTAATCGTATGATTTGTCCAAGTTTCTTGTGTTGGGTTTGCAAATGCTATTTCGTGCTCAGTATCGTCTCCACCACCAAAGGCGTTATCTGCACCAAAGTCTACCAACTTAACTCTGTAAGTTGTTGCATTTGGAGTCCAAGCATCAAAAGTGAAGTAATCCATTCCGCTTGCATCTATTGAATTAGCACCTACAGTTTCTATTCCAACAAAATCTAACGCAGAGTATTTCTTAACATCGTCACCAGCTACTTGAATATCTTCAAGTGTAGCATTTGACCATCCAGTTCTCCAAGTATCTACAGTTACATCTGTGTACGTGTTACTAAACAATGATATAACATCTACAGCATCTGCAGTAGGAGCAGCAGCAGCTGTCATAGGAGCTGGCTCTGGAGTTTGATAGAAATATATATTATCTACATATAGTGTAGCACCTGCAGTAGGCAATGCTGAGAATATGATTTGAGAAATGTTAGAAGTTGCACTTAAACCGGTCATGTCACTTAATGCTATTTGGTGCGTGTTCCAAGAACTAAGTCCAGGGCTGTTGATTACCACTTCGTGCTCCGAGTCATCTCCACCGCCAAAGGCGTTATCTGCACCAAAGTCTACCAATTTAATTCTGTAAGTAGTTGCATTTGGAGTCCAAGCGTCAAATGAGATGTGATCCATACCGCTTGCGTCTATTGAGTTAGCACCTACGGCTTCAATACCTACAAAATCAAGACTAGTATATCTCTTAACATCGTCAGTTCCTAGTTGAATGTCAGTAAGTGTTGCGTTAGACCATCCAGTTCTCCACGTATCTACAGTTACATCTGTATATGCGTTACTAAATAATGAGATAACATCTGCAGCGTTTGCTGTAGGAGTTGGAGCTCCAGCCATTGGTTCAGAAGAAAAGTCCATTGACCAAGAGTCAAATCTACACTCTTCACCTTCATTAGTAATCAGGATAGAAATTACATCTGTGCTTCCTGAAGTAAACACAACCGAGTCAAGTACATAATCATTTGCACTAGTTTGATCGTTTACTGTTTTGGTAGTGATTGTTGCAGCTGCAATATCAGCAGTGTCTCTTATGTCACCTTCCATTATAGTTACTGTAGCACTTCCAGTGTTGTTTGTATTGATAGTATACCAAAATCTTACTACGTATGTCGTAAGTGGCTTTACAGTTACCGCTTGATAAGCAATTCTATCTCCACTAGAAGGAAATTTAGCAGCTTTAGGTGCTGTATGTACGGGGCTAGATGTAATCTGTAATAAGTTAGTATTAGGTAATTGAGCTTCTAGGTCTAAGTTTCTCCAGAAATCTCTGTAAGAATCATCTCCTTCTACATCATAACTTGCGTTTCTTATTCCTGAACAAATAGAAGCGTGACTTCCTGCATAATCCCAAGTGTTTTGAGGATACACATTCCACTCTGTTGCTCCTACTGCCCAATCTGTTTGACCAGCAGTTACAGAAGACATTCTTACCAACGTGTGCTCTTTTGTAGAACCTGATCCTACTGCCCACTCTGAACCTGGATCTGTACCTGGAACGCCTATAATGTCTATAGCTGTCATAGTAGCTACATTAACTAAAGTAAGTGCGTCATCTCCATTGTAAAAAGTTGCCGAACCAGTAGTGTCAGCCACAGCAAGTATCGTTGCGTCTGCTGAAGCATTTGCAATGGTATAAACCTCGTAAGCTCCAAGTGTACCATTCATAACGAATGTGTCTGGTGATGTTGAACCACCATTCAATCGTACAACTGCATAGTCAGACATGTTAACTTCTGCACCACTCGCGTTGTAGATCTCTAAGTACTTGTTGTTGCTAGACCCTTCAGCATACTCGCTAAAGTACAAGCCTGAGCATTGTGCAAATGCACCGCAGGTCAACAATAGACCCACAACTAAGATGTAAATTTTTTTCATTTTCTTTATTTTATTTAAAATTAAACTGCACAAAAGTATAAATATTGGTTAAGGAAAAACAAAAGACTTTGTAAAGATTATTATTGCAAGGCAAATTTTACTTGAATGAAACGGCTCGTTTTAACATTTCATATAGCTATTGTAGCCTGTTTGGCAGGTTTTGTTATGTACCATATATGGTCGCCAGAAATTCTAATTAACGATTCTTTGGAATATAAATTAGCGGCTAATAATATGGTAGATTATAATACACTATATGGATGTGTTTTAAATGAGCCATTAGACTTTCGGTTGTATGGCAAACGAACACTTGGCTACCCTATTTTCATACTTTTTCAATTAGAGTCTGACTTCTTAATACTCTTAGTTTCTGTTTCTATCTATGCTCTTATTTTCTTTTTGGGCATCAACATTCTTGCTAAGTTTACTCAAACTCGCATGGCATTTATGCTATATTTGTTTCTTTTTGTTGCTAACATCACCTTAGCGTTGCACACCACTTTTGTAATGGCTGACTTACTACTTGCTGCAATCATAACAGCGGGTGTTAGTGTGTGCTTTGAATCTCGAATATCATTGGCAGCTAGGGTGAAAGGTCTCTCTTTGCTCTGGGCTATTGGCTTACTTTTGAAACCGGTATTACTTCCTAGTTTAATTTTAGCTCCTGTCTTATTGATATACTTTAAAAATGTTCACCATAAATGGTATTTATACATGGTATTACCTTTTATTGTGTTCATAGTTGGCTCGTTTGTAAATATGCAAAACACTCAAGTGTTTGAGTACAGTTCTATCTCCACTATAAACTTAGGTCAATATAATTCTAAACTAATGGTGACTAGTGCCGAAGGAAAGGAGGAGGGAGACGCTTACGTAAATCAAAACACCTTTCAGATTCCACGAAACGCAGAAGAATATGCAAAATATAAAGAAGGAGTGACCAAACTTGCTTTTGACCAATTAAAAAGTAATCCTTTAGCTTATGCAAAGGTTCACCTTGCTGGTATGATAAAAATGATTTTGGACCCCGGGCGTTTCGAGCTTTATACTTTTTTTGGTGTAAACGATAAAGAACAAAGCTTAACCGAGCTCCTATATGCTCAAGAATGGCAAAAACTCAAAACGGCTCTTTATAGGAACAAAACAGTTTTTGTTCTTTTTGTGGTGTTATTCCTTTTGAGCATTATGAAATTATTCATTGCCTTGTTTTCTATCTCTAAGAATAGAAACACTTTGCTCCTTTGGCTCATAATTTTTTACTTCATCGCTATTACAGGACCTATTGGTGCCGCCCGATTTATGATGCCAGTTAGTATTCTATACAGTGTGCTTATCTGTCTAGGGGCAGAGCGTATTCTAAATTTTTTCAAGAAACGTACGAAAAGCTAATACGTTTTCCCCAAATTTATCTTGTGTTTTTTGTTTCAAGCCTTCTGAATATTCTAGGGTGTAGATTTCAAAATGTTTCCACGTTTCTAACTTATATTGAACAGCGTACGAATTTGATGTTCTACTGATATGGTCCTCCACGATTTTGTACATATCGTGACTTATAAATAATCCGGTTTCCATAACTTCTGGAATGTGTTCTTCTCTTAGCCATTGTAAAACTTCCGTTTCTATTGCAGGATTGATGCTTAATGTTACGTTGTATATGATCATATTATGAGCGAGGGTGATACTGTTCTATTACTGTTTTTAGGTAAGCTTTATCCAGGTGGGTGTAGATTTCCGTGGTTGTAATGCTTTCGTGTCCTAGCATTTGTTGTACTGCTCTGAGGTCTGCACCAGCTTCTATTAGAACCGTTGCAAATGAGTGTCTTAACGTATGAGGACTTACCGTCTTATTTATACCAGCATTCAACGCTAATGTTTTTATAGTTTTGAATATCGAAACCCTACTTAGTAAATTGCCTCTAAGGTTCAATATCAGGTTATTAATCTTGCTGGAGGCAGCTACATGTAATCTATAATTTTTCACATACCTCCCGATTTGTTCTATTGTTTTTTGTCCGATGGGTACCAACCGCTCCTTGTCACCTTTACCTGTCACTCTGATAAATCCATCACTAAGATACAGGTTACTCATTTTTAAATCTACCAACTCCGTTACTCGCAATCCACAGCCATACAACAACATAAGTATCGTCTTATCTCTTTCGCCTGCTGTTTTTGATAAATCTATACTGTCCAACATAAGGGATATTTCGTGATGTTCTAATACGTCGGGTAGTTTACGTGGCAACTTGGGTGATATGACTAGTTGCATAGGATTTACAGTGATAAGCCCGTCTTCTACTTGCTTTTTGTAGAATGATTTCAGACCCGAGATGACTCGTGAAACACTTCTAGCACTTAGGCCTACATCATATAACCCTTGGATAAAATCTGAGACATTTTCCGCAGAAATTAATAAAAGATTTTTGTTTTCGGTATAAGAAACAAGTTTATGAATATCTCGCAAATAAGCAGCCACTGTATTGTTGCTCAACGACCTATCCACCGAAAGGCTGGTTTCGAATTCTATAAGTAGCTTGAGATTAGACTCGCTTATTTCAACTTCACTTCCGTACACTGAATCACCTCACGGTTCTCATCATCGTTGTAATTTATGAACACCGCCAAACTGGCTTCATCTATATTCACATCTGCTGGGATATCTATTTCCCATCCTTTTCTTACATAAAGACCACGAGTAGCGGTTACGGTATTGTCGCTTAACAATTTGTTTCCATTGTATGGTGTGTAGCCAAATCTTACAACGTGTTGGTGAGAATACTCGTTATCCGTTCCTCCGCTGTAATATTGTGGATGTACAATATTGTTTTCTAATAAAAATATAGTGACAAAAGGCTCTGCTGCGGCATCATCTGTGAAGCTAAACTCACCTTTAAGCTCAAAGGTTGAACTGCTAGTTTCTTTTACAGATAAATTCATATTCACGATTGACTTCTCGCCATCATAGCTATTGGCCCTATTTGCCCACGAGGCAAATTCTATGTTTCTGCTTGTTTCACCATCAAAAACAACTCTATTTATTCCACCTGCAGGAAGACTTGCAAAACCGTAAATATTAGACCCTATATCCTGAGCAATGTCTGTGGTGGGGTCTAGATAACCGGTGAACGGAAAAGTTAAAGATCTAAAACCTGTAGGATAAAGTCCTAAGATAACTACAGGATTGTTTGCACTATTATCCTTAATGGCCTTTGCTGCATCAGCTGCATTAGGACAAGCAATACACTTTACCCCGGTAAGATCTTCCACAAGTATACCTCTATAATCTGCTTCAGGTATTTCTGCTTCTGTTAAAAAATACGTAGTATCAGACAACACCTTGGTTCCACTTTCGCCAAAGGTGATGCTTGGCTTATTCTCTTTACACGCAGGAATTACCACAAGTGCCACGAGTATTAATGCAAATATTTTTTTCAAACGATTCAAATTTACTTTTTTGTTCTTAAATACACATCTAGGTTTTTCAACTCCTTGCCTGTGACCTCTCGCCATGTACCTATCTGTATTCCCCTTTTCTCAAAGGTATGGAACATGACTCTATCTAGCTTAATAACCTCATTGTTAATGGCTTCAAACATTCTACGGATTACCCTATTCTTGCCGGAATGTATTTCAATCCCATACCTAAACGAGTCGTCTTCCTTTAATTCAACAATTTTGTCAAATTTTGTAATGCCGTCTTCTAATTCCAAACCTGTAACCATTTTATCTAACTCTTGCTGAGTTAATTGGTTCGCTACCTTAGCTTTGTATATCTTCTTTATCTTTTTGGTGGGGTGGAGCAAGTTCTGCGTCAGTGTTCCGTCATTTGTCAGTAAAATAACACCTGTCGTATTTCTGTCTAACCTACCAACAGGGTACAAATGCTGAAATTTTGCGGGTAACAAATCCATTATGGACCTTCTACCCTTTTCATCACTTCGCGTACAAATCACATTTCTGGGTTTATTCATTAAGACATAAATCTTTTCGCCAGTCGATATTAAGTTGTTGTCTACCTTTACCTTATCCGTTAAGTTCACTTTTACCCCAAGGCTCTTTACAAGTTTGCCATTCACGGTAACCTTACCTTCCTCTATCAACTTATCCGCAGCTCTCCTACTACAAATCCCTGCGTTGCTTATGTACTTATTTAAACGTATGGGTTCATCAATACTTGAAATATCTTCTTTATTCGATTGTCTTGTTTCTTTCATACGTTAGCTTTTATCGTAATTTTTGCAAAATAATAACGTTACAAGCAATAAGCACCTAACCGTTGAGATATATATTAGCAATATTCCTAAGTGTTTACCACCTACTCAGTTTTGGTGTTGACTCTTCACCTCAACTTTTGCGTGCTTGTATCAACTTCACAAACAATACCGTAACCATAAGTTGGAAAACTCCAACCGATAATTGTGGCTCCTTCACAAAATATAACCTGTACGCCAAAACAGAAACAGGGACATTTACTCAACTAGCTGAAATTAACAACATAGCCACAAACGAATATCTGCACTCTCTTACAGAACCCAATACTAAATGGCAGTATTATTTAGCTACCAAATTCGCTTGTGACAACAGCACCCTTTTGATTAGTGATACAATAGCTGTAGACATAACCTATCCAGAAAATATTCAGCTTGATTCTGTAAGTTACGACCTAAATACACAAGACATAATCGCGGGATGGCAACCAAACCCCAGTATTGATACTAAACGTTATGAGCTTTTTGATTTCCGTAGTGGGGACGGTGATTCTATTGGAACTACCATTGATACAAATTTCAATATATCTCAAGCTCGATCGGGCAGGTTTCCCATCGTACTCGCTACCATAGACAGTTGTTCCTTATCGTCGTTATTATCTACTCCACACAGCCCGTCATACTTACAGGCTGGTATCGACACGTGTGAACGAGAAATCACTTTAAAATGGAACACTTACATCGGGTGGGGTGCTGTTGATAGTCAATCTGTTTATGTGTCTAAAGATAAAATTAACTATACCAAAGTATCAAACCTAGGCGGAAACATAAACAGCTATATCTTTACCGAATTTGTATTGGGTGACACTATCTCATTCTACATAAGATCTTACACCAATAAGGGAACAATAACCTCCAGCTCTAATATAGTTACCATCTCGACAAGAAACCTTGTAGTACCAGATTATCTCTACTTAGCAAATGTCACTGTAAATGATGCAATAGGTAATAACCAAGCACCAATAGCTCTAGAATGGGAAACAACTAAAGTGCAGGATATTGAACTATTCCAGATTAACTACGGTTTATCGCCCAACACGCTTATAATCAACCGTGAAGTTAATTCTACGAATTCGTCGGTATATAACCTTATTGACACTAAATCCGACGGCAAAACACAATCCGTATATTATCAAATAGTAGCATATGACAAATGTGAAGATCCATTAATTATTTCTCAAATTAGTCAATCTATTCATCTCGACATTTCACCGCTAATTGTTCATAACGAATATATTAACTGGAAAAATAACGTCGACGAATATCAATTGCTCAAACATGATGGTTCCACGTGGAAACAAATTATATCACAAAACAACCCTTTTACTTTTACTGACTTTACCGACTCGTCTGGATGTTATAAAGTTGTAGCCATAGAGCAAGAAAATAGTCCAGAAAAAACGGCTACATCACACTCTAATATCATCTGCTTTAGCAAACCCCTAGTATATGAAGTGCCATCAGGAGTTAATCCAAATAGTGATAACAATAGATTTATAGTTGTCGGTCAAGGTATAGACCATAATAAGTCGCACTACGCTATCTACAATCGGTGGGGCCAGAGAATTGTAAACAACCCTACCAATAAACCTTGGTATTTAGACTACCAGGGTAAACATGTACAAAACGGAATATATTTATATACTCTCGAAATACACTCAGAAACTGGTATTAAAGAAATAACCAAAGGAACATTTAATGTCATTAGATAGAATTTATTTAGAATCGGATATACAAGATATATCACAACTGTTCCACGTGAAACCCCTAAATCAAATTCACAAAGAATTAGAGATACAAAAACCCTGTATCTATTACATTGTAACTGATGATGAACTCCTTCAATTAAATAAGCAAGTATTGAAACACGACTATTATACAGATATTATAACCTTCGATTACGAAGACGATGAAGATATAGATGAGAATGAAATAGTTATTAGTTGGGATAGGATACAAGACAATGCTCTAACATTAAAACAAGATATACAAAACGAATTTAATAGAGTGTGTATACACGGTTTATTACACTTGGCTGGATATAAGGATAAGACAAAAACAGAGCAACTAGAGATGACGAAAGCTGAAAACAAATATTTAAAAAAATACTGTTCCACGTGAAACAATGAAATACAATTTAATAGTAGTAGGGGCTGGACACGCAGGATGCGAAGCAGCCAATATAGCCGCAAAACTTGGTTCTAAGGTTTTGCTAATTACCATGAATATGGAAACTATAGCAAAGATGTCTTGTAATCCAGCGATGGGGGGCGTTGCTAAAGGCCAAATTGTGCGCGAAATTGACGCTCTTGGCGGTTTATCTGGTATTGTGTCTGACTATAGTATGATGCAGTTTAGAATGTTAAATACTTCTAAAGGCCCGGCAATGTGGAGTCCCAGGACCCAAAATGATAGAACGTTGTTCTCGCTTAAGTGGCGAGAACTACTAGAAAATAATTTTAATATCGATTTCATACAAGACTCTGTTAATGAAATACTCATAGATAATAATAAGGCTAATGGAGTTAAAACCACCTCAGGTAATACATATTACTCCAACGCAGTAATCGTAACCAGTGGCACTTTTATGAATGGAATAATTCATATCGGTCGCAAACAGATTACAGGAGGTAGAATGGGAGATAAGGCTTCATATGGGATTACAGAGCAGTTAGTATCCCTAGGTTTTGAAGCAGGAAGAATGAAGACAGGCACACCACCACGAGTGGATGGACGGACCATAAATTATGGAGTTATGGAAGAACAAGCAGGTGATTTAGATCCACAATGTTTTTCCTTTCGAAATCCTATTCAAATAAAAAAACAACATTCCTGTCATATCACGTATACCAACGAACAAGTACACGACACGTTACGAAGTGCTTTTGCTGATAGTCCATTATTTAATGGCGCTATACAAGGAGTGGGGCCCAGATACTGTCCTTCGGTTGAGGATAAAGTTAATCGATTTGCGGAGCGTACACGCCACCAAATATTTGTAGAACCAGAAGGCTGGAATACGTATGAAACTTATATCAATGGTTTTAGTACTTCTCTTCCACAAGACATACAATTTAAAGCTTTAAGGCAAATTAAGGGATTCGAAAACGCTAAAATATTTAGACCGGGTTATGCCATAGAGTATGATTTCTTTTATCCAACCCAACTCAAACTTTCATTAGAAACTAAGGTAATAGATAACCTATATTTTGCCGGACAAATAAATGGTACAACAGGATACGAGGAAGCTGCCTGCCAAGGACTAATGGCCGGTATAAATGCCCATAATAAAGTAAAAGAAAAAGATTCGTTTATACTAAAAAGAAGTGATGCATATATAGGTGTACTTATCGATGACCTAATAAACAAAGGAACTAAAGAACCCTATCGCATGTTTACCAGTAGAGCAGAATATAGAATTCTACTAAGACAGGATAATGCTGATCTCAGACTTATGCCATTAGCTTATAAACAAGGTACTATTACTCAACAAGAATTTGATAGACTAGAATATAAACGATCTAATGTAAATACAATAAATAAAATTATTAAAAAGAAAACTATAACTCCCGTAGAAACTAATCCAGTTCTAGAGAAATATAATACAGCACCAATTCCCCAAAATTATCATATCGAAAAAGTTCTATCACGTCCACAAATTAATTTTAAACATTTACTTGAGATAGACTCTATAAATAAATTAATGTCAGACTACAATGAAGATGAACTATTACAATCTGAAATACAACTAAAGTATAAAGGATATATCCAAACAGAAGAAGAAAACGTAGAGAAATTATTACGTCACGAGAACTTAAAAATCGATTCTACCTTTGATTTTAATACTATCACTTCTTTATCCCTAGAAGCACGTGATAAGCTTAACCAAATTAAACCTGAAAATATTGGACAAGCATCACGAATAAGTGGAGTAAGCCCAGCTGATGTATCTGTATTATTAGTACATTTCGGGCGTTAATGAAATACATAGTTTTACTAAGTTTACTGTTTTTTAGTTGTGCATCGGTACAACCTATATCTGGGGGTGAAAAAGACACTAATCCTCCAGAAGTGGTAAGTAGCACAATAGATAGTGCAGCCTTATTTGTAAATAAAAATACCGTTACATTTACATTTGATGAATATATAAAAGCTAAAAATACTCAAGAGAACTTACTTATTTCTCCTAACCAAATTAAACCACCTACTATCACAGTTAAAAATAAAAAACTAACCATAACCTTAAACGATAGCCTTAAAGAAAACACTACGTACACCTATCAGTTTAACGAGACCATACTCGATAATAATGAAGGTAATCCTATTACAGATTATAAATTTATATATTCCACTGGGAACTATATAGATTCAGCATTCTATGCAGGAAAAGTTAAGAACTATATAACTAAAGAACCGTGCGACGGTTGTAAGATTCTTCTGTACACCAAGTATAGAGACTCTTCTGTTGTATTAGATAAACCTGCCTATATAAGCACAACCAATGAGAACGGTACATTTAACTTTACTAACTTACCCAATGATACCTTTTATGCTATGGCCCTACAAGACGGCAATAAAAACTCCAAACTAAACACAGATGAATACGTATCCCTACCTAGAAAGATAAATACAGAAACCAGTCGAATTGATACCTTCAATATATTTCTAAACAAAAACAGTGATCCATTAAGAATCACCCAAGTAGCTAAAACTCCACCAGGTGTATTCAAATATAATAGTAACCAACCTTTACTATCTGACTCTATTAAGCTTATAATTAATAATAAACCAGTTTTATTTTCAATAAACCCCTCAAAAGATACTATTACTACGATCTATAAGCAACTCGCTGATTCTTTAGATATACTAATCCTCGTGCACATGGATACATTCACTTTTGATCACACTGAAGACTTATCCTCCATAGAGTACACGATAAAACCCAAGATAACTACCTACCAAAACTACATTGAACTAACAAGTAAAACCCCAATAGAAAATATCGATTCCGCTAAGTTAACACTACTTATAGACTCAGTATATCAATCTATTAAACTTTACCGTATAGATACCTTTTCATTTAAGATAAATTATAACTCCAGTTCACACCTAAAATTAAGTATCCTTAAAGGAGCATTAACAGATATAAATAATAAAGTTAATAAAACCGATACACTGTCTATAGCACCATATAAAGACTTAGAAACCAACCTTAAACTAACTATAGTAGCAGACTCTAACACTTCTTATATTCTAACTTTACTCCAAGGAGATAAACCATATTATACCCAATACTTTACTGGCCTAAATGACTTAATATTAAATAACATCAAGCCAGGTACATATAAGGTTCGCATAGAAACTGACAGTAACAACAATGATATATGGGATACAGGTGATATATATACTAATAAACCTCCGGAGCCCATCTTTTTGTCAGAGCCATTTGATATTCGTCAGAACTGGGATAAAGAACTGACTATCAATATAAAATAGGATTGTTAACATACTTAATAACAACTAATGTTATTAGTGGAGTATAAGACACTTATTCGACGCTATACATAAACTATCCACCTTAGCTTATATTTAACCAACCTGGAGTTAACAATATGACCCGTATATATACACCATGCTGTTATCCACAATACTATGCTTATAACCTAGTTAACACAACCGCACGAATTTGTTAAGTAATAGATTACTAATAACTTAATACCAATTATACTGTTAAAAAATTGTTATCAACCGTAAATCAAAATTAACTTACGAACCAATTCACACACCTTTAGTTATATACTATTATAAGTTTAATTAATCTTTTTAAAAAAGTAATAAGAAAGTGGATTGAGGAATTTTGAAAGCTTTGATATGAAGTAAACGAAGAGATTGTTTTTCTTTGTACCAACGATAATGAAAGAGCAGATAGATAACCTGGTTGACGAATTAAAGAATTTTAAAATTTCATCGAAAGATGAATTAGAAAAATTTAGATTAAAATTTTTGGTAAAAAAGGGTTTGGTGAATGATCTTTTTAATGAATTCAAAAGCCTGACTGGTGAAGAAAAGAAAAAGTGGGGTAAGGAATTAAATGTAGCTAAGCAAAAGGTTGAATCATTTTATAAATCGTCACTAGAGCAATTAGAAGAATCTGGAGTTGGAAATAGTGAGGTAGAATCTGAATTACCAGGATATTTTTCAGAACTGGGAGGACGTCATCCGATAAGTTATGTAGTTGAGGAGATGAATCAAATTTTTGAACGATTAGGGTTTTCTGTGTCGGTAGGTCCAGAAGTGGAGGATGACTGGCATAATTTCTCTGCATTAAACTTTCCACCTAATCATCCTGCACGAGACATGCAAGATACTTTTTTTGTAGAAGATGATATAGCATTGCGTACTCATACGTCGTCGGTACAGGTAAGACTCATGGAAGAGGGAAATTTACCTATAAGAAGCGTCATGCCAGGACGTGTTTATAGAAATGAGGCTATTTCAGCCCGTTCTAACTGTTTTTTTCATCAGGTTGAGGGTTTATATATAAATAAAGGAGTTTCTTTCTTAGATCTTAAACAAACGCTATATAATTTTGTCCAAGAATTTTTTGGTGCTAATACTAAGGTTAGATTTAGAGCTTCTTATTTCCCGTTTACAGAACCTAGTGCAGAAATGGATATTTTCCTAGGTACGGAAACGGAGTCTGATTATAAATTAACCAAGGGAACAGGTTGGTTAGAAATTTTGGGATGTGGAATGGTAGATCCTAATGTTTTAGAAAACTGCAAAATAGATAGTAATGAATATAGTGGCTTTGCTTTTGGACTAGGAGTAGACCGAATTGCAATGCTCAAATATGGAGTCAAAGATTTACGAACGTTTTTTAACAACGATAAACGTTTCTTAGACCAGTTTGCTACTTTATAATTTTGAGTGAGGAAAATTATTCCTTGGTAGTAGTTTCGTTTATTCCTTCGATTAATACTTTTTGCATAGAATCTAGACGTTGTTTGTCTTTCAAAAGCATCGCATCCACATTATCTACTTCTTCTCTTACATCTTCATCGGTCATTTCTGATTCGCTATAATCGGGATCTATACTACTCGGTGAGCAGGCATATATTAATAATGTAGTTAAGATGTAAATACACTTCATAACAACAAATCAATATATTTTATAATTAAAAAACAATAAGGCATAAAAAAAGGTAGCTCGTAGAGCTACCTTTTTTTGTAAATAATAAGTTATGATTACTTAATCATTTCTTCTGCAGCCTCAGCAGCACCTTCTACAGCGTCACCAGCAGCCTCAGCA
The DNA here is from genome assembly GCA_018700895.1 of Bacteroidota bacterium. Lineage (GTDB taxonomy): Bacteria > Bacteroidota > Bacteroidia > NS11-12g > UBA9320 > UBA9320. The sequence goes on from JABIUV010000048.1 coordinate 15,193, forward strand.
GCACCTTCTACAGCGTCACCAGCAGCTTCAGCAGCAGCTTCTACAGTATCAGCAGCAGCTTCTACAGCGTCACCAGCAGCGTCTAACAAACTTTCAGCCTCAGCCTCAGCACCTTCTACAGTTTCAGTTGCAGCTTCTTCAGTTTCAGCAGCATTGTTACAAGCAGTAAATGCGAATACAGAAACGATAGCGAATAGAGCAATAATTTTTTTCATTTTACGTAAAATTTTAATTGTTAAATATTTAAGCCACAAATATAAATAATTGTGACAATTTTCTTGCTAACTATTTTTTTCTAAAATATATTCTAACCGGAATACCACTGAAGTCATAATTAGCCCTCAGTTTATTCTCTAAAAACCGCTTGTAACTATCCCCTATATACTGGGGTAAATTACAGAAGAAAGCGAAACTCGGACATTGCGTAGGTAATTGAGTAACATATTTAATTTTTATATACTTACCCTTGAGAGATGGTGGCGGTTGACGCTCAATAATGGGAAGAAAGAACTCATTTAGTTTACTAGTAGTTAATTTGGTCTTCATAGAAGCGTGAACTTTCATCAGCTCATCCAGTGCTTTAAGTACACGTTTTTTGGTAAGAGCCGAAACAAATAAGATAGGCACATCTGTAAAAGGGGCAATTTTCTGTTTTACTAATGCTTCATACTCTTTTGCTGTATGGGTATCTTTTTCTATCAAGTCCCACTTGTTAATTATAATAACTACACCCTTTCCATTTTTTTGAGCAAGGCTAAAGAGGTTCATATCTTGAGCCTCCAATCCACGTGTTGCATCTACCACCAGTGCTACTACATCTACATTTTCGATAGCTCTAATGCTACGCATCACCGAGTAAAATTCTATATCCTCGCTTACCTTACTTTTTTTACGGACTCCTGCCGTGTCTACCAAGTAAAGGTCATTGTTAAATGCTTTATATCGTACAAATAAAGTGTCACGTGTAGTACCAGGAACATCAGTTACTATATTTCGCTCTTCACCTAGTAGGGTATTACAAAATGTTGATTTTCCAGCATTAGGTCTTCCTACGAAAGCTATTTTAGGAATATCATCATCCAGCTCTAAGTCACCTTCGGGCAATAGACTTACGAGTTCATCTAGTAACTCACCTGTACCACTACCTGTAAGTGATGAGATAGGGTAAATCAAATCTACACCCATACTGTAATATGAGTTGGCCATAAACATTCGCTCATCATTATCAGCCTTATTGGCTACTAGTAAGTATGGCTTATTACTTTCTCTTACAATCCTAAAAAACGCAATATCTAGATCATTTGGGTCTAAAACAGAGTCCACCATAAAGAGCAATACGTCTGCTTCATTTATAGCCAATTCTACTTGTTCGCGAATATGAGTTTCAAATATATCAGTACTATCTTTCACATATCCACCAGTGTCTATTACAGTAAATTCTTTACCTATCCAATCGCTTTTACCGTAATGTCTATCGCGGGTTACACCACTTACGTTATCTACTATGGCTTTTCGCTCGCCTATAAGTCTGTTAAAAAGAGTTGATTTGCCTACGTTGGGTCTTCCAACTATCGCTACTATTCCTGCCATTGTGTATAATGTTGTCTAATTGCTATGTTTCTGCTATCCGCAGCCTTTTTTGTATTTGTTAGAAGAACTCTTAAGAACCTAAGAGTATCGAGCCGTTTTACAATGCGGCAAAGGTAGTTGTTTATTATTTCTTCAGATATCCAAAGCGTTTGAGCTGTTGCTCATCGCTTCGCCAGTCTTTTTTCACCTTAACAGTGAGAGATAAGAATATTTTTTTCTTGATAAATTCTTCTATTCGCTTGCGAGATGCAATACCTAGACTTTTGATAGCTGAGCCACCTCTACCCAAGAGTATACCTTTTTGCGAATCTCGCTCTACATTTATAGTGGCGTAAATCTCGTCAAGTTTTTCTTTCTCATTGTACTCTGTCACGTTTACCTCTACGCTATAGGGTATTTCTTTTTTGAATTGGGTTAAGATTTGCTCACGAATCATTTCACTTACCAGAAATCTAACATTCTCGTCACTAATAGATTCGGTATCGTAAAACGGAGGATGATCTGGAGCTAACTCTACCAAGGTTTTTATTATGCCATCTATATTAAACGACTCCAAAGCACTGGCAGCATATACATGTTCGGTTTCCAAATATTCTTTTACCTTGGTAATATCTGCCTGCAGTTGGTCTTGGTCTGTTACCAGATCTGCCTTATTCATCACTACCACTAGTGGGCATGTGATACGATTTTTGTATGCTTCAAATTGCTCTACTTTAGGATATTGTCCGTCTAAAATAAGTAATACAGCATCGGCATCTTCTAGCGATTCATTCACCGCACCCATCATAGCTTCTTGTAATCTGTATGCTGATTTTTCTATAATACCGGGAGTATCGCTAAACACGAGTTGATACCCATCTCCGTTTAATATTCCTTTAATACGGTGGCGAGTAGTTTGAGCTTTTGGGTTGGTAATCACTAGATCTTCACCCAAGGCCGCGTTTAGAAAAGTAGACTTTCCTGCATTGGGTAAACCGAGTATCGTTATAAATGCTGATTTAAACATTGGGGCAAAGGTAGGTTCACAAGTTTAAATCTAAGTTTAGGTCTAAAATTAAGTTTAGGAGTAAAAAGTTCATCTGCTCACTAAGTAAAATTATAGAGTTTTGGAAGTGAATAGTGGTAGATTAGTTGCTTTTAAGCTCAGACTTTGAAAGTAGGATTGCATCTTCTAGTTGTTTCTTTTCACTGCTTAGTATGACAAGACCGTCTTTTACTAATGAGGATAGTGTATCCAGTATATTGATGTCTAAGTCTGATGGAACACCTTCTTTTTTACTATATAGTGCAGCTGTGGCATATATGAATTCTGACACTGTTTGTTGTCCGGTAGATTCTAAGTAAACTAATTGCGGCCAAGGGTCCATAGTTACAACTCTTGGGGCGTTTATGTTAAATATGTGAATCATCCCGTCTTGAAACCAATCCCAAGGCGATGTTCTATAAAAGTACTTGTCTTTATACTCTGATTGATTTAGATTTTCAAACACAGGCCTTTCTGGTTTTTTCTTTTTAAACAGACCAAACATGGTGGTTTCAATATAGAATACATTCTCTCCCTAACCCATTTCACGTAAGGCACCTTCACCACATTTCGATACATTCCGCTGGGGCGGAACACTTCTTCCAAAGGCGGACAAGCGTTGTGACAAAGTGCTGTCGACTACTTTATCAAGATTGAACAAGTTTCCCATACGGAACCTTTACCAGGTATTGAGCCTCTAGCGTGAGGTGACCAAAGTCAGAAGAAACCTTGCCGCGAATGAGGTAGATGCCTCGCCCTTTGAACTTGTATCGCCTAGCGATGAGCGGGAAGTGCACACTATCAAAAAACTGTCCATCCATATCCATAAATGTCCCAAAAAACATTTCCTGCTCCACGCGTCCCTTGGTTTTGGTACGTTTGGTATGCACAAGGTAGCCTAATAAGGTGATGGTTTTGCCCAAGTTGTTTTTAAAATCGGCACTTACGGTTTGGCTTTTTTTCTCATCTTCATCTATCAGTTCAAAAGGCGAACACATCGCAAAACCCAAGTACTCTATCTCGCCCATAGCATCTTCGTAGGGCACAGCATCTAGCTCTGGAATGGTTACTTTTTTAGTATCGGTATACTGAGCAAAGAGGCTGGGTAATGCCATACTTTTTTTTACGGCTGCTAGCAAAAAATGAGCTTTCCACAACAGCCAATGCTTGGTTTTTCCGGTAAGCCGAAAAGCATTTACCCGAATGAGAATTACCGTTTGGTCTAGACTTATAGACACGCGTTGCGTGAAATCCTCTAAGTTATCAAATGGTCCATAGTCTCGTCTATTAATAAGCAGGGCATCTATCACCTTGCCTTCTAGTTCGGCTACGTGCTGAAAACCAAGGAAGATACGAGTGCCACGTATGGTGGTGTCAAAATTGCTACGGTTTACACACGGCAGTTCTATGTGTGCACCTTTTAGCCGTGCCTCTTGTATGTACTGCTCCGTACGGTAAAATCCTCCAAAATTATTGACCGTAGCCACCATATATTCCAACGGGAAATAAGCTTTGAGAAAAAGACTCTGATAACTCTCCACCGCGTAGCTTGCAGAGTGCCCCTTGGCAAAGGCATAACTCGCAAAACTCTCTATCTGTGTCCATACTTCTTTGGTAAGTTTGGGGTCGTAGCCCTTCTTTTTACAGTTGTCAAAAAAGAGTTTTTCTACCGTTTTGAACTCTGTACGTTCTCTATATTTCCAACTCATCCCCCGCCTCAGTATGTCAGACTCTTCTAGCGTAAGCCCTGCAAAGTAGTGAGCCACCTTGAGTACATCCTCTTGGTACACCATCACCCCATAGGTGTCGTGCAGTATTTTCGCAAGTACAGGATGCGTTTTTTTTCTAGCTTCGGGGTTGCGGTGGCGTTTTATATACTCGCCCATCATACCACTATTACTCACACCAGGACGTATGATAGAACTGGCAGCCACTAGCCCACGGTAGTCGTCTACTTCTAGCTTTTTCATAAGGGCTCGCATAGCAGGACTCTCCACATAAAAACAGCCTATGGCATCACCTCTACGTAGCAGGTCTTTTATTTTCTCGTCTTTTTTAAAACGGTCTATATCGTCTATGTCAAAGTCGGGAGCATCGGGCTGATTTTGCTTTATGATAGTGATGGCATCTTTTATCTTGCCCAGTCCACGTTGCCCTAAGATATCGTATTTATATATGCCTGCATCTTCGGCTATGTGCATATCAAAATGTGCCGTGGGAAAACCCTTGGGCGGCATACTCGTCGCCCCGTAGTATTGGATGGGTCGCTCCGTGATGACTATACCACTGCTGTGTATGCTCAGGTGATTTGGAAAACCGTGAATATACCTACTGTAGAGCATGCACAGTTTGCCGAGTTGATCTAAGTCCTGCGGCTTATCGGTACGTTGTATGTTTTTTATTTCGTCGGCAGGCAGACCGAGCACCTTGCCTATCTCGCGTATTATCGACCGAGCTTGGAAGGTAACAAAACTGCCCATCAGAGCCGTGTTGGGAAAAGTATCAAAGATGTATCGCGTTACATCTTGGCGGTCTCGCCAGCTAAAATCGATGTCAAAATCGGGCGGAGATTTACGACTAGGGTTAATGAATCGCTCAAAGTAGAGGTCGAGTTCTATGGGGTCTACATTGGTAATGCGGAGCAGGTAAGCTACGAGACTATTGGCACCGCTTCCTCGCCCTACATAAAAGTAACCTTGCTTGCGAGCGTAGGTCACGATATTGTGATTGATGAGGAAATAGGGCACAAAATTGCATTCTTTGATTACACCTAGTTCCTTGGCTACACGGTCCTTTACCTCTTGCGACACCTTGTTTCCGTATCGGTATTTCAGCCCTTCTTTAGTGAGTTGTTGTAGTAGGGCGTAATCTTGTTTTTTGGTTTGGGTAAATGTGCGTTTGTTGGCGAGTTTGGTCTTGTCGTTAAAGTCAAAATGTAGGTTGCATTGAGCCAACAGTTTCTCTGTATTTTCAAGTAAATATTCGTGTCCGGCATATAGGTTTTGAAGCTCGTGTGGCGAATAAAATTTGTGATGCATTTCACCCTGTTCCTCTACGGGTAATTTGCTTAGCAGAGCATTTTTATCAATGGCACGTAATAGGCGGTGGGCGTTGTAATCCCTTTTGTTGCGAAAAGTGACGGGGTTTAGGGCGAGGTATTTGTTTACGTGTAGGTTCGTGCCTCTGAGGCATGAACCTACACGTAGATTAAATAATTCCGTATGATTCACCCCTATGTATTCATTGCTTCGCAAAGGTCTGTCGGGTACGTTTTTTAATGGATAAATGATAAAGGCGTTTTTTATTGTAGGAACACGCCTCCAAGGCGTGTTCCTACCTGAATCCAATAAAAATTCGGTTAGGTAGAAATTAATATTCTGAAACCCTTCATTGTCCTTGGCTATCGCAATGAACTGCTGCTCGTTTCCTTTTCTAAAATCTACACCCATTATCACAGGCCATCCACGCCTTTGGCATTCAAAGGCGTGATACAAACATCCTGATGTACTGTTGATGTCTGTGAGGGCAATTTTTGTTTCCATAGGAATACGCTTCTGTAGGAATACGCCTTCAGGCGTGTTATTACATGTGGAATCCGCCTCGCCCAACAGTTCCTTGGGCGACATCGTCCCGTATTTGAAAGAGTAATATGTGTGGCAGTTTAGGTACATTTTTAGCTAGCTGTTTTACAACGAGTGCTTTTATAACCACCTACGCATTCCGATGTGCCGGCACCACATTGGGTTCGCCGTTAAAGGGGTTGCCGCGGCCCAGGCCTTTTACTTCTACCGCCACACCACGCCTTACGGCATTGGCACCGTAGCGGTCTTTCATCGCATCCATAGCTTGGTATAGGTTTATGATTCTATCGTCGTCATTAAAAAGGTCTATCTGGTGACCACCACCTGCCAAGTCGCCTAGCCGCACGCCCACCAGCCGTATGCGTACGCGGCGGCTGTATAGCGAGTCAAAGAGTTCTTTGGCGTGTTGTATGAGCGTATGGTCAGCCGCAGTGTAAGGTATGCGTTTCTGCTTGCTGACCGTCTGAAAATCGGAGTACCGCAGCTTGATACTAACATTAGAACATACCCGCTTACCGTGCCGCAGCTCGTAGGCCAGTTGCTCCACCATGGCTGCTACCATATCTTTGAGTTTGCGGATATCTATGGTGTCTTTCATAAATGTACGTTCGGTGCTTATGCTCTTTTTTTCGTGGTAGGGTATGAGTGGACTGTGGTCTATTCCGTTGGCTTTTTGCCACATCATTTTTCCGTTTTTGCCAAAGGCTTTTTCAAGTAATTCTATGGGCATTTCTTGTAGCGTATGTATTTTTTGTACGCCCATACGATTGAGCATAAAGGCCGTTTTTTTACCAATCATCGGTATTTTTTTGACGGATAGTGGAGCTAAAAAAGGCTTTTCGTCTCCAAAATCTATTTTCAACTGATTGTCTGGCTTAGCCTCGCCCGTGGCTACCTTGCTTACGGTTTTGTTCACAGACATACCAAAAGAGATAGGCAGTCCCGTCTCTTTGGTGATGCGGGTGCGTAACTCGCTGGCCAGTTTGTAGCAGCCAAAAAACTTGTCCATACCTGTGAGGTCCAGATAAAACTCATCAATGCTACTTTTTTCTACCACGGGAGCTGTTTCGCGTATGATTTCGGTTACGGTTTTGGAGTATTTGGAGTAGGTGCCTGAGTTGCCTTTTATCACGATGCCTTGTGGGCAAAGTTGGCGGGCCATTTTCATACTCATACCACTATGTACCCCAAAGGTACGTGCCTCGTAACTGCAACTGGCCACCACGCCCCTGTCACCCACCCCACCTAGCAATACAGGCTTACCCACTAGGCGTGAGTCTATGAGCCGCTCTACCGATACGTAGAAGGTGTCCAAATCCATATGCACTATATTTTTAGTCAATATTATTATCTTTTTTGTTGAGCATAATTTAATCAAAAAGAAAACTGTAAAGCAAGAAAATGTGGATAAGAGTCCAAAATTTGTTTTGCCTATTTTTGAATTATGAAAAGACTATCAACTATTCTCGTGCTCTTACCGTTTATGATTGCCAATGCCCAAAACTACGTAGACATACTTCACTCGGAGTATACTGCTACACCTCAAAACACCTTTGATAGCAGTAGTCAAACCACGGGTTTAGAGAAAGTAAATGTCAACCTCACCACTCCCATAAAACTTAAAAACGGAAACGCCTTGCTGACGGGCGTCGTGTATGATAGAGTATCCACACGATTAGACACCACGGAAAGCGTAAATACACAGATGTCATCCGTAATCTTAAAAATGGGAATGAACATAAAACATTCGAAAAAATGGAGTACCACAGTCCTATTACTTCCCAAGATAGCAACAGACTACATGGGTGACTTAAGCAAGAGAGACTTTCAAGTGGGCGGTATTGTATTGACCAAAATGAAGAAAACAGAACACTTGAGTTACAAATGCGGTGCATACCTTAATGGAGATCGTTTTGGTCCATTCCTGGTACCGCTGTTTGGGTTTTATTACCAAAAAAATAAACTAGAAATGGACGTGATAGTTCCGTCGTATGCCAAAATAAACTACAGTATTATCCCTAAGGTGATGGCGGGTATCAACTGGCGAGCTACGGTAAAATCATACAATTTGCACAAGGGTAGTGGGTTGAGGTTGTTTAATGACAACTACATGCACCACTTGTCTAACGAAGTAGCAGCCAACGTAGGTTATGAACCGATAAAAGGAGTGATCATAAGAGGAGTGGCGGGTGTGTCACTTGGCCGTTCGTTTAAGGTGTATGAAAATGATGATAAAATTGATTTTGGATTGAGCCTATTTCGCTTTGGCGATGATAGAGTTCCTCTTAATATTACCTTCCAAAACGGAATGTTTTATAGAGCTGAGGTGGCGTATAGAGTGTATCTATAAGCACACTCTATGCTCCGATATTAATTTTGTAAGGTGTTAAATGAGGTTCCGTCAACATCTTCTCCGTCTTTTAGTGCAAAATACATCTTACGAGCATCTACTGCAAAAAGGCTGGAGTTATACTCTAGTATCAGTTTTTCATAAAGAGACTGAGCTTTTTCCCGGTCCTGAAGAATGAATAGCGTGATATTGGCTGAGCGGTACAGAGCATTATCCGCAAGGATATCTTCTCCGTGCTTCTCGTATATGCTGGTGTACAAGGTGTTTGCCGCTTCATGGTTGCCTATTTTTTCTTGCACCTTCGCTTTTAGGTAGTATATCTCATCATTCAAGGTGTGATTCGGATATTTGAACGGGAGCATGTTCAGAATCTCGGTACATTTAGCTACATCATTTTTATATAAGTAAAACTCAGCCGCAGCGTATTCTTTCATAGCGTCTTCTGTACTATCCAGCCCAGTATTGTCTTGTATGAGTAGGGCTAGCTCTATGGCATTGTTACTGATGAGTTGCGTGGTGGCCGTTTTGAGTATGTCTAATTGGCCCTTGGCCCACTCAAACTCGCCCCTGTAGTAACTTAGTTTTGCGTTTTTAAATTTAGCCTCTTGTCCCAGTGCATCTTCTTTAAACTGCTTATCTACCTGCCCGTACATTAACTTAGCATCCCATATATTGTTGAGTATAAGATAAGCATCACCTAGTAGCAGTTTGCTTTTTGCCATAAAACTTGCTCTTAGTCGGGGAGTACGTATGATTTCCTCCAGTATGCCTACGCCAGCTGGCACATTGTTATTATAAAATATATGCAATTCCGCTAGCCTATATTGGCTACTCGCCGTTTCTTGTGATATGCCTTTGTCGCCTACATAGTCCTGTATTTTTGTTATGAGTGACGTGATTTCTTGTTGGTGCGGATTAATAGCCTGAGTGGTTTTGAGGTACAATGCATCTACCAGACCATTTTGAGCGTTATGGTAATTTCGCTCGTATTTGCCTAGCTCTACTACGTATGAGTAAGCATCTATCGCTACGTCATAGGCTTGATTGTTCACACATAGTCGAGCGAGTTGCATTACTCGTGACCCTTTGGTTTTGTTTCGCTTATCAAGAGAGATTACCTGTCTTAGGGCTGATTTGTATTTTTTTTGTTGCAAAAAGACTTCTACGAGTAACTCGTCAAAAACCTGATTGCTTGGGTTTTTCTGAGCATAGGTTAATGCTTGGCTTTGCAAATAGTTGGCATCTTCTTGCTTATCAAAAGCTATGTCTATAATGCTCGTTGCGTAATCAAAAACTTGAGCATCTGCCAACAGAGCCTTCATCGTGATGTCTATTAGGTTTTTAGTTTGACCTGCAGCCTTGTATGCTTGACTTAGGTCTTCGTATAAGGCAATGATTCCTCTTTTTTTTACACCCCGCTCCAGGGCAAGTATTCCGAATGAGCGTAAGCCCCGCCTATCAAAACATTGAGCTAAGAATTTGAGTGTTTCGGGATAGTCAGAGTAGGTACGGGTTAACTTATCGAAGTGTTTTTCTGCTTTATCTTTTTTGTCAAACTGCAGTAGTACATAGCCTTCGTCTACCTGATAGTTTACCTGCGAGGGGTATCGTTTTACTTGCTTTTGCACCATTCGTGTGGCCTCTTTTTCGTACTTTAAGGCAATGAGGGTGTTGAGATAATTCTCATAGATGTATACTGAAGACGGGTGTTTTTTGAATAGCTTTTTATAAATACTTTCCGCTTTGATGTATTCTTGATTGTCATAAAATTGAGCAGCAAGTCGCTCATCGGTACTTTGAGCCTTGGCTATGGTGCACATAAACAGTGTGGTGTATAACACGATTGATTTTAATGACATGTAGACACAAAGATAACGAACAAAAACGGGTTGTATTTTAAAAGCAGAATTTGCGGTTTTTGAAGTTTTCAAAAAAAAGCAACACAATTATAAATAAATTAGGTGTGAACACGCCTTTAGCAGTACCTTTGTTCGGCAAATAACAAATCTAATTATTTGCACATGTCTCAGTCACACGTTTCTAAAATTGCATATCAGGGTTTAACCTTTGACGATGTTCTTGTTTTGCCCCAGTATTCTGAAGTTTTGCCACGTGATACTTCTACCAAAACGAGACTAACCAAGAAGCTCAGCATCAACATCCCAATCATTAGTGCCGCGATGGACACCGTTACCGAAGCTAACTTGGCAATCGCCATAGCTCGAGAAGGTGGAATAGGTATCGTACACAAAAACATGACCATAGAGCAACAAGCCGCCGAAATAAAAAAGGTGAAACGCTCAGAAAGTGGCATGATAAAAGATCCTATCACGTTGACCCAAGACCATACGCTAAGTGATGCTCTTGTGGTGATGAAAGAAAATCGCATAGGTGGTATTCCCATAACAGACGATGCAAATGTGCTAATTGGTATCATCACCAATAGAGATTTACGGTTTCAGGTAGATTTGAAAACCAAGATAAGTGATGTAATGACTACAGAGAATTTAGTAACAGCTGCTCAAGGTACTGACCTAAAAGAAGCAGAGCACATCTTGCAGAACTATAAGATAGAGAAGTTGCCCGTGGTAGATAGTGATAACAAGCTGCTGGGACTTATCACTTTTAAAGATATACAAAAAGTAAAAAACCATCCGCAAGCATGTAAGGACAGCTATGGTAGATTGATGGTAGGTGCTGCAGTAGGTGTAACAGCGGATACTTTGGAACGGGTAACAGCCCTAGTAGAGCAAGACGTAGACGTGGTAGCGATAGACACCGCTCACGGCCATTCCAAAGGTGTGGTAGATGAGTTGAAAAAAGTAAAGGCAAAGTTTCCAGACTTACAAGTCATTGTAGGCAATGTGGCTACTGGAGCGGCAGCAAAGTATTTGGCGGATAACGGTGCTGATGCGGTGAAAGTAGGTGTAGGACCAGGCTCTATATGTACCACTCGTATTATCGCCGGTATAGGTGTACCGCAACTTGGTGCCGTGGTGGAGTGTGCCAAAGCTCTAGAAGGAACAGGCGTCCCTGTTATAGCAGATGGAGGAATACGTTACAGTGGCGACTTGGTAAAAGCAATAGTTGCAGGAGCCGACACCATTATGGCAGGAAGTCTCTTTGCAGGTACAGAGGAAGCTCCTGGGGAGGTCTCTTTCTATGAGGGAAGAAAAGTGAAAAGCTACCGAGGCATGGGTAGTATAGAAGCGATGAAAAAGGGATCAACTGACCGCTATTTTCAAGATGCAGAGGCAGAGATAGGAAAACTAGTACCTGAGGGTATTGTAGGTACCGTTGCTTATAAAGGCAGTCTGTCGGAAGTAGTTTATCAATACATTGGAGGACTAAGAGCTGGAATGGGTTATACCGGTTCTGCTACTATTGATGATTTGAAAAACGCACAGTTCACACACATTACGGGATCTGGTATACGTGAAAGTCATCCGCATGATGTTACTATCACCAAAGAAGCTCCAAACTATAGTAGATAGTTAGTCATTACTCTCTATCAAAGCGAGTAGACCGTCTGTGTAAGATATCTGTACCAAATCAGAACCTGTAGCTTCGTTGCTTGTGCCGCTCCGTGCACCTATACTTAGCTCCTCGTTATGTAGGTTATACTTTAAGTTCTGAGTCGTAATTCCTTTACACGTATGCAACGGTACGAGTGACAACTGTTGCCCTTTCTCGTATCTTTTTTTATAGGTTTTGGGTAAAACAAAGGTGCGGGTATAATCGTCTATAATCACTATTCGTATGTCGGGATATTTAGCCAAAGTGGCCACATTGTTTAAGGTGTGGTCCAAGCGTTTACCGGCAGCCCATACAACATTGATGTCGGTATAACCTTTTTGCACCAAGTGGTTTAGGGCTTTTTCGAGGTCGGTAGTTTCTTGGTCGTTTAGCTCAATAAATTCTGTATGTAAATCGCGTTCTACCTCTCCCAAACTGTCAAAATCACCAATCACTACATTGGGCACTATTTGTAAGTTTTGGACATGCTTATACGCTCCATCACACACTACAATATAAGGACACCATTCCATGAGCGAGGTCAATATTTGGTAGGAGCACATGGCCCCATTGGCTATAACCAAAGCCGGTTCTTGACCATCTTTTACGTAGTGATGCGAGGACATATTATTGCAATTTGTGAGACAAACTTAGCGAAATCAACGCTTTCATGACTTAATTTGCTGCATGCAACAATTCTATTACCTATCGTTCGTAGGCATATTGCTACTTTCTGCTTGCCGCAAGGAGAATTTTAGTTCGGAAAGCAACTGGGTGGCACCACTACTCGAAACATCACTTACACTAGGTGATTTATTGCCAGATAGTATCACATCACAAAGTCCAAATGGAGAATTAGATGTAGTATTTGAGAGTAGATATGGCGTAAGTAACTTGGACGACATACTGAATATACCAGATAGGGTTGAAAACATTGAAGTAACCTTGGAAAGTTTGATATTAGATGACCGCTCGTTTACGGACACACTTACACTGTTAGAGCTTTATCCGCCGAGTGCATTCTTAAATGGCCAAACCACCGAGTTGCCAGCACAAAACATTACGGCAAATGAAGGTACGGTGCTAGATGTAACAGAGCAATTTTTTACCACAGCCACCTTCATTGAGGGTTTTATTGACATTTCAATAAGCAATGATTTGCCAGTGGAAGCAGAGGTGTTAGAATTTGAATTACGCAATGACGACGATAAGAGTATCATAGTTAGTGGTCAAATAACAGATTTGGCACCTAATACTACGGCAGAAGAAACATATAGCCTAGCCGATAAAACGGTAGACGGAGTGATGGAACTAGTAGTAAAACGTGTTCAGACCAAGGCAAGCAACGGAGATGTATTGGTAGAGGTAGAAAAAGGCATACGAACTACAATATCTGTAAGTGGTCTTAAACCCAAAATTGCTACGGCTGTTTTCCCCGCCCAAAACCTAGTAGACCAAACCAACGAAAATGAATATGATTTTGGCGGAGCAGAGTTAGTAGAAGTTCACATAAAATCAGGCAGTATGCTGGTAAAGGTGGAGTCCACTATAGAGGAGTCCATTATCATAGAACATCGCATACCTAATAGCTATAAGAGTGGACAACCCGGCAGCATAGAGCAGTACTTCAATATACCTCCAGCTCCCAAAGGTGAGACGGTAATGTACGAAGAGCAATACCCGATAGATGATTTTGTAATCCTCCTATATGGAGAGTCAAGAGATGTTGCTCCTATTTATAATAGAATTTTCAGTGAGCTTATTGCACGTATAGATTACTCAGGAGTAGAACGTACCCTATCACTAGATGATAAGGTGAAAATCGAGTTTGGATTAGTAGATTTAAAACCATTTTTGGTAATTGGTGACCCAGGAGAGCACCAACTCATGGTACAAGATACTGTAGACATCAAGGTGCTCGAAAACTTAGACGGAAGAATAAGTTTAGACGAAGCCACAATGGAGTTAGATTTTTACAACAGTTTTGGCATAGAGACTCAAATAAATAGCGTAAAACTCACTGGAAAAAACAACAGAGAGAACACCAGTGTTACGCTCACCCCACAAAGTAGCTTGAGCAATCTATTGCTAGAGCGTGCAACCAACCCGCCGCTTACCCCTTTTAGAAAAGGGGTTATCTTAGACAAAAACAACTCTAATGTTAAGCTCTTTTTACAAAACTTGCCAGACCAAATAGCCGCAAACATAGATGCGACCGTAAGACCAAACGGAACTCCGTATAGAACAGATTTTGCCTTTGGTGAGAGTGAGTTGGCAGTGGACATGAAACTCAGTGTCCCACTTATCGTAGGGTTCGCAAATTTCGGATTCTCGACCAACGCAGATTTGGATTTAGAAGACATTGCTCAAGCACAAAACATACGAGAGGTTACACTAAAAGCCGAAATAACCAACGACTTCCCTGTTTCCGGAAAGTTAGCCTTAGTGTTTAAAGACAAGGATGGCGACTTCTTATTTGCCCAAAGCAGTACCGATAATATGGCCGCTGCACAAGCCTCTAGTACCAGCTCACATACTGACACACCAGCCCAAAGCACCTTAGAATTGCCATTGAGCCGTGCAGAAACCGAATTGCTCAAACAAGCCAAAGAAGTAGAAATTACAGCAACATTTGACACTGAAGACGCTAAGCGTTATCAAATGTTTAGCGATTACACCATCGACCTAAAACTCATCACCGATTTCATATATGAGAACAATCTTTAAAATAGCGGTATGCGTACTTACTATCTCCGCTTACGGACAGCAGGCAGATAGTTTCAGTTTTGTAGGAAATGCGTTTGACCAGCAGTGGAGTCCCAAAACCATCAAAGTAGAAGGTCAAGGTGTCGGTATGTCCAATGCTATAAATGCGGGGATGTTTAACGACTTTGTTTTTCGAACAGGATTTACTCCAGCATATAAAGACCATTTTGTAAATGGTACGCAAAATAAGGTGAACATCTATTCACTTAACAATGCTGATGCAGAGTACAAGCTAGATAGCAACTGGGGCCTCTATCTCAACTCACAAACCTCAAGTGCCTACACAGGAAACAAGGAAATTAGCGATTTACTGTTTTTTGGTAATGCCCCATTCTTAGATCAATCGGTAAGTACAGAAAACCTCAAATTTATACGATACAGTGGAGTAAGTATAGGTGCTACGCACAAAATAAATGTTTCGGAAAAAGCAGGTGCAAAAGTGCTAATTGGCCTGCGTACGCTGTTTGATTATAGAGCAGTATCTATTGCCGATTTGTCTCTATACACATCGCCAACGGGTGCGTACGTAGATGCAGAAACAAGTGAGCTGCATGCCACCGAAGAATCCATTACCATCCTCAAAGGCATTGGTTTAGACTTAGGGTTTGATGTAAACTATGTACTCGATGCCAAAAACAGCTTGGCAATAAATGTAAGAGACGTGAATCTTACTCGATTACTAAACTACACGAGTCTCCAGTTTGACACGTCACTGCGTTTTACAGGCATAGGTTATGACATTATCGCCGACACCAACTCCTTAGAGAACTTTGTAGATTCGGTATACGTACCCATAGTGCAAAATGCCCGTAAAGAGTCAAAATGGACTTCGCTACCCAGTAGAATTAACCTCAAATGGAACCATAGACTAAGTGAAGACAATGTACTCTCTGTAGGAGTGCAGACGGTAAACTTTGGAAGCTTAGGAGTAATGGGCACCGTAGGGCTTGATCACACGTTTAGCGACCGATTTAGATTGCGATCTACTCTTGGTTATGGTAATTTTAGCGGAGTATTATGGACGGAGGCTGCAGAGTACAGACTCGGAAACTACAATGTATTTGCGGGCATTACAGGTTTACACCTTGCATTAGCTCCCAAAATGGCAGGAAGCTATGGTGTCTCTATTGGAGCGGCTAAACAGTTCTGAAACTGAAGACTTAACTGTTCGCCAAAGGCCAATAATTCTTCTATTTCTGATACACTCATCACGCGGAAGTATCGGAATACGAGCACAGTGTTGTTAGTACTTTCTACGTGATACTTGTCGTTGTTTTTAATGAATTGACGAAGATCTTTGGTAAAGAATTGTTTTATAGCCGTCTTGTCTTTTCCTTTTACAGAAAACTTGGTGTCAAACTCTTTGTCTAGATCAATGTCTTCTTTTATGGCAAAGTCTAGTAAGCGATTAAACAACTGTTCCTTATCCAACTCAAAGTCTGGGATATCTCCATCAAATTGAATAAGAAGCATACTCATGTTATGCACCTCGGCAGCCATGAGTGCCCCTTCATCAAAGGTGATATCTACCAATTCCCAATTTGCTTTGCAAGGCAACACACCCGAAAGTCTGTTTTTGAGGTATTCGATAGGTCGTGTCTCAAAAAAGGTGTTGGTGGTAAGATAGTCGGTGTTCCAATCGAGTTTAGGATCAAATCCCCATCCGTTTTTGAAGGCAAACTCTTTGAGTTCTTGTTGTCGTTTGGAGAGAGGCTTACTCACTGTTTGGGGAAGTGCGTGTATGCCAAATGGGTGTTCGCTCGTGGTAAGGTGCTCATCTAGCCCAATGATATCGTATCGGCCACCGCGATCGGTCTTATAATCCTTACCCCAGTTATTGACAAACTCTAGCATACTAAAGTCTACTAATCGGGTTCTAGCAAAGTCAAATACTACCTTCTCATTATCCGGAAGCTGGGCAAGAACCTTACGTAGTTTTAGGATACTCACAAAGTTGGCGACACCTTTTATTTTGAGGTGAAAGTGGTCCTCTATTTTAGCGAGATTAAAGTATGGTTTTGCGAGGTATTTGAAAAAAAGAGTAGCAGGCAAATGCGAACGTACTAGGTGAATGACTACTGTAAAGAGTATACCTATGAGAATGCCCTTATTAAGGTCGGTAAGCAAGGTAGAGACCAAGGTGACGGTCAGTATCAGAAATTGCTCATAACCCTTCAGAGAGGCGTCTTTAAACACCTTGGGCGAAGCCAACTTATAACCTGTGAAGACTAAGATAGCCATAAGAGCGGCTTTGGGTACCATTTTGATATAGTCGGAAAGCAAGAACACAAAAAGCAATATCAGCACCCCGTGTACGAAGTTGGAAAACTTCGTTTTGGCTCCGTGGTTTATGTTTACTGAGCTGCGAGCTATAACGGCTATTACAGGCAACCCCCCTATAAATCCTGATAGAATGGTGCTAATGCCCATTGCGGTTACATCTCTATTGAGGTTTGTCTTTCGTTTAAGAGGATCTATCTTGTCTATCGCTTTGGCCGAACCGAGGGTTTCGATAGTAGAAACCAAAAACACAGAGAGTACTACAAGCCAAAAACTTACCGTAGACACCTTGCCAAAGTTGGGGAATACAAGTAGGTCATTCACAATATCGTGTGGCAACTCAAAGTTGATTAAATCTTTAGTAGGGTTAAGGCTATGGTTACCGCCAAAAAGCGTAATGTGACCATCTAACGAATATTGGAACAACACATAAAGCGGGATAGCAAAAAGCAACAGCCAGATAGGAGCTGGCACATATTTTATAAATCGATTGGTAACCTGAGGATGCACAGCGAGTATAATCAGACTGTTAAAAAAAATAATAGCAATGAGCGGATTCATATTGGCCAAACTAGATGGTATAGCTAGTAATTTTTCAAAATCATTCATCTTGCCTATTTCTACACCCAGACCCGGATGAATTTGACCAGCGAGAATAATAACACCTATTGCAGCCATCATACCTTGCACTACGCTGCTAGGTATAAAGTCAGCAAGACCACCGAGCTTGAAAACGCCAAATAGTGCCTGCAGAATACCGGCACACACAAAAGCAGCCAGCATATATTCCCAGCTACCAAGTGTAGACATTCCAGCAATCACAATGCCGATAAGTGCCGGAGAAGGCCCATTGATAGACACATTGCCACTGCGTATGAACGAGGTAAAAACACCACCTACGATAGCCGCAAAAATCCCTGCGAGCAGAGCTTGGGGAGGTAAGTTCATGGCTAGAGCCACGCCAATAGAAAGCGGCAGAGCTACTAGAGAAACACTGAAACCCGCGAGCACATCGTTTCGCCAGTACTGTTTGATATATTGAGTTGTTGTTTTAATAGAAGTAATATTTTTAGGTTAAAGCGTGCCAATATAGGTGGATTTTTGAGATAGGGGTTTAGGTGATGGTTAGACTTTATAATAATTACATAGTTAAAAACTTAGTGTCTAACTCTAGTAGGAAACGGTTTCGTCTATATCGTTAAGTAAAAAGCGTTCAAGATCAGAAAATAGAACTATGGAAAAAAGAGTAACTACCCGTACAACGGATAATTCTTCATCAGGCTGTTTACCTCACTTTTTACGGCAGCTAAGTTAGCCTCATCTTCGGGATTCATGAGTACGCGGTCTATCAACTCGGCAATGGTTTCCATCTGTGGCTCTTTCAACCCTCGTGTGGTAACGGCAGGTGTGCCTATGCGTATGCCCGATGTTACAAAGGGAGATCGAGTCTCAAAAGGTACTGCATTTTTGTTGATAGTGATATCGGCTTTTACCAAGGCATTTTCAGCTACCTTGCCCGTTAGATTGTCGTCTTTTGGACGCAGGTCTATGAGCATCAAGTGATTGTCGGTACCGCCAGATATTATCTTGTATCCACGAGCTACCATAGCTTGGGCCAGTGCTTGAGCATTTTTCATAACTTGTTGGCAGTAAGACTTATAACTAGGGTCTAATGCCTCACCATAAGCAACAGCTTTAGCAGCAATAACGTGTTCCAGTGGTCCTCCTTGTGTTCCAGGGAATACCGCACCATCTAGTATGGCCGACATTTTTTTGATGTTTCCTTTCGGTGTTTTGAGTCCCCACGGATTATCAAAATTCTTACCCATCATAATCATACCGCCACGTGGTCCTCTTAGGGTTTTGTGGGTGGTAGTAGTTACAATATGGCAATGTGGAAGCGGGTCGTTAAGCAATCCCGCGGCTATCAATCCACTAGGGTGAGATATATCGGCAAGTAGTAGTGCACCTACGCTATCTGCTATGGCTCTAAAACGAGCATAATCCCAATCGCGTGAATACGAAGAAGCTCCACAAATAATCAGTTTAGGTTTTACTTCTAGAGCCTTAGCCTCTACCTTGTCCATATCGATAAGGCCTGTTTCTTCTTCTACTCCATAAAAAGCTGGTTTGTATAATTTGCCAGAGAAGTTTACCGTACTACCGTGCGTGAGATGACCACCGTGAGAAAGGTCAAAACCCAATATTTGGTCACCAGCATTGAGCACACCGAGCATAACAGCAGCATTGGCTTGAGCACCACTATGTGGTTGTACGTTTACCCATTCAGCACCAAAGAGTTCTTTGGCTCTATCTATCGCCAGTTGTTCTACTTGGTCTACTACCTCGCAGCCACCGTAGTAGCGTTTGCCCGGTAATCCTTCAGCATACTTGTTGGTAAACACACTTCCCATAGCCTTCATTACATTTTCTGATGTAAAGTTTTCTGAGGCTATCAGCTCTATGCCTTCGTTCTGACGTTTAAATTCGAGGTCTAGTAAATCAAATATTTTATCTCGCATTGCACTTTTTTATTAACGCAAAGAAAAGCGGAATTTGGAGATTATTACGGCAATTAGTCTATGATTTTTTGAGCTAGGAGCGAAAAGCCGATATAGACCCACAAACAGAGAAACGCTCCGAAAAAATGAAGTGAGATAACAAGGGCAGTACATACCACTACCAATAGTATTCTGAGCTTATTGAGCGGCTTGTTTTTAGATCCTATTTTGAGCGAAAAAAACTTAACATTAATAACGAGCAATATACCACCAATGATGCTAAAAAGAAGAATAAACACAGGGTGTGTAAGTACGATATTGGCCCACTCAAATTGCTCTGCTGCTCTGGGCAATGCAAAACACGCTAAGGCTAAGGCGGGAGTCGGTAAGCCGGAGAAGTAATCATTGGATTGTTCGGAGATATTAAACTTGGCCAACCTATAGCCAGCAAAGGCCGCAATGAGTAATGGAAATAAAACGATGAAGTCGTTCAAATACACTGCATCAAAAAACGACCCATAGCTTGCTCCGTCAAAATATTCGTTGTTCCAATAGTTATAAAGAACTATTGCAGGTGCTACGCCAAAGCTTACCATATCTGCAAAGCTGTCTAGCTCTTTGCCCATAGGAGAGCTCACGCCAAGAAGCCTGGCGGCGGTACCGTCCAAAAAATCAAAGAGAAGTGCCGCGGCCGCCAACCACAACACGTGGTCAAACTCTAGTCGAAAGGCACTAATAATGATGAGCGTACCACACAGCAGGTTGGATAGTGTGAGTAGGTTAGGTATTTGGTTTTTTATGCTTTGCATTGTTTTTTTCACTTTAATATTAGTTGGTTGGCGGCTCCTTGTCAGTTCGATTGCTCTTCGATAGCTGGATGTATCGAAAAGTGAACAAGGAGTAAATCATTACTTTCCTTAATTTCTTAATGGTTCAAATTGGACTGGTTGTTTTTCTGTTTTTATCATTATGGTATTAAGTTTTTAAGCTATTCATCGACAGACTCTGCTTCCGCAGTTCTTACTTTTCTTACTTCCTTAATGGTTAAATTCTAAGCAAATATGCCGCAAAAAATTACTTTCGTACTATGACTAAGGAGTGGTTAGAGAATGTACCTGCATTTTTCGACGGGTATCTAAGGTTGGCAACAGAAGACCATGTTTTGGAAGGACTACAAAATTCGAAAGCTGAATTTTTGAATTGGGCAAAAGAAGTGCCTGAGGAAAAAGGTTTATATGCTTATGACGAGGACAAATGGACGGTAAATGATATGCTGCAACACATCATAGACAGTGAGCGTATTTTTCAGTATAGAGCACTGTGTATATCCAGAGGTGAAATGAACGAAATGCCCGGTTTTGATCATAACTCGTATGTGAAAAATGCTAAGGCAAATAATCGTACGCTTATCGACCTTGTTTCGGAATTTGGGAGATTACGAGACTCCACTATCGATATGTTTGCGAGCATCCACGAATCTAATGTAAAGTATAAGGGAATGGCCAATGGGCTCGTAGTGCAGCCCTTGTTATACGGTTATGTATTAAGCGGTCACCTGAGGCATCACTTA
Organism: Bacteroidota bacterium; assembly: GCA_018700895.1. Lineage (GTDB taxonomy): Bacteria > Bacteroidota > Bacteroidia > NS11-12g > UBA9320 > UBA9320. The sequence goes on from JABIUV010000048.1 coordinate 36,371, forward strand.
CAGGTACTGCAGGAGCGTTATTAGTAACTAAAGTTGTCTTTTGATGGCCGGTATTATTTTACGACACCGCCCATTTGTTCATATACACGTTCGCGTACTTGCCGTCGGGTCATGTCTTTTTCTTCTGCTATACGTTCTTGGTTATTTTTACCGTGTACTACAATTACCTCACCATTTTTCATTTGCTCATAGCCATAAGCAGCCACCTCTTTACTTGTAGGAAAAGGACTATCCTCAGCCAGTGGGCCAAATCCCGCCATTTCTCCAAACTCACTTTGTGTAGCACCTGGGCAAAGTATACTTATCACTACGCCATAGGGCTTGAGTTCTTCGGCTATAGCTTCAGAAAAAGCCAACACATAATGTTTCGTAGCAAAGTACACACTCATCATAGGCCCAGGTCTGAAGGCTGCATCAGATGCCACATTCAGAATGGTACCACTGCCTTTTTCCTTCATTACCGCACCAAATAGGCGAGTAAGCTTCGTAAGAGTGAGTACGTTTAGGTTTATCATAGCATGTTGTTTATCCATATCACTATGTACAAACTCACCTACATCACCAAAACCAGCATTATTTACCAGATAATGGATATCTATCTTTTTGTCTTGTACGGTCTGAAAAAGCACCTCTGCTGCCGATGGCTCACTTAGGTCTTGTAGTATTACGGTTACGGAGATACCGTGTGATGTTTCCAGTTCTTGAGCCAGTTTCGTCAGTCTCTCTTCTCTACGGGCTACGAGTACGAGGTCTATCTTGTCTTGTGCAAATTCTCTTGCGAGTTCTAATCCTATTCCGGCAGATGCCCCTGTGATAAGTGCTGTCATTATGGTAGTTTGTTTAGTTGGTAAGTTGTGTGTTGGGATAAGGAGTCACTAATCTAGAATCATCAAGGTGCCCAAAATTTACGTATGTCATCTATACCCAGTTGTTTTCTGCGGTCTTGGTATTCTTGAAAAGTATCTTTAAAACATTGATTCACCACGTCATCTTCTAACAAGTGGCTAATTATGACGATTCGCTCTTGGAGAATAGTGTCCATGTTTTCTGCAAAGTATTCTTGCCAATGCGAGTAGGCTAATTCTTCTATCTCTTGAGCAGGAGTTCCGGTGAGGTTGAGCTTAGATATAGCCTCTTCTCTATTAGCATCTGATATCTCTGGTGACTCGATGTATGCGATTAGCTTTTTTATGGCTTCCATATAGTAAGTTGTATTTGACGAGAGACGAATATACGGTTTTATGTTGTGAAGGAAGGGTGTGCGTTAAGCTGCTACCTTATTTTAGTGACATCAAATCAAGTATTGTTTTTTCGACCTCGGAATAAGGCAAATTTTCGGAATGTACCCACCGGTATCTCGACCTCGTAAATAGTCCGAATACATATTGATAAGAATCTTTTATTCGCTTATATTCTTTTACAATTTTATGGCTCTTTTTATTGTTTTGTTGAACAACAGCACTTTCAAAATCAGAATAGCCAATATCGGATATGGTTTCCATATCTAAAAAGTCAGTATTTGAATTTGCTTTAAACTTTACGGTACACAAATTATGGGTAATAGTGTCGTGTTGGACAAGTTCATAGTTGCAGTTTGTACGTGTAAAAATTCTTTTGCCGATGCTTGCTATTTGCACCTTGCTTACTATGGTACCGTCGCTTGCATAGCGGCTGCTTTCCCAATTGTTTTTATATGCTTTAAGTATGCCGTTTTCATAGTAGTCCTTAGTGCACAAACCGGCTAGTTTTGTGATATAGCTTTCGGTCATTATATAACCTGACGAATAATTACGTTTTTCAGAACGTCCTTGTGAGCCATTGAAGGACCATTTTAATGACCCATTCTCATAAAATTCTTGTGCTAAGTTTTGATTATTCACACCATACGACCAGGAGTGTATACTTCCAGTATAAAAGTATGTAAATACGGTGTCTACGGGCTGACCATCTATAAATACACCGCTCATTCGAGGTCGTTTGTCGCAATAATAATCTGTAATTTCACCGTGTGCTTTTTCTTCGCACATAGCATACCAGCTCATTGGCGGATTAGAGATGAGGCGTTGTAACGTAAGCTGAGGTAAGAAGAGGGTATCGCGTATGGTGTCATTCACGGTTTTTTTTGTGAATGGCAATTGACTAAGGTGGTCGTAATAGTATAAAGGAGCTTGTTCAGGCTGAATTAATAAACATATCATATTGTCTTGGAATATATGGAGACTAGAGTCAGATTTGACCAAAGCTAAATTTGTATAAATGGTGTCATTGCATTGGTCTACGATTGTAGATTGCAAGATAATTTGACTTACTGATGAGTGCGAAAAACCCAGACTGAACCACAGTAATAATAACGTGTAACGATAGTGAACTTTCATTTACACAAATATAAATGTGATAATCGGAGCATAGTGATGCTGTTTTATTTGTGTGTTGTATTGATTTACAAAAAAGTACGGCCCGTTATTTTTTCTATTCGAGGATTTATGTTGAAACACTTTGTAACACTTAGGGGGTAAATCGGGATATGTGAGTCAGTATCATAAGTGTTTTAGCTGTGAAAATTCGCCCGTTTTTCTCCAAATGGTAGGATGAAGTTCCTTACCTCTTGGCGTAAAGCCGATTAAAAATCCGCACCCTATTTCTATCATAACCCAATAGTGAGCCATATATAAGAAATGGTATGGTCAAAATACCGTACCATACTACCGTAACGCCTTCAGTGAACAACATCCACAGTAATGCACCAACAGCTATTAACAAAGTTACCAAGAAGCTTATGAGTGCAAACATTTTGATGAAACTTGACTCTCGTGCTTTGAAATCGTCAATATGAGTCGTGTTTTGGGTATTACACGAGAAACATTTTAGGGTAATGGTTTCCCCTTTTCGCATGGCGTGTTCCCCGCGGGTATCGCAAGTTGTCTTAGCCTGTAACTCCTCGCTACAGGTTTGGCATGGGCTGTATATGTTCATTTTGAATTTCTAAGGAGCGAATTTTTGATACGTAAGCTTCTTGCCGAAAGAGGCACCTCACTCTCGATGAATAATGGATCTTTTTTTAGATACTCCACTTGTCTTACATCCAGAATATTATAGGTAGCATTACCGAAATTGTCTTCATCCTCCTCTACTTCTAGGCTATCCTGAAGGCTAATGTACCTGATGTTTTCTACAGTAAACAAGCGATTTGTAGCTCTCTTATTTTTAAATGCCTCAACAGTTTTAGAATCAATTTGGCCGTATACAAACTCGTCGGTTACTTTCTTATTGTCGATAGCAAGTTCTATATACACCCAAGTTTTGACAGAATCAGAAGGCATGCAAGCAGCCAAGCAAAACACACCAATGAATAAATAAATTATCCCTCTCATATCATACAAGACTACACAAACCGACTATCCGTCTCCATTACCGTACCACATGCATCGCACGTACGCAGCTCCTCACTGGCATAAAATTCTCTGAAGCGGGGAATAAAATCTTTTTCGATATCGGTAAGTGGGAATTTGTACTCGTGTAGCTTATGGTTGCAGTTATCACAAAACCACATTAAACCATCCTGCTCACCGTGGGTGCGTTTGCACTCTATCACCAGACCTATACTACCCTCGCTACGCATAGGCGAGTGCGGAACATTGGCAGGCAACAAGAACATTTCGCCAGCAGATATGGGAATATCTACCGCCTTACCGTCTTCTTGTATGCGTACATTTATATCACCCTCTAGCTGGTAAAAAAGCTCCTCGGTTTCGTTGTAGTGATAGTCCTTGCGAGCATTGGGGCCGGCTACTATCATTACGATGTAGTCACCTGCATCTTTGTAGAGGTTTCGGTTGCCTACGGGTGGTTTGAGCTCATCGCGATGCTCGTCTATCCATTTTTGAAGGTTAAAAGGTCGTCTTACTGCCATAATAGTATTGATAAAGGACGAAGTTAATCATTCCAAACCACATCTTTATATCCAAAGATTTGTAGTACGTTTGCAAAAGCACTTTTTAATAAAAAAAAACTATGTTATTGTTTTTAAATATGGGCGGAATGGAATGGGTTATCATTGTGTTTGCCATACTATTACTTTTTGGAGGCCGCAAAATTCCTGAGTTGATGAAAGGACTTGGTTCGGGTATTCGTGAGTTTAACAAAGCTAAAAACGAAGTAAGCGAGCAACTCAAAGAAGGTATGAACGAAACTCCGAAAAAGGAGAAGGTGGAAGAGAAGTAACGTGAATGAACACCAAAAAATACACGTCTTTACAAAACATTCAGTCTGATATACGCGAGGGCAAAACATCCTGCGTACTCCTAGCAGACTATTACATATCTCAAAACAAAAAACACGCTCATCTAAATGCAATGCTTGAGGTGTTTGAGGAGGAGGTGCGTGCCAAAGCCGCAGAAGTAGATGATAAAATAAAGGCAGGAACTGCTGGTCGTCTTGCGGGAATGTTTCTCGCTATTAAGGATAACATTTGCTACAAAGGACACACGGCTTCTGGGGCTTCCAAAATTTTAGAAAATTATGAAGCGGTTTATACCGCTACGGCATTGCAACGCTTGCTCAATGAAGACGTAATCATTATAGGGCGTTGTAATTGCGATGAGTTTGCGATGGGAGCGAGTAACGAAAACTCGGCTTACGGAGCGGTAAAAAACGCTGCCGACAACACCAAAGTATCGGGAGGTAGCTCGGGTGGTAGTGCCGTTGCCGTACAGGCAGACTTGTGCTTAGCCTCATTGGGTTCAGATACGGGAGGCTCTATACGCCAACCAGCTAGTTTCACAGGCACTCTCGGACTAAAACCAACATACGGCAGAATATCACGCAGCGGATTGTTTTCGTATGCGTCTAGTTTTGACCAAATAGGGCCCATTACTTCGAGCGACACCGATGCAGGATTACTCCTAGAAATTATGGCGGGAGTAGATGACCAGGATGCGACTTCATCAAGTGCAGAGGTGACTACCTACACGCCCAATGCAAGCAAAAAATACAAAATAGCCTATAGCAAAGAGGCAATGGAAAGCGAAGGACTAGAGCCGGCAGTGAAAGCCGCTTACCAAGATATAATTGCCAAACTAAAAACAGACGGACATACTGTAGAGGAGTATAGTTATCCTTACTTGGATTATATGGTACCATGTTACTACGTACTTACCACTGCTGAGGCAAGTAGTAACCTGTCTCGCTATAGTGGAATGCTATATGGTCGACGTAGTGAGCAGGCTCACGACATCAATTCTACCTTCAAAAAATCGCGAAGTGAAGGTTTCGGTACGGAGGTGAAGCGTAGAATTATGACGGGTACTTTTGTACTAAGTGCAGATGAGTACGATGCCTATTATGCCAAAGCACAAAAAGTAAGACGCATCATTAAAGAGGAGAGCGAAAAAATACTCGAATCCTATGATTTATTCCTTTGTCCTACTGCTCCATCTACCGCTTTTGATATCGGTGGTAAACAATCACAAGATCCTATTCAAATGTACTTAGCAGACATATTCACGGTACAAGCTCCACTATCTGGTTTACCTGCTATTTCGGTACCTACGCTAGAGTCTAACGGAATGAGCATAGGAATGCAGTTTATGACAAAAGCATTTGCTGAAAATGAGTTGCTTAACATATCAAACAGGGTAACTACTTATTACACAGGCTAATACAAGATGCTACGATTAATAGAAACAACATAATTAGCCAGGGTGAAACTGGATCGCAATAAATACCTTGAAAGCAGAAGCGTAAAACCATGGAGGGTGCTTATGGCTCTCGTTGTTGTAAATGTATTGCTCGGTATTATCGTTCTTTTCTTTCCCCAAGGAGAGATTGCTCTTTTTAATGAGAAGCAAATCAAATTTGTGTCTTACGATGAGCTTATGGGTCATAAAGACTCCGTCACATTAGTAAATATAGACAGTGTGTTACAAAATGTAGTCCTTACCACAGACGATGATACAGCTGTTCAAATAACTCAATCACCAATCAAGGATACTGCAGTAACCAAAGTAGACAACACTCAAAAAACAGATACCACACAGCAAAAGTTGGTGTCAGACTCCACACAAAAGCCAACGCCGTTTGTCGCTTCAGGAACAGCTCTTATTTTACCCCCCAACAATCCAGATGCTCTAAAATCACTAAAAAATGGGCTGCTTAACGAAAGTAAGAACAAAGTGGTACGCATTCTTCATTACGGTGATTCACAGCTAGAAGGCGACAGAGTGACCAACTACCTTCGTAACAAGATGCAACTGGCATACGGTGGTTATGGTCCAGGTATTTTATTATTAAAAGAACCTGCCGCAACTGCACGAGGTAATTATTTGGTTTCTCAAAGCTCAAACATCATCAAAAAGGCCATTTATGTAAGAAAGAGTCCTATGGAAGATAAGCGATACGGCTTGGCTGGTGCCGCATTTACTATGACAGGAACTACGAGTGAGTTTGCCGGATGGGAATTGAGTAATGATTCTTTAGCCACACGTGTAGCTAAGTTTAGCGAAGGAGCTCATACTCCGGCATTCATTTGTATCGCCAAAAGAAATGGTGGGTATTATCGCACCAAGATTTACAATAAAGCAACCCTGTTATATAGTGCTCAAAGCCCTTTTGAATTAACCGTGGATAGAGATACAGCTACAGACCAATATGTAGTGCCGGCCAGTACATTTTCTTCTAAACACACATGGAACGTAAGTGGTCAAAAGAAACTCAAACTGAATTTCAGTAATGGCAATTATCCTGTAATATATGGCGTAGCCTTAGATGGATACAAAGGAGTAGCCGTAGACAATTTTGCTATGCGAGGAAGTTCGGGTGGCGGATTCAGCTCTATGGATAGAGCACGCTACAAGCAACAACTCAATGAGATGAATGTGTGTGCAGTTATCTTACAATACGGTATAAATGTGGTCCCCAATGTGAGGGCAGATTACGGTTATTACAAAAATTTACTCGCTAACCAGCTCAGAAGTATAAAAGCCGCCAAACCAGGAATATCTATCATCGTAATAGGGCCAAGTGATATGAGTAAAAACCAAGCAGGAGAAATGGTAACGTATGAAAATTTACCTTTGATACGTGATGCCATGAAAGAGGCTGCCATGGAAACAGGATGCTGCTTTTGGGACTTGTACCAAGCCATGGGTGGCAAAAACAGTATGCCAGCCTGGGTAAATAAAGGATTGGGGCAGAAGGACTATACACACTTTACCTATAAAGGAGCTCGCTACGTAGGCGAACTCTTGTATAACGCCATACAAGAGCAAGTAGCAACAAACTAATGGAACTTACACCAGACTATTATATGAAACAAGCTCTGCGACAAGCAGAGAATTCCTTTGCAGAAGACGAAGTACCCATAGGAGCAATCGTAGTGGCTAATAACCAAATCATAGGCAAGGGATACAACCAGGTAGAACGCCTAAATGACCCTACAGCTCATGCGGAGATGCTTGCCATTACTGCTGCTAGCGGAGCATTAGATTCTAAATTTCTGAATGAATGTGAATTATACGTTACTGTAGAACCATGTGTGATGTGCTATGGGGCGATAAAAAATGCACGTATTAAGAAAATACACATAGGCTGTATGGAGCCCAAACATGGGTTTACCAACTTTGTGCAAGACAGGACTAAAATAGTGGTGAATAAAGGCGTGCTGCAAGAGGACTGTGCCTTGCTTATGACTACTTTCTTTGAGGGTAAGCGAAGCTAAAGATTTTAGCGAAAACTGCCTTCCAAAACCCTTTAAAACAAAAATGCTACCACTGCCTCATAAAACTCAGTGGGTTTTTCGGCATGTACCCAGTGGCCGGCGTCTTCTATTCCTACGAATTCGGCATCAGTAAAGGTCTCTTCTATGTCTACCATATCTTTCTCGGTGATGTAGCCTGATTTTTTACCATATAGAAATAACGTTGTGGTACTTATAATCCACTGAAAATGAAGCACATCTATCATATCGGGATAAAAGGCTTCAATGGCGGACACATTGATTTTAAGCTGATATCCTTGATCTGCTTTCTCTAGGTTTTTGAGCAGAAACTGACGCACGCCGATATTACTTTCTATCTGGGCCAATGCCGTGTCTGCATCTTTGCGTGATTCACACGCTGCAAAGTCTACGGTTTTAAATGCCTCAAAATACGCTGTATGTCCGGGTTGATATTTTTTGGGTGCGATATCTACGACTATGAGTTTTTGCAATCTATCGGGATGTAAGTCGGCAAATTTCATCACCGTTTTACCTCCCATGGAGTGTCCTATTATACTTGCTTTTTCTATCTTCAGCTCGTCCATTAGGAGGGCTAAGTCGTTAGCCATAAGCTCAAAACTCATTTCAGAAGAATGAGGACTTTGACCGTGGTTACGCTGGTCTACGGTCACTACATTAATATGTGCCGATAGTTTTCTGGCCATATTGTGCCAATTGTCGAGCATACCAAATAGCCCGTGTAGAATGAACAAATAGTCGTTAGAGGCCTCGTTGGGATATACCTTGTGAAAAAGTGTCATAATGTAACTGCGAAGTTCCTTTTTTTAGGGGCATAAAAAAAACCATTCTACCGTGGCAGAATGGTTTTTATAAATTGTTTAGCTAAGATTTAACCCAATATATCTTCTACCGGAGTATAGTCTAAGTCAAATGCTTCGGATACTCCTTTGTAGCATACTTTTCCGTTTGCCACATTCAGTCCTAGTTTTAACTCACGGCTCTCGTTGCAGGCTTGTCTCCAGCCTTTGTTGGCTAGTTGTATAGCATACGGAAGAGTGGCATTGGTAAGAGCTACTGTAGATGTATACGGTACGGCACCCGGCATATTGGCTACGCAGTAGTGTACAATGTCGTCTATGATATAGGTTGGATCCTCGTGTGTAGTCGGTTTACAGGTTTCTATACATCCACCTTGGTCTACGGCCACATCTACCACTACAGTACCTGGCGACATATCTTTGAGCATATCTCGCGTTATCAAGTTAGGAGCCTTAGCACCTGGTATGAGCACCGCACCTACTATGAGGTCCATATGAGGTATCAGGTCACGTATATTCATTTCACTGCTAAAACGCGTCACCACGTTAGCAGGCATCACATCATTAAGATAGCGTAAGCGAGCAAGACTTACATCTAGTATGGTCACCTGAGCACCCAGTCCTGCGGCCATTTTAGCGGCTTGTGTACCTACTACACCGCCACCTATTACCAGCACCTTACCTGGAGGCACACCCGGCACACCACCTAGCAATACTCCTTTTCCTTTTATAGGTTTTTCTAGGTACTTGGCACCTTGCTGTATGGCCATTCTACCTGCTACCTCACTCATAGGTATAAGTAATGGTAAACTTCGGTCTGCTGATTCTACCGTTTCGTAGGCGAGACATACCGCACCACTTTCTATCATAGCATCGGTAAGCGGCCTATGGCTCGCAAAGTGAAAGTAGGTAAACACCAATTGGTCTTTTTTGATAAGTTTATACTCCGACTCAATAGGCTCTTTCACCTTCATTATCATTTCGGCTGTGGCATATACTTCTTCTATGGTGTCCAGTATCTGTGCACCAGCGTCTATGTACATCTGGTCATTAAAACCACTGCCTACACCACCGTTTTTTTGAACGTATACGGTATGTCCACGTTTGGTAAGCTCTAGAGCTCCACCTGGTGTAAGAGCAATTCTGTTTTCGTTATTCTTAATTTCTGAAGGTACACCTATTATCATGACAAGGATTATTTATAATGTAAGGCAAAAGTAGGTTTTTTAGTAAACGGAACAGCCACTTTGTAGGAGGTGGAAAGTTTCTAAATATGGAGAGTAAGTACTTAGGCTATCTGTTGAATTAAAATAATAATGGGAAGACATAGTTGTGCGACCCTCTTCATTGATTTTAGATTTCTGATCCTCACCTCACACTCACCACCTCAGCTCGGTATACTCCAAGGTCGGTGCGTATTACAATCCAGTAGACACCATTAGTCGCATTCCATTGTAAAGAGGCTCAGGATCAATGGTAAATCGAGGGTTTGAATTGTGTACGACGGTGTCCAAATTGAGTTCTAATTTGGCTTCATGTAGAGCAATAGGTGTATTGGAGGTTATCATCTGGCCAATTAAGGTTTGGACCGTAATTGTGCCACAGCTTTTTAGGGACGCGAATGGTGCATTATCAAAATTAACGTTATAATAGTACACTGATTTTAAGAAACCTTGGGTTGTGCCGCCATTGCATTTTGTTTGTACCGAAGGGCAAAAAACATTTAGTTCTGTGTGCACAGTGGAGTCCACCGTGGTAACAGATATTACACCTCCATTGCATGCTAATTCTAACGCCGATGGACCTGAAGCAGATAATCTGCAATCTCTATATCGCGTCAATGTAATTTGATAGCTATTATCTTGCACGTGGCGATATGCTAATTCGTATCCAACATCGTGCGTGGCGTAAGACTGTACATTTAGCAGGAGAAAAATAACAACAATAGTTTTTCTAACGTATGCATTTGATATAAGTGTTCCCATTTCTAAAGACAGACCAGCCAGATGTGATAAACGTTGCAGCATTGTTCTAGTAAAATATCACTTCACCACATCCCTCGCTACCTCCTCTGGTAATTTACCAGCGGAGAGTCCTTGAGCAATAGCATCTTCATAATGTTCTAGCTTGGCGAGGAGCAGATCCTGTACACTTTTGCGGGCCCAATAGTGCATTTGCCCCTTACGGTGTGCAGTTTTCCATTGGTTTTGGGTTATGCATTTCTCATAGTCAAAGGCCTTCTCCCAAAACACGTCTATTCCCTTATTTTCAGTAGCCGATGCGGTAATCACCTTGGTTATCCATCCACTATTTGAGTCTGAGCTGAATACTTCCACTCCGCTCAGCACAGGCTTAGTAGATGTAGGCAATAGGTGAAGGGCCATACTGTATTCCTTTGCAGTGAGTTTGGCTTGTCGTTCCGCATCTCCATCTGCCTTATTTACCACGATGATGTCTGCCATTTCCATAATCCCACGTTTTATGCCTTGCAGCTCATCACCGCCGCCAGGATTGAGTATGAGGGTAAAGAGGTCGGTAAGTTGAGCTACTTCGGTTTCACCTTGGCCTACGCCTACACTCTCTATGAGTATGGTATTATAACCAGCAGCCTCGCACAGGAGCATAGCTAGTCGTGTGTTTTTGGCTAAGCCACCCAGTTGAGTGCCGCTAGATGAAGGACGTATGTACGCTCGTGGATGAGCACTGAGTTGGTTCATCCGTGTTTTGTCACCGAGGATACTTCCGTGTGTTTTGCCACTGCTAGGGTCTATGCTAAGCACGGCTATTTTTCGGTCAGGGTCTTGTAGTAAGTGCGTGCCTATGGCTTCTATAAAAGTACTTTTTCCGGCACCGGGTGTTCCAGTTATGCCTATGCGATAGGTGTTGTCCTGTGGTCCAAAGTGTGATATGACCTCAAGTGCTAGATTGCGTTTGTCGGCTAAGGTGCTCTCTGCCAAAGTGATAGCCTTGCTCAGTGTGCGTGAGTCTCCTGCTTGTATTCCTGCTATGAGTTGATCTTTGGTCATTCGTTTTTCCAGTTTTTGGGACGGGAAGCGGCATGTATTACGGCGTGAACATTCACTAATCCATTTTCAAAGGTGTAATGTACGATACAAGGAAATGTTTTTAAATAGCTAGTACGAACATCTTCGTATCGTTGTAGAAAGGATTTAGGAGATTGTCTTAAAAAACTAAGTCCTTGTTCTAATTTATTTATAAAGTAAAGACCGAGTCCGTTTTGTTGACTTTCGTACCAAAAGGTGGCTTCACGAATTTGTTTTTCGGCCAAAGGTTGAACTTTTATGGGGAACACTACAAATCTTTTCTAATCTCCTGAAGAACTTGTGCAAGTGACTTACCGCTATCTGGATTCTCCCCATAATCAGCAATACTTTTACGCACTATCTCTTTATGCCATTCGGGTATTTCGTAATCTTGGTTTGTAGTATTATTATACGCAGTGATTGGTTCATTTGCAGCTGTTTCAAAAGCTTTGGAACCATTATAACCTTCCTCCACGGTCACAAAATCAAGTGTTTTTAAGTATGCAACCAGCTCAGCCGCCTGCGGGTGGTCTATATCTATTTTCATTCGCATACGATACAAATTTAGTTGAAGTTAGCTTACGAGTCAAGCCACTACTATTCTTGGTAGTACATACGGTTTACGCGTTCGCTTACGTTGGTCAGTATCTCATAAGGGATAGTGTCCAGTTGACGGGCAAGTTCAGATACGTGAGGATTTGTACCAAATATAATGACCTCGTCTCCTTCCGCACAGGGTATATCCGTGACATCGCACATGGTCATATCCATACATACATTGCCTACTACGGAAGCAAATTTTTCGTTAATCAAAAAAGCACCTTTACCTTGACTAAACCTACGCGAATAACCGTCGGCATATCCCACAGCTATTACCGCTATTTTTCGCTCCTTGGTGGATTTGCTCCATTGTCCGTAGCCGACACCAGCACCTGCGGGCACACTTTTTATCTGTGAGATGTATGACTTAAATGTACTTACAGGGAGTAGAGGAGTATCTTGATGTACAGATGATATTCCATACAATCCAATGCCCATTCGTACCATATCAAACCGGGCGTGTGGCAATCGCTCTATGGCGGCAGTATTGGCGATATGTTTAATCACGCTTATGCCTAATTGCCTTTCAATATTATTGCTAATATGTTCAAAATCAGACAATTGTTTTTCTGTAAAATCATCCTGTTGCGGATCATCTGCCACTGCGAGGTGACTGAAGATTGAGGCAATTTGCAAGGACTTATCTGTTTTTAGTTTGTCAATTAATAGAGACACATCATTGCGTTGGAAACCCAGTCTTCGCATTCCCGTATCTATCTCTAGATGTATTTTTATGGGACGTCGGGCTACTTTAGCTAAACTGGTAAAGGAATAAATAACCGGTTGTATGTCTTGCTCTACGTAAGGTGTAAGATCTGTAAGATCGGGATTTAGCACCATTATAGGTGTGTTTATTCCCGCAGCTCTCAGTTGAGTGGCCTCATCTGTATAGGCCACACCTAGGTAGTCTATGTTGTTCTTTTCTAGAAGTTTAGCAATCTGGTAATCGCCACTACCGTATGCGAGAGCTTTTACCATTGCCATCACTTTGGTTTGCGTACCTACACGCGCTTTAATGGCATTAAGGTTGTGCTGCATGTTACTTAGATTAATTTCTAAGCAGGTTTGATGCGTGCGTTTTCTGAGGCGTTCTCCTATTTGTTCAAATTGGAATATACGAGCTCCTTTTAGCAATATGCATTCATTTTTTAATTCGTAAATGGCGTGCCGTTTTAAGAATGCGGCTGTGTCAGGGTAAAAATGTGCGTGAAGGTCGAACACTTGGTGTGCATGAGATATTTTGGGACCTATGCCAATCAGCTTATGCACGCCGTGTTTGTGAAGGGCTTTATTTACCTTCTTATATAATGACTCCGTGTCCAGATTACTTTCCAGTATATCGGAGAGTATCACTGTTATATTCTCGTGTGTATTCTGTTGTTTCAAAAAATCAAAAGCGATATCTAACGATTGAAAGTCTGAATTGTAAAAATCGAAAATGAGCGTGTTGCCTTGTATGCCTTCTATTTGTTGCAGACGCATATCGATAGATGGAAGGTTGTTAATTTTGGTTAGTAAGACTTCTATATCGCCACCCAATACCAATGCTGCGGAAAGTGATGTAAATGCATTTTCAACGCTTGCTTTATCGCTATTAGCCAACCGAATATTATAGCTATTCCCCTGATAAGTAACAATATATTCGCCTGACAGGTCGGAAATCACGTGCACATTACAGCTTACATCGCTTCCCCAAGTGAACATAGGTTTGTTTAATTGTTTTATGGCGTCATACACATTTCTTTGGTGGGTAGAACATACGATGGCTTCACAAGAGCTGAACAATTTGAGCTTTTCATCAAGCTTTTGTTCGATGCTCTCAAAATTAGCAGCGTGTGAATCTCCGAGGTGGGTAAAAACACCTATCGTAGGTTGTATCATCTCACGCAAGTGGTCCATTTCGGATGGTTGAGAGATACCTGCTTCAAAAATGCCTATGGTGTGACTGCTGTTTAATTGCCATAAGGAAAGTGGAACGCCTATTTGTGAGTTGTAACTCTTCGGGCTTTTGCATACGATCTCAGTATCATTGAGCAGTGTGCTAAGCCATTCCTTTACAATGGTTTTGCCGTTACTTCCTGTTATGGCTACTACGGGAATAGTGTGCTGAGTACGATGGTATTGTGCTAAGTATTGCAATGCCTTGAGCGTATCATCTACCAAAATGTAATCACATTCAACCTTGGGCACTTCAGACACTAAAACAGCAGAAGCTCCTTGATGTATGGCAGTTCCTACAAAGGAATTACCATTGGTTTTTGATGTTTTTAGAGCTATAAATAAGGCTGCTTGTTTTAAGCTCTTACGGGTATCAGCATACATATTGGTAATCTCCAATGATGCATTGCCTTGTAGTTTTCCGTTTACGATATCTGCTATTTGTGCTAAGGTGTACAAGCTAAATACAAAAGTAGGGTAAATTAGCAGCCTCATTGTGTTTGAACCTACTAAAAAGAACTATACACCTAAAGAGGCAAAACAGAAAATAGCCAAATACTGTGCCTATCAGGAGCGTTGTCACCAGGAGGTGAGAGACAAGCTGTACTCTTTTGGACTAGCTAAGGTGGACGTAGAGGAAATTATTTATGAGCTCATTAAGCAAGATTTTTTGAATGAGCAGCGGTTTGCATTGGCTTTTGTAAGAGGAAAGTTTAGGTACAAGAAGTGGGGAAGAAACAAAATAGTACAAGAGCTAAAACGACGAAAAATTTCTGACTACTGCATTAAAAAAGGCTTGCAAGAGATACAGGAAGAGCAGTATATGGACGTACTTACAGAGCTGCTTCGTAAAAAAATAGCTTCGCTTAAGGCCATAAAAGGCTACCAAAAAAATTACAAAGCTGTACAATTTGTCATGACCAAAGGGTATGAGTCAGACCTAGCGTGGTCCATTATTAAAGAGCATTTTACGGCAACATAGACTATGAGCATAGAGCAACAGTTAAACATACCGAGTCCTATTCACACTGTGAGCACCTCTTGGACCGACGTCTATGGCATCACCTTAAGCATAAAACGGGATGACCTTATTCACCCCATTATTTCAGGAAATAAATGGCGTAAGTTGTCGGGCATATTCCGTGAGTTCGCAGAAGAAAGCTATAGCGAAGTAGTGACTTATGGTGGTGCATTTAGCAATCACTTAGTAGCCACAGCCGCAAGTTGTGCTATTCTAGGTAAAAAATCTACTGGAATTATCCGTGGCGAAGAGCCTAAGGTTCAAAATGCCGTATTGAAACTCTGCAAACTATACGGGATGCATCTCCAGTTTGTAACGAGAACGGAATACAAAGAGGTAAACAGAACCTATGGTATCAAGGATAAGAAATTGTATGTGCCAGAAGGTGGTGCCTGTCAAGCAGGAACGGTGGGATGTAAAAACATAATCACTGAGTTAGTTACCGCCAAGTATGATAAAATAATGGTGGCTTGTGGAACAGGAACTACACTAGCCGGAATGGCGGAACACTTGCAGGCATTGCATCAACTCTCTAAGCTTGTAGGCGTACAAGTGCTGAAAGGTAAGGATTATATAAAACACGAGGTGGAGAACACCTACGGAATTCAAGGCGTTAATGTGTTAGATGATTTTCATTGTGGAGGTTATGCCAAAATGAATACTGAATTAGTTCACTTTATAAAAGATTTTAACCGAGAAACAGGAGTATTACTTGATCCGATTTATACAGGCAAGCTGCTGCTAACTATCCAAAAGTGTTGTGAAAATGGAACGATTGCTCGAGGAGAACGCGTCCTAGCTATACATACAGGCGGATTAACAGGGTGGTTTGGGAAATGGGAGGAGCTAGACCTATAGTTTAGGTGCTACGAAACCTTGAATCTCCACAAAGCCATAGCCCTCACCAGCATTGTGTAGTACAGTTAAGGTTTTCATAAATTTACCCATATCTTCCTTAGAATCGTAAGTTGCGATAAAATATCTTGATTATCAGGGTTTTATGGGCTACAATGTCCATTCTGGACTAGTACAACTACAGTCGGGCACTACACTAATTATCTCTAGATCTGCGTTTCCTGTATTTCTAAAAGTGAATCGCTGCTTTACAATATCGCCCTGTGAGATACTTCCCAATTGGTACACCGCCGTGTCAAAAGCGATAATGGGTTCAGCCGGCGTGCTATCAGGCATTGCAGTTATGGTGTCAGTGGTCAAGACTATAATTTCCATAGAATCTGGTATTACGTTCAGTGACTGTGTTGCCGATGCTTTAAAATTTTGCAACGCATCGGATAAAGAGACAGAATCTGTTTGTGCACAAGCTAATCCAGCTATGAGTAGCAAAAACGAGAGAAGTATATTTTTTCTGTAAACTAAAAACCCCTTGCGTTGCAAAGGGTTTTGAAATTATTTTAGTTAATACGTGCTTATTGCTCTGGAGAGACCACAGTAGGTTGAACTACTGGAGCAGCTCTATTTACCACACCTCTTATAGTAAGGAATTCAGTACCACCTTCGCCATTGTGCTTTACAGTAATGGTTTTGGTAAAGTTACCTGGTCTTCCTTTTGAATTATATATTGCAGTAATCACACCTTCCTCTCCTGGTGCTATTGGCTCTTTTGTCCATTTAGGAGTAGTACATCCGCAAGAAGCTTTCACACTGTTAAGTACTAATGGAGCGTTTCCTGTGTTTTTGAATGTAAAGGTAATGGTTGCTTGTACACCTTCCTCTATCGTGCCAAAATCGTGTGATTTTTTTTCTAAGGTAAGTTTAGCTTGAGCCTCAGAAGATAGTGTTACGTTAGCTTTAGCATCTTCAGTTTGAGCAAAGCTTATGGCAGAAAATCCAAATACGAAAGCAGTTAGTAAGATTAAATTTTTCATTTTTCTATTGTTTAATAATTGTTTCAAAATTAGTGTTCGCTTCATAAAGAACAAATAGAATGCCAAAATAAAAGGCACCCCACAATGTCATATTATGTATAGTCGGGCTTACGTTTCTCTAGGAACGCTGTTGTGCCTTCCTTAAAATCGGCGGTTTGGAAGCTTCTAGCAAAACTGTCTATTTCGTATTGTAGACCGTTTATATTTTCGTACAACTCATTGGTGCATTTTATCACCTCGGCTATGGCCAGTGGCGATTTGCCCACCAGTTTCTCTATGTATTTGATACAGGTTGGCAGCAATTCTTCTTGTGATACGACTTGTGTTACTAGTCCGTAATTGAGGGCCGTCTCCGCATTAATAGACTTGGCCGTAATGAGCATATCGAGTGCTCGTCCTCTGCCTATTATCTGTGCTAATCGTTGCGTACCGCCATATCCTGGAGGCACTCCCAGGTTTACTTCTGGCTGACCAAAGAGAGCATTATCGCTCGCTATACGCACGTGACAGGCCATTGTGAGTTCACATCCGCCACCTAGGGCGTATCCGTTTACTGCTGCTATTATAGGTATCTCACTTTCTTCCAAGCTTGTAAATACTTTTCCGCCTTTGGCACTCATTTCTTTTGCTTCGGCTTCGCCAAAATTGGCAAACTCTGATATATCAGCTCCCGCAGCAAAGGCTTTTTGGCCTTTCCCGGTAAGGATGATACCGCGTACAGTCATCTCCTTATTCAGACGAGCTACTTCTTGACCTATTTCTTGTATGAGTTCTACGTTGAGTGCGTTTAGCTTCTCTTCACGGTTTATTGTGATGATTTGCACTACGCCTTGGTTTTCTGAGATAATGTTGTTGTACATTGCAGAGCAAATTTAGTCTTTAATGATTAAAGTTAAGTAAGATAGAACTATAGGTTCAGTAGGGTTGATTTGCACATATATGGTTTATATTTAATCTTCATAACCTACTTCCAAAACTGGCCACGTAGTTCAATGGACAGATTAGAAGTTTCCTAAACTTTAGATGCAAGTTCGATTCTTATGGACTCTAGTTAAAAGACCTAGATCGGGATTTTCATACATAGGACTTCAAACGAATTCTACTTTTACAGATACGTACGCTTGGCTTGACGTTGTAGCTCTATCTGAGGTAAATTACTACTACCGATTAAAAAGACTCTGGTACGTAAGTAGTTTTATTATAAAGCTCACTAAAATAGGGAATAATAAATGTGTATTATTTATTGATTTAATCATATCATTTGGTTTAGATCAGAATTAAAAGAATTTACCAAATCCTTTTTTGTTTTTTTCCTCGAAAAGAGAAACTTGATGTTTGTAATTCTCCTGAAGAGATTTATACTTTGACATCAAATGTTCATCTGTTTTCGCTCTCAATTCTAATATGATTAAATATTTATCCGTTATATCTCTAATCTCTTTGTTATCCAGCTTTTGTGGGCCACCTACTCCAGTCATTTTAATAACTCCTTTAACAATACCACCTACTCCAGGTATCATGCCAGCAACGTTTCCAACTACTCCTACAACATTTAATTTTCCCATTACATCTGAACCAGCGTCTAAATACTTCTGAAATCCAGGGGTGTCCTGATTTATTCGAGGAAATCGTTCAACATCAACCTTAATTTTCTTTTCAGATATTCTACTAACCCACTTAGTTGTTCTAAGTAGTAGTTCTTCATTTGAAATTTGAAAACCATCCGTTGTTTCTTCCGCAGCATCCAATTCAGCCTTAGTCTCTGACAATTTACCTTCAATAATCATTTCTGCTTCAATCTTATCAATGCCAACAGCTTTTGCCTTCTTCATTAAAAGCTCTCTTTCTTTGTCAGTTATTACTCCATCAGCAAGAGCTAATTTTAATAGTTTTTCAAATTCTTCCATGTTGTTTTATTAAAGATTTTGAACGCAATGTAAGAAGAAAGTAAGAATTTTCTTAAATTAAATTAAGATTTGCCGCTGGGTATGTACTTTTTGAAAATCGGAAACGGAATAAATCAAGCATATAGATTCATTAAGAATTGATAAGTTTTAGTTCTTAGTCTAAAGATTCGATAAGAGTCTTATAGCCTCTACTCATTAAAACCTGTAATTGATTGTTTAATAGTCGATTACAGGTTTTTTTATGCATTAGGGTATCGATTTAGGTATCGTTTCGCAAGGATTTGACCACATTACTAGCATAACGACTCAGCTACTTTTAAAGTAGTCATCGCTTTCGGGTACAAATGATTAGCGTAGATAAAACGCCAAAAAATCCGAACTATTTTCCTTAATTCAACACCCCGTACCCTTTTTAAAATACCGGTTTCCTTTTTGCAGCCTTTGCTCAGAATGGGTACAGAACCCGATTGTTTTGGATAAATAAGAATAGAATAATATTTTTGTTTTATGAATTTTAGAAGTTTTGTTGTGTTGATTTGTATCAGTTTATCCTATTTAACTTTTGCTCAGAAAGTTGCTATCCAATCGACCAAATCGCAAGTTAGTTATGATAATGCACTTGATTTGGCAAAATCAAGAGCAGAAATAATTGGTTATGAAGTTACCCATACAAAGATTGGCAATCTTGGAAAAACTGATAAAAGACTTTATTGGTTTATGGCGGTTGGCTATAATGGCGGGGTATGTGTTATGTCAATTCCTGAAACATCATTAAAGGTTGATTATTCTAAATGTGTTGTAAATTTATATGAGGTTGGAGCTCTTGCCGAGAGTTTTTGGGCTATACCTGAGTATTTTAATGCTGAAGAATATCGAAAGCAGATGGCCGAACAGGAAAGAGTGGCAGAAGAACAACGAAAAATAAAAGAAAAGAATCTGTCAATCATTGACAATTTACTTGAAGAAAAGAATATCGATTCAGCTGATGTTATGTTTAATAAGTTTTTTTTAGAAAATCAGCAAAGTGATGTTCTCGAAAGGAAATCAACAATATTAAGTGCTTTTAAAACAATGGCCTCCGACAAAGAGAAGAGAGGTGATGATGCATTAAGCAAAGATAATTTTGACGAAGCAATAAAGTTGTATCAAGAGTCTATGGATATTGGGATACACTTTAGCGACGAGACTTTGAACAATAGATTAGATAAAAAAATATTAAGTGCCAAAGTGAACCCACTAGTTACAGCTGCAGACCTAGCCTTTAATACTAAGGAATTTTCAAAATCATTAAAAATTTATGAAAAAATTTATTTGATCGATAAGACAAACTTGCATACTAGTAAAATGATTACAGAATTAAAGGATATTCTATTTTACCTAAAATCGAGGGACTCCAAAATATTCCCGTATAATGAAACTAATAATAAAGATTATGATGCTTTTATCAAGGATATCAACAATGATTTGAATAATAGAATAGATCTCCTAGATAAGGGTGAGTTAGACGGGTATTTCAGCATAAAGTATGATACTTTAGGAGAAAATAAAAGCATTGTTAAACTATTAAAAAATACAATTGTGGACTATGATAGTTACTTATCTTCAATGCTAAATAACCCTAGTTTAATTAAGCCTCCTGTTAGAGGTGGGTTTTATATTGCTGCAGAGTGTAAAACAGCATTGAATGTGACTTGGTATAGTTACCAAACTAAAGTCAAGGTAAATCATGATGGGGTATATGATAGCCCTAAAGTCGAGTATTTTCTAAGAAATCAACCAATCAAATTAGGTAAATACGAATTTGAATTCAAGAAAAAAAATGTTGGAAATAAGAACTACGAAGATGTCTATTTGGTGAACTACAAATGTGCGGGACCTGCGTCATTTTTGTATTCAACTGTTATGCCTGGTCTTGGAAAGTATAAAGTAACCTATGGTGAAAAGGGAAAGGGAACTATGATCTGGTTTTTGACATCTGCGGCAACATATTTTGGTGCTAAGTATATCTCGAATAATCAGTACACAAAATACCGAAATGCAACAAGCCAGGAAGAGATTGATTTATACTATAAAAAAGCAAATAGAAACAATCAAATTTCACTTACTGCTGCGGGAATTTCTGCCACATTATATGTATATGATCTGGCATGGGTTTTTAAAAGAGGATTAAAAAATAAAAGCGATAGTAAAGGGTATAGAGAATCTATTAAAAATCAACCTATAAAAGTGAGAAGTCAACCAATAATTTTTAAAACACAATAAACTACTAACAAAATAATATTATGAGATTAAAACATATATGGATTTTTACGCTGATTTTATTAGGGTGTGAAAAGATTGATTTAAAATGGGAATTAGAAAAGTTGCCCACTTTAGTATCGTTAGATGCTACTAAAATAACATCGGTAAATGCTGAAAGTGGAGGGAACATTAGTTCTGATGGAGGTGTTCCAATTACTCAACGTGGTGTATGTTGGAGTATTGATGAAAATCCGACTACAACAAATAACAAGACAAGTGATGGTTCGGGTACTGGGAATTATATCAGTATACTAGATAATCTGCAACCAAATACCACATATTATTTAA
>JABIUV010000035.1 GCA_018700895.1 Bacteroidota bacterium
CTCATTGCGTCTAGGAGAATTAGAACCTAATAAAATTTTCATAAGCGTGCTTAAAAGAATAAAATGGACAAAATTCCCGTGAAGAATATATACTTGAGTAATGCACTTATATCAGTATACTCCTCTTTTGTAGCGGCATAACGAACGTCCATTGCCACCTTAAAAAAAGGAACTAGTATAAATAAGAATGTATAAATATAGTAGAGATAAAGTAACGTCCCTTCAAAATAGGCTCGATGTGATGCTACCAAAACGATAATGGTAGGCATCAATACTAAAATTAAAGCATACACACCAATATTTACAGCTTTGAGTCCTACGATTATAGGCAATGTCTTAGCACCCGTTTGTCCATCTCCTTCTATATCCTCTGCATCTTTTACCATCTCTCGAAATAGCGTAGTAGCCGTAGCTAATAGAGCAAAATAAATAAGGAGCATACTATCTATGGATGGGAATAAAACGTAAACCGAATAAGTGCTACAATAACACAATAAGGCTACGATTACGTTGCCTATGACTGCAATATTTTTCAACCAACGGCTATAAAGAAATAAGGCCAATAAAGTCACAACAAACAGCCCGATAAACCAGGTACCCAACATAAAACCACAACCTATTGCTATACAAACAAATACAAAAAGGTGTACATAAATTACAGCCAGGGGCAATGAATGAATGTCCGAAACGGTGCCGTTGTTTAGAATGTCACGCTCCTTATCCAATAAATCATTTACCCAGTAGCCAAAAGCAGTACATGCAGCTGTACCAGTCATGAGCCAATACAGTCCTCCTGTGACAAGATCAGGTAAAATAGCCTTAGCATCCAAAAAATAAGCACACAACCACTGAGCAACAGCGATAAAAACCATGTTTAGTGGTCTGTAGGTACTTATATATCGCTCCATCTATTTTTTCTTAGGAAACTTCATACGATAGTGTACGTTCACTTTTCCGCCACTTATTTTAGCCAATTTGCTCTTGAGCAGCTGGCGTTTAAACGCCGAAATATGGTCTGTAAACAAAACACCTTCTATATGATCATACTCGTGTTGTATCACTCGGGCACTCATACCATCAAAGGTTTCTTCTTTGTGCTCGCCGTCTGTAGTTTGGTATTTTATTGTGAGTACTGGATGTCGGCTTACGTCTTCTCGCACATCAGGTATACTGAGGCAGCCTTCTTCAAAGGTCCACTCTTCGCCCGTTTCGTCTATAATACTGGGATTAACAAAAGCCATACGTACGCCCTCTTTTTTCTCTTTGTCAAAGAGTGTACTATCTATCATAAATAGACGTAAAGGTTTACCTATCTGTGGGGCGGCTAGTCCTACTCCATCACTCGCATCCATCGTCTCAAACATATCGGTCACCAATTTCTGAAAATCATATCCAAAGTCTGTAATCTCTTGACATTTGGCTCTCAATACTGGGTCTCCGTATGCTCGTATAGGGTAAATCATTTTTCGTATAAAAACTCTTGCAAAAGTAATGTTGCGGCCGTGCTATCCAATAATTTCTTGTCGCGTCTACCTTTCTTTTTTACACCACTCGCTATCAGTGCTTGCATAGCATCCTTGGAGCTGTACATTTCATTTATACGATGCACCGTGATAGCAGGAAACTTAGCCTTGAATTTCTCAATAAATTCGACGATGTATTGCTCTATTCCTGAGAAACTTCCGTCGTGACGAGTAGGTTGACCTACCACTATATCGCTCACCTCCTCCTTAGCTGTATAATCACATAGGTAGTCCATCAGGTCTTCGGTTTGTACGGTAATGAGTGGAGTAGCGATAATCTGTAGGGGATCTGTAGTGGCGATGCCGGTGCGTCTGCCGCCATAGTCTAATGCTAGTATTCTGGCCAAAATGGTTGTTTATAAAAGTGGATAACAAAGGTAGGCAATAAACGACACGATATTATCTTGAGTCGTTGCTGAGCAATAAAACAAACAACAAAGTATTCTAATCAAAATCAATAGTTTAGTGAAAACAAATATGAATAGGATACCGTAATCTTTGCTCCACCTTAGCATCATAAAACATAGCAGGCTCCCACAAGCCGCTAGTAGATTGAATGACTCTCGTAGCCTCTTCCTCCACAACATAGCCACGTTTTCGTCCTAATGTTTTCAAATTCTTTACATTTCCTGCAGTATCTACTACGAAACTAATAATCACTTTACACACGGCATCATTTGCTATTGCCGAAAACGAAATGTGTTCTGCGACATATTATATAAATTCCGCTTCGCCTCCTCTGAAGGAAGCGATTTGAGTGGGGTTTGTAATTATATGAGGTTCACTATTAGCAGTATCTTGTGCACTAGCCAACAGCGATAAGCTAAGTAGACCGATAAGTGTCATCATTTTCATACTTCAAAATTAGGATATGTAGATTATAAATGGTTGCCGTATATAAATCCAAGGTGCTTTATCCTAAAAGACTTACGTTATTATTCTCTAAAATAGCAACGCCCTATGCTCAAATCACTTAGAATTACCACCTTTGCATCACCATATGCTAAACCAACAAGCTATCATAGACGCCTTAGTAACCTTAGGCAACCGTTTTACAAGTGACAATGAGCAACTTGAATTTTCGGTAGCTAAGACCTACGTGGAAAACAACTGGCTTACAAAAGAAAACTATTTGCTAGCACTTCAACATTGGCAATCAGAACTCACACAAGATAATCTGTCGAAGTTCTGCAAGCCGTACACTTATGTCGCTTCACCAAAGACAGTGGGCATCATTATGGCAGGTAATATTCCATTAGTAGGATTTCACGATTTGCTTTGTGTACTGCTAACTGGCCACTCCGCAGTTATTAAACCGAGCAGCGACGACAAGTATGTTATCTTATTGCTGGTGAAGTGGTTGCAAGAGATAGCACCTCATCTTACAGAGCGATTGACCATCGTAGAACGCGTGAAAGATATTGATGCCGTTATTGCGACAGGAAGCAACAATAGTTACCGCTATTTTGAGCACTATTTCAAGTCTATACCTCGCTTATTGCGTAAAAACAGAAAATCAATGGCTGTGCTAGACGGAACCGAAACTCCAGAACAATTATCAGCATTGGCAGACGATGTATTTCAATATTATGGATTAGGCTGTCGTAATGTGAGCTTCATATACTTACCACGTAATTTAGAAATAGTGAAGGTATTAGATGTTTTTATGAAATACAAAGAATTGGTAAACCATAATAAGTATGCTAACAACTACACCTATCACCGTGCACTATTACTCTTGAATAACGAACAGCACCTCGATACGGGATTTGCTCTGCCGAAACAACGAGTAAGTCTTCATGCACCATTGGCCTGCATACATTATGAGTATTACGATGATTTAGCTGAGGTTGACACCTTCATACGTGAAAACAGAGATGATATCCAATGTATTGTGGGAAACTATCCTAAGGATGATTCCATTCCTTATGGAAAAGCACAAAAACCTGATTTGCAAGATTTTGCGGATGGTGAGGATACGATGCAATTTCTATCTGAGTTGTAGTCTTGAGGATATTTTTGAGGCTTTAGTGAGTAATATTTATTTTTGACGTTTTATAGCAAAATCAATGATGGCACAAGAACAAGAAAAGACCTTAGTATCAACTAATTTTTTCTTCAAAGACCAAACCGCGTTCATACGAGGTAAGGTACGAGATGTATATATGATAAGAGAGGAGCACGTGGTGCTTATAGCGAGCGATAGAATATCTGCTTTCGATCACGTACTCACTAGTGCTATCCCTTATAAAGGTCAAGTTCTGAATCAAATCGCGTCCAAATTTCTGGATGACACGAGTTATATTGTACCAAACTGGAAAATAAGTGAAGCAGATCCTCACGTTACAATAGGCCACCGATGTGCTCCCTATCCGGTAGAATTTGTGGTAAGAGGATATCTTGCAGGACACGCATGGCGAGAGTATAAATCAGGGAAACGAGAAGTATGTGGCGTGAAGTTACCTGATGGTTTGAAGGAAAACGATAAGTTATCTGAACCCATACTTACACCTAGTACTAAAGCAGAAAGCGGTCACGACTTAGATATCAGCTACGAGGAGATATTGGAACAAAAAATCATAAAGAAAAAGGAGCTAAGTCAATTAAAAGATTATGCTCTTGCCTTATATGATCACGGCAGTAAGCACGCAGCCAAACAAGGATTAATACTTGTAGATACTAAATATGAATTTGGCACTAAAGATGGCAAGATCCACCTAATAGACGAAATTCATACTCCTGATAGTTCACGTTATTTCTACGCAGATTCTTACGAAGATATTCAGGCCAAGGATCAGCAACAACGCCAATTAAGCAAGGAATTTGTGAGACAATGGCTCATAGGCGAAGGTTTCCAAGGTAAAGACGGCCAAAGTTGCCCAGAGATGCCTATAGAATTTGTAGAAACCATTAGCCAACGCTATATTGAACTATACGAAAAATTAACAGGAGAATCTTTTGTACCAAGAGATTACACCAATATTGCAACTGAAATAGAAAACAACGTAAGTAGTTGTTTCGCTTAAAACAGACTACTAATGAAAAAGATAACCATACTATCCTTATTTTGCGTCCTTATCTCAACAGCAAATGCTCAGAGTGTGACCACTTATGCCGGAATCACAAATGATGATGCAGACAACAATTATGAATCTACATCGGGTAAAGATTTACTCGATACGTATTTCAGCAATCCAACTGGTTTGTGCTTTGACAATACAGGCAAAATGTACATCAGTGAAAAAAATAAGATTCGTATTATATCCAATGGTAAATTGCAAATCCGTTCGGGAAGCCTACAGCAGCCTGCACTCTCAGAGGGATACCGAAATGCAACAGCCACCCAAAGCACTTATCGAAACCCAGGAGGAATGGCAACAGATGCTGATGGGAATGTATACATAGCCGACGTAGCAAACCACTGCATTCGTCGATTGGCCAAATATGTAAATCTTGGAAATGGACAAGTAGCATCCACATTTGCTGGAGCCGCTCCTACCCCAGGATTACCTGGTTTTGGTACTGCAGGTTCATCTGATGGTACAGGTACTTCGGCTCGTTTTGACCAACCTACGGATATTGCCGTAGATACAGATGGTAACTTTTATGTGACGGACAACAGAAACTACACAATACGCAAAATAACACCAGCAGGTGTGGTTACCACATTGGCAGGTACAGCAAAGTCAGCAGGTACAGCAGATGGCACGGGAGCCGCTGCAAAGTTTGGAAGACCTTGGGGCGTAGCTATCTATAATAGCAACACAATAGTGGTTACCGATCCATGGAATACCAATATTAGAAAAATTAATATTTACACTGGAGCTACTGCCACTCTTGCTGGTCCTAGTACAGGAACAGATGCTCGTATAGTAGATGGTACACTGACTAATGCACGTTTCAAAGCACCTAAGGGAATAGCTGTGGTAGACGGTATTATATATGTAGCAGATCAAAATGTTATTCGAGCTATAAACGAAACCAACAATTCTGTTACAACCTTTGCCGGTAATGTATCTGAATTTGCTGTAAAAGATGGGTCAGGCAGCAACGCAACCTTCACAGAACTAGCTGACTTAGAAACTGACGGCTTGGGCAACCTATATGCAACAGAGAATAGTATCGCCGTGAGCAGTCATGTTATTCGTAAAATAACCATAAGTGCGTTAGTCCCAGCAGCTGATTTTGAAGCATCTACACGAACGTGCAAGGTAAATGATGAAGTGACAATTACCGACATTTCTGGAGGTGAGCCCGCTACATCACGTACGTGGACCATTACACCTGCAGATTACACTATCAATAGCGGTACAATATCATCTGCGGAATTGAAAGTGGCCTTTACCAAAACCGGTTTCTACGATGTCAAACTAGTTATTAATAATAGCTTTGGTTCAGATACGAAGATAGGAGAAAACTATATTGCAGTTTCTACTACCGGAAGCGTGACCAAGTATAAAGACAACAAGCTTATGACTATTTACCCTAATCCCGCTAATGACAAGGTAAACATTGTGTTAGACCCTACGGTAAAAAGAGAGAATGCAATAATTGCTGTGTACACAGCACTGGGCAATAAAGTTTTAGAAGTACAGCCTAGAGAACAACTAAATACGCGTTCACTAGAAAACGGTAATTACTTTGTGACATTCAGTTCGGGTGACAATCACCTTGTAAAGAGACTAAGTATCGCTCACAAATAGCGACCAAAAATATTTTCAGCTAATTTTAAGGCTTCCTCAAAGGAAGCCTTTTTTAGTTTCAGGGCATCATACCCAAAGTGACCTATCATCTTTTCTGTAGGCATATTACCCACCAGATCATCTTTGGCCATTGGGCAACCTCCATATCCTTTGATAGCTCCATCAAACTTGCGACAACCGTGCTCATAAGCTGCTTCTATCTTTTCGAGCCATCGATGTGGTTTAGTATGAAAATGTGCTCCAAATTCACACTCAGCATAATTTTTATTCAATTCTACAAATACGTCTGCTATAGAGTCCTTATTACTCACGCCTATGGTATCTGACAGCGAAAAATGCTTAATTCCTAACTCGTGCAACTCCCCTACCAAATCTGTCACTATATCGGGACTCCACTCATCCCCATAAGGATTACCAAAGCACATACTAATATAAACTACCATTTCTTTATCGGCATTCTTACATCCATCCAATACATACTTTACTGTCTCCAAAGAATCTCGAATACCTTTATTGGTATTGCGTTGCTGAAAGGTTTCGGAAACACTGTATGGAAAGCCTAAATAGTCTATTTCATCAAATAGCAGAGCATCGTCAGCACCACGCTTATTTGCTACAATCACAGATAATTTGGTAGAAGTATTCTCCAAATCTAAATTCCTAATAACTTCCCTGGTATCTCTCATCTGAGGTATAGCTCTTGGTGAGACAAAACTTCCACAATCCAGAGTATGAAAACCCACCTTCAATAACGCATTGATATAGACAGTTTTTTTTGCAGTAGGAATAAAGTCAAGTATGCCCTGCATCGCATCTCTCGGGCATTCTATAATCTTCACTTGAGGTTCTTCTTGCATAGTTGGGATTTCGCATCAAATGTACCATTTTTGCACTCATTTTTTACACGTACAAATGAACGAAGAACTAGAGGTATCTAATACCGAAGCAACTGCGGTGAATACCGAGTCTAAAACTACTCCATCAGTAAATGAAACTGATCTTAAAAACGAGGAGTTGCACAAAGCGATAGTGGCTGAGGAAACCGAAGAACAGTTTAATGCTGCAGCTCTTGAAGAGAAATCTTTGGAGGAACTTGCAGCAGAGACCAAGGCTCTTCTTATGCTCACACCAAAAACAGCTTCAGAGCGAATGAAAATTATTCGTAAAGTATTTTATGATAAATACAACCCCGCTAAGGAAGATGCCAAGGAAAAATACAATGCAGAAAAGGTAGAAGACGCTCCTGATTTTGAGTTCGAAAAAACTCCATTAATAGAGGAATTAAAAGCCGTAGAAGAGGAAATTAAAAAGGCTAGAGCTGAAGAAAAAAAGCGTATTGACGAAGAAAAAAAGAAGAATTTGGCGGCCAAAGAGGCTCTAATTACCAAATTAGAGGCCATTGTAGCCGAAGACGAAACTCTAGAAACTATAGCTGCAGTAAAAGAAATACAGCGTGAATGGAAATCCATCCGTGTGCTGCCTAAGGAGTCGGTAAATGACCTTTGGGATAGATATAATACCTTACTTAACCGTTTTTATGACAATCACGGAATAAACATAGAGCTAAAAGAGCTTGACCGTCAGAAAAATCTAGAAGCCAAGATAGAGCTGACAAAGAAGGTAGAAGCTATAAAAGACGAAAAGTCAATCAAGCGTAGTTTCATTCTACTGAATAAATACCACGAAGAGTTTAAAAATATCGGTCCAGTGCCTCAAGAAAGTCGCGAACCTATATGGCAAGCTTTCAAGTCGGCAAGTGATGCAGTGTACGAGCAAAAACGTAAAATATACGATGAGCTAGAGACTGCTAAAGAAGGTAATCTTCAGAAAAAAATAATACTTAGCGAGAAGGCAGACCTACTCAATGCCGTAAAACCTAAGGATGTAAAAGGCTGGAATGAAAAAACGAAAGCATTTGAAGAGCTATTTGCCGAGTGGAAAAAAATAGGTCCCGTACCCAAAAGTAATAAAGATGCGGTGTGGATTCAGTTTAATGGTGTTCTCAACGATTTTTACACGGAGCGTAAGGCTTTCTTCAAAAACTTAAATTCAACTAGGAATGAAAATCTTAAGCTCAAAGAAGCATTATGTGAGAAAGCTGAAGCTCTAAAAGATAGTAAAGACTGGGCAGCTACGGGAAAAGCCATTATAGCTCTACAAGCAGATTGGAAAAAAGTAGGTCCTGTTCCAGAAAAAGTGAACCAAGCTATATGGAAACGATTCCGCTCTGCTTGCGATTTCTTTTTTGAGGCTAAAAATGAGGCATTCTCAGGAAAGAGAGAAGAAGAGAAAGCGAACTTGGAGAAAAAAGAGGCTCTCATTAAACAACTACAAGAACTTACTTCTCAAAATGCTGATCATAAGCAGGCATTTACAGATTTAAAAAAAATAAACGCAGAATGGCGTAATGCTGGTTTTGTGCCTTATAAAGACGCAAAACGTATAAGCAAAGCGTATGACGATGCCAATAATGCGGTATATACTAAGTATAGCGGGCAGATAGAGGCTGCTAAAGAGGCAAACCTATCAGAGTATTACCAGCAATTAAAAACGTCATCGCCCAATGGCGTAAGTCAGTTAGAAAAAGAAGAAAGAAACATCAAACGTCGTATTACAACGCTTAATGAAGAGATTGCCAGCATAGAGCGTAATATGTCATTCTTCAATAAATCTAAAACTGCGGATAAAATGCTCAAAGACTTTAACGTCAAAATAGAGCGAGTCAATAAGCAGATAAGCAAGCTAAAAAAAGAGCTTTCCGTGATAAAAAATGCGAAGAAAAGTGATCCTTTAGAAGAAGACAACGGAACTGATGAAGTGCCGAGTAACTAATGGCTATAACCAAACCGTATTCTGTATTACAGATAGGACTTAAGTATATAAAGTATAAATGGCGTGCGGTAAATAAGCACGCCGTACACTCCCCACGTATCTTCGAATTTGCCGATAAAGTGTTGCCTTCAGCTAATAAACAAAAGTATAAAGAAGCTGAAAAAGAGAGAAAAAGACTCAAAAAAAGCAAGCAGGTACTCGACTTTGTAGATTACGGTAAAAGTGGCACCATCGTAGTAAAGGCCGTAAGCGAAATCGCCAAAAAGAGCCTCAAACCACCCAAATATGCTAGGCTGCTTGGAAAAATAGTAGATTACTACGAGGCTACAAATGTCTTAGAATTGGGTGCTTCATTGGGAATAACAACAGCATACTTAGCTCAAAACAAAAGTGTAGCTGTAACTACACTAGAAGGTGATTCTTCTGTCGCTAATATTGCCCAATCTGTTTGGAACCAACTTGGCCACACTAACATATCGTGTATCATAGGCCCATTTGAAAAAACCCTAGACAAGGCCATTACGCAGCAGTACGATATCATTTACATAGATGGAAATCATAAGTTAGAACCGACGCTTCGTTATTTTGACCAACTACAAATAGCAGCTCATTCCGGCACTATATTCATATTTGACGACATACATTACTCCAAACAAATGGAGCAGGCTTGGCAGCAAATAAAAGAAGATGAGCGAGTTACGTCTACTATTGACTTGTTTTTTATCGGTGTAGTTTTTATAGACCCAGCTCTGAGTAAAGAGCATCTAGAATTAAGGTATTAACTATCAAACCGAAAATTTCCTAATCACACACTAAATATATAGTGGTTGGCGTTATGGAGATAATTAAAATAATTACACTCCAAACTAAACATCATATGATTAGAAACATTACTCAAAACGAACTTATACTTTTAGCCTATAATGAATTGCCACCCGACAAGCACAGCGAAGTGCTACGGGCTG
This sequence comes from Bacteroidota bacterium, assembly GCA_018700895.1. Taxonomy (GTDB): domain Bacteria; phylum Bacteroidota; class Bacteroidia; order NS11-12g; family UBA9320; genus UBA9320. The sequence continues at coordinate 10,024 of JABIUV010000035.1, forward strand.
TGAATAGTGACAAAACATTAAATGAGCAGTACATACAACTAAAAAATGATTTTAGCATATTGGATACCGTTGCGTACAAACCCAATCCAACATCTATTCAAATTATAAAGGAGCAGTCGTGTTCGTCATCACCTATGGAGATGATTTAATATCAAAATATCACGCCAAAAAAGAAGGGGCAAGTACGATCGTACTTGCCCCTTTTACATTTTATATTCCACATTACTAGAACGTATAACTAGCACTTATACTAGGTAGTATAGGAAGTTGATTTTCTCGCTTATAGTTGACCCTATCAAAGTAAAAGATATTTTCTCTATTGTACATATTCGTCACAGAAAATATGATCTCCGCTTTACGCTCTACCTTCTTCTTACTCTTCCACTCAAAACGTCTCTTAGCCGAGGCATCTAAACGATGATAGTAGGGCAACCTTCCTTGGTTGATGTCATCATAGTATATGCCCAACTCACCGTTCTCTGTTAAGAAATCAGTACTAGCACCGCCGCTAAAATCTAACTGTTCATAAAACCCTTGTGTGAGCGTAAACGGGAAACCAGAACCAAAATTCCAGCGAGCGTTTACATTCCATTTCAAATCATCCCCAAAATCATAAGAAGCTACTACGTTTACATTATGTCTTCTGTCAAAATGCGGCTGATACTCTCTAATGCCGTCATATCTATTTACAATATTAAATGAATACACAGTCCATAGGTATAACTGCTCATTTTCGTATTTGTAAGTCACATCAAAACCGTATGCTTCACCGTTTTCTATAATATAACTTTCCCTTAAGTAATAAGGTCTATATTGATTCTCTCTATTGTCATCAAAAATTTTGTCTCGGTTTACGTTTGTGATTTGAGTAAATTCTTTAATGTATCCCTCTACATTTAATTCCGAGGCTGTATTAATATCAAATTCTACCCCAAATACGGCGTGACGTGCCTTCTGCAATTTACTCTCTACAGGCTCACCTAAGAACTCCTCAGGTAAGTCCGTAGGTCCACTTAGAAAACCGTAAAATAAGTTTACTACATCTCGATCGCTCACAGCACTCATTAAGTTTTGCGAGTACAAACCAGCACTACCTTTTAGTCTCCAACGAGTGTTTAGATTGTACTTCATCCCAATGCGTGGCTCTAAGGTTGTTTCAGAAAGGGTAGCATAACGCTGCATTCGCAGTCCTGTTTCTAGCAAAAACTTCTTATTGAAATTTTTCAAGTAATTTACAAAGGCACTGAGCTCACTTGTATTCTCTTTTTGCTGTATTCTTCTGTTTACGCTATTATAAATCTCAAAATCTGTAGAGAAACCATTGATTTCTATTCCATATTTCAACTTGTCTAAGTCACCAATGAAACGATTAAAATTCAAATTAACATTAAATCCATTGATACCAGAGCGTCTTGGCTTTTGGTCTAATTCTTCTTGAGTTATTTCATAACCGCTGTATGTGAAACTTCCGTCTAAAATGGTTTGACTACCTCCCGGAACGAGTAAAAACTTGGTTCCGAGTCCACTCGAGGTCCAATTATACGAAGCTGATTGTTCAAAATTGACATTATCCGTATAATCAAAACCAAAAAAACTAATGTTACTCCCCTTGGCAGAATTAAAGGAAATCTTACTATACAAATCACTAAAAGAATAGGGCAAGTTGCCGTTTGCGGCATAAGGATATACTATTGGAGCGGTCCTATTTAAGTAGGAGTTTTTATATGAGACTATGAAGCTACTACTTCCTTTTTCGGGTTCATATTTTTTGAGTGGACCTTCTATCAAAAATTTAGAACTAAAAGGACTCGCATTAATCTTACCAGCTAAGCGTTTCTTATTACCGTCTCTGGTTTTCACATCTACAATAGCCGATATTCTTCCTCCGTACTCAGAATTGAATCCAGCAGAATAAACATCCACCGATTTTAGTATATCACTATCAAAAACAGAGAATAATCCGATGCTATGAAAAGGATTGTATATGGTAAGTCCATCAAGCATTACTCTATTCATAATGGGACTGCCACCACGTATGTATAATTGTCCGCCTTGATCTCCTGAGAATACTACACCTGGCAACACTTGGAGATACTGTACCAAATCTGGTTCCCCTCCTACTGACGGTATTCTTGTGAGTTGTACGGGCTTAATCGTGGTTTTAGAAATATTTATCTCTTTGGACTTACGTATTTTCTCTGCTGAGACCTTTACCGTGCCGAGTGCATTACTCGTTGTATTAAGGTAGAAGTTTTGGGCGACAACTTGGCCTTCAGATAGTTCGACATCGGCTGTTGCAGTGTCGTGACCAACGAGGGTCACCACCACGGTATACTTACCCGCTGGTATTGAAGGTATCGCATATAAACCTCCCTCATCGGAATAAGCACCCTGTTTTATACTTTTAAACGTAACGAGTGCAGATACTAGAGGTTCTCCATTGTCTTCATTATATACAAAACCACGTAAGGTGGCATTTTGTGCTATGGCTGATAGAGCCGAAATACCGACTAAAGCCAGTATTATTAATCTTTTTATCATTTAGTATTACTAGATATGCTAGTGTATTTTTATCTTAATATAAAATTTGAACGTGATTCGGTAGCCAATATGCCTAGTCCATTATCAATATTACTATGAATGACTACAGCATTATTAAATCCTCCCTGAAAAGTTACTTCTTTGGCATCGATGGCTCGGTCTAGCGAGATAAAGTAGTCATAATAGTCGGAAGAAACTGATGCAAATTCAATCATATACTTATCTCCACTTATGCCTGCTGTGAGGCTATTTACTGCTACACTTAAAATAGTCTTTTGCTGTCCTTCAAAGAGCTCGTCGGTAAACAAGACTGAATTATCCTCAAGTACTAAAGAATTATAATCTGCAAAACTAGGATCGGCTCTCGGGTAGCTAAATGGTATAAATCGAACTCCATTATTGTACAATACACGAAGTCTATAGTAGTTCTTCTGGCCACCTGGATCATTTACGGTAAGTGTAAGTAAGTCTCCTGACAATCCACTAGTATCTACACCTCCATCTAACGTCAAGCTCGCTTGACTTTCTACTTTATCGGGCATACGTACTTCTGAAACCACGGTGGGTAATGTGGGGTGCTCGCCTCTCAATCTAAATATCTCTCCCGGCACAAAAACCTTATTGGTAATATAGGTTTGTGAAATGGGGTCGTACGTAAATGAACCATCTGCTCCAGTGGCAGACTCATAAGTAACTGTGGCATTTTGCACCAAGGTAGGATATGTGCTATCTACCACTGGGAGGCTTTGTGTTAACCGAATACTGACCGTGCTATCTGCCGTTAATACTGCATTAATCACCATTTTGGGTGTATAATCTTGTAATATGTCTGGTCGTATCGTGTCATTCAAACATGCACTAAGACTCAGCACAAAGCTGAGTCCAACAAAAAATCTTAATCTTTTCATTCCTTTTTCCATTTAATTCTACTCCTCTTTTAAAATTTAACGATATAAGCTACTCCGGGGATATAAGCTAGGTATGCTCTATCCACTTGGAGTGCAGAAAAATTACTATTCCCGTCAAAGTCTACTCCAATATTCAATGGATTACGACTACCTAAAGTATTATAGAGATAGAATCGCCATTCTTGATCTAACCCATAACTATTTTTCAATCGCATAAGACTGATATCTAAACGTGTATACATAGGGCTTCTATAATTGTTCAAAGTATTGTATTGAAGTTGTATCTCGTCATTGTTATCCAAGAACTTACCAATAGGCAATGTAAATAATTGTCCGCTTCCTATGATGATATTCATCCCAAAATTCCAGTCAGCAAGCTCATCATAATAATTGGCGTGTATCTTGAGCATATGAGGCCTATCATAGGTAAAGTCAAAATCTGCTGCAAAGAGGTCTTCGAAATTTCGAGTACTCTTGCTATAAGCATAGCTCAACCATCCATTAAAACTACCTTCACTCTTTTGTAGCATTACTTCTACTCCCCAAGCGTTTCCTTCTCCTTGTATTACGCTTCCTTGCCAGTCCAAGTCTGGGTTATTGGCATCTGTAAGGTTAGAAACCAAATTTAGGTTTTGCATACGCTTATAGTAAGCATTTAGGCTTGCCGAAAATATCCTACCCAACTTACGCTCGTAGCTAGCCTCAAAGATATCCAGTTTCTGTGGCTCGATTTGTTGTGTAGCAGGAACCCAAATATTAGATGGATTGCCTATCGTACCTAGATTTAACTGGCTTACATACTGATTATGTCTATTGTACCCTACCTTTAGGACGTCTTTGTTGTCTAAGTAGAACGTCCCGTGTAGTCGAGGTTCGAATCCTGCCCTAACTTTATTGTCATTAAAAAATAAAATTTGTCTCAATCCTAGATCTAAAGAGGTTTTATCAGAAAACCTATACTTGTCTTCAGCATACAGAGCAATTTCTTGTGTGGCTTGGTACTTTTCATCGCCTGTAATCACATTTACATCTGCGGTATTGGGGTAATCTACTGCACTATACTCTCGCTTACCAACCTGAAAAAGCTTAGTACTACTTTGCATACCGAAGCTAACTAAATGCTCGTTACTATAAATGTAAGTTGCGTTGGCCTGAAGTCCAATATCACGTATACCACTAACATCCTCTTGACGTGTGGTGGGTAAACCTAAGTTACCCGTTACTACGGTAGGTATTTCTTGTTTAAACTCTAAAGATGTTTTATATTCACTGTAGTACGCCATATACTCTACATCTATCGCCTTATTTATCTGCGTACTATATTTTAAAGATGTTAAAATATTAGACCATTTTTGAGTTAGTCCGAAGATAGAACTAGCGTTTCCGAAGGAGTCCTCTTCTGTTAATCCAATGAAATACAAATCACGCGTAGACATAAAGCTAAAGTCAACCTTATCCTTATTCCTCAAAGTCTTGCCCACGTTCAGTTGCAAGTCATAGATATTGGCATTTAAGGAATTCTCTCTACTCTCTACAGGTACTAATAGGTCTATCCACGATCTACGAGCAGCTATGGTAAAGTATTGTTGGTCTTTTTCTATATTAGCAAGGTAAATCCCTGCATTAAGTGGAGTCATCTCAAATTCACCGTTTAATCCACTGAATTTGGCGTTTTTTTCACTCTCTAAATCAATGTAGGCAGATGCACGACCACCATATTTGGAAGGTGCTAGGCCTTTGTACACCGATGTATTAGCAATACTGCGATGATGAAAGGTAGATGATATACCGAATATGTGATTACTATTATAAATCGGTGTCCCATTATACATCATTAGATTTTGGTCTGCCTCTCCACCTCTTACAAATAGATTACTATACCCTTCTCTACCTTGCTCAATACCTGGAAGCATCTGAAGTTGTCTATTAACGTCAGACTCACCCAAGAAATAAGGCATGTTTTGCAAATGCTTATTAACATTCTTATAAGTGAAATCTGTAAACCCAGCAATAAAACCCAAGTTATACGTGTTGTAGTTTGGGTGAGCGGTCATGAATACTTTGGTAGAGGAATTGGTTTCTAGCTTCAATACAAGAGAATCATAACCCTCGTGACTGAATACAAGCGGTGTTTGACCATCAAAAAAAGACAAGACGAACTCACCTTTATCGTTAGAAAAAGTAAAGTTCTTGGTGCCACGCTCCTGTATGCGAACATTTGCTACAGCGTTTTCAGCTTGATCTACAACAGTTCCACTTGTAAATCGCTGACCAATAGATACATTAGCTATTAGTAAGCACAGTGCTACAAAGCCTATTTTTTGCATAGGCAAATATGCTTAAGTATTTCAGCATTACCAAGCACCAATTGAGCTATGACCACTATCTGTATATCAATGAAATTAGGCACTTTCTGAATAAGAATATTTTTTTCGGAGCTTATCGAGAGATTAGATGTACGATAACCACCCAGTATAAAATAAAACAGATCTAAAATGGGATATAAATGAGCTATTCTTTTCAGTACGTCGCTCTTTTCCCAGCTTTATTTCACATTAAATTTTACAATTTAAAAACATAACTATGCTTACTTCGCAGTGTGAAAAAAGCACTTGTAGTATTTAGCATTTTTGTTTTGATGGCGTGTAAGCCTACTCCTAGTAGTGACAAACCAAAACTTGTGGTCGTAATAAGTATTGACCAAATGAAGAGTGAATACCTTACGCGATTCAACCCACAGCTGGAGGCTGGCTTCAAGTACCTGCTAGATAGTGGCGTGATATTTACCAATGCACATCATAATCACGCTACTACCACTACCGCTGCTGGTCACGCAACATTAGCAACAGGGTACTACCCTAGTCACAACGGGATAGTAGACAATACCGTGTACAATCGAACTTTAGGATTTAAGCATTATAGCATCGAGGATACAACAGTGAGCTTTGTTGGGATAGATCAATGTGAGCTGAATAAGGTAAGTGCCCAACCGCTTCTTAAGCCTACACTTGGCGACAGAGTAAAAGCCGCGGATGCTGAGTCCAAGGTATATAGCGTAGCATTGAAAGATAGAGCTTCGATACTTATGGGTGGAAAAAATGCCAATCGTGCCTTTTGGTTTGATGCTGCTAGCACACAGATGGTAAGTACCGATTATTACACAGAAGCTTATCCTACTTGGGCTAAATCATTCACCGCCAATACGACAATGACAAAGGAAATAGAAAACGGATGGGTGCTAGATGAGTCATTCGTAAAGCTACCATCGTTAACCACCGATAGTTTTGAGGTAGAAAGTGGTTCTTTCAAACCTTGGTTTCCGCATACTATCGCGTCTTTTGATACATTTAGAGTAAGAGATAATCAAGCTGGTTCGTTTATTTGGAACTCTCCTTACGGAGATGCTTTTGTATTAAAATTTGCCAAGAAAATCATTGATGAACAGAAACTCGGACACGATAATCATACCGATGTGCTAACCGTAGGACTCTCCGCAGCTGACGTGATTGGTCATCATTTTGGGCCTAACAGCTATGAGGTACTAGACTATTACAATAAACTTGATTTTTACCTAGCAGACTTTATAGAGTATCTGAATACTGCGATGGGCCAGGAGAACTATATGGTGGTGATTACCGCTGATCACGGTGTGGCAAGTATGCCAGAGTACTTGGCAATGAACGGTGTAGATGCCAGAAGAATTCAACGGGCTGAATTTACAGCTGATATGGCTGCTATAAATGCCAATACGATGAAGCGATATGGACTTACACAAAACCTCATCATTAAAGCAGATTATGGCGGCGTAGAGCCCAACTTAAACTTAATTAAAGCCAATAAATTAGACTTAACAGAAGTAATCACTCAACTCACCTCTTCCATTGCTGAGCTGAGCTATATTGAGGATGCATACAGTCACCTAGATATTGCAGACTCAACGTGTACCAAAAAATTTATTGAGAAAATAAGAAATAGTCATCGCGATGGATATGGGTACTTCATTAAGCTAGTTCCTCGCAAAAATTACTTGGTTGATATGCGTGCTCACGGTACGACCCACGGTACACCTTACGATTATGATACGCACGTGCCTATGATTTTTAAAATTCCGGGCAAGTCTGCTGTTCAACTAATTGATACCGTACAAACAGTGGATATTGTACCTACAATCCTCTCCTTACTTGGCATTGATACGGAAGAAAACTTTGATGGGTCCAACTTGACCAATCTATTGGATTAGACAAATGGCTTTATTTGAGCTGTTGGTACAGTTCAATCTGCGAATCGCATTCGGGCAAATCGTCGGTATACATCTTATTCGACAAACTGCTGTCAATCACTCTAGAATTTTGATTATCAGACCATTGTAATTCAAGATAAGATACCATTTCTGATTTAATTTTGGGATCATATAGCGGAGTAAGTGCTTCTACACGAACATCCAAGTTACGGGTCATTAAGTCCGCAGAACCTAAATATAATTTAGCAGCGGTTTCGTCACCAAAGTAAAAAACTCTCGCGTGTTCCAAAAAACGCCCGACTATGCTTCTCACCTCGATATTATCAGAAGGAACCATACTGCATACTCCTCTTATGAGCATTCTAATCTTTACTCCACTACTCGCTGCTTGGCTTAGTTTCTCTATCATCCCTTCATCCACCAGATTATTTACCTTAATGAATATTCGCCCTTGTTCACCTTCCATTACTCTCCGAATCTCTTGATCTATCAAGTCATACAGACCACGCCTCAGATTTATGGGAGCTACAAGTAAATGCTCAAAATTATTGGGCAGATAGGGCTTGTCAAATATTTGGAACACCCGCTCCACTTCATCCGCAACCCTAGAATCGGCTGTCAACAATGCAGAATCTCCGTATAATGTAGCTGTTTTTTCGTGAAAATTACCCGTGCTTATAAGTGATATATTTCGCAATTCACCCTTGGACCGTCGCTGAATAAGCAGGAGTTTACTATGGACTTTCAAACCTCTAAGCCCAAACTCTATATGTATGTTTTCCTCTTGTAGTTGCTTACTCCATTCTAAGTTTGCCTCCTCATCAAAACGAGCTCTAAGCTCGATAACTACATACACAAGTTTACCATTACGAGCGGCATTTTTGAGTGCTTTTATAACCTTACTCTTAGACGCTACCCGGTATAGTGACATTTTGATGCTCTCCACCTTGGGGTCTATAGCCGCTTCCCGTATAAGGTCTATTACATAATCAAATGAGTGATAAGGGAACTGAAGCAGTACGTCCGCGTCTAGTGCTTGTTTGAGTAGAGGTTTATCCTCATTTATATCTTTATGACTTGCCGCCTCTACGTGCTCATAGCACAACTCATTTCTACCCAGCGAAGGGAAACTCATAAAATCTCTAAAGTTATGGTACTTGCCCCCTGGTATAAGGTTGTTGTGTGCAGTCATTTTCATATTGCTCAGTATATAGTCCAAATGCTCTCTTGGCATCTCTTTATCATACACTAGGCGTACCACCTTACCTTTTTTTCTACTTAATAGACTTTTATTCAACCTATCATAATAACTCTCACTAAAATCATCATCTAAGTCTAGTTCTGCATCTCTGGTAAGCTTTATGATATAGGATTCAATGTCTTGCGGTTCAAATATACTCAAGATATAAGGCGTATTGTAGCGTATAACATCATCTAAGTAGATAATATTGGTAGCCCCATCATTACTTGGTAATACAACAAAACGCGAGATATAGTCCGTGGGGAGTTCTATCACAGCTTGCAGTTTCTTCTGATTCTTTTTGGTAGCCGCGATATAGAGATAAACAGATTTATCCTTGAGATAAGGGAATTTCTTAATATTACTTAGGATAATGGGTGTTATGAGCGACTCCACCTCTTTCAGAAAATATTGACGGATAAAAGATTTCTCTTCTTCATTCAATTGTGTTTCATCCTTGATGAAGATTTTTTGTTGCTCTAACTCTCCTGAAATTTTCTCATAGGTGGCATAAAACTCACCTTGTAGTTCTATTACTCGTTTTTGTATATCTGCTACTATTTCCGTAGTACGTGTAGCCAATTCATCGTCCTTTCCTTTAAGGGCTTTAATTAGGCGTACAGCTGTAGCAACACGTACACGGAAAAACTCGTCTAGATTATTAGAATAAATACCCAAAAATCGCATTCGCTCAATGAGGGGAACGGTTTTATCCTTAGCCTCTTGTAGTACGCGTTCGTTAAACGAAAGCCAACTTAAATCTCTGTTTATCATTTACTTAATAAGATGATTGTGATAGGTGAGAATAAAAAATAAATACTAATTAACGAGATAAACAATAGACAGTTTGAGAGAAGAAGCTCTCCTTACCACCTTACCGCTGCTAAGTGCGTAGCCCCATCCATCTATCACTTGATCTTGCCGAGGGCCAAATCCGTATTTTACATTAATCTCAACTGGGCTATATCCTCTGTAAAATTGCACCCCAAATCGAGTAGTTGGCATTATCCAAGCTTTGTTCAAATCTCTATTACCTTGGTCCAGATTAATGACGCCAATTTTATTCACCTCAAAGCCAGCACTAAGGTTGATACCAAAATCTTGATTAGAATTATATGTAGCGTGACTGCCGTAGTATAAACACCCCATAGCCGCTAGTTGGACATTTCCAAAGCCTGTGGAACCCTGTACGTCAGAATCCGTAGGATAGGACTGTCCAAACCCAAAACCAAGTGGTGATGTAAAGGCAAATGCAATATCATCTGTAGGCTCTAGCAGGTTATAGCGTGGCTCTATACTCATCGTGTAAAATGAGTTGTAAGTAGTTTGTGCTGCTGCAGGCTCTCTGCGTATCACATTCGGCCCTCCAGGAGTTAATGGAGGGTCTTGATATTCTCTAAACGTGAAAGTTAAAGGAGAAGAGATAAAATCTATAAAAATAGCACTACCCAACCCAACAAAAAGTCGGCTTTTGAAGTCTAATATCCCTGAAACGTTAGCCTTAACGGCTTCATTTTCGTCGCGTGATCGAGTACCTTGCACTAACTGACCAAAACTGGATAGTGTGGAACAAACAAGAACTAAGCATAAGATTTTTTTCATTTCGAGGTATTCAAAAATAATATCAAATTAGTGAAGATGCATAAACTTTCCCTACACAATAGGCACAATAAGAATTTAAACCGACACACCATAAGCCTTAACCTTCTCTGAGGTAAACAGATGTATAAATAGTGGAATGAATATTCCGAGGAAATACAAGCTTGTTTGTCGCTCAAGTAACGATTCAAATTGGAACGCCACTAGAAGCAACACCATAAATCCGAAGTAGGTATACTGGCGTTGTTGTGCAAACTTAAATAACACAACTACAAAATACACTATCGCCAGCATGCCGAGCCAACCAAAGCTTACGCCATATTCCAAAAACTGATTATGAGGTCGTTTTCTGTTTTCTGACCATAAGGGTGAGTGGATGGCGTTATAGCCCTGCTCCATCTTACGATCCAAGTTATTAACTCCTACTCCAAGCGGATTGTGCTTGATGGTATAGGCCGCTGCTTTGTACCCTTCTATACGCATGGCCATGCTTTTGTGGTTCATCTCATTTTGCAATCCCCAACTATGAACATCCTCAACGCTATTCTGAACCTTGTTTCTAAATGAATTACTTAACATATAGGTACCCAAACCGATAGTTAAAAACGCGATAACCGAGATCAACAATACTTTGTAACGCTTAGTTTTGAGAACGTAATAGCATACGCTCGCTAGAACAGCTACGTATAACGATACTAATCCTGTGCGTGAACTCAAAATATGCATACTCATAACTATGACGACCAATATTAAGGTAGTGATTATCTTGAATTTTCGGTCTGTGAGGTAGTTGTGCAGTATACCAATAAGCAGTAATACTGATATTCCATTAATTACACCAAAATGAATATGATGCATAGCATATGGGATAGGAATACTCTTGCTTTGTAACAGTAAAGCATCTATCGTATCCTTGTTCTGAAAATAATTAGCAACTGCTAAAACATTAATAATCATCACTATAAGCCCGATGACTAAACCATAATAGGTTAGATTTATCTTGCTAAAACCAAGTAA
>JABIUV010000050.1 GCA_018700895.1 Bacteroidota bacterium
TCAAAGGCAACTGCAGCCGGGTCGGTATTCATCCCTTTGGCTACTACCTCTACTCCTACTCGTTCACCCCATATTTTGATTTGGTCTACGGCAGCGGCTCTAAAAGTATCTGCTGCACCCAGTACTACTTTGAGACCTTGCTGCTTGAACATATTAGAAAGTTTGCCAATAGTAGTGGTCTTACCTACACCGTTTACGCCCACTACCATTATTACGTACGGTTTTACTGTTGTGTTTTTAATGGATGTTTCGTGCTCAGCTATGAGGTTCACTATTTCCTCTTTAAGCATGCTATTGAGTTCCTCGGCTCCGAGGTACTTGTCTTTAGAAACTCTAGCCTCTACACGCTCTATTATTTTTACCGTAGTAGCAACGCCCACATCTGATGAGATTAATATTTCCTCTAACTCGTCCAAGAAATCATCGTCTACACGACTCTTACCGGCTACTACTTTAGAAATTTTTCCAAAAAGCGAGGTTCTGGTTTTTTCTAATCCTTGGTCCAGCTTTTCTTTTTGCTCTTCCGAAGGTTTCTTTTTAAAAAAATCTAATAATCCCATGGGTTTTTGTTTCAATAAAAAAGCTTCCAACTGTAAAGAAGGAAGCTTTATCTCTTTTAAATTTTATTTGAAAAGATAAACTACTTAGCCAATGCTTCTTTAACAGACTCTGTAGGCATCATTTCTTCTCTAAACGAGTATGCACCCGTTTTTGGAGATTTTACGCATCTTATAACTTTAGCCCAATCTCTACCAGATCCAGCTTTCTTGAGTGTTGCTACTACTTTCTTTGCCATTTTACTTTATCTCTTTGTGTACAGTTACCTTCTTCATGAACTTATTGTATTTTTTCAATTCAATACGCTCAGTTGTATTTCTCTTATTCTTGGTGGTGATGTATCTAGACATACCTGGCACTCCAGAGCCTTTCTGCTCTGTGCACTCCAAGATTACTTGTACTCTATTACCTTTCTTTGCCATTACTTACTATATTTTTCCGTTTTTCAACAAGCTATTTAGACAAGCACTAATTCCTTTCTTGTTGATGGTTTTCAACGCAGAAGTGCTCACCTTTAATGTAATCCACTCATCTTGCTCAGGAAGATAGAACTTCTTAGTTTGAAGATTTGGATAAAATCTTCTCTTCGTTCTTCTTTTAGAGTGAGAAACGTTGTTCCCGCTCATTGCTTTCTTTCCTGTTAAATCACAAACTCTAGACATACCTCTCTTTTTTAGGGCTGCAAAGATGTATCTAATATTTTATTTATCCAACACTTAAGGATACAAAAGATATTTTTTTCTCATCTCTTTGTATTTGCTCAAGTCCTCCTGCCAACTCGCACGTATATCATCTTCGCTCATCCCCCTTTCTATCTGCTCTCGCAAGGTTTTGTTCCCCGCTAATTTATAGAAAAAGGATTTGAAAAACGGGCCAGTGGAAGCCTCATTACTTTGATAAAAAAGCAAAAGCCAATCCAATTTCATGCGTGGATTGGAAAACAAATCACCATTGGCCACATCATTCACCTTAAAGCCAGTACATACCTTATTCTCGTACTTAGGGTGATCAGATACACCTGGAATACTAACCGGTGTAAATGCAAAATCACTCTCGTAACCGGGCCTACCCACTATCTGAAAAGGCTCTGCTGTTCCTCTCCCTATGCTCACGTTAGTTCCTTCGAACATTCCCAGATACGGATATAGATAAACAGAGTTCATATTTGGTAAGTTTGGACTTGGCTTGATAGGAAGTTGATACATACTATCGTGTGAATAGTTCTGGCAAGCTATGACCGTCACGTCACATTGTACGTTTCCTTTGAGCCAGTGCTCCCCATTTATCATTCCCGCCAACTCTCCTATGGTAAGTCCGTGAACGGTAGGTATAGGATGCATACCGATGAATGATTTATACGCAGGCTCCAATATGGGTCCATCTACGTAAAATCCGTTTGGATTCGGCCTATCAAGCACCAAGACTTTCTTATTTTGCTCGGCACACGCCTCCATAACGTAATGCATGGTAGAGATATAGGTATAAAATCGAACCCCGACATCTTGTATATCAAAAATCACAACATCCACATCTGCAAGCATAGCAGCCGTGGGTTTCTTATTTTTTCCATAAAGTGAAACTACGGGCAGGCCTGTTTTAGGATCTTTTCCATTGCTAATGATAGCACCGGCACTATGATCTCCTCTGAAACCGTGTTCTGGTGCAAAGACCTTCACGATATTCACTCCTAAGCTGCTGAGTGTGTCTACCAAATGAGTTTGGCCGATAGTAGAAGTCTGATTCACTACCAACGCAATGCTCTTTTCTTCGAGCAAATGAAGATATTCGTCTATTCGCTCAGCTCCCAGTACAATAGATTGCTCTACTAAGCTAGCACTATCTGTCAAAGTTGCTAGTTGTGCCTCTGACGCTTTGTTTTCTGATGACTTACAGGCAACAAAAATTACCGTGAAAAGCAGAATAAATACCGATTTCTTCATATAAGTTTATAATCTTGCAGGGTCAAAAGTATGAAAATAGGGTACTACATAGCGAAGAAACTAAGCTTTAGTAAACAACAATCATTTACCAAAATGATTACTAGACTAGCCATTCTTGCTGTGAGCATCAGTGTGTGCGTGGTTATACTTGCCTTTGGTATACTTCTTGGGTTTAAGCAAGAGATCCGCTCTAAAGTACGCGGATATGCTGGAGACATCAGCATTAGCAGATATCAACTTGCCGATGGTACGCAGTCAAATTTGTTTGATATTGACTCTACTTTTATCCGAAAATCGTTAGGAAGTTCTGGTGTGGAGTCTGTTTATCCTTTCATTTACAAGGAGGGTATTCTAAAATCAGATTCGACCCTAGAAGGTATTTTATTTAAAGCAGTACCTGCGAATTACGATTTTTCATTTTATAAAAAACACTTAAAACGCGGCACTCTCCCGCACTATACGGATAGCGTAGACAGTTACGAGATTTTAATATCGGCATATACTGCCGCTATCATGAACGTAGATATTGGAGATAGACTCAACCTATATTTCATTGATAAAAATGGTGTGAGACGACGAAAACCAAAGATTGTAGGCATTTTCGATACGGGGCTACAAGAATTTGACAAAAAATTTGCGGTTGCACATATACGCAGCATCCAGCGTATTGTCACCGATGATTACACCATAGCCTACAAAAAAGCTGCGGGTTACGAAGTAAGAATTACGGATTTTGACAAAACAATCAATACTCAACTAGCCCTTAGCACCATGTTGGATTATAATTATGCAATCAAGTCGGTAGAAGAGATATACCCTATTATGTTTCAATGGCTTGATGTTGTAGACCAAAATGTGCTAGTGATTATTATTCTAATGTTTATTGTAGCCATTATTAATATCATCACAGTATTACTCATTCTTATTATAGACCGTATACCGATGATCGGGCTGCTCAAATCTATGGGAGCAACTTCATCTAAGGTTATGGGGATATTCAATTGGCAAGGCGTTTTTATACTTCTAGGAGGCCTTGTTCTCGGCAATTTTATTGCTCTGAGTTTTGCTTATCTACAAGTGAAATTTAAAATAATAGGTCTGCCCGCCGATACGTATTACATGGATGCCGTTCCATTTACCTTGCCGCCTATATATCTGTTACTAATCAACTTGGGGGCATTAGCCGTATGCTTTGTATTCACATACATTCCCGTGAGGATGATTAATAAGATTCAACCTTCGGAGAGTATAAAATTTAGATAAGCATTACTATAACCTAAGCTTTGTTTGGGACATTGACGTAGTCAAACGGGCAGTGTTTACACTTATTTCCGCAGCACGTTCCGCGTTTCAGATGAAATGCCTCGGTAAAAACCAAAAATCCTTCCTCGTTGATATAATAGTCTTCTACTTCTTTAGTTCCGTTCCGCATTTTCGGCAATATTTGGAGGTTCGGTCTTTTTCAAGATGCTCACAGTTAGAACAAATAATATGCTCATTGGTTTGCGACATCTCCACACTTACAATACCCGTAGGCACTGCGATAACTGCATAACCAAGAATCATCAGCACTGCACTCAAAAATTGACCAAGGGCCGTAACTGGAGCAATATCACCATAGCCCACCGTAGTTAAGGTCACAATCGCCCAATAAATACTACGTGGTATGCTGGTAAATCCTGCTTCAGGAGGTTCGATGATGAACATAACTGTACCCATTACTACAACTACGATAAGTACTACACCAAAGAATACCGTAATCTTAGCCCCACTTCTTCTCAAAGCCTTGCCCATATTTTGGGCTTCGCCCATAAAACTAGTGAGTCGCAATACTCTGAAAATTCGAAGTAATCTAAATGTACGAAATACCGAAAAAAACTGTGGCCCGTGTATAAATATACCCAAATATGTCGGCACAGTACTCAATAAATCTATGAGCCCCCAGCCGCTCAACACATATTTTCGTTTGTCGTGGCTTACATAAAGCCTAGCAACATACTCTAAGGTAAAAAGACCCGTAAAAAAATACTCCAAGTAACCTAAAGCAGTTCCATACTTGGTATTTATTTCGGTTACGCTATCTATCATTATGACGATAACACTTGCCAAAATGGCCCAAAGCAACCAGATATCAAATCGCCTACCTTCTATAGTATCTGCACCAAAAATGATATGGTGCCATTTTTCTTTATTACTCGGATATGAATGATCTTTTACAGAAGGATACTTGCTCATAAGTGACTGCAAAAATAGAGCGACAAGCTACATACGCTACTCAAATGCTGCAATTTGATACTTAAATCCAATATTGAGGCTAAGCCCAGCTCCACTTGTAGCTATTACAGCTCTTTGCTTTTCTGGCTGAGAGGTGCTACTGTATTCTATCTCAAACTCATTAAGACTATTGGTGGATGTACGAGCGGTAACTCCTAGGTCCACACTCAATGATTTAGAGACCTTTAGGAATATTCCTGCATCTGCACGCACCAAAAAATTTCCAGCTTCTAGTCCATTGCTAAACGTATTTATCGCAATTTGCTCTCGCACACCGTCTACCTCTATAACCGATTCTCTGATGTGCAACTGAGTTCCGTCTCTCGATAGCTTTTTGGATAGAAAAATTTGCAACCCTACTCCACCATAAAAGCTGACTAACTGCGAATGTGCGTGGCGGTATCCGCCGTTTAACAGTAGTTGCGAAGACGTGAATGTAGGATATAAATCCTCATCAAACCAGCGGTAATCTGCACCAAGATTATTTTGCGTGAGAATATCAAACTTGGCAGAATAATCGTTTTTGAGTAGTCCTAACTCGCCGTACCAATTGGGTGTAAAACGCTTACCTACGAGAACGCTTGCACCCACGTCCATGTGAAAGAGAGCATTTACATTTTCATTGCCTGTAACCGTGTAATTCTCAAATTTTGGACTCAGATTAACTCTAAAGTAATGTAGTTTTTGAGCCATCAGTGGTGTTGTAAGACAAACAAGAAGAACGGCGATAATCTTTTTCATATGAGTTAAGTTTTTAGCTTCTTCAAATTAAAGGTTTTACGATGACAGTCGAGGTAACCTAATTCATCAATAGCTTGTATGTGTTGAGCAGTGCCGTAACCCTTATGCTTTTCGAATCCATACTCTGGATGTTGACGTGCGAGCTCTTTCATATAAGCATCGCGATGCGTTTTGGCCAAAATACTTGCAGCGGCGATATTCCTAAACTTACCATCTCCCTTTATCACTGTGGTATACGGATAAAAATCAAATGGCTTAAACCGATTGCCATCTATGAGCAGATGCTCTGGCCGTACCGCCAACATTTGCACCGCTCGTTGCATTGCTAATATGCTACAATTGAGAATATTATATTTTTCTATTTCACGCTCTGTGCAACTAGCTACTGCCCAGGCTACGGCCTTCTGCTCTATCTGTAGGCGTAGATTGTCTCTGGCACTTTCGGTTAGTTTTTTAGAATCGTCAAGCAGCGGGAGTCTCGCACGCGGAGGAAGGATGACCGCCGCGGCATATACCGGCCCTGCCAGACAACCACGCCCAGCTTCGTCGCAACCCGCTTCTATCAATCCTTTGTGCAAATAGCTTTTGAGCATCGAACAAAAATAACATAAGTTTGCACGCAGCTATGCTACAATATCGCGACGCCATCTACAACAACTATTTTAGCAATCAAGTAAACAAGCTTGATCGTGATTATGCAAGTATGCTTGCCGAGCAGGCCTCTCACAATGGTGCGGAGTTGATAGACCTTTTACCAGCCAATAAAGATGCGAAAATAGTAGACCTCGGTTGTGGTTTTGGCACCTTTGTAAAACCCGCTATGGATGCTGGCTACACTAACGTAAGTGGTTATGACATTAGCCAAGAACAAGTAGATGTGGCCCACCAACTAGGCTTGAAAAATGTACATCTGAGTAGTATTGACGATTACTTTGCCAAAGGCGAGAAAGCAGATGTCATTGTTGGGCTAGACATTATCGAACATTTTACCAAAGATGAGTTGATCGCGTTTTTACACAATGTAAAAGAATCGCTCAATCCGGGTGGTAAGGCCATCTTCCGAACGCCCAATATGGACGCTCCGCAGACGAGCGTGTTTGCATACGGAGATATAAGCCACGAGGTTTTTCTAAACAAGAGCTCTGCACTTCAAGTGATGAGTGCAATGGGGTTCAGCAAGACAGAGGTTTATGGTGGTTTGGTACGTAATACAAATCCACTGCTAGAAGTCGTGCGACGTATAGGCTGGTGGAAATACAAGACTTTTAGAAAAATTGTACTTTTCTGCTCTGCACGCACGTGGCACAACGTGGTTTTCGAACCCAATTTACTAATTGTGGCGGAGGGTTAGAAGAGGTGCATTCCGCTAAGGCGGAACACTCAGCTTGACATCCTGCTATCCAAAAAAGCTCGAGTTTAAACGCGTGTTATTCTGAGTGATTTTTGACGGCACGAGAAAATCGTATCGAAGAAGGACAGAAAATGTTTAATCGTTTTAGACCAATATAAGTTTATCGCCCAAGAAACACTACTCAAACTCCAGGTTAAACCGATTGGCAAAGTCCTCTAGAATAGGAATCTCTTTTACCATGGCTTCAAACTGCTGCTTGGGCGTGAATATTTTGTACTCGCTGACCGCTTTGGCGTTTACGATACAGTGAATGCCTCCGAGCTTATAACCTTGCCCAGCAAAGTAGCTTATAAGCTTATGTTGCTCCGCCATAATTTCATTTTCCACCATTTTAGAGCCTACGGTTATTGATATTTGATCTCCCTCCAGAGCTACAATAGGATCTGCAAAAAATGCCGCAAGACTTCCCCGTTTCTCCATCTCCAACTGTTCAGAGTAATCCTTGAGCAGCTTAGTACTCATTTCTATGGTTAAGGTAGTGAGCGACTGTTGTTTTTCCTTAGGTTCGGTTGTATCTTTTACCTCTGTCTTCTCATTGGACGCCTTGCGTAGCATAGCTGAGCGTAGTCCACCTATCTTTACCGTAGCGGCGGGTGCATCGTCCTCTCCTCTCGATTTTTTGACCGTAGTGGTAGAAGTGCCTCCAGTTTTTGTTTCAGAGTCTCCCGTCTCTGCAAATAGATACGCGTAATAGCCTGATTCTATTAGTTTGGCTAGCCTAGGCTTTTTTTTTTAGTCACGTCTATCGCGTGTTGGAGCGACGCTAATTTTATGAGGCATAACTCCACGTGCAAGCGTTGATTTCGGCTTGCTTTATAGTTTACATCGGTCTCGCCCAATATGTTGATAGCATTGATAATAAAGCTCGCTGATACGGCTTGTGCTTGCTTGTGATACTTGCCTGCTATTTCTTTTGATTTTTCTAAAAGCTGTTGGCTACTCGCATTTTGAGCTACGAGCAAATCGCGAAAATGATTCGCTAGGCCATTGATAAATAACTGCCCATCAAAACCATTTCGTTGTATCTCATCAAAAAGCACAAGTACATTGCTGATATCGCCTTCAGAAAAGAAGTCTACCACCTTGAAGTAGTAATCGTAATCCAATATGTTAAGATTGTCAATTACCTCTTGGTAGGTAATCTTGCCCTCCGTTCCGAAGCTGGCCATTTGATCAAAAATAGAGAGAGCATCCCGCATAGCACCATCTGCTTTTTGAGCGATAATGTGCAGTGCCTCTTCTTCTACTTCCAAACTTTGATCGGCAGCGATACCCTTGAGGTATTCTATGATTTCAGGAATCTGTATTCTATCAAAGTTGAATACTTGACACCTTGATAGGATAGTTGGCAGTATTTTATGCTTTTCTGTAGTAGCCAGTATAAATATGGCGTACTTAGGTGGTTCTTCTAGCGTTTTCAGGAATGCATTGAAGGCGGCAGATGAGAGCATATGTACCTCATCTATGATATACACCTTGTAATCTCCAGTTTGCGGCGGTATGCGAACCTGTTCGGTAAGTGCTCTAATATCATCTACAGAGTTATTAGATGCTGCATCCAGCTCAAAAATGTTAAATGAGTAATCGTAACCTTCGGGTACACTGTTCTTATTGATTTCCTTAGCTAGAATACGGGCACAAGTAGTTTTGCCTACACCACGTGGACCACAAAAGAGAAATGCTTGGGCAAGTCGGTCGGTCGTTATTTCGTTTACCAGCGTTTCAGTAATATGCCCTTGACCCACCACCGTATCAAAGGTTTCTGGTCTATACTTACGTGCACTTACTACATAACTTCCCATTGCAGTGCAAATTATATTTAGATGGTTGTGATAAACAAGCCGTGTTGAAAAATTACAGCAATATTTTCACTAAGTGATACCCTCATTTACACGCCGCAAAGAGGGCAACTTACTTCGCAATTCACTTTCGTAAATATTAAGCACTTAAGATGTGTCTATTTTACAAAATAATTTTACTTTTGCAGCCCTAAATTTTTAGATAACATTAACACAATGGCAAAAACTAATTACGAGTCTGTGGTTGTACTTACACCCGTGCTTAGCGAAAAGATGTTACAGGAAGCTGTAACGTCTTACGAGAAGCTGATCACAGAAAACGGTGGAGAGCTCATCCACAAAGAGAACTGGGGCCTAACTAAAATGGCGTACCCAATTCAGAAAAAAACAACAGGTTTCTATCAAATTTTTGAATTTGCAGCTGAACCAAGTGCTGAAATCGTAGATAAGCTAGAACTAGCTTACAGACGAGATGAGCAAGTTTTGAGATACTTATGTATCAAACTTGACAAGCACGCGGTAAAGTACAACGAGAGAAGAAGAAACGGAGAATTTAACAAGCCAAAAGAGGTAGCAGCTGCTGAACCAGCTAAACCCCAAACTAAAGCTGCTCCTGTAGCTGAAGCAAAGGCAGAATCAACAACATCTAACGAGGAGGCATAAGAATGGCAAAAAGAAAAAGATATACTAGAACGCCTATTGTACGTCCAAAGAAGTATTGTAGGTTTAAGAAAAGTGGTATCAAGTACATAGATTACAAGAACCCAGATTTCTTAATGGCATTTATTAATGAGCAAGGTAAACTTCTACCAAGAAGAATCACCGGAACATCATTAAAGTATCAACGTAAAATTGCTGTTGCAGTAAAAAGATGTAGACACATAGCTCTACTTCCTTACGTGGCAGACCAAATGAAATAAGTCTAACCCAATAAATTTTAAACTACATGAAAGTAATATTAAAAGATTTCGTAAAAGGGTTTGGTGAGAAGAATGATATCGTAGAAGTAAAAAATGGTTTCGGTAGAAACTATTTGATACCTCAAGGATTAGCAACCATTGCTACCCCTTCTGCAATCAAAATAGCAGAGGAAAATATCAGACAAGCTGCTCACAAGCAAGAGAAGATAAAAGCAGATGCACAAGCAATTGCCGAAAAACTAGAAGGACTAAAACTTACTGTACAAACCAAAGCTGGTAGTAACGGTAAGATATTTGGTTCGGTGACCACTATACAGCTTGCTCAAAGCTTAGCTGATAGAGGTTTCGACATTGATAAGCGTAAGATTTCTGCTCCAGAAATGAAAAACCTTGGAGAATACAAGGCTACTTTAGGCTTACACAAGGAAGTTTCTGTAGAGATAGATGTAGAAGTCGTTCAAGAGTAATACCACTATTTTTTCGAATAAATAAATGTGAATCCCGATGCACTTGAGTATCGGGATTTTTTTTAATTAAAATTTGACCCTCCTAACCGATGACTTATACCAACACATTGTCAAGCTCACCGATTCTAAAAAACATCCGGGTAAGGTCAACTTAATCTACGTACTTACGTCAGCTACTGTAGGTGTGTAGCCATTGTGATGTAAAACTGGAGTGAATTGCTGAGCCTCAATTACAAGTCAAGATGCGTTTGGCAATTAGCCCTAAGCATAAAACCTACCCCTCGTGCCTCAATGCCTCTATTGGGTTTATCTTAGATGCTTTGTACGCCGGCCATATCCCCGCTCCTAAGCCTACTATGGTACAAACGAATAAGGCGAGTAGCATCCAATTCCACGGCACGATAAAACTACCGCCTATATAACTACTCGTGATATTACCCATAATAAGGCCTAGCACAATTCCTCCCAAGCCACCTATTTGGCATATCGTAATGGCTTCTATTACAAACTGATTGAGAACCGTAGAGCTTTTGGCTCCTATAGCCTTGCGGGTTCCTATCTCTTTTGTTCGCTCCGTTACCGAAACCAACATTATATTCATCAGTGCTATGGCAGCTCCTACCAACGTAATAGCCGCAATAAAAATAGCCCCTAATAGCACGTATTTCAAATTCTCCATTAGAGCAGCTGATATGCTGTCTGACTTGATAATGCTAAAATTGGTCTCCTCCTTTACCTTCAATCTACGCACTTGCCTGAATAAGTTTTCGGCATATCCTGCTGTAGTCTCCATTTGTATCACATCTGCAACGCTTATCCCAATATTATAACTCTGATTGCTTCGCGGAAACTGAGCTCTCGCCAAAGACACTGGCACGAGTACTATACGGTCTCCTCCAAAATCGAACGCACCACCTTTGGGAGCTACAAGGCCAACTACGCGAAGCTTCACCCCTCCTATTTTGATAAAATGATTCAGACATTCTTCCTCGCCAAAGAGGGTCTGCTTAATTTCTTGACCGATTACCGCCACATTACTATTACGCTCTACGTCAGCTTCGGTAATATTTCTACCCAGAGCCAAGTCATATCCTGCTACGGTAAGGTACTGACCGTCACCTCCCAAGATATTCGTGTTTGGATTGGTTTTCTTGGCACCTCGTTTAGCTATGGCATTCCAAGAGTTGTTACTATTTACCGAGACCTCTGCATCAAACTCAAATCGATCCTTGAACTCTTGTGCTTGCTTATAGGATATGTTTTCATAATACACCCGTTTTTTGTTTCGCCCGAGGCTAAAGCCCGAACTCCTGTTTTGGATATTAAATGAATTAGCCCCCATAAAACTAAAGTTCTTCACTAGGCTAGATTCTACCCCATCTATCGCTGTCAGTATTCCAACCAATGCCATTATGCCAAAAGAGATAATAAGGCAGGTAATCACCGTACGTGTGATATTGCCTCTAATAGAGGTAAGAGCTTCTTTTATATTTTGGAAAATGGTCATTGAACTACAAAGTAAGTGTGAATAATAGATAGATGCGGGTTCATCTATCAATCAAGGTATTTTTTCGACTTTGTTGACTCCTATTGTTACACTTTGTGAATATACTGACACCAGGGTAATGCCATCAAACTTTGAATGAACGTGAATTATTCACGCTAACAGCTTGTTTGAAATTAGGAAACGCAAATTTTGAAAATCTCCTTGCTATAATTCTTTGCAGTTTTGAGCTTTTCTATCTAGGCACGTGCCTCTAATCAAAATTTCTAGGTTAAAATATTCGCCATAAAATGCAAGATAGCTTAATTTCGTTAGCTTTATGATGATAGCAGAAATGAACAACTGGATTTTACCCTTATCAGGCATAGGTTTAGCTCTAGTAGCGGCAGGAATTGTATTTGGGGTAACGTATTATCTTATGGATAAAATGTTTGCGGAACAGCATAAAACACGACTGTTGGAACTCAAAAAGGCACAACTTGCAGAAATCACCCCTGTAAAGCTTCAAGCTTATGAGCGACTTACGCTATTTCTAGACCGAATAAGTGCGGATAATATCGTAATACGCATCACAAAACCTAACCAAACTGCCCAACAGCTACGTCAAGGTTTGATTCAAACCATATCCAGCGAGTATAATCACAACATCAGTCAGCAGATATACGTGAGTAATGATGCTTGGAATATGATAAAAGCGGTAAAAGAACAGATGATTGCTATCATAGAGGATAGCTATAAAAACAGTGAAGCCGATACGAGCGGACCAGATTTGGGCAAAGCAATTCTCACACGCATGATGGCTGAAAACACTATGCCTAATCAGCGTGCCATCGAACTATTGAAAAAAGAAATTGAAATTGCGCTATAGTATCATATGGATTGTAGTGTTGTTGTTCGGTTGCAAACTTGTAAAGCACGCGTATGTACAACCTACCAGTAACATTACAATAGACGAGCAAGCTCCAGAAGACAATACTATAGAGCAAATGATCCTGCCTTATAAGGAGGGTATGAGTGCTGCTATGAATGAGGTTATTGGTTTTAGTCCTGTATTTTTAGAAAAAAAGAAACCCAAGAGCATTCTTGGTGATTTCATGGCTCAAGCAACGTATACTGCAGCTGCTGCTACCGGCGAACGAGTAGATCTTTGCCTACTCAACTATGGAGGTATACGCAGCACCTTAGACTCTGGCGATATTACCATAGGAGAAGTATACCAGATAATGCCTTTTGAAAATGAGATAGCCATACTTACCCTCTCCAAGTCACAAATGGACACGCTTATGAGCGTAGTAGCCGCCAAAGGAGGCGAACCTTTTGCCAATCACCTATGGGAAAAACAAACCGCCTATAACATTATGAATAGAGCTACCTACCGCATAGCAACTAATGATTATATGGCAAATGGCGGTGATAATTATGCTATCCTTACACGGGCCTTGGAGCGAATAGACACCGGCATTAAAATACGCGATGGACTCATTACGTACATAAAGGCCAATAATCCACTTCCTCTCACCTATCCATCATCCACTCATTGAATCGTAAAGAATTTATACAGAAAGCAGGAATAATCGCAGCAGGTTCTCTTTTCGCTCCTAGCTTTGGCTTTGGTCAAAACAGAGATAGATTGGTAATACTACATACCAATGACTGGCACAGTCATATCGAACCTTTTGCCCAGGACCACAAGCGGTATCCTAATCAGGGAGGTGCGGCACGCAGAGCACAGATCATAAAACGTATACGTCAAGAATATAAAAATGTACTATTGTTGGATAGTGGTGATATTTTTCAAGGCACACCGTATTTCAACTATTACGGAGGGGAATTGGAATTTAAGCTAATGAGCGAGATGGGCTATGATTATGCAACACTTGGCAATCATGATTTTGATGGCGGAGTAGATGGACTTATAAAGCAAATGCCTCATGTGAATTTCAAATTTTTAAATGCGAATTATGATTTCAGCAAATCTCCATTGCAGGAACATATAGAACCTTATGCGATTATTCGTAAAGGAAAATTCAAAGTAGGAGTTTTCGGCGTTGGGATAGAACTAGACGGATTGGTTCCAAAGAAACTTTATGGTGATATTGCCTATCAAGATCCCATACCAAAAGCGAATGAAACAGCCGCTATTTTAAAAGCAAAAGGATGTAATCTCATTGTCTGTTT
Organism: Bacteroidota bacterium; assembly: GCA_018700895.1. GTDB lineage: Bacteria > Bacteroidota > Bacteroidia > NS11-12g > UBA9320 > UBA9320. Next base: position 13,793 of record JABIUV010000050.1, read on the forward strand.
ATCACACTTAGGGTATAAATACAAATCTAACAAGGTGAGTGACATAAAGTTAGCTCAAACGTCCACTAATATAGACTTAATATTGGGTGGTCATACGCATACATTTTTAGGTTCTCCACAACCAATTATGAACCAAGAGGGAAAAGAAATTTTCATCAATCAAACAGGCTGGGCAGGGATAAACTTGGGACGTATTGATTATGAGCACTCTAGCTCACAAACCACATATATGCACAGTTCTAATGTGTTAAATATTTTATAAAAGCAATACTAAAATTATTTTTTTAGAAACTTTTTTTACCCCAACTTGCACCCATATTAGGATGCACCCCCCTAGTATAGTTTATAACTTTATTTAACAAAATCATTAACCGAAACTGTATATGACTGAACATCACGAAGCTGTGTGGAAAAATTGTCTTCAGACAATAAAAGACAATGTAAATCCACAAAGTTTTAAAACTTGGTTTACTCCCGTTAAGCCACTCAAACTTGAAGATAAAGTTTTAACCATTCAAGTACCTAGTCAGTTTTTTTATGAATGGCTAGAAGAGCACTATGTTGCACTTTTGAAAAAAACGTTAGAAAAGGAACTCGGAGCCGGGTCTAAATTAGAATATAACGTTATTGTAGAAAATAGTGGCGGAGCAAATAGTCGTCCTTACACGGTGAGCATGCCAACACGTAACGTGACGCACAATAATAAGAATGAAATGGGAATGCCCATCAATCTTTCTAACAACATTCACAATCCGTTTATCATCCCTGGACTCAAAAAACTTAATGTAGATTCACAATTGAACTCCAATTACACCTTTGATAATTTTGTGGAGGGGGAGTGTAATCGATTGGCACGTTCAGCAGGATTTGCCGTGGCAAATAAGCCTGGAGGCACAGCCTTTAATCCATTGATGATATTTGGCGGGGTAGGTTTGGGTAAAACGCACCTCGTACACGCCATCGGTAACCGCATTAAAGAGATCTCAAGCAGTAAGTCTGTACTGTTCGTATCATCTGAGCGATTTATAAACCAATATGTAGATAGTGCCAAAAATGGCAACTACAATGATTTCTTACATTTCTACCAAATGATAGATGTTCTTATCGTAGATGATGTACAGTTTCTAGCTAAGAAAGAAAAAACGCAGGAGATATTCTTCCAAATATTCAACTACCTGCACCAAAACGGTAAACAGCTTATACTAACCTCTGACAGAGCCCCTAAAGACCTTAAGGACGTAGATGAGCGACTGCTGTCACGTTTTAAGTGGGGACTATCTGCCGACTTGCAGAATCCAGACTTCGAAACACGTGTAACCATATTGGAGCAGAAAATGTATCAAGATGGGATAAAATTCGCACCTGAAGTGATAGAATATGTTGCCAATAAGGTAGATAGCAACATTCGCGAACTAGAAGGAGCACTGATATCACTTATTGCACAAGCTTCGCTCAATAGAAAAGAGATAGACTTGGATATGACCAAGAAAATGATGAAGAACTTTGTGAAGAATTCATCACGTGAAATCTCTATAGAGTTCATACAGAAACTAGTTTCGGACTACTTCGGTGTGAGTGTAGACCTTATGAAATCTAAGACGCGTAAACGTGAGATAGTGCAGGCACGACAAATATCAATGTTCTTTGCTAAGCAACTTACACAAGCAAGTTTGAAAAACATAGGCATGTACTTTGGCGGAAGAGACCACTCTACGGTAATACACGCTTGCCAAACGGTAAATGACTTGATAGACACCGACAAGAAATTCAAATCGGATGTAGATGAGCTTACCAAGCGTATCAAGATAAACACCTACTAGTTAGGGTAAGATAAAGCAAAAAGCGGGTGCGATTTCTAACGAAATCACACCCGCTTTTTTTTGTGTAGTGTATGCTTAGATTTATTAGTCTACCTCGCCTATCATTTCTATCTCGCTGTCAAAACCACTTTCTCCGTCATATTTCATTCGCACTTCTTCGTAGAATTTAGCCATTGCTACTTTTGAGACTGGGAAAAGAAATAGAAAGCCAATGCCTAGGGTAAAAATACAAGCAATTGCAAGCAGACCAAGAATAAGTCCAAGTAAAAAATACTTGGTTTTGTTTCCTTTCATCATAGCCTCGCTTTTTCTGAGAGCATCCATAGCTCCTATTTCTGGCTCGTCTGCTAAGATGAAAATCACCTGAGAATAAGCCAAAGATTTAACTATTCCGGGGATGATAAAGAGTAATGACCATAGAATAATGAGCAGAACCATAAGAAGATACGTGCCCAATGCTTTTGCAAAATTATTGAATCCAGCAAAAAGACTCTCCAAGTCAAATTCATCATTTCTCAAAATATTTAAAGACCAAATGGAAAGCCCTAAAACAAGTGGACCCGTTAGAATGATGGAACCAAACGGAACAAATGACAAGAGACTTGAGACTACAATATAAATCACAAAGGCGAGAATTGCCATTCCCCAATTAGCAGAAACCTTTTCCTTTGCATATTGAATAATCTCTTGATTAGGCATTGATATTGAATTATTCATATTTCAAAAGTAAACAAACCGACCTAGCAAACAACATCAAAAAGTAATAGCATTATCCCCAACTATTAACCGTACCTTTGCACCTATTTTTAGAATAGCATTATGCAGAATATTAGAAACGTAGCTATCATAGCCCACGTTGACCACGGCAAAACTACCCTAGTAGATAAAATACTAGAGGCTTGTAAATTCTTTAAGGATCACCAAAAACCTGGTGAGCTTGTAATGGACAACAATGACTTGGAAAAAGAACGTGGTATAACTATTCTTTCTAAGAATGTATCGGTGCAATATAAAGACACTAAAATCAACATCATTGACACTCCTGGTCACTCCGACTTTGGTGGAGAGGTAGAGCGTGTAATGAATATGGCCGATGGAGTACTACTGCTCGTAGATGCTTTTGAAGGACCGATGCCACAAACGCGTTTTGTAATGGAGAAAGCTCTAGAAGCTGGCTTGAAACCTGTAGTAGTGGTAAACAAAGTAGATAAAGAGAACTGCACGCCAGACGAGGTACACGAAAAAGTATTTGACCTTATGTTTGCCTTAGATGCAAACGAGGATCAACTAGACTTTGCCACCGTATATGGTAGTGCCAAAAACGGATGGATGAGCAACGACTGGCAACAACCTACGGACAATATGTTCGCAGCACTAGATGCCATTTTAGAGCACGTACCGCCACCGGTACAAGAGGAAGGTGATACGCAGATGATGATAACCTCACTTGACTTTAGTAAGTACACGGGTAGAATTGCCATCGGAAAACTAAAACGAGGTGAGCTAGTATTGAATCAAAATGTGGCCTTGGTAAAAAGAGACGGAACAGTAACCAAGACGAAGGTAAAAGAGCTTTTCTTGTACGACGGATTAGCTAAGGTAAAAGTAGAAAAAGTAACCGCTGGCGATATTTGTGCTATTACTGGACTCGAAGGTTTTGAAATAGGTGATACTATTTCTGACCCCGAAAATCCAGACGCACTTCCAGCTATCACCATAGATGAACCTACTATTAGCATGTTATTTACCATCAACGATTCACCGTTCTTTGGTAAAGAAGGTAAGTACGTGACGAGTAGACACATCAAAGATAGATTAGAACAAGAGCTAGAGCGTAACCTTGCTATGAAGCTAAAGGAGACGAGTGCTGCGGATTCATTCTTGGTATACGGTCGTGGTGTACTTCACTTGGCTGTACTCATAGAAACAATGCGTAGAGAGGGGTATGAGCTTCAAATAGGCCAACCACGCGTTATCATCAAGGAAATAGATGGCGTAAAATGTGAACCGATAGAGGAACTAACCATTGATGTACCAGAACATCACAGTGGTAAGGTTATAGAATTTGTTTCTACGCGTAAGGGTAACATGCTTACGATGGAGCCCAAGGGTGATGTTATGCACCTTGAGTTTGAAATACCATCACGTGGTATCATTGGACTTAGAAACACATTGCTTACGGCTACACAAGGTGAAGCTATTATCTCCCACCGATTCAAGGAGTTTCAAGCACACAAAGGAGATATCCCGCAGCGTATAAACGGTTCGCTTATCAGTATGGAAAATGGCAATGCCATTCCTTACTCGCTCAACAACTTGCAAGACAGAGGGAAATTCTTTGTATCGCCTAACCAAGAAATATACGAAGGTCAGGTAGTAGGTGAGCACTCACGTCCAGGTGATGTAGTAGTGAATCTTACCAAAGCTAAAAAGCAAAGTAACGTACGTAGTAGTGGAGCAGACGATAAGATAAAACTTATCCCACCACAAATATTCACGCTAGAAGAAGCATTAGAATATATACAAGCCGATGAGTATGTGGAGGTAACACCCGAAAATATTCGTCTACGTAAGATATACCTAAAAGAGCACGAACGTAAGCGTGCTAAAAATGCTGCTTTAGCTTAAAAGCAATAAACAACTAATTACAGCCCAATTTTCATTTGAGAATTGGGCTTATTTTTGCCCTGTGAGCAAAGTCTTATACTACCTCGTACTCAAGCCGCTATCCTATTTACCTTATGGTATTTTATACGCGACATCTCGTGTTTTGGCATTCGTATTTTATTACCTTATCCCCTATCGTAAGAAAGTAGTACTGCATAATTTACAGAACTCATTCCCCGATAAGAGCAATGATGAAATCAATGTGATATGTCGCAATTTTTATTGTCATCTATGCGATTTGATTGTCGAGAGTATCAAGTTATTCAGCATATCGGATGCTCAAATTAGACAACGATTTGTAGTAAACAATCCGGAGATACTGGAACCCTACTTTGAAGCAGATCAAAGTATCATTATAGTAGGTGGACATTACAACAACTGGGAAATGCTAGCAGCAGGCATAGACCAACAAGCACCTCACGACACGGTAGCCTTATACAGTAAGTTGAGTGATGCTTTTTTTGATGGTAAGATGAAATCATCTCGTGGTGCATTTGGCCTCAGAATGGTAACAACCAAAGATTCTTTCGCCTATTTCAAAGAAGCACACGAGGTTCCGCGTATGACCATATTTGGTGCAGACCAAAGCCCAACATACAGTAAATCAGTACACTGGACCACATTTTTGAATCAAGATACAGCGGTAGCCTTAGGTACGGAGCGATTTGCCAAAAAGTACGACTTGCCTGTGGTATATGGTGCAATTAATAAGATAAAACGAGGGCACTATACACTCGATATATCTGTACTATGTAACAACCCATCAGAAACTGCGGATGGCGAGATAACCGAAAGGCATACCCGCAAACTCGAAGAACAAATTCTCAACCAACCAGAGTACTGGCTGTGGACACACAAACGCTGGAAAAGAAAGCGGTAGTAGATTAGTACAATTCCTCATATTTAATTTCTTTTGAAGTAATGACCATAAAAATCATCCGCTGGGCTAAAAGAAGTCTACTACGCATCGGAATACACCGAGCACTACCGGCTAGAAAACTAGCAAAGCTCAGTTATACGGCTTACTTATCTAAGTGGATACGCCAAAATAGACCGGCATTTAGCACATTTCCTTTCAACGGATTTGATAGCTCATTGAGGTACAAACTGTATGATCACTTGATGGCTACCGAAAATTTGGACGATGCAATTGACTATTTTGAGTTTGGCGTGGCAGCCGGGCAATCATTCAAGTGGTGGGAGAGTAAGATTACGCATGTTGATGCGGTATTCCACGGTTTCGACACCTTCACTGGACTCCCCGAAAATTGGGGCCATTTTAAAAAAGGTGATATGTCAAGCAATAACGAAAAACCATCCATAAATGGAACCCGTCATCACTGGCATCAAGGTCTTTTTCAAGCAACGCTGCCTCTTTTTCTGAAAGACTATAGCGGTGATAAACGAAAAATCATCCATCTAGATGCCGACTTATTTTCATCTACTCTATTTGTCCTTACTTCATTATCACCATACCTTAAGTCAGGAGATATCATCATGTTTGATGAGTTTAATGTTCCCTTGGACGAATTTAAGGCCTTCAAAGTTTGGGTAGATTCATATTACGTGGAATACGAAGTACTAGGCGAGGTAAACAATTATTATCAAACGGCCATAAAAATAAAGTGAGCTTTTTAGATAAACCTATCCAGAAGGGGGAAGGTGTTTTCATGGCCCCTACAGCTACTATCATAGGAGATGTCACTCTGGGCGAAGAGGTAAGCATTTGGTTTGGGGCAGTGTTACGTGGAGATAGCGACAAGATAACGGTGGGTGCTCGTAGCAATATACAGGATAACGCAGTTATTCATTGTGATCCAAATGAGCCTGCTATCATCGGAGAGGAATGTATCATAGGACATTGTGCTATAGTACATGGAGCCACACTCGCTAATAACGTGTTAGTAGGCATGAACGCTACCGTATTAAATAATGCAGATATTGGTGAATTTTCGATTATTGGAGCAAATGCCCTGGTACCTGCTGGCACTGTCATTCCTCCATACTCACTCGTTTTGGGTTCGCCAGCTAAGGTTGTAAAACAAATTTCGAAAGAGCAAGCTGAGGGTATCAAAAAAAATGCGGAGGTATATGTAACAAAGGCGAAGGAGTATGAGGCACACTATAAAAATAAGGCATAAAAAATGCTGCTAATCGGCAGATTAGCAGCATAACAAAAAATCAAAGCAATAAAGCTTACTGCTCAAAAGTCTTTGTGGTGACTTTGCCTTCAGCATCCCACATTTTCCAGGTGCCTATTTTCACACCTTCATTATAGAACATTTCGAAACGTTTGTTTCCTTGCTCATCCCAAACAATCCATTTCCCGTGTTTTTTATCCGCCTTATATGATGCAGCTGTACGCAACTTACCTAGTTCATTATACTGAGACCAATTTCCGCTACGCTTTCCATTAGCATAAGAACCAGACTCTTTTACACTTCCATTAGCATAATAATACATTGCCGAACCAGAGAGTACTCCGTCTACTACATTGAGCTCAGCTACTTTGTTACCATCTTCATACTGAGCATATTGCCCATTAAATAATGTGCCATTAAGATTGTAATACTTGCCGTTTTCTACCTTGAGCTCGTCAGTTTGAGCCATTGCTAATGTAGCGAATGCTACCATTATAAGTGTGAATACTTTTTTCATTTTGCTTCGTTCGTTAACAATTACATAACAAATTTAACATTAAATTAACATACGGCCAAATCTGGTATTAGAATTTTCTATTCTCATATATCAATTAGGTATCTAAAACCAATCGCTCGGCTTAGTGTTATTCCTATCTTTGCAATACATTATTAAAGCATTTAACTAATAAAAAAATATGTCAGTACTAGTAGGAAGAAAAGCTCCACAATTCAGTGCAGGAGCCGTAATTAACGGAGAGGAAATAGTAGAAAATTTCTCTTTACACGAATATGCGAAAGACAGCTATTCTATCTTTTTCTTTTACCCAAAGGATTTCACCTTCGTGTGCCCAACAGAGTTGCACGCTTTTCAAGCTAAGCTTGCAGAGTTTGAGGCTAAGGGATGTAAAATAGTAGGTTGCTCTACCGATACAGAAGAGAGCCACTGGGGTTGGTTACAAATGCCAAAAGATAACGGTGGTATACAAGGTGTTACCTACCCTATCGTAGCGGATACTACTAAAACTATCACTACTAATTACGGTGTTCTCTTTGGAGATTATGACTACAATGAGAATAATGAACTAATGGCTACCGGACCAATGATAGCGTACAGAGGTTTATTCTTAATCGACAAAAATGGTGTAGTAAGACACCAAGTAGTAAACGATTTGCCACTAGGCAGAAACGTAGATGAGGCTATGCGTATGCTAGATTCATTGATACACTTGGAAACTCACGGTGAAGTATGCCCAGCAAACTGGAGCGAAGGTAAGGAAGCTATGAACGCCACTTTTGATGGTGTAGCTGATTACCTTTCTAAAAACTAAAGTTTACATTCTACAATATACAAGCCGCAGGTAATGATGTACTTGCGGCTTTTTTTATGTCTTAATTCTTGCACTGTTGATGAAAATAGACATTACGCACAATGAAGTAAACACTCCGGCAGTATCGCAACCCATCACGAGGCCCAATACTTAGACTATTTATTATAAATTTGTAATTGGAATGTCAATTGCATTATCGGCAATATGAAACACCTACCCGCTTACGCCCTACTTTTTTCAATCCTCTTTGCCCAACCTATTTATGCCGAAAAGTCTCCTATCGTAGATGTGGTGATTGCTAATGATCTTGCTGATTTCTATGAACGCACTACAAGTGCCATTTATTTTAGATTCATAAAGAAAGATGGCACATCTGTATATACGCGAGGCTATGGCGATGGCTGCATCTCTTGGCCCAGAATCAGTGCTCGGAGCAAACAAGCCACCATAGGTAATGGTCGGATATATGTAAATATGAAACACCTAAGAGCTAATGATTACAAAATAGACATCGACCTTTTTGTAACCTTTAGGGGGCAAGATTTTCAGAAAACTATTCAATATGCGTTACCACGCATTACGAGCATAGAAATAGTACAAGACATCAGAGTCCCGTATACGTGGTACGGGTGTAAGGTCAAGATAAATACGACCGCAAAAAGTTATTACTTCTTTGGTGATCATCGCACAGCGGCTTTCGCCACCACTGACTTTGTGTGGACATTAGACAAACGTTTTAACCAAAGAGACAATCTCTTTCGGTACGAGCCTTCACCAAATGACCGTGCGAAAACCATTCGTATCCAAGTGGTGAATGAGAAACTCGGCTTGCAGGATATCGTTGATGTTCCACTGCAACAGGTTCAAAAGAAATCATTTGTATTTGCACCTAAGCCGAGAGCTGCAGGAGAAAATGGAGAGGATGGAGAAGATGGTGATACGGGCGAAAACGGAGGTAGTAGCGGAGGTGGCTGGCACGGTGCCGATGGATATGAAGGAAAGCACGCTGAACTGGTGATAACCAAGTACGGGGCAGACAAAATTATATTTACCCTCTACCTCGACGGAAATAAGGAAGTATATTACTTGCCCACCAACTCCAAGATATCACTCCAACTGCCAGGTGGGCGAGGTGGAGATGGTGGCAGAGGCGGAGATGGTGGTGACGGCGGCTCATCGTCTGACGAGTATGAAGCCGGAAGCACAGGCTACGGAGGCCCAGGAGGTAATGGTGGTAATGGCGGTCAAGGAGGGTATATACATGTATACAGTGATTTGGAAATAAGTATGCTCTCACGCATACTCGATATACAGACCCCAGGAGGATTGCCTGGGAATGGAGGTAGAGGTGGAGATGGATCTCCTAGTGGCACAGGCGGAAAAGCAGGAAACCGTGGCAAACGTGGTTCTGTCAACTATGAGATACTAATTACGTAAGACATTAGCAAAATGCGGAAAGAACTAGACTTGTAAATAAAAATCCTAAAAGCGTGCAACACTTTACAAGCTATAAGTGTCTTACTGTAATATGAAGACATTTTGCACACTCCTCTTTTTATTGATTAGTATCCTAAGCCAAGCTGTAACACCTATGGGTGGTTATATATCCTATAGTAAAAAAGATAAGAGGATTATCACCGTAACCTATCACTTGGTCTTCCCACTACAGGACTCTCTGAACTATGCAGACAGCATAAACTCTGAGTTAAGCTGTGACAACAATACTGCACCCGTAAGGATAAATGGAATAGCACAGCTTAAAAAGCAGAAGTACTATTTAGATTGTGAGAGAACAACATATAACTGGGAAGTCACTTACAGAGCAACTATAGACCTTGACAATGCCAAATATGCAGCTTTACGAAATTGCTGTAATTTACGGATAGAAGCATCACTCGGCCAACGGCTAGCAAGCATTACCTCCTTGGCAAGCCAGAGTAGTAATTTTTACGTCTACACCCAGTTTGAAAATTGTGGGACCACCATAAATGAAACGCCTATATCCACAGGCAGTTTATCTTCCGCCGTCTGTCAAAATCAACCTTTCTTCTATAATCAGGGAACATTAGACACGGCCAACTTTGACTCCTTATCATATCATTTATCACGCACATACAGTGGCAACAACCAGCCTGTGAGCTATGCAGTAGGATACTCAAAAACTGCTCCGCTTAAGAGTTCGGCAAATTTTCCATTTTATCTAGACAGTCTATTTGGCGACTATTATTTTTTGGCTACCCACGCAGCAGAAAGGGCACCTATTACTTTCGTAATAAAAGAATGGCGGAAAGACGGTAGTGACAAATTGATAAACGTAAGTTCTACACTCAAAGAAGTTTACATTGAGGTAAATCCCTGTCCCGAAAACAAGCCCCCCGTAATTAATGGCCCATTTACACATACCGTTTGTGAAGGGAGCCAATTATGTTTTAATATTACTACCGATGACCTCCCTTATATACCTCCACCGCCCGCTCCTATTCCGCCTTTAGACACCGTGTCGCTAAGTTGGAATGGGGCGATTCCAAAAGCCTCCTTTGTCGTAATAAACCCAACGGAACGCCTAAAAACTGGAAGATTCTGCTGGACACCCGCTATAGGCCAAGCGAGCAACTTACCTTACGTAGTCTACGTAACAGCTCGTGATGATGCTTGTCCGCTCAATGCCGTTACAACTCGTTCATTTCGTATTACGGTAAAAGAAAAAGCTAGTGTATCGCGTGACTTAGAGCGAATAAACGATACCATGATACGAGTAGAACTCACTCCACGTTCTGATGCTCGCGGCACATATAGCTATATTAATACTTTGCTAGATGAGAACAGAAGATTAATAATTGATGCCTCTATTGGTAGATTTAAGTCTACCGGCAATTCTCTTAGTTATGGTGCTATTGATACGTTAATATTGACAAAATCTCAGCCATTTGTATTGAATACACTCATTAACAATAACCCGCTAAACTGCCCTACCTCCTACTTCGATACGATTTATTTTCACACGGCGAGTATGACGGATGTTCCATTTCAGTCGTTTAAAGTATATCCCAATCCAGCTCATAGTCGTATCACATTTGATCGACCCGTGGAGCTCGTTGAAGTATATGATTTACTAGGCAACTTAGTCCTACAAGGACAAAAGGCCAAAAGCTTAGCGATACATACGCTACCTAATGGCATTTACATTCTGAAAGCGACAGCAGAAGACAAGTCCTTCACTACCCGATTTATGAAGCAATAGAAGAAAGAAAAAGTCGAACTAATCAGACCACATCCCTATGAAATACTATTCCGCACCTTCACGGTATATTCTCTTAGAGCTGTTTTGAGGTCGGAACCGTGCTCGGCCATATGTTCTTTGATGAATACCGCCGCAAGCACGTGAGTGAGTTGTTCGCCCTCATCATCGCCTTTTATTTCTATGGCAGGTGTTTCTTCATTGTACAAGGCCTCTTCGGCTGCTTGTAATTCTTCTAGGCTATGTGCCTCTGCTAGTTTTTTTATTACTGGTATTTTCATGGGAAGAATAAGTTTAATTCTAAGTTAAAGTTTAAAGTTTTTTGCTAAGGCAAAAAAATAAAAAAGTCTAGGCGACTAAGGCCTCATCAATCCATTAAGCCTTCGGAGTAAATAATTTAAATCTTAGACTTAAGCTTTAATTTAGGATTACGAAAGGCTCTCTATCATTTCCACTACCTTAGGCTCAAGGCTAGTGGCTGCTCCTTCTACAAGTTTTCCGCCTTTGAATACCGCAAAAAACGGAAGGCTATTCACGCCTGCTTGTTTACGTGCTTCTGGATTTTCTTCTGCATTTACATCTAAAAAAGTAACCTCTGCAAAGCGTTCATCGTTAGACAATCGTTTAAACTTGGGTGAAAACAGCTTGCAGCTCCCACACCAATTGGCAAAGTATTTTACCACCACTTTATCATTAGAAGCTAACGCCTCGTTAAAATCACTATCTGTTGCTACTTGTATTGACATAGTACAAAGGTAAAGCGGATATGGCTCGTAGTGATAATAATAAAATTGATTTGCGTATAAGGGAGTGTTATAGAACGATTTAAAACGGCCTCGCGAAACTTCGGCAACATAGGTTTTAGAATTACCTTACGTTTTTTTCTACTCAAAAACTTACTTTCCTTAATGGCAAAAAACGGGACATCCCGTTATCAGAATTTCTACTTCTTGCGAAGCACTATCGTAATCTCCTTTTTAGAGTTTGGAGATACTTTGATATAGCCTGACTCGTAACCTACATACTCTACTTTGAATACTTTGGTATTGCGGATATCCGTGAGTTCACTTGTTCCCTCAAAATCGGTAAACAATACGTCGTGGTCTTCAACGGCAACTAACTTCACTCCCGTGAGTGGTTCATTGTTCTCGTCGAGCACTTGCACCTTAAGGGTGTTACCTGCCATAGCAACTAAGCTACACAATACGAATAATATGGCTGTGATGTTTTTCACTACTGCAACGGTATTGGAGCTATGTTATGCTAATGTTAACCTAATACTATTAAAATAGAAAATGGATAAATAGTACTTTTGTGACGATGAGATACGCCCTGATACTGCTACTTTTTGCTGCAGCTTGCCAACCCAAAAACCAAGGACCTAACAAATTTGCTAATGATGAAAAACTCATCAACATATACGAACTGCAAGATCGTAGAGATACCAAAGCCCTGCTCCCACTCCTAAAAGCAAAAAAAGAGCACCATCGTATAGCAGCGGCAATGGCATTTGCGAGTATACAAGACACGGTTGCTATACCCTATCTCAACCAGATGCTACAGATAGACCAAGACCCGATGCCACGCAGAGCCGCGGCTTATGCTCTTGGGCAGATAGGGAGTACCAAAGCACTGGGAATTCTCACCGCAGCTTTTGACCAAGAACTATTCCCTGCAAACAGACCGTATGTGATAGAGGCCATCGGTAAGTGTGGAGACTCAACGACAATAGCTCTCTTCGAAAAAGTAGAATATACGGACTCTGCCTTGCAGATGGGCTGGGCATATGGTGTATTTAGACTGGGGTTGAAAGGGTATAGTTCGGAATCATTGAATACCCGTATGATGAATTTTTTGGATGATGACAATAAGGATTTGGCGATATTGGCGAGTCATTACGTGTATCGGGATTTGAGGAGTGGTGGTAATTTGGAATTGGTTGATTCGTTGATTGGAGTAGCAAAGTATGTTGAAGTAAAGGAGAGATTTGGGTTGTTATCCAGTGAAAAGCCAAAGGCTAAAAGCTTAAAGTGGTCTGAGTTTAATACCTTAAATGATTATCAAAAAATAGAGCTAATAAATCATAAACAATCTTGGTCTTGGGAAGAGTCAAATCAACTACGAAAATTCATTAATGACACGGCAGTAAATATCGGTGTTCGAGGTGCAGCATTCTCACATACCGTATCTCACTCTCACCCTGATAGCGAAAACTCCTATGTACGAGATGCATTAAAATCCGGTGATATGGCATTACAAAGTTTAGCTGCCATTAGAATACAAGAATCTTTTACCATTTACCAAGACACAGAATTATCTGAGCTCTTGAACGATGTTAAATCCCAACTCAAACTCCCACAACAAGCAGAAACCTACATCGATGTTTGCAAGGCAATAGAAGCTCTGGGTGGCGATAAGTTCGAAGGATACCAACCCGAGTACAATCACCCAATAGATTGGGAATATGTAAAGACCATTCCTGCAAATCAACAAGTACTTATCAAAACCAATAAAGGAAATATCACGCTTCAGCTTTTCGTGGAAGATGCTCCGGGTACAGTTGCCAACTTTCTTCAGCTCACAGATTCTGGGTTCTATGATGGCAAGTTCTTCCATAGAGTGGTGCCACAGTTTGTGATACAAGGTGGCTGCCCCCGTGGTGATGGATGGGGAGGATTAGACTGGACACAACGTAGTGAGTTTAGCAATTACCAATCATACAAAGAAGGCACCGCAGGCATAGCTTCGGCAGGCAAAGACACCGAAGGCGTGCAGTTTTTCATCACCCACTGCCCTACTCCGCATCTTGACGGTAGATATACCATATTCGCTAGAGTAGTGGATGGTACGGATGTAGTGAATCAGATTGAGGTTGGGGATAGGATGGTAAAGGTGGAGCGTATAACTTTACCGTAGAAGCATATTCAGAAGCTGATGTAATTAGACTTTAATTAGAAGATTGACTAACATTAGTATAAAAGTTCCAATCTTTAAATTTACGTTTATACATGTAATTACGACTTGGATCATCCTCTCTGTAAGCTATCTTAATCGAATCTGAAATATTGAAACTTGATATACTTAGCATCTTTTGGTCCATTTTATATGGATATACACCAGTAAAAGTCTCGTCAGCAACTTTAAATTTATACTCTACAAACTGAGTCCATCGAAACTTTCTTGTAGTAAAACTGTCGCATCTGGTTATCTCACCTTGTTTCATCAGGTATCTGCTTCTTTCTGTTTTCCCTTCCTTGCACCCAAGACTGTTAAAAATGAACAAGCCGAAAATAAAAAAATAGAAATATTTAAAGTCTTTATGCATCAGTATATAATCCCAATAAACAATGAATTCAAATATAAGTCATCCTACTCAAAGCTCAAATGTAGCTTGTTTTTCTCTATGTAGTCAACGACAAACAACACCTCTACTGTGTTTCTTCACCTTGAATTAGTATCACATTGCACTTATTTATATTTAGAACTATTTCACCCACTAAAATCAATCTACAGAACTTTCAGTTCTTACCTTTGTTAGGTAATCAAAATGCTTCTAAAACTCGCTTGGCGGAATATTTTCAGAAACAAACGTAGAAGTTTAATCACCGTATCGTCTATCATTTTTGCGGTACTATTCGCGGTATTTATGCGTAGCCTTCAGTATGGAGCCTATGACAATATGCTCAAAAATATTGTAGGCAGCTACATGGGTTACATCCAAGTACACAACAAAGGTTTTTGGGAAGAAAAAACACTCGATAACAGCTTCGCTATCAGTGACATACAAGAACTAACCAACCAAGATGGCATCACTTACCTTAGTCCACGTATAGAAGGATTTGCCCTTGCAAGTTTTGGTGAAGTATCTAAACCCGTAGCACTTTTAGGCCTAGATGCCGCCCTCGAAAAACAATACATCAAGCTAGACCAAAAGATAATAGAAGGCACCTACTTTTCCGCCGCCAATCCCGGTTTACTCATAGGTAAGGGTGTGAAGGAAATAATGAAGCTACAGGTGGGCGACACCCTTGTATTTCTAGGACAAGGATACCAAGGCTCTATTGCAAGTGGCGTGTATCCCATAGTAGGCATCGTAGATCTCAAAACTCCAGAGCTGAATAAACGCACCGTTTTGATGAACTTGGAGCAGGCACAGTCTTTCTTTGCATTGCCAGACATGGTTACCACAGCCGTAGTAGGCATAGACCACGATGACTGGCAAGATGCCCAACAGAAAGCCATCTCCACCCTCGATACTTCGTCGCTAGAAGTAATGAACTGGCAAGAAATGCTTCCCGAGCTCAAGCAACTCATCGCCGTAGACAAGGCAGGTGGTATGTTTGTGCTCCTTATTTTGTACAGTATCATCGCTTTTAGCCTATTTGGCACCGTGCTAATGCTCACAGAAGAACGCAGCTTTGAGTACGGTGTTCTTGTGGCAATAGGTATGGATAAATCCAAAGTAATACAAGTTGCTATTTTAGAAACCATATTAATGGCAATAGCCGGAGTTATAGCTGGTTTGATTGTCGCCTTTCCATTTGTCCTTTATTTCAATATCAATCCTATCAACCTTAGTGGACAGATGCAGGAAGTTGTAGAGCGTTTTGGATTTGAAGCACTCATACCCACCTCGCTAGACCCTAGTATAGCACTTACACACGCAGGAATTATCTTCCTTATTGTGCTAATAGTTAATATTTATACGATAGTAAAAATCAAAAACTTGAACCCTATTACCGCAATGCGAAAATGATTTTTAAGATTGCCTTCAAAAATATATGGAGAAATAAACTCCGCAGCTGGACGGTCATCATCGCTATAGCCTTAGGCATATTTGGTGGTTTGGCGGTAATAAGCACCGCTACAGGACTAAGTGATATGCGGCAGGACAATGCTATTCGAACCTACGTAAGCCACATCCAAGTACATGATAGCAACTATCTCAAATTCAATGGTTTAACCGACATAATCGCCGAGGAAAATGAGATTGTTAGCTATATAAAAAAGCACCCCAATACCGAGGGTGTAAGTGCTCGTCTACGGGTAGAAAGTTTCATACAAAGTGCCGGAGGAACTAGCGGTGTTATCCTAAACGGTATTAACCCAGCTGACGAAAAGCGAGTAACCAATATCTCTGAGATGTTGCAAGACGACAATTTCTTGGAACGGTACAAACGCAAACCACCAATATTGATAAGTCAGAAGTTGGCCACCAAACTCAATGCTAAAATCAAAACTACGATTCAGTGTTCATTTACAGATGCTAACGGTATGCCGGTTACGGGTGTATTTAAGGTAGTTGATATTTTTAGTACGAGCAACTCCATGTATGACGAGGTGAATGCCTTTGTGCGATTAGAAGATTTACAAGCTATAAGTGCAGTATATGGCAGTCACGAAATAGCCCTTACCTTAAAAGATGATGAGCAGGTAGAAGCATATAGAAAGGAGTTAATACAAAATTTTCCCAAGCAACACATTGCTAGTTGGCGAGGAATAGCACCTGAGCTGGGCTATGCGGATAAAATGATGGACTTGGTGATGACCATATTTCTAATCGTGATAATGCTTGCCCTTGCTTTTGGCATAGTCAATACAATGCTAATGGCAGTACTAGAACGGAAAAAAGAACTGGGGATGCTGATATCTGTCGGGATGAATAAGCGTAAGGTATTTTGGATGATCGTATGGGAGTCTATTTTTTTGGCACTCATTGCAGGACCACTAGGCATTATAGCATCATATTTAGCAATTAGCTTTTTTGGCCGTTATGGTATTGACCTAAGTTTTGCAGCAGAGGGATTACGCAGTGTTGGGCTAGAGAGTATGATTTACCCTACGCTTAGTTCTAATTACTATATTGTGATAAGTGTGCTTGTAGTTACTACGGCTATATTATCATGTATATATCCTGCTCTCAAAGCATTAAAGTTGAACCCAGCAGAAACATTGAGAACGGCATGAGGTTGTTTGGTCTTCGATACATTTTCTTCCTACCGTCAGAAAACACTCAGACTGACAAATCACGATACATGTCCTTCCTGTCGTCAGAAAACACTCAGACTGACAAATCACGATACATGTCATACATCATAAATCCTACGTCATACATCCTCCATCTTAAATCCTAAATCATACATCCTATATCAACGAAGTAAAACATGATACAAGTAACCAACATACACAAAACCTACGACGATGGTAAAGTACAAGTGCGTGCTTTACGCGGTATAGATGTACAGATAGAAGAAGGTGAGTTTACAGCAATTGTGGGGCCCAGTGGGAGTGGAAAAACGACATTGCTCAATATCATAGGCGGGCTTGATACTCCCACTCAAGGAGATGTAATGATAGGCGAGACTAACATCGCTCAACTATCTGAAAATGAGCTGATAGACTTCAGGCTAAATCACATTGGATTTGTGTTTCAGAGTTATAATCTGATACCCGTACTTACAGCCAAGGAAAATGTAGAGTTTCTAATGCTCTTACAAAAAAGAGACGAAACCGAACGGAATGAACGCACCACAAAATTACTCCAAGCAGTAGGTCTGGGCGATCAAATCAATAAAAAACCAAACGAAATGAGTGGCGGACAGCAGCAGCGTGTGGCTGTAGCCCGAGCATTGGCTAGTAAGCCCGATTTTGTGTTGGCTGATGAGCCTACGGCAAACTTGGACAGTACCTCCACCGCAAACTTGCTTGATATAATGCTAAGACTGAATGAAGAGGAAAATATCACTTTTGTATTCAGCACACACGACCAAAGGGTAATAGACCGAGCTAAGCGAGTAATTACCGTAGAAGACGGTAAAATCCTGAGTGACGTAGCTAAGTAAGAACTCTCACGCTTTGGTATTAAGGCGATCTAATAAAGCAGACAAGCACATTATCAGCTGATAAAACCCGAATGTAGTTAATGAAGAAGCTAAAATCACCTTGGCCTGAATAAGCAAGGCATACTCCGGAAAATAAAAAGACGAAAAAAGCGAAACGAGCACCAATGCCACTGCTAATACGGTGAAAATCCAAACACCTTGTATCTCAATAGTAACAGCAAGGTCGGAATTAAAATACCCTGTAAATTATTCATTTTATTTATAGTGTTGTTTCCCTTATAGAGTAGGGCAAGTAAGATTAGGTTACACATTTAAAAAAATATTTCAGTGATGTTCGTTAAGGTAGAACAGAAGGACACAAAACATTCACCTAAATTGGCTCTAGTCAACACCTTACTACTTCACTTATTTCTAGTGATTGCAACAAACTTGCAAAACTTGACTCAATAAATTCTAACTTTGCTCGTTAGATAGCTGTATGAGAAATCTACCGATTATATTACTCCTTGTCCTGGGGATGAACGTCACTGCTCAGATAGGTGGCACAAGTGCGTTTACCTTCGCTCTGATAGAAAATAGTGCACGCCATGCGGCCCTGGGGGGCATATCCATTGCCAATACGGATAGTGATCCGGCAGCTGGTTTTCAGAACCCCGCTCTTATCAATGCGAGTATGCACCATTCCGCATCTCTCTCCTATGCAAATCACGTGGCCGACTTGAACTACGGATTTGCGAGTTATGGCTATTCTGCTGACACTGTTAGTTCTTGGTTATTTAGCATTGGGTATTATGATTATGGTAAGTTTACCCGTACCAATACTTCTGGTGAAATACTAGGAGAATTTACGGTAGATGACTATAATTTTCAAGTAGGATACAGTAGGCAATATACTGACAAACTGAGTTTTGGTGCCAATGGTAAGTTTCTATACAGTGTATATGAGGCTTACGTAAGTACTGCCGGAGCATTAGACTTAGGATTTTCGTATCGTGACACAGCAAAACTAGTAAACGCTGCATTCCTAGTTAAAAATATGGGCTATCAGTTTATTCGTTATGACGACAATAGTCCGCGTGAGCCTCTACCCTTTGATGTGCAGGCAAGCATCAGTAAGAAACTAGCTCATAATCCACTACGATTTACCCTTACACTCCACAACCTTCATCGCTGGAACAACTCGTATGTAAATGTAAACTCGCGTAACAAAGAAATAGACTTGGAAACCAACCAAATAAAAAACCAAGAGTTAACCTTTAGCCAAAAAGCTATGCGTCACGTAGTATTCAATACCGAGTTTGTATTTAGCGATAATTTTCAATTACGTATGGGATATAATCACCAGCGTAGAGCAGAATTAGGCCCCGAAAACCGACGTGCAACGACAGGTTTTAGCTGGGGATTTGGCATTGGGGTAAAAAAACTTACGCTCAGCTACGGTAGTGCTGGTTACTTCCCTGGTATAGCATCAAACTATTTCTCCGTAAGCCGAGACCTCAGTGGTTACAAGAAAAAAAGCAAGTCTAAAATAATAGGTCAACCTAGCTTTTAGATAGCGAGTAGTTATAAAAATACGTCGACTTTTCATTCACTCCGTTTTCATAATCCAAAATTTGCTTTAAGTTTGAACAGACAGTGAGCGAAAAAATAAACATAGCAATAGACGGACATAGCAGTTGTGGCAAAGGAACACTTGCCAAGAATCTAGCTAAAGAATTAGGATACCTATTCATAGACAGCGGTGCTATGTACCGAGCAGTTACTCTATACATTCTGAATGAAGGCCTTGGCTTGGAAGAGGTTGAACAAGACCCTGCGGTATTAGGAAATATCAAAATCACGTTTGAATTTGACCCCGTTAGAAGTTATTACGAAACTTTTCTGAATGGTGTAAATGTAGAAAATGAAATACGCTCTATGCGTGTAAGCAAATTTGTAAGTCCAGTAAGTACCCTCAAAGTAGTGCGAGACTTCCTGGTCACACAACAGCAAAATATAGGCAAGGACAAAGGCGTAGTAATGGATGGCCGCGACATAGGCACTGTGGTATTTCCTGATGCTGAACTCAAAATATTTATGACGGCTAGTGCCGAAATACGTGCCAAGAGACGCTATGAGGAGTTAGAGAAAAAAGGAGTACACGTAAATTATCAAGAGGTACTACACAACATAAAAGAACGGGACCATATGGACAGCACCCGCGAGGAAAGTCCACTTGCCAAAGCAGAAGATGCGATTACACTAGATAATAGCTCTATGACCAAAGATGAACAAGCTCGATTATCTCTCTCATGGGCACGAGGTGTAATCAAATCATTGGCCTCTAGCTAAATATACCATGCTCAAAAAGACCATCTTAATCGGTTTTTTTGTATACCTCACACTCTACGTCGTATTTCTTTTTTTAAACCTTCATCTTATACCAATTGCGTGGATAGATGAGATTATGGGGCTAGATCCATCATTCAGGCTATTCAATGGTCAAGGTTTCAACTCATATATATGGCCGCAGGAAGGTGCTGAGGATTTTTTTATGTCGTACCTTCCACTCCAGCAGTGGCTGCACTACCTTCATCTCCAAGTACTCCCCTTTGATATTTACTGGATACGATTCCCTTGGGTTATATACTTAGTCCTCGGTAGTATTATACTCTTGTACCTGTTTCGCAAGCAGGGATTTACTATGCTTTTTGCATTGTTCTTGGTTATACTATTAGTCAATGACAAATCCATATTCGAAACTACAAGAGCTGTACGCATAGAGCCCCTTATTTTCTTGCTCATAGGACTAGGAGTATCTGCTCAGCATAAAGGCCAACACCTGCTCTTATGCATAATAGCTACTGCACTGCTATTTGCCCATCCCAATGTTTGGCCAATGGCACTTGTCTTTTACCTTCAAGCAATTTACACCACATATGGTGTTTCAAAATTCAGTATTAAAACCATAATGTGTGGCTTTGCACCTATCATCGGGCTTTTACTCTTTTCAGTGTTCATCGATTTCAGATACGCTGATTTTGCATCCCAATTTTTACACCAAGGAGCAGATCACGCTGTAAACGGCAATATTCTACATCGTCTACATTCACATTTCATTACACGACTTTGGCCGTACTATACCACCCAGCCCTGGGGGCCATTCATTGTTTATGGAGCATTAGTACACGCTATTATCCATTTGCGGAAGCAAGGAGAAAACACCTACTTCGCCTACGGAATTGTCCTCACTCACTTAGTTTGGTTACTGATACTTGGGCCTTTTGCACGCTACAATGGCATCCTCTTACTCCTTAGTGTGCTTTATATAGCAAAGCCTGCTTACACGTATATACAACAAAGGAATGCTCGAAAAATGGGTGTCATAATTTTACTTATCGCGATCATAAGCACTGCCAATGTGGTTGGCCGACACACCATGGCACTTGCCCAGCGAGCTGAGCGTAATCCTTATCCTGTGATTAATTGGCTAAAGCAGGAATTGCCTCAAGGTGATACCACTTATCTGATAACAGGCAGTGCTATATCATACTATGCTATGGCCCCTAATTCAAGTGCAGGGTATTTCTTAGAAAACATTCCGCCGTACAAATATGATTTTGATAAATACGAGCAGCATCTGTTGCTACTCGATTATCCTTTAGAGGAGTGTGAGCAAATGGTCACTTATGAGGTAAAACAGAGCAAATGGAGTGCCTTATTCAAGTCTCGAACGTATAGCCACCTTTACCTTCAGCGGAGTAAAAATGCTCAATCCTATGCGACAATATTAAAAAAACTAGATAATGAAAGCCGTGCAGAAGTGCAGAGCAGAAAGTAATCTTTGATTTATCGGATAAAAGTTACCGTTCCATTTTTAATATGACGGATTCCGTCCCATCCTTTATAGGTAACTATCCAAAAATAGACATTGCTATAATCAAGCGGTTGGTCTTTGTACATACCATCCCACTTAGTGTTCTTATCTGTACTCTCAAAAACCTTCTCGCCCCAGCGATTATAAAGTTTCATTTCAAACTCTTTTACAAACACATCTCCCCAACCAAATTTATCATTCAGATTGTCGCCATTGGCCGTCACGGCATTTGGCACATAAACTTCTGGCGGCTGTATGAGGTATATATCATTACTTCTGCTTGTGGCATTGTGTTTGCCTTCATTTTCATAGGCTATAACACTATACCAGTAGCCTCCCCAGTCATAGTCTAAATCGGCATCCGTATATGAGAGTGTAGGATCGTTGAGTTGCACAATAGGTCGTAATATTCCTGTGTCTACCGAGCGGATAAGCTCGTAGTAATCTACGCCATTTGGCCAGTTTACATAATCTAGCCAATCGAGGTCCATATAATATCGTGGCGTTTCTCCTTCTTTGTTTTGTGATTTTCCTGTTATCACAATGGTACAACCTTCGTTACTATTTGGGCTTATGTGTCCGCAGTTATCAAGCACCTTGATAACATAGCAGTATGATATGGCATTCACGTTCACATTTATATCTGTGAAAGTAGTGTCGTCTATATCAAATTTGGAATCAATATACTCATAGGAATTAGCACCTCTCACTTTGCGGTAGATTTCGTAGCTGCTAAAATCGTCTTCGGTAGACCGCTCATAATAAAGCATAATAGAGTCTGCTTGCACCGTAGTCGCTATCAAATACGTAGGATCTACAGGCACTTCACTCTCTTTTACACTATTAAGTTCGTATGTCCTATCTCCTAGCTGGTCGCATATATTCTGGACTACAAGATAGTACATATAATTATTTTCACGTGGTTTATCTACATCAAAATCTGTATACGAACCTTCTCCTTGGTTATCAATTTCTAACAATCGTGTGGTTACTCCTTTGGGAGTTACTTTGTACAAATCCATCTGTTTGAAATATGGACTTGTTTCTGTGGATCCCCAATCTATTCTAAGTTCATCACTTCTACCAAAGTTGATACATAATACCCCTGGTGGTGGCAGCACGGGTACGCTATCTACTATTATCCTGATTTGGCCGCTGTTACTCTCCGGAAACGGACAACCTAAGTCCTTTGCTCCTGTATTAATAATGAATGTATCACCTGCACTTGCACAGTCGAATTGCACGGTAAAATTAACTGTTGAACTATTCAAGGCTGTATCTGTAGCCTGCCCCGTTTGTAAGTAAGAACTCAGAGCTATTGGAATATTATATGCCACATATATAGAATCTTGCTCAGGGTCACTTACTTCATAGTCAAAACTAAGCGGATTTAAAATATCTGTGGTATACGTAATTGTAGGGACAACTGGCTTCTCATTCACCGGAACCACTTGTATTTTGAATGACGCATTACTACATCTCGGACTAGGGTTATTCTCACTATATGCACCCACAGATGTGGGAAAATCACTTACCTGCCCGCCGTCATTAGGGCCAGGACAGCTGCTACACACGCTTTGGTATATACTTCCACGTTTATCAAATCTACTGGTCCCTCCGTCTACGTGATCATCGGTACGTGTCCCACCATAGTATGTTCCATATAGAATGTCAGATAGATTTTCTTCCAACACCATAATGTGAAAATCTTGACCATTAGTAGTGCTTTGATACGCATCTGGAGTTAATGGCATATTGGTCAATTTTCGAGACTGGAGAGTCTCAAAATTAGTTCCCCATCCACTTAAATAAACCCTATCACAATTATCTACAAGTAAGGCATTTATGGTTAAATCTGTAAATGCTCTTCCACTTCCATATACTGTACTTACGATTATGGAGGACAAATCATTGGTCAACTTAGCAACGAATTGCTTGCCGTTTGAGTTACTATATACGTTACCTATTACAGGCATACTTCCGGTAGTATGACCAGCTACATATACATTATCATTTCGGTCGCGGTCAGATGCCAAAACCTGATCATATTGGTCTGTTCCAAAATAAGTACAAGCCAAAAGGGAATTTCCAGTAGCCGTTAACTTAGCTACAAACCCATCTACTGTTCCACCTTGATAATCTGTTTGATAGGCACTCGCCGTAGTAGGTAGGTCTGTACTATTCGTAGCTCCTGAAACGAGCAAATTCCCATCGGTCATTACGTCTACACCGTAAATCGCCTCTGCTCCCGAGCTCCCGAAGTACGTACTCCAACGTATATTGCTAAAGTCTTTATTAAGACTAAAAATCACTCCTTCTTGATCTCCGTTTGATGTATTTTGAAAGGCATTAACCGTTATTGGAAAATCATTAGAATACGTACTCGATGCTATAATTACATTACCATTATTATCTAAGTTCACCTCACCACGGTACTCATCAGCATAATAAGAGTTCATATCACTCTGACTATTAAGCCCATCATTGCCTATACCCCCAATAAATGTGCTACCTACGAGAGCACTACCATCTGCCGAAAACTTAGTTAATATAATATCTACACCGCCATTGAGTGAGGGGCTAAAAGCTCCATTGGTGGTAGGGTAATTAGGCGAAGCACTTGTACCGAATACAACTAGTTCATCATTTTCGTTTACGATAAGACTATGCGGATATTCATTACGAGACCCACCCAAATATGTGGCATATTCTAGTGTGGAGCCATCGGGCGAGTATTTACTTATCCCTATATCCCAAGGTGTATTATTAGGATTTGTGGGCGTAGGATTATCTCCCCCATTAAATGTTTCATCAAAAGCACCAGGCGTTGCTGGATATCGACCATTGGCTACAGACGTAGGACTTGTTACGATTCCACCGGAGTACAATGCACCATCCAAATCAAAAGTAGCGGTAAATCCAAAATTATCTACCGTACTGCCAGAGTATGTAGAAAATATGAGCTCTGGGTCTATGACCGTTTTTACCTTGTTTTTGAAAAATTGGGTTTTAAATCCGATCACATCACCACGTTTCTCATAAAACATCTTAATCTGATTTCGGCGGCCATTCTGCTCTTCATAACTAAGTGGCATCACCTCAGAAAAATCTCCAAAACGTGTATGAACTATTAATCGTTCTTCTGTAACACGCACACTGTCTGCTCCTACTATCTTGAGCTTAATAGCACTTAGATCTGCTCCTTTGTTGAGGATAAAATTATACTTAAAACGTTTTTCTATGACTTCATATTCCAAATCAATGTTTGGATATATATTCTTATAAAGTACTTTTTCAAAACTACGTACATTACCCGCCCAACGTGTAGAGTCATCCCCTATGAAATAATTATAATAAGCTTCTTGAATCTCAGTACCCTGGTGATTGCTAAAATCTGCATCTACCAATTCAAACTTGATATGCTGCATTCGCAACTTATCAGGGTATTCAAAGTTATCTTCTGCCACCCGCGTTTGGTGATGGTGTAGATGCTCTATAATATTACCCCAAACCTCTTGGTCATGAAGCAAAATGCTAAAGCCCGTCTGATCTAAGAAAACAACATGAGATCCATAATTAACCCTATAAGTTATTGGCTCATCAAACTGCCCCTTATTCTCGTGCAAGCCTATTTGTGAAGATGCGGATAAAATCGCACAACACATTGACAACACCCATAATTGAAAGCGAATCGATTTTCCTAGCATTAGTCTATACATTGATAGACGTGCAAGGTACTATAAATGTTGCAGAATGTTTACCACTTATTTGGAAGGGTCGTAGTAAAATGACTTTACCATGTAGTTGTAGCGTTTCCCATCTTTTAGGGTTACGGTTACATCAAAGTTGCTTTTTTCAGGCAAAGTTGTTTTGTCATACTTTGGTTTGAATACCAAAGTAGGTGCTCCGTATCCTCGTACAAACTTCTCTACTACCACCGGTATCGTTTTACCATCTTGTTTCACCTCTACTTCAGCATCTGTGAGGTCTCTGTACAAGCCAAATGTCCAATTACTAAATAGCACGATTTGAGGCACGTACCCTTTAGGAGGCCACGCAATGGGCTCATCCATATAGATTACCGTATCTGTACTTCCACTATCGTCTAACGCCCATATTACAGCCATATCATCGGTACTTCCGTGTCCGTAAACACGTCCGTTAGGATAGAGTAGCCAGCGTCTATTACCAGCCGCAGGATTTTTATCATCCATAATGTAAGTGACCGCCATGGTATTATTCGCATCTTTTATAAGCAAAGAATGCTTAGCTGCATAAGCTCCTTCTCCACTCCAACATCTCCACGTTTTTGGTGGATCGTGCGTCAAACTCTTGTTAGCCGTCATCATCAAAGCTGCTTTTTGGCAATACTCATTCGTAGCTTCATCTAGCAGCACTTCTGGCACTCCTGCATTTCTTCGGAAATAGTTGATCCGATTGGCAACCTTATTTTGCATATCTATGTCAATGCTTCCTGCTTCGCAGCCAGTCGTTCTGCCGTTCCATACATAAGGCTGAATAGCTTTACCGTTCATATCTGTACCTCGTGTTCGGGTATTGAAATAATTTTGAAAGAAATCTTCACGAGCGATAAGCTGCTCACGTTCGCTATGATCTACGTCTGGAGCCAGTCGTTTTTGGTCTTCCATCACATCTAGTGCCGTGCTAAATCTATTCTCAGACACCAATAAGCCAATGTACTTATCATTAATAGCCACAAGGCTTTCTAGGTTTTCTTTACTCTTATCAGCTTCGTACTCGTCCAGCATTAGGCTGTAGAGAGCTGCTTGCTCATCTACATTGGTGCGGATAGCCGCTTTCTCTACAATTACCTTAGTACGAGTAGCCTTGAGGTCTGTATTTGTTGGATACTTAGCAATTGCCTGTTGCAATACAAAGCTTGCATACGGCATACCTTTGGTTTCAAAAGCGTAGTTGGTAATCAAGTTCCATCTGTCAGCAATGTCAGTAGCCGATTCACTTTTTGCAGTGGCAGCAATATACTTGTCTAGCGTGAACTTACTGCTTGCGATGTGATTGTACGTTTGAAAATATTCGGCCAATCGCCAAAGTACATTTTCAGGTTTTTTCTCTACAAAAATGTCCGTCTTTTTAATCTTACGAGCTTTTTCGTGAGAAGCCTTGAGCACCTTTTCTCGCACCATTTTATTGATGAGCGAGTCAGCATCAGCTTCTCGATTATTGGTGACGTTATTTTTTATTAGGTAGATGTAAAGTGAATTCTCCTTATTAAGAAGGTCTGCATCTGCTGGGTTAAATGCTATAGCCTCTTGAACGTAGTCTAACATCAACGTGCTAGGCGGCATTGATTTAATCTGATCTTGCACAACACTTTTATGAAAGAAATTAATCTTAGCATTATTCTCAAAATGCTTTCGCCCTTCATTTATCATATACTTCGCACTATCGTATTTGGAAGCTTTCCAATACTTGTCTATGAAGTATGTATAAACATCTACTTCTTGCTCAGTATCTTCTAAATTTTGTTCCAAGTCGGTAGCATACCAAACCAATAAGTTTTTGTACATAGGCTCACCCATTGCCGTATCTTCATACCCTATAGCACTTTTTGCCGCCATAAAATAGGGGTAACGCTGTGTACTGTCCAACTGATAAGCAAGATTGAAGAGCTTTACAGCTTTAGCCATTTTATTAATATTATATTGTGTCTCGCCGAGTTTTATCTGCTCAGCAACAATCTCATCTCTTACTTTATCAAAATCTTCTTCTAAGATACGAGCACCTTCATCACGCTTCAATCCTTTTAGCATGTATTTCACGGCTAACTTTATTGCATCGGGATTTTTTTCTAGGTAAAATTCATCTTTCGCTTGCTCAGCGTATGCTTGTGCAAGATAAAAATACGTTTGAGGCTTCTTTTTGAGTGCCTTATCTTCCAATGCGTCTAAGCACACTTTTTCTAATCGTTTGAAGTTGCCCAAATCTACGGCTTCCTTCATTTTGTATACCTGACTGAAAACTGCGTTGGCCAAAAACAAGCCAACTGCCATAAATAAGGTTCTTAATGCTAATTTCATTTATGCTACAATATTATTTACTTTAACTTCAAACTCCAAGCCATCGGCTTATCTGCAAACATTGCTTTTGTCTTGGGCCACACTTCCTCAAAAAAATCCGATTTACGATACACATCTAAACAACTACTATTCAACCAAGTACTATGCGTGAAGATAATATTCGGATTTGTTTCATCTTGATATAATTTCAAATTTATCATACCATCCATTTCTTCAATTTTGTATTTTATAGTGTTAAAGTAGGTCAAAAAACTGGCCGTTTCCTCTGGTTTGAACGTCATCTTCACCAATCTAAGTATCATCGTTTCTTTATTATTATGGGCTTCGTTTTACGCAGGTTTAGTAATCGAGAGGCACTACTCTGTTTGATAGCCACTACTAAAAATCCGTGATCAGAAAAATAACATATCGGATCCCCAGCTTTAACTTCTGCAAAATTTTCACGTATGCTATTTACTACCGTATGCCTTCCGAGCAGAATATCGCAACTTTGATTAGAGGCAAAACGCTCATAATCATACTTGCTTATATTGGTGTATGCATTTCCGAAATGATCTACAAACAACACCGCACCTCGCAGTTCCGCCCCATCTTGAGTGGGATATTGCCTTGTTTTAACGATAAAATCATTTGCTACCGGTGCAATAGGTGCTAAGTTTTTGTTTTCCATCAATAACTGGATAAAAGGCAAATACACATTCTGGATATTCTGCTCGTATCGCTCCGTGGGTATTAGGTAATAATCAGAAAAGTATTCACCAAATACGAGGGACAAAATACCATTATCTGGAGCCAAAAAATAATGCCCATTGTACATAGCAGCCAAGTGCCCAGCAAATGATGTAGCCACGACATTAGTCGCAAGTATATGTATGCTGCCTTTGGGGAAATCTTGGTATACCATATCACTCAGGTAAGCCGCTTCTACTATATCAAAAGGTTCTATCCTACTACTAATCTCTATGAAGGGAATTTGGATATTCTGTTTATACATTGCTCCTCTGAAGGAAGCCATGTAGTGAGAATCAGCCCCAAAATCACTCAAAAAAGTTAGTACAGACAATGTGAATTATTTATCTAATTTAGCCGACGAAAATAACGCAGAACGGAACAATAAAACAATTTACATTGGCAGAAAGAAAATATTTAATAGAAGACATAGAACCATCGCGTTTTTTTGGCCCATACAACGCTCATTTTAAAGTATATAAGGCCAAATACCCCAACCTGCAACTCTCTAGCAGAGGTGGAGTTATTACCATAAAAGGTGAAGATACAGATATAAATGATTTTGTAAAGGCGGTAGATAGCATTGTGAAATACCTCAAAATAAATAAACACGTGACACTGGGCGATATAGAACGTGTGGTACAGGGAGAAGAAAATGCCAGTGATGGTGAAACCGAAGTAAAAAAAGGCATCATCATACACGGACAAGGTGGTAAAATAATCACCGCAAGAACCAAGAACCAACAAGAAATCGTAGACAAGGTATACAAGAACGACTTAGTATTTGCTACAGGACCAGCAGGTACTGGCAAAACCTACACAGCCGTTGCCTTGGCATTAAAAGCCCTCAAAAACAAGGAGATAAAACGCATTATACTATGTAGACCAGCAGTAGAGGCAGGCGAAAGTCTTGGTTTTTTACCTGGTGATATGAAAGACAAGGTAGATCCCTACCTTAGACCATTGTATGATGCATTAGGAGATATGATACCTCACGAAAAAATGAAAGCTTACATTGAAAAAGGTATCATAGAGGTAGCACCGTTAGCATTTATGAGAGGCCGTACACTCGACAATTGCTTTGCCATATTAGACGAAGGACAAAACGCGACTAATACCCAACTCAAGATGTTCTTAACCAGAATGGGTCCTATCTCTAAAGTAGTGGTAACAGGTGATTTGACTCAGGTAGACCTTCCCAATCGAATACAAAGTGGACTAGAGCCAGCACTTAACCTACTAAAGGGTGTAAAAGGGATAGGAATGGTAAAGCTGAATGAAAACGACGTGGTTCGCCACAGATTAGTAAAAGACATTATAAAAGCGTACAATAGGATTGAAAAGTAATGAGGCGATTAACACACCATTTTGGGAGGTATTTTTTCACAATAACAATTATGATTTAACCTTTTTTTTGACAAAAAAAATTATTGTGCGATTAAATTTATCAAGGTTATTTGATGCGTAAATTTTTTTTTTTAAAATCCTGACTAACAAATTTTTACGAGCCAAAAAATGTTCTATTTGAAAACCTTCTAAATTAAAGAATTGTGCATATCTCAAAGTGCCTCATTTTGTAGCCTAATTATATTTGCAGCCGCGTGATTATTACGCCGAAACTGAATGTATAAACCAAAAAAAAACATTGTCTTAACGACGCTTTTTACATCCATTAGCATTTTATCATTTTCACAAAATAGCATGTCATCTTTTTATTCGGAATCTACATTCCTAGCATTGATCATTTTATCCGTAGTATTGGCAGCCATCGCTGCACTACTTTTCGGAATCAAAAGACACTTATCTGCTCTTAACAAAGAAAGAAACGCAGAAGAAGACGAACCGTCATTATACGAAAGTAAAATAAAGCCGGTGATAGACGGATGGAATCCCACCATCGCTACGCTCGTGATTGCAGGATTATTCCTCGTTGTGCTGGGTGGATTTGGTTATAAATTTGGGATGGACGAGGTTGGTGTACAGCAAGGCTATGCTCCATCACAACCTATTAACTTTTCACACAAGATACACGCTGGCCAGTATGAGATAGATTGCAAATACTGTCACAGTACTGTGGAGAAATCTAAATCGGCGAGTATCCCGTCACTCAATACTTGTATGAACTGTCACAAATACGTGAAGGCTGAAGAAAAGTATAATGGTAAAACATCTCCTGAAATACAAAAAATATATAATGCTATTGGTTTTGATGGTGAGAATATGGAATACATAGAGGGGTATGAGCAGAAACCAATAGAGTGGGTGCGTATACATAACCTTCCCGATTTAGCTTATTTCAAC
Source organism: Bacteroidota bacterium (assembly GCA_018700895.1). Taxonomy (GTDB): domain Bacteria; phylum Bacteroidota; class Bacteroidia; order NS11-12g; family UBA9320; genus UBA9320. The sequence goes on from JABIUV010000050.1 coordinate 44,774, forward strand.
CACTCTCAGCACGTTGTGGTAGGTAAATTAGAATGTCAGACCTGTCACGGCCCGATCCAAGAAATGGAGAAAGTGTACCAATACTCTACCCTACAGATGGGCTGGTGTATTGACTGTCACCGTGAGCGAGGCATCGACTCAGAAAACAACGATTACTATGAAGAGGCACATAAGAATATGATAGCCGAAGGAAAAGACTTTATATCGGTTGCCGACAACGGAGGCCTAGAATGTAGCAAGTGTCACTATTAATCAATAACTAAAGAGAAAATCACATTATGTCTTCAAATAATTATTGGAAAGGTGTAGAAGAGTTAGACCAAACACAAGAGTTTGTGACTTCTAATGCCAACGAATTTTCAGAAGGATTACCACTAGAGCAAGTTTTTTCTAACGATGATGCTACAAGAGCAAATCGTAGAGACTTCCTAAAATACTTTGGTTTCGGATTAGGAGCTGTAACCTTAGCCGCTTGTAACAAAACACCTATTAAGAAAGCAATACCTTATACCGAAAAACCGGATAATGTAACACCAGGTGTTCCGTTGTACTACGCAAGTAGCTCTGTTAGTAATAACGAAGGTTTCCCTGTGCTAGTAAAGGTCCGTGAAGGTAGACCAATCAAATTTGAACCAAATAAGGAAGCTACCTACTTCGGTGGTGGATTAGATGGCCTTGGTCATTCGGCTCTTCTTTCTTTATATGATACAAATCGCCTTCCTGGAGCTATGGTTGCAGGTAAGAGGAAAGCACAAGAGTGGTCTAAATTTGACAAGGAGGTAGTAGCTGCACTGGACAAAACAGCAACAAGCGGTAAGTCAATTGCGATTATCACCAACGGAAGTACAAGTTTGGTAACGAACCAAGCTATTGAAGATTTCAAAGCCAAATATAGTAATACTGAAGTAGTTTCTTACGAGCCTATCACTTACAGTGGTATCAAACGAGCAAATAAGAAATCCTTTGGACAAGCTATCATCCCCGCTTACAATTTTGACAAAGCGGAGGTAATTGTAAGTTTTGGAGCTGATTTTCTTGGAACTTGGATAAGCCCTATCAAATTTCACTCTGATTACAGTAAGAACAGAGTACCTAAAGATGGTAAAATGTCTAAGCACTACCAGTTTGAGTCATTGATGTCCCTCACAGGAAGTAATGCGGACGTACGTGTACCTATGAAAATGAGTAACGTAAGTCAACACCTAATCGCCTTATACCGCGAATTAGGAGGAGCAACTCCTCATCAAGGGATGGAAGTTGCTGGTAATAACATAAAAGCAGCGGCGAAAGAATTAGAAGCAGCTGGTAGTAAAGGACTCGTAGTATGCGGAAGCAACAATGAGGCCGACCAATTATTGGTAAATGCTATCAATATGATGCTTGGTGCTTATGGGTCTACTATAGACTCCACCAACTACTATAAAGGTCAAAGTGCTGATGAAGCTGATTTTACAGCATTTTTAGTAGAAGCCAAAGCAGGTAAATACGGTGCGGTAATCACAATAGATGCTAACCCCGTATATTCACATCCTGAAGCTGAGGCTGCATTTGCCAAAATACCTACTCGTATTAGCACGGCAATCACCTTAGACGAAACTTCGGTAGAAGCTACACACATAGCAACCAATTTGCACCCACTAGAAAATTGGGATATAAAAGAGCCTTACAAAGGTCGGTTTGTTGTATCTCAACCTACTATCTCTCCTGTATTCAATGGCAGAGCAGTAGCAAGTTCATTAGTAGCTTGGTCAGGTGGTAAAGTAGCAGACAAAGACGAAACTACCCACGCTTATAAATACACCAAAGCTGTTTTTGCTAAAGCTATCGGCGGCGACTTCAATAAAGCATTAGAACTTGGTGTTGTAGAAAACACCTCAAGTTCAAGCGTACCATCATTTAACATTACAGGAGGTGCTGCAGCAGAAGCATTAGCACAAGTAAAAGGTGCAGAAAAAGAACTTATACTTTACCAAAAAGTAGGTGTAAGAGATGGAGCTTACGGTAATACTCCTTGGGCTCACGAAATGCCTGATCCAGTAAGTAAGGTGACTTGGGATAACTATATCAGTATCTCAATGCCTGATGCCAAAGCTCAAGATTTGGAAACTGGTGACACAGTTAAGTTAACTACTAAATCTGGCGATATCGAATTACCCGTATTGGTACAACCGGGACAAACAAAGTCTACCTACGGTATAGCCTTAGGATACGGAAGAAAATTGCCAGAGGGAGTTAAGAATGACTTAAAAGACTTGGGTAAAAATGCCTACGGTTTAGTAGATATGTCTGCCGGATATGCAGATTACACTGTAGGTGGTATCAAGATAGAAAAAGTACCTACTACATTCAAATATGAATTCGGTATTACCCAAACACATTATAGTATAGAAGGTAGAGATATTATACGTGAAGCAACGCTTGACGAGTACAATAAAGATCCAATGGCCGGTGGACACGTTCACAAGCCAAAGATGATATCGCTTTGGGATGATTACGATTATAGCAAAGGTCATCATTGGGCTATGGCCATCGACCTGAACTCTTGTACAGGTTGTAGTGCGTGCATCGTAAGTTGTAGTATAGAGAACAACGTTCCTATCGTAGGTAGAGACGAAGTAAGACGCAGACGTGAAATGCACTGGTTGCGAATAGATAGATACTACAGTTTTGAGGCTCCAGCTAAAAAAGACTTGAGTATGAGTATCGTACACGGTGGAGACCAAACCGTAGAAGCCGGTGAGCAAATGACCAAAGAAAAGGTGATGGAAGCTTACTCTGCCGCCTCAGAGAATGAGGCCACTGCTTATGATTACTACGAGAATGTACGTGTAGCACATCAACCAATGATGTGTCAGCACTGTGATAATGCTCCTTGTGAGACGGTATGTCCTGTACTTGCAACTACACACAGTAGTGAGGGACTAAACCAGATGACGTACAACAGATGTATTGGAACAAAGTATTGCGGTAATAACTGCCCATACAAAGTGCGTAGATTCAACTGGTTTAGATACAACGAAAACGAGAAGTTTGACTACCACTTCAGCAATGATTTAGGTAAGATGGTAATCAACCCAGACGTTACTGTACGTTCTAGAGGTGTGATGGAGAAATGTAGTTTCTGTGTACAACGTATTCAGTCTACTAAGCTTGCAGCTAAGCGTGAGAATCGTAAAATGAAAACAGATGAATTCACTACAGCGTGTGCTCAAACTTGTCCATCTAATGCTATTGTATTTGGTGACTTAAACGACCAAAGCAGTGAAATAGCTAAATTATATGCTAACGAGAGATCATATCACGTACTTGAGGAGCTAGGCGTTAAACCTTCAGTTCAGTACATGACCAAAATCAGAAATAAGAAATAATAACGAAACAGCTCACTAACTAATATGTATTCAGCAGATATAAGACAGCCACTAGTAACTGGTGGCAAAACGTACTCAGATGTTACAGCTGACATTTGCAGACCTATTGAAAACAAGCCTACCAGCTCTTGGTGGGTTGGATTCATAACAGGTGTCGTACTTCTCATGGTATTAGCAGGGACACTTGCTTGGACCGTATGGGAAGGAATAGGTACTTGGAACACCAATAAATCTGTAATGTGGGGTTGGGATATTACCAACTTTGTATTTTGGGTTGGTATAGGTCACGCAGGAACTTTGATTTCGGCGGTTCTCTTACTCTTCAGACAAAAGTGGAGAATGTCGATTAACCGATCTGCAGAGGCCATGACCATTTTCGCTGTATTCTGTGCCGCGATTTTTCCTTTGTTTCACATGGGTCGTGTATGGTTAGGCTTTTGGCCACTACCATTGCCTAATGCCTTTGGATCACTTTGGGTAAACTTTAACTCTCCCCTACTTTGGGACGTATTCGCGATATCTACTTACCTATCTGTATCGCTAGTATTTTGGTACTTAGGTTTGATTCCTGATATTGCTACTGTACGTGATAGAGCAACCACCAAAGCTCGTAAGTTTTGGTACGGATTCTTCGCGATGGGCTGGAATGGTTCGGCTAAGTCTTGGGGACGTTACGAGGTTGTAGCACTTATACTTGCGGGTATATCTACTCCGCTTGTACTTTCGGTACACACCATTGTATCTATGGACTTTGCAACATCTGTAATTCCTGGATGGCATACCACGATATTCCCTCCATACTTCGTAGCTGGAGCCATTTTCTCTGGGTTTGGTATGGTACTTACGCTTTTGCTTATCGCAAGACACGTAATGAATTACGAAGCATACATAACTTCTGAGCACTTAGAGGCTATGTGTAAGGTAATCTTACTTACGGGTTCTGTAGTAGGTTTGGCATATATCACCGAGTTCGTAATCGCTGCATACTCAGGATATGAGTATGAGCAGTACGCGTTTGCTAATAGAATGTTTGGACCTTATGCTTGGGCATATTGGACTATGATGTTCTGTAACCTTATGGCACCACAGGTATTCTGGTTCAAATGGTCTAGAACTACACCTTGGTTCATATTTGTGATATCTATAGTAGTAAACATAGGAATGTGGTTTGAGCGTTTTGTTATTATCGTAACCTCACTTCACAGAGACTTCCTTCCAAGTAGCTGGGTTATGTATCACGCGACGTGGGTAGAGGTAGGAATATTCTTAGGAACATTTGGATTATTCTTCACGTGCTTCTTCCTATTCGCTAAATTCTTGCCAGTAATCAATATGGCAGAGGTTAAAACCATCCTAAAAGACAAAGAGTAATATGATTGATAAAAGTATATTATTAGATGATAAGAAGTTTACCGTAGGCATCTTTGATGACTCTGATAAACTATTGCATGCAGTACACACACTGAAGGAAAAAGGTGTTAAGATTTTTGATTGCTACACACCATTTCCAGTACACCATCTAGATAAAGCTCTAGGTTATAATAGAACTAACCTTTCTATAGGTGCATTTTTATGCGGTATGTTAGGTTCACTCACTGGGTTTACACTTGCATATTATATGAACGTGGTAGATTGGCCAATGATTATAGGTGGTAAGCCACAGGATATATCAGTATTCACTAGTTTCATTCCGGTGATTTTCGAACTTACCATCCTGTTTACAGCATTTGGTATGGTGATTATGTTTTTTGCACGCAGCAGAATGATACACGGCATCAAAGAGGACTTGCTTTCTCGTCGTCAAACAGACGACCATATGGTTCTAGCTATAGACAACGATGAAGACCAAGACGTAAGCAGCTCAGATATACAAGCTATTCTTCGAGGAGAAGGTGCTATAGAAGTAAGTGGATCACGAGAGGCGTTTCATACATCATTAAACGACGAAGAAACATTAGCTCAAATAACTGCTAACAACGACACATCTGAACCAGTACTTAACGTCACAGAACCTGAGGTAGCGGCAGAAGAACCTGCTCCGGCTCTTACAAAAAAAGCAGAGAAGGTAGTACTAACCGAAGATGAAAAAGAAGAGCGACTAAACGCAATTAAATCTACGCTTGGTGATGCTTCCGGGGCTAAAGACGATCTAAAGCTAATAAGTGGCGTAGGACCAAAATATGAAGAGACCTTGAATTCCATAGGTATTTATACGTTTGAGCAGATTTCTAAGATGACGCTTGAAACTATTAAGGCTGTTGAGGAAATAACCAACTACTTCCCAGGAAGAATAGAACGAGACGATTGGATTAATCAGGCTAAAAAATTAATGAGCAAATAATACGATGAAGCTGAACAATTTATTAAAATACGGAATCATCTTAAGTATACCAGCATTGGGTTTGGTATCTTGCGTAAGCTCTGGAGATAATCCAGGAATTGAGTACGCACCTAATATGTACGTATCTCAGGCTTATGAGCCATTCTCTCAGGAGAAAAAATTTGACTACAACCCTAACGGAATGACGATGCGTCTTCCTGTGAATGGTACCGTGGCGAGAGGTCAAGGTTCATTCATTTACCCTCACGCAAATACGGGAGATGGATATACGGCAAGTGCTGGATTCACTCCTTGGGTTGCTGCTACTCAAACCAATGTAGAAGAAGGGCAACGCCTTTATAATATATACTGCTGGCATTGTCACGGTAAAAAAGGTAAAAACAATGGCCCGATTTTCAAGGATAAAAAAATGCCTGTTCCATCCTGGCCAAATTACCAGTCTGAGTATATCCAAAACTTACCTGTGGGTAAAGCATATCACACCATTACTTATGGTAAAGGTTTGATGGGTTCTCATGCATTTATGCTTAACCCTGAAGAGCGTTGGAAAGTGATACACTATGTAAAGTCGTTAGCGTATGGTGACGATTTCAAATTCGCACCAGAAGCTTCAACTAGCGGAGAAGGAGCAGATATAGATGAAATAGAAGGGATATCCTCTGACGTAGATGGCACGATGGGTGTACATCACGATTTTCCTGGAACGGCTGCTGAAAAAGCAATGATTATGACTGCAATGTCTAAAGTTGATTTTAAAGGATTCCCAAATAGAAGAGTAATGAAAGCATCTTCTGAAGGACAGTTGGATAAAGTAGCAGTGTATCTTGCGAAGCATCCTGATTTTAAAGCTACCGTTGTAGGACAAACGTGGGCTACCTTGACAGAAGAAGGTGCAGCAACCTTAGGTCTGGACAGAGCTAAAAATATTGTTGCATACCTTACCAGCAAAGGAGTTAATGCGGCAAATCTATCTGCACGCAATGTAGCTGATGCAGGTATGACCGGAGATATTACATCTAGTGCCGACAGACAAGCCAATAGACGAGCAGAAATAGAAATTTATAAATAACCGAAACTGAATAAAATGGGACACCATATAATAAACGAAGTATCGCAAGAAAAATTTGAGTTCACAGGAAGAGCCAAAATGATTGCTATTGCTCTATTTGTAATAGGAGCTATACTAGCAGGAGTAGGTGCTATGAATGTTAAGAAAAACTGGGATAACCATGGCGAACAAATAGAAGCTCACGAAGAGCATGAAACAGATGCACATGGAGATCATCACGCTACATTAGCTCAAGATGATGCTCACGAAGGTGCGTCTCAAGCAGCACACGGTGAAGCAGCACACGGTGAGCACGAAGTAACTTACATGTCTCGTGTATGGGCTAACTTGCTTATGAATAGCTACTACTTTTGGTTATTTGCTATATCAGCAGTATTTTTCATAGCTGTGAACTATGTGGCCAACGCCGGATGGGCAGTTATGCTCAAGCGTGTGATGGAAGCACAATCAAGCTATATTTACATTGGTTCAGCAATATTGGTTGCTGTACTAATTGGAGCGAAGGATACACTATATCATTGGGTACAATACATTCACAGTTCTGCTGCGGGAAATCCTGCAGATGCTGGATATGATGCCATATTAGAAAGTAAGCGATGGCTACTAAATGAGTCATCTTTATTCTTCTTTATACCATTTGTACTTATTGTTTGGGTTCTTATAAGACGTAAGTTAAGAAACAACAGTACTGCAGAAGACGAAACCAAGGACCTTGGACTATTCAAAAGTTCAACAAGATGGTCTGCAGGATTTATATTCTTCTTTGCTTTTTCATTCTCAGCCTTATCTTGGTTAATCATAATGAGTATAGATGCACATTGGTATTCTACTATGTTCTCTGTATACAACTTTGCGATCTCATTTGTTACAGGTCTATCTGTAATGATGGTAATAGCTCAATATTTGAAATCAAAAGGATACATGGAAATGGTATCTGATGAGGTAATACACGATTTGGGTAAATTTATGTTTGCCTTCTGTGTATTCTGGGGATACATTTTCCTTGGACAGTGGTTACTTATATGGTACACCAACTTACCAGAGGAAACAGTGTACTTCGCTGCTCGATTACAGGGTCAGTACAAAACATTATTTGCAGTGAACATATTCATGTGCTTCCTAGCTCCATTCTTAGTACTTATGATGCGTAACGCTAAACGTTCGCCCAAAGTATTATTAACTGCAGCAGCTATTATCCTTATTGGCCATTGGGTAGATGTATACTTGCTTATTATGCCAGGTACAATAGGTGACCACGCAGGAATTGGTATGTTAGAAGTAGGAACTACTATGGCGTTTGCAGGATTGTTTATATATGTAGTGCTCAACTCGTTGAGCAAAGCAAATATGTATCCTACCCATCACCCGTACTTACTAGAATCAGCAAATCACGATGTTGGACCATAATTACTTGGTTATATAAATTATCAAAATCCCATTGGTTTTCGCCAATGGGATTTTTTAGTTTTAAAGCAATATATTTGATACGATGCAGCGTCTTGGAGCACTTCGATATATAGGAGCTTATGTATTTATCGTCTTAGGGTATTTCGCCTTCACATCGTCAGGCATCGCAACCTTTAGTCTTGTTCTGTTCTCGTTTGTGTTCATTCCGTTGGTAGAACTAATAGCCAGTCCTCGTCCAAGTACAAATAACCCACGCTACATTATAGCTTATGACATCATACTTTATTCATTGGTATTGCTGTATTCCGGCCTGCTCGTGTTCTTCTTAAGTGATATTTCTATGGAGCATAATCCAGTTGATTTTATTGGTAAAACAACTTCTATGGGGATGCTTATGGGCATATTTGGGATCAACATGGCTCACGAGCTTGGACACAGACGAAGTAAGTTTGATCAATTTTTAGCTCAATATCTGCTCTTTACTTCACAGTATACACATTTCTTCATTGAACATAATCGGGGTCATCACAAACGAGTAGCAACTCCCGAAGACCCAGCAACTGCTAGAAAAGGTGAAGCGATTTACGCATTTTGGTTTAGAAGCATACGCGACTCCTACACCTCAGCTTGGGATCTTGAAAACCAGGCTATGAAACTAAAAGAAACTCGTCTCTATTCGTGGAAGAATGATATGGTAAAATACACGGTGTTTCAGCTTATACTTCTAATTATCATAGGTTTTGTATTCGGAGGCACAACACTCTTAGCATATGTCATCGCTAGTTTATTGGGGATTTTACTCTTGGAGAGTATCAACTATATAGAGCATTATGGGATCCTTCGTAAGAAGATAAATACCATAGCCTATGAGCGAGTGCAACATTATCACTCGTGGAACTCAGACCACATACTTGGTAGATATCTATTATTTGAGCTTACACGCCACTCCCATCATCACGAAAACAGTACTGTTAAATATCCAGAACTACAGAGCAAGCAGGACTCACCCCAACTCCCCACAGGCTATCCAGGGATGATGCTCTTAAGTTTTATTCCTCCGCTGTTTTTTATGATAATGAATAAACGAATACCACAACCTTAATGTTTTAAGACCTCATTATCAGAGTTTAAACCGATAGAGCTTGTTCCCGATTAGGCGATATTCATCAGAAACATAACGGTAATCACGCCCCGCAAATAGAATGGTTTCCTTCTGAGAAAGGTGAATCTTGTATTGTTTCCACTTCATATGGCCCAACGGATGAGTGCCAAAGCCCACATCTAACAGCACCTTGTTGCTACTCAATAGAACTAAGCTATCTCCACGTACATCGGCCGATGTTATCCCACCTAGTTCTTTGATCACTCCTTTTATGAGTACACTATCCCTTAACTGAGCTTTATGATCGCCTCCCGTAGCTGGCAACACGTACATATAACTCCATCCATCAAAGGGTGTGGTTCTGTTTTTGGTGAATAGATAAATGCTATCTGCGTACCACACCATTGCTTCACAGTCAAAGTTTTGTTGATTTAAAGGTGTAGGAAATGCCTTTTGATTACTATAGGTAAATGTAATTTTCTCGGTATATTCCTCTCCTTCCATTTCAGGATGCACGATTTTATAAATGAACAAATCTTTGCGAGCATTATAATTATTGCCGAAATCTCCAATATATACGTTACCAGTATCGTCTGTTGTCAATTCTTCCCAATCTCTATTTTGAGCATCTGAGATATGACGCACACTCCAACTATCTGACGACAGGTCATAACGATAGAGGGAAGCTCCACCTCCACCATCATTGATAAAGTATAAAACACAATCACTATACTTGGCTATCACTGAGTTTTCTCTCAACACCGAGGGAAGCTTTACCATACATTTCAGCCGTTGAGCGTGAGCATAGTACATTAGGCCAACGCTAAAAAGAATATATAAACCGAGGCGTTTCATTCTAAAATTCAATAATACCTATTTTCGCACGACATTGAGCAGCGGAACTTTATATATCGTGCCTACTCCAATTGGCAACCTTGGAGATATCACCTATAGAGCAATAGAGGTATTGGGCCGTGTGGACGCCATCTTAGCTGAGGATACGCGACAAACCAAGAAATTACTAGACCACTACGGAGTAGAAAAAAAACTCATTCCCTATCATCAGCACAACGAGCATAAAAACCTAAATGTGGTGATTGATAAACTCAAAGGAGGTGAAAGCTTTGCCGTATGCACCGATGCTGGAATGCCCGGTATTTCTGACCCTGGATTTTTACTCATACGTGAGGCCGTAAAAGAAGGCCTAGGGGTGGTCACCTTACCCGGAGCCGTTGCCGCCATTGTAGCCTTGGTGAATAGTGGCTTGCCTTGTGACACCTTTGTGTATGAAGGATTTTTGCCACACAAAAAAGGAAAACAAACCAAGATATTGAGTCTCGTCGAGGAAAAACGGACCACCATATTTTATGAGAGCCCCCACCGTATTGTGAAGACACTCAGCATGATAAAGGAGCTCTTAGGCGAAGAACGGGGCATAGTCATCGGCAGAGAATTAACCAAAAAATTTGAGGAGTATGTACGCGGCACAGTGACCGAAGTACTTGCACATTTTGAAACAAATGCACCCAAAGGAGAGTTTGTACTCTTAGTAGCTGGAAATGAAAAATAAAAAACTACAACTGGCCTTACTTACGGTATTGCCCGCCCTCCTATTTTGGTTGGCGTGGCCACCAAGAGATTTATTCTTTTTGAGTTTTGTGGCGTTTGTGCCGCTCTTTATGCTAGAAGAAGAGACCAAAGACATCAAATATGGTGCGTGGCTCATATACCTATCGCTTCTAATGTGGAATGCCGCCATTTCTTGGTGGGTGTGGAACGCGGAAGCAAGAAGTAGTATATTTATGATGCTCGCCAATGCTGGACTGATGTACCTGCCTTGGTTGGGCTATCGCAAAGCCAAAAAAACCTTCTCACAAAGCCGAGCATACTTGGTATTCATATCCTTGTGGCTCGGGTATGAGTATTTGCACCTCAGCTGGCAAATTACGTGGCCTTGGTTTACCCTAGGCAATATTTTTGCGAAGCATAATGAAGTAGTACAGTGGTATGAAATGACCGGTACCTTGGGCGGAAGCCTTTGGGTGCTCGTTACCAACACACTAATATTTAGCACCATCTACAAAATACAGAAATGGACCAAATGGATAAAACCTGCATTGGTGGTGATAGTGCCAATGTTGATTTCTCTACCATTTTATTTTTCTGCATTTGAACGTTTTTTCATCTATGAATCAGAAGAACACGAAACACTTCTCGTTCAGCCCAATATAGATCCGTATCATAAGTTTCAGCAAGGACAGGAGGTCAATAACCTACTTCAAATGCTCAAGATGGTAGAGCCCAAGGTTACTCCGCTTACCAAGTACGTGGTGATGCCGGAGACTGCCGTCGTTGAATTTGTGGACGAGGATCATCCCGAACGCTTTGCGAGTATTCGTGTGCTGCAGGATTTTTGTAAACGTCACCCTCAGATTCACTTGATTACAGGGATATCTACCTATAATTTTTATGACCAAGGGGAAACCATGAGTGAAACGGCTCGTGAAACAGAGTCTGGCTTATTCTACGAAAGTTATAACACCGCTTTAGAGATGGACAGCAGCGGAACAATGACTTTTTACCATAAAGGAAAGCTGGTACCCGGTGCAGAGAGGATGCCTTATCCTCAGCTCTTTGGATTCTTAGAATATTTTGCCTTAGACCTCGGCGGTATTACAGGCAGTTTGGGCAGCGACCCCTATCCTACTGTTTTTGATGCAGGAACAAAACCCGACCTTGCTCCGCTCATATGTTATGAAAGTGTGTTCCCCGGCCACGTGGCACAATTTACCCGCAAGGGTGCTAACATCCTACTCGTAATAACCAATGACGGCTGGTGGCGAGACACCGATGGATACAAGCAGCATATGTATTACGCTTGTTTGAGAGCCATAGAAAACAGAAGAGAAGTACTACGGAGTGCCAATACAGGCATCACCTGCCGAATAGATGCCCTCGGACAGATACAAGAGCGTACCGAATGGTGGGAACCTACCGTACTAAGCGTAAATGCTCAAGAGCATTCTACCCTTACTTTTTATAGTCAATACGGTGACTACATCGGCAGACTAGCTAGTTTTATCGGAGTGTTTTTTGTTTTGGGGATGTTTGTAAAGGTGCGTAGTAAGATTGGTAAAGGTTAGTTTAACAATAAGATGATTAAATTATTAAACATTGGCCTCACGCCATACGCTCAAGCTCTCGCAAAACAAGAAGAAGTACACCAAGGTGTATTAGCTGGCGAAGAGGATACACTCATCATCTGCGAGCATTCTCACGTATACACCTTTGGTAAGCGAGCTAATAAAAATAACCTACTCATTAATCCTGATTTTTTAAAAAGTATAAATGCCGAAGTGCACGAAACCGAACGTGGTGGTGACATCACCTACCACGGCCCAGGTCAATTGGTAGGCTACCCGATTATCAACTTACGGAAGCACGGTATTGGGGTTAAAAAATATGTAGAAACCATAGAATTAAGTATTATCAAAGCACTAGCTACTTTGGGCATCACGGCCTATCAAATAGATGGACTTACGGGTATATGGGTAGGTGAAGACAAAGAAGTAAAGCGAAAAATAGGAGCCATTGGCATACGTGTACGCAATGGCGTGAGTATGCACGGATTTGCACTTAACGTGAGTACAGATCTCACCTATTTCAACCATATCGTGCCTTGTGGCATTACGGATAAGGCCGTAACATCCATAGAGCAGGAAAGAACTGGAGTCTCCCTTGCCGATTTCAGCAATGCGTTTGAACAGCATTTTAATCACGAATGGCAGAAAGCCTTAGCTTTGTAGCACATAATCATAAACCCGTGGATATCATCAAAAAAATACTACTCTGGACTATTGGACTTACCACAACAGGAGCTGTGCTTCTTGTTCTCTTTGCCTTGTTCGGTAACTACAGTGGGGGTGAACGCGTAGGTCATATCATAAAAATAAGTAAAAAAGGCTACGTATTCAAAACGTGGGAAGGTCAACTCAATACGGGTGAGATACAACAAGGGTTATGGGAATTTTCGGTAAAACAAGATGATACTGAAATACTGGACCAACTGCGAGAAGCAATGAAAATTGGGAATCGTGTTGCCCTGCATTATGATGAAAAATATGTATCCTTACCTTTCCTAGGCGACACCAAAAATTTCATTACAGAGGTTGAGCTGTTGGAGGATTAAAATCTTGTAGGAACACACCTTTGAGGCGTGTTCCTACAAAGGCATGTTCCTACAAAGACCAATCTACCTCTTCTTCTAAAAAGGCATTAGCCTTACTAAAAGGTCTACTACCAAAAAAACCTGCTTTACCGCCGGCATACACTTCGGCTGCGGGATGAGGTGCTGCAAGTACCAAGTGTTTTGATTCGTCTATGAGCGATCTTTTCTTTTGAGCGAATGCTCCCCAAAGGATAAACACCACCTTTTCTCTCTCTTGCGAAATAAATCGAATTGCAGCATCTGTAAATGTCTCCCATCCTTTGTCTTTATGAGCTGCGGGAGTCTTTTGCTCCACCGTCAGAATTGAATTGGGTAAGAATACTCCGTTTTTAGCCCAAGAGGTTAGTTCCCCACTATTGGGTATTTCTGTCCCTAAGTCTGCGTGTAATTCTTTGAAAATATTGCGAAGTGATGGTGGAATTCTATTACCACCTCTCACGGAAAAACATAATCCGTGGGCTTGATCTTCACCGTGATAAGGATCTTGACCTAGGATTACGACTTTAAGCTTATCTAATGATGTTAGTTCAAAAGCATTGAAAATTTCTTTTTCAGGTGGATAGATGATTGCTCCTTCTTTTCTTCTGCTCTCTAAAAAGGCTTGTAGTTCTTTGTAGTAGGGTTTCAAGGTTTGGGTGTTTAGGAAGGGTTGCCAGGATGACAAAGAATATGAATCATCTAATCCTTTCATTTATCAAAATATTTAGTAAAATAA
>JABIUV010000026.1 GCA_018700895.1 Bacteroidota bacterium
CGATAAAACAAAAATCCTGTTCTCACACTGTGGGGACAGGATTTTTTTATGTCCAAAAATATGGGAAAGCACAATGACGTTCATCAAGGGGCAATAGGTAGATTTCAGTTTTGCCATAAATCCGTTGTTTTGTTCATTCCTCCGTTTACCTGTGATGTAAAAGCGTTATTTATCTGAAATATAGCGGCCTTCATAGTATTGAGATAACATAGTATAATACACACTAAGTCAATGGGGTTTCTATTCTCAAACGCCAATTACATGATAAGTCAATTAAAACTAGCTCGCCGATTTAACGAAACAAAACTACTCTTTGCTTTAAGTGCACTCTGTCTGCTACTAAGCATTGGGAGAGTATTGTTCTCTGCCACTCCTATGTTCCTATTCCTCAACTGGAATTTATTCCTTGCCTTTGTCCCCTGGGCGTTGAGCAGCCTTTTGATTGTCTATCCTAAGCTACAACAGAAAAAAGTTGCCGTTGCAGGACTGTTAGGTACGTGGTTATTGTTTTTCCCCAACGCACCATATATACTCACAGATCTGTTTCACCTCAAGTACGTGAACTCTATGCCCATGTGGTTCGATTTGTTGCTGATTCTATCTTTTGCGTGGGTTGGGCTCTTATTCGGATATATGAGCCTGTGGGATATGGAAAAGATTTTGAAACGGTACCTGCAGACTTCTCGTCTAAAGAAGGTGTTCAATCATCGGCTAGTTATTCCCGTATTCTCTTCTGTCCTGCTTTTTGTAGGCAGCTTTGGTATTTATCTGGGAAGGTTTCTGCGTTGGAATAGCTGGGATATCATTGCTGATCCATTTGCCTTGATATACGACATTGGCGATCGTTTTGTAAATCCATTTGACCACCCTCGCACGTGGGGAGTAACTCTTTTTATGGGCGTATTTTTAAATGTGGTGTACTGGTCACTACGGTTGATAAAGTACAGGAAGTAGCGTAATTTTCACCAATATGCAGTCAGATTACATCACGAGCGTTCAGCAGCAGTTCAGGTACTACAATGTTGGGAGATAAAACCATAGATCAGCTAACACCCGAACAACTGTATTGGCAATACAACGGAACCTCCAATAGCGTTGGGGTTATCATACAGCACGTAAGTGGCAATATGCTTAGCCGATGGACAGATTTTTTGACCACGGACGGAGAAAAAGACTTTAGAAAACGTGATGAGGAATTTGAAGAAAAAAAATTATCACATCGAGACTTACTTGCTCAATGGGAGCGAGGATGGGAGTGTTTATTTACAGCTTTGGCCTCTGTTAATGATGAAAACTTTGATACTGTCATATACATACGCAATCAAGGACACAGTATACCTGAGGCTATCAATAGGCAGATGATGCACTACGTGTATCATGTGGGGCAAATGGTGCATATAGGTAAGATGCTTCGTGATAACGAATGGCAAAGCCTCTCCATACCCAAGGGTAAATCTAAGGCATATAATCAAGATAAGTTTAGCCAAGAAAAGAGTCGTACCCATTTTACGCAGGAGTATCTGAGCGATAATGATAATGCCTTGTAAATACATATTTGGACTAGACCCCGCATATTGATTATCATTGCCCTAGTGAATTGGAACATCTCTATAGCGTATCCTTGGTGGTTTGTGCTCCTATGCCTTTTGGTAGGGGTGCTTTATGCCTCCTTATTGTATTATAAGTCCAAAGATGCAGAACGATTTTCGGACTACAGATGGGTGCAGATAGTATTGCCATTCTTACGATTTGTATTGGGAAGTGCCTTAGCGTTTCTATTGCTAGGCCCCATGCTCAAATACGCTGGTTTTCAAACTCAGAAACCTATCGTGGCCCTATTGATAGATGATTCTAAATCTATAACTGAAAAAGATCTTACTACCGCCGAAATAGCTGAGTCTATGGGTGTGCTGACCGAAGAACTGGAGCAAAAGTTTGAGGTGAATACAGTAGGTTACAGCGATGTGAGCAAGTTTACTACTGCTAATCAGTTTACACACCAGGGCAGTGAGACCAATATGTCGCAAGCATTACGATATGTGCGTGAGCAATACGTCAATCAAAACTTGGGAGCTATAGTACTACTTAGCGATGGTATATATAATGCAGGAAGTAATCCCCGATTTATCGCTCAAGACTACAAAGTGCCTATCTATACCATAGGCGTAGGTGATACCACGGTGTATGCGGACCTCAAGGTGAATAACGTCACGCATAATTCACTCGCTTACTTGGGCAATGAGTTTCCTTTTCGGGTAGAAATTAAAGCAGATAAGCTCAAGGGCAAGCAGGTGAATATGCAAATCTTGCTCAATGGTAATACACTGGAGCAGAAGAGTATCGTCATATCCAAAGACGCATTTTTTACTGAGGTGGATGTTATTGCTAAAGCCGCTAAGCTTGGGCAGAATAAGGTTGAGATACGTCTATCCACTTTTGATAATGAAAAAAATAAGTCAAATAACGTACGTACGTTTTATGTAGATGTAATAGATGGTAAGAAGAAGGTGGCACTATGGGCTTCGGCTCCGCATCCCGACTTGGGTATGCTGCGTACTACCATTAATAGTAATGAGAACTATGAAGCAAACATCTTCCTCTCGGGTTTTGAGGTGAACGGTGATTATGACCTTGTAGTCCTGCATAATTGGTTTGCCACGCAGGCTCAGCTCAATCTGTATGAGAAACTGCGAGTAAGCGGTGTGCCTACATTGGTGATTGCGGGAAATCAGTTTAATGCTCGGATTTTTAATGCGGGAAGCCAAGAGACAAAATTCGTAGGTGGAGCAAAAGGTCTGGTGCAGGCACTGCCTGTGGTAAGCGGTGAATTTGAGTATTTTGATATAGATGCATCAGTAGTGCAAACCATAAAAAAATGGCCACCTCTCCGTGCTCCGTTTGGAAAATATAAAGGTTACGCACCTAGTGATGTGGTACTTTATCAGCAGATTGGTTCTGTGACCACACAGGAGCCACTCATGCTACTTGCCAATGAGGGCAATCTGCGTTTTGGCCTTATAGCGGGAACAGGATTGTGGCAATGGCGTATGGCCGATTATGAGCAAAATCAGTCGCACGATAATGTGAATGAACTTATCAATAATGTGGTGCAATACCTTGCGGTAAAAGAGCAAAAGAAACTGCTCAATGTATACTCAAGTGCAAAGCAGTACGGTGTAGGTGAGCGAGTTACGCTCTTGGGGGAGCTTTATAACCAAAGTTTGGATGCGATAAGTGGTCAGGAGATAAACATAAACCTAAGAGATGCCGCAGGTAAGGTGTATAAGCACACTATGACTGCTAGTGGTGACCAGTATCGACTGCAGCTAAATAACCTAGAAGCTGGGGCGTATCAGTACACCGCTACAACTACAGTAGGCGGTGCTAAGCTAAAGGATAATAGTTACTTTACAGTACTAGGCCAACAAAAGGAACTAACGAATCTTACTGCTGACTTTGATTTACTGCGAAATATCGCTCAAACGGCAGGAGGTGCGTTTACCCCATTTACAGATGTGGATGCCTTAGGCGAGAAGATAGTTGCTAATAGTGATTTGAAATCATTGATTACCGAGGAAAATAAGCTAGATGACCTCATAAAAATGAAGTGGCTCTTCTGGTTGCTTTTCGGACTGCTCGGATTGGAGTGGTTTGTACGCAAGTGGGCTGGAGGGTATTAATTTTTTAATGGTTAATAATGAAAGATTAGTGAAAAAGTTCTATGGAGTATTAGCTGTTCTGGGAATAGTGTCATTGGCATTATTTAGGTTTTTGTATCCCAAAGATGTTCGCGTTTTAGAAGAGTTTGATTTCTCACAAGGAGAATGGAAGTTGCAAAAAGGATATCATTGGGATAATACACAATATGTAATTACAGATCCCTTGGAATTAGAAAGCTTAAAGGATGAATGGGTGCTGTCTTCAGCCGATCGCATTTTTGGAACTACAGGAGGTTATTGTGTTTCACTCTTTCACGATGGGAAAAGAGTTTTTGTGTTGGATTTGATCATTGATGGTGAAGAAGATCTTAGTACACCAGGATTTTTAGATCACAATAAAATAGGTTGCTTGCAATACTTAAATTTAAAATGGTTAGAGAAGGGTGATTGGAATAGAGTTAACGTCGGTAAGAATAATTAAACATTAAGAACCGATAATTAATAATTAATCTTACTTTTGCAGGCTTAAATAGAGATATTTACATTAATGGAAAAGTTAACAACTGAATCAAAATCAGCACTCATAGCACAGTACAGCGGTGACGCTAAGAACACTGGGCACGCGGAAGCACAAGTTGCTATATTCACTCACAGAATATCGCATCTTACTGAGCACCTTAAGAAAAACAAGAAAGATTACTCTACAGAACTTACATTGGTAAAACTAGTAGGTAAAAGAAGATCTTTACTTAAATATATTGCTGCTAAAGATATCGTTCACTATCGTGAGCTTATCAAGCAATTAGGCATCAGAAAGTAATCAGCCTACTCGCCTATGGTGAGAAACCCTTTCTGGAAAAAGTCCCTTTCGTATAGTTGAGAAACTAGCTTGTGCAAAAAATACATTAGCTTATGCTAGTGTTTTTGTGCATCTATACTTTTTGTTTACGAAGTCGAATAATTAAAGGCGTGCGGACACACACTCTCACAGCTTCTAATTTCAACAATGTAGAGCAAAAAATAAAAGCATCGTTGGCATTGGGTCTGCGGTGAAACATTTTTTTAATAACATTGGCGGAACAACCGCAACATTTATGAACGTATTTACACAAACATTATCCTACGGTGATGGCAAAGAAGTCACACTCGAAACGGGTAAATTAGCAAGACAGGCACACGGTTCTGTAGTGCTCTCTCAAGGCAAACTCAAACTCCTAGCCACAGTAGTATCCAACAAAGAAGCAAGAGATGGCGTAGATTTCCTACCTATGTCTGTTGACTATCAAGAAAAATTTGCGGCGGGTGGCCGTATCCCAGGCGGTTTCCTTCGTAGAGAAGGTCGTCTATCTAACTCAGAAATCTTAGTATGTAGAATTGTGGACCGTACACTTCGTCCACTTTTCCCGGGTGATTACCACGCGGAAACACAAGTGATGATTCAGCTTATCTCTGCCGATGCAGACGTAGTGCCAGATGCACTTGTAACACTTGCAGCTTCAGCAGCAATTACTATTTCGGATATTCCTTTCGAAGGGCCAGTATCTGCTCCTAGAGTAGGTAGAATAAACGGTGAGTGGGTTATAAATCCATCGGTTGCCGAAATGGAAAATTCTGACGTTGACCTCATCGTAGCGGGTACAGCTGCAGACATCAATATGGTGGAAGGTGAAATGAACGGTATTTCTGAAAAAGAGATGGTAGAAGCATTGAAGTTTGCTCACACGCATATCAAAAATGATTGTGCTGCACAACTTGCTCTTTGTGACCAAATGGGTGGCAGAAAAGCTCCGCGTGAGTATAGCCACGAGACTAATTCTGAAGAACTAGCAGCGACTGTAAAAGAAGCTACGTATCAACAGTTTTATGATGCCGCTAAAGTCCCTTCTGAGAAGGATGAGCGTGCTACTAAGTTTGGTGCTATCAATAAAGCATATATCGAAAGCTTACCTGAAGATACAGACAGTGAGACCATGACTATGGTAAAAAGATACCTAGCTAAGTCTAAAAAAGAAGCAGTACGTAATATGATGCTAGACAACAAGCAAAGATTGGATGGTAGAGCATTAAACGAAGTAAGACAAATCTGGACTGAGGTAGATTACCTGCCTTCTGTACACGGTTCTGCATTATTTACTAGAGGAGAGACGCAGTCACTTACATCTGTAACACTGGGTTCTAAACTAGACCAGCAAATGATAGATAATTATCAAGCTAAGTCGTTTAGTAAATTGATGCTTCATTACAACTTTCCTTCATTCTCTGTAGGAGAAGCTAGACCAAACAGAGGTCCTGGTAGAAGAGAGATAGGACACGGTAACTTGGCAGAAAGAGGTATCAAGCGAATGATTCCAGATGATTTTCCTTACACGCTTCGTATCGTTTCTGACATATTAGAAAGTAACGGAAGTAGCTCTATGGCTACGGTATGTGCTGCTAGTATGGCAATGATGGATGCTGGTATCCAAGTAAAAGCAGGTGCTTCTGGTATCGCTATGGGTATGGTAGCTGATAAAGATGGCCGTTATGCTATACTCTCAGACATCTTGGGAGATGAGGATCACCTAGGAGATATGGATTTCAAAGTGGTGGGTAATGCCGACGGTATATACGCAGTACAGATGGATATGAAAGTAGAAGGTCTTTCTTACGATGTATTGGAAGAAGCATTGCTTCAAGCTAAAGAAGGAAGAATGCACATCCTTGGTGAAATGGAGAAAACAATCTCTACACCAAACGAAGGCTTGAAAGATCACGCTCCTCAGATAGAGGTTATGATCATACCTAAAGATAAAATCGGTGCTTGTATCGGTTCTGGAGGAAAAGTTATACAAGAGATTCAGGCAGAAACAGGTGCTATCATCACTATAGAAGAAGATGGTGAAACAGGTATCGTAGAAATATCGGGTGTAGGAAGTGGACCAATAGAAGCTGCTAAGGAGTGGATACTGGGTATCATCACCGATCCTGAGCCAGGTACAGAGTACACAGGTAAAATCACTAAGATAATGGACTTCGGTGCATTTGTAGAGATATTACCGGGTAAAGAAGGATTACTTCACATCTCAGAAATATCGTGGGAACGCATTGAGACTATGGACAAAGCTCCTCTAAAAGAAGGGCAAGAAGTAACTGTGAAGTTACTAGCTGTAGATGAGCGTAGCGGAAAGCTTAAGCTAAGTATGAAAGTACTTACCGAAAAGCCAGAAGGTTATGTAGAGCGTCCACCAAGAGAGCGTAGAGACAACGACCGTGGCGGAAGAGGCAGAGATGACAGACGCGGCGGAAGAGACAATCGCGGTGGCGGTAGAGGTAGAGACGACAGACGTGGCGGCGATAGAGATAATCGCGGTGGCGACAGACGTGATAACCGATCTGACAATAGAGACAGTAAGCCTAAAAACGACTCCGAAGGAGACGTAGGGTAATCTCTCGGTACAATTTTGTCATCTCGAGTGTTCACCGAAGGTGAATGTATCGAGAGCTGATAAAATTACTCGAGATGACAACGTATTTTTAAATACATACAGGAAAGGCGAGCCGTGAGGCTCGCCTTTTTTATTACTTAAATGTTTGCATTAAGATTCACGAAAATGCTAATACTTCATATTATTAAAGTTCACTTCAATAATATGCAATGACTAATTGAAAAGTATTTGACAGAGATGCAGAGGGTAATCACCTACTCCCCACGTCGCCACTGTTTCCGTTCTTTGGCGGTGTAGTAGGACCAAGCTACCACTCGGCTGCTCTTGTTGCCTTGGCCCATATCTATGGTTTTTACTTGCTGTGCCTTTACGTTGCGTAGCGATTCGTAGATGTCTTTCAGGTTGCCTTCTTTACTTACTAGCGTACTGTACCACAATACATTTTTCTTATACAGAGCACTCTCCTTTATCATATCACGTACAAAGCGTATCTCGCCACCTACGCACCACAGCTCCGTATTTTGCCCGCCAAAACTGACGGCCACCTTCGGTTTATTGCCTTTACTATCTGTGGCTTTGCCTTTGGTGAGGTTTTTTACCTTACGCATATTGGCTTTTACAGCTTCTTCTGCACTAGCGTGAAATGGCGGATTGCATACCGTGATGTCAAAATGCTCACCATCGTTTATAATGCCCTTGAAAATATTAGATGGATTCGGCTGCTGGCGAACCTCTATAGCTAGTTTATTCGCCTTGGTAATCGCCGTGGCTATCTGTATACTTTTAGGATTGATATCCGCAGCCACAAAATCCCAATCGTATTCCACGCAACCGATTATCGGGTATATGCAGTTAGCACCTGTACCTATGTCCAGAGCCTTTACGCGAGGTCCGCGTGGGATACGCTCATCATTGTCGCTGCTTAGTAAGTCGGCTATGTGATGTATATAGTCGGCCCTCCCAGGTATAGGCGGACAAAGAAAATCTTGTGGAATATCCCAGTGGTATATGCCGTAGTCTTTTTTGAGTAAAGCCTGGTTGAGTAATTTTACGGCATCAGCATTGAAAAAATCGATGGTCTCCACGCCATACTTATTCTTAGCTACGTAATTTTTGAGTGCAGGATTCTCTGCAATGAGCTTCTTAAAGTCGTACTTATTCTTGTTTCTATTGCGAGGGTGCAGCTTACTTTTGGTACTGCTGGGGCTCGTGGTCGACTTTTGATTTTGTGGCATTGCTGCAAAGATAGGTGAAGGGGAGACATTAAGCTCTAATGGGAGGTGCAGAGTGTGTAGGCTTCCTCACAAATATATGGAGCCGCTCTCGCAACTTCATTTATAAGTCAAAAGGTAAAGGCCAAAGGCTTAAAGTTTTAAGGATCGGATCAGAGCAACGAGCATTTTTTGGATTTCAATATTAGCCATGACTATTTGCTTGTTTTCTAATTGAAAAAGTCGTTTACTCAAATTCATAAGTGTTTCTACTTCGTAAGATGAACCTAGTGAATGCTCCAAGTATGTTTTGAAGTGCTTATTTGTAGATTTTGCCGCACCCTCTGAAATGTTAATGGAGATAGACGTAACCGACCGTCTGAATTGGTCTTTTAACCCAAACTCTTCAGTTTTGGAAGTTGGTCTTTGAATCGGTAGACATCCTCTGCTAGATCGAGTGCTTTTTGGTAGACTTTTAATTCTCTAAAATTTCTCATAATAACAAAGGTGATAAAATGTACTAGAATATTTCATTACATTTTATCACCTTTGGGCAAAGCCGCCTTTAATTTACATCTTAAAGCTAAATCCGCTTCGCGGATTTACTTCGCATAATTCACCGCTCTACGCTCGCGTATCACCGTTACTTTTATTTGACCAGGGTATATCATTTCCTTCATTATCTTCTGTGAGATATCAAATGACAATAGGTCTGCTTGCTTGTCTTCCAGCTTATCGCTATCTACGATCACACGCAGCTCTCTACCCGCTTGTATGGCGAATGATTTTTCTACTCCCTCAAAACTAAGTGCTAGTTTTTCTAAGTCTTGTAAACGTTTGATGTAGTTTTCGCTATCCTCTCTACGAGCACCCGGTCTTGAGCCGCTTATGGCATCGCAGGCCTGTACGATAGGCGAAAGGAGATTAGTCATCTCTATCTCGTCGTGGTGAGCTCCTACGGCGTTGCATACCTCTGGATGTTCCCCAAATTTTTCACATAACTTCATACCCAATAGTGCGTGTGGCATTTCGCTATCGGTATCGGGTACCTTACCTATATCGTGCAGTAATCCGGCTCTTTTAGCTCGCTTAGCATCTAGGCCAAACTCAGCTGCCATCGTAGCACAAAGATTGGCTACTTCTCTACTGTGCTTCAGCAGATTCTGTCCGTACGATGAACGGAAACGCATACGACCTACCATACGGATAAGCTCAGGATGCAGTCCATTCACGCCGAGGTCTATCACGGTTTTTTCTCCGTACTCGATGATTTCCTGGTCTACGTCTTTTTTAGTTTTGGCTACTACCTCCTCTATACGTGCTGGGTGTATTCTACCATCGGCCACGAGGCGGTGAAGGGATAGACGTGCTATTTCTCTACGCACTGGGTCAAAACCAGAAAGGATGATGGCCTCCGGGGTGTCATCTACGATAATCTCGATTCCTGTAGCGGCTTCTAGTGCACGTATGTTACGTCCTTCTCTACCGATTATACGTCCCTTGATATCGTCATTGTCTATATTAAAAACCGTCACCGAATTTTCGATGGCTTGCTCCGCAGCGGTGCGTTGTATAGTCTGTAGGATCATACGTTTTGCATCTTTGCTTGCAGTAAGCTTGGCCTCTTCTATAATGAGTTTTTGCTGTGCTAGAGCTTCGGTGTGAGCATCTTTGGCTACGGCCTCTATCATTTGTGCTTTAGCATCTTCTTTGCTCAGTCCTGCTATTTTCTCTAGTTGAGTTATTTGAGCACTTATCTGGTCTTTGAGTTCTTCTTGCTTTTGCTTTACGATCTCTACCTGATTTTTCAGATTTTTCTTTACCGCATCCAGCTCTTGCTCTTTCTCTTTGTTGTAAGCTATCTTAGCATCCAGACTTTGCTCCTTACGCTTTAAGTCATTAAATCGATTGTCAAGTTCTTTCTCTTTTTCACGGGTAGTTTCACGATGCTCGTTTTTGAGCTTGTGAAATTTCTCCTTGGCTTCTAGCTCGCGTTCTCTTTTGTACGAGTCTGCCTTAGATTTTATAGACTCTGCTCTGGACTGTGCTTTGGCTAGTATAGATTCGGCCTTAGCTTCTATCTCTGCGGCTTTGGTACTATTATTTTTGGATGCGATGACCCAGGCTACTCCGCCACCTGCGGCGAGAGCTACTATTGCTATTATTATTTCTAACATGTGTTCTTTTTCATTTTTATTGGTATCTATACGGGATAGTACGAAAAAGACGGTATGTGAAAAAGATGAATCCTAGGTATACGGTATGCTAAAATTAAATGTCGAGCAGTTGCTCTAGTTCTTTCAGTTTGGTATTTATGTTATCTGCATCGGTGTGCTTGGAAGGGGCTTCCTTACTTTCAGAAGCAAATTCCAACGCTGCCATGGCTAGAGCGTCTTGCTTGTCCTGTACCGAAAAATTATCGATGTAGTACTTGGCTCGTTCCGTTATTTTTTTGGCCGCCTTACGCACACTCTCTTCTTCAGAGGTGCTTATTCTAAGCGGATAAAACCTATCGCAGATATTAACTTTTATGGATATTTCTTTTTCAGACATTCGCGTCCGTTTAGTCTATCATTATTCTTGTTTTATTAATTTGAGACACTTGTCTATCTCTTTGATAAGGTGGTCAATTTCTTTTTTGAACGCACTATTATCTGAACTTGACAAGGTACTCTGTGCAAGTTTAGCAATTTTATTTGTTTCTTCTAAACTATGCAGTTCTTCTGTTGTCTTATTTAGTTGATTCTGTAGTCGTTGGTTTTCTGCATCTAGCTCGGCGTTCTGATTTTGCAAGGCAGTATTTTTCTGCTTTAGTTGCGATATGAGGTATGCTATATGTTCGAGCCGAGCAAAAACTTCCATTATTTTCGGATCGTGGCGTTTAGATTTTTTTCAAAGTTGGCAATCAGCTTACTCATAAGATTTTCTATTTCCGTGTCTTCCATGGTCTTTTTTGGATTGTATAGGAAAAAGCCTATGGCAAATGATTTCTGATTATCTGCCAGCGGCTTGCCCTCGTATACATCAAATAGTAATGTGCGTGTAAGCGTTTGTTGCAAGGTTTGGTTGGCAATTTTCTGAACTTCTTTGTAGGTGACAGACTTATCTAGTACGAGTGACAAATCACGTCGTACGATAGGGAAAACAGGTATAGGCTTTAGCGTAATACCTGGATTGGCCAGTTTCAGACACGCATCCCAGTCGAGGCTAATGGTAATCACATCTTGTTTTAGGCTGTGAGCCTTCATTTGTTTTTTGGTGATGTGATGCGAGGTAAGCACCTTGTCCAAATGCTTGGCTGGAATATTTAATCGTTGTAAAATATTAGCGGCCACTGCTTTGAGCTCGTCGCTGGTTGCTGTTTGAGCCTTCACACTCCAATGCTCTGGATGGCGATTTCCGGTGAAGGTGAGTTGAAGCATCTCTCGCTCGATGTAGTCTTTCTCTTGTTTGAAATATACCTTGCCGAACTCAAAGAATTTTAAATCGGCATTCTTCCGATTTACATTATAGGCTGCGGATGATAAGGCCGAGTTTACCAAATCCATTCGCAATACATTCATATCATTGCTCAGTGGATTGAGCATATATACCGCTCGTACTAAGTCTTCTTCTGAATATAATTTGCTAGCTATCAATGAGTTGTTCATTATCTCATTGAACCCAATATTGGCTAAGTAGTTGCTAATTTTAGCCTTTACTTTGTTAGGAGCGTTATTGTCTATTACCGAGGGTTGATAGTTTACCTTCTCTGGAATTGGGATATTATTGAATCCATATACTCGCAGAATTTCTTCATACACATCGACAGGTCGCTCTACATCTGGACGGTAGCGTGGCACTTCCAAAAAGAGGTTGCCATCGTTGTTGCGTGATATTTTGATTTCTAAACTTTGCAGAATTTCAACAGCACGTTCCTCTGGTATCTCGTGACCTATAAATTTGTTGAACTCGTCTAGCTTTATTTCTATTTGTAGTGGCTCTATGGCCTCGGGGTAGATGTCTACAACCTCAGAGGTTATTTCTCCTCCTGCTTCTTTTAGAACAAGGTTTACCGCACGTATGAGAGCAAAATTGACCATCTCGGGGTCTACACCTCGTTCAAAGCGATAACTCGAGTCAGTGTTAAGCCCAAAGCTTTTGGCGGTTTTACGCACTGCAGCTGGGTTAAAATAAGCACTTTCTATGAAAATATTAACCGTATCAGTCGTTACGCCGGAGTGCAATCCGCCCAATACACCTGCTAAAGCTACCGGTTTTTTCTCATCTGAAATGATGAGGTGATTCTCGTTCAGCTCTCGCTCTACTTCATCTAGTGTAGTGAGTTTTTCACCTTCGGTTGCATAGCGAGCAATGATTTTTTTACCCGTAATTTTATCGTAATCAAAAGCGTGGAGCGGTTGACCTATCTCATGTTGGATGAAATTGGTAATGTCTACCACATTGTTAATGGGCTTGAGGTCTATAGACTTAAGGCGTTTTTGTAGCCAAAGGGGGGATTCTTTTACCTCTACTCCTGTGATGGTGATACCACTATAGCGAGGGCAAGCAGCTGGGCTTCCTATTGCCACATCCACTCGCATCTGACCGCGAGCGTCTATGCTTTCTATCGCCGGTTTTTTATACTTATTTCCTGTGAGGGCTTGTAGCTCACGAGCTACGCCCAAATGTGATATGGCATCTCCTCTGTTGGGGATAATGGCAATTTCTATTTGGTGGTCGATTTCTACGTCGTACAGTTCAGTAAGGGGGGTGCCTGGTTGTGATGCAGCATCTAGTACCATTATCCCTGTGGTATCTGAGCCTAGTCCTATCTCATCCTCACCACATATCATGCCCTCTGATACCTGGCCACGTATTTTGGCTTTTTTTATTTCAAAACTATCGGCAGCCGTGTGAATGGTTGTACCTACGGGAGCTACGACTACCTTTTGTCCTGCGGCTACGTTAGGAGCTCCGCATACGATAGGCAGTGTTGTGCCATTTCCTATGCTCACTGTTGTGAGATTCAGTTTGTCGGCATCAGGGTGTTTTTCTTTGGTCAGTACTTCGCCTACTACTAGGTTGGCCAAGCCACCTTTTATAGATTCGGTTTTGATGATATGTTCTACCTCCAATCCGCTCATAGTGAGCTTTTCGCATATTTCCTTTAGCGGAAGATCGAGGTTTATAAATTGTTTTAGCCAGTTGTATGATATCTTCATGATAAAAGCAATGGCGAAGATAATTTTGTATTTGTATTCTTACGATTACTTCAGCCTTTTTTCTTCATTATTTGTTAACCTTGCGGTACGATATGAACGAAACACAACTACGAAATTTTATTACTTACATCAAGGAAATATTAGCAGAGTTTTTACCCAAAGTGGCTGCCGCTTTAGCCTTACTTATCATTGGGTGGTGGCTTATTGGTAAAATTAATAAGGGTTTTAAAAAGATGCTCATTAAAAGGGAGGTGGAAGTATCCCTTGTCCCATTTCTGTGTAGTATGGTGAATGCGTTGCTCAAAATTCTACTCATCATAAGTGCAGCTTCTATGGTGGGTATAGCTACCACAAGCTTTGTTGCCGTATTAGGTGCTGCCTCATTAGCTGTTGGCTTGGCTTTGCAAGGAAGTCTTTCCAATTTTGCTGGAGGAGTTCTTATCTTGTTGTTCAAACCATTTAAGGTGGGTGACCTTATAGAGAGTGACGGCATAACAGGAGTAGTGCAAAGTATTACTGTGCTCAATACACTAATCACTACAACAGATGATAATACGGCGATATTGCCCAATGGTCAAGTGGCTAATAATAAGGTGATTAACTTTGCCAGAGAAAATAACAGACGCGTAGACCTTACGGTAGGAATAGGCTATGATGAGGATGTGGAGCAGGCAAAAAAAGTAATCAAAGAAGCACTTATGGCAGTGCCTAATGTGTTAGACTCACCTGAGCCATTTGTAGGGATTCTTGGTTTTGGCGATAGTTCGGTAGATCTTGCGGTGCGTCCATTTGCTAAGTCGGTACACTATTGGGATGTTTATTTTCAAGGAAACGAAGCTATCAAAAAGGCCCTAGACGACTACAATATCGAGATTCCTTATCCGCATCAGGTGGAGATTAAGAAGGAGGGGTAGGTTTAGTTAATTGGTAGATTAAATAACTAGTTGATTTGTTTATTAGTCATAAAGTCTTCATTAAATTATCAGAACGACTGAAGTCTAAATTTTCGTGATTTAAAATCTCGATTAATTCGATGCAGCCAATGGTTGTATTCTCTTCTAAAAACCATCGATGTAAATCTATGGATTGCCCACCTTTCAGTTTGCCATAAAAGTCCCCAATGTGGTCGCACCAAATCATAAAAAGTATTCCTTCTTTGTTTAAATGAAATTCGATGTCACCATAAGTCCAAATATTTGGACTCATGGTGACATCATTAGTTAAAAAATCTTCAGGATCTGAATTAAAAGCATCAGGTTGAGGATGTTGAAATAAGAATTTGTCTTTTGAAATACCTGGTTTTATTCCATTAATATGACCTGTGATGATGAACTCTTTGAGATCAATAGTCATTTTATTTAAAGTTGACATTTTTAAGCTTTGACTTAAATTTAAACTTACTTCATCATCTCCAGCACCAACTCCGGCGGTCTACAAACCAGGGCCTTGTTGTCGGTCTCTACGATTGGTCTCTCTATCAACTTAGGATTTGCTACCATAGCATCTATGATTTCTGCATCCGTGAGGTCTTTACCTTTGTAGTTTTCTTTCCAGATGGCTTCTCCTTTTCGCACAAGCTCTATAGGGGTGATGCCCAACTTTCTTATCAGAGCACTTAGCTCATCCTTGGTCAAGGGGTTTTTGATGTAATCTATAATTTCAACGCCCTCTTTCGGCATCAAAGCCAGGCATTGTCTGCTCTTGGAACAGCGGTTATTGTGGTATAGCTTCATTTTAAGTTTAGGTCTAAGTTAAAGGTTAGGAATTTGGTCAAAGTTATGGCTTAATTACAAGATATTAATAGTGCTTCAATGGTTTGTTCTGTGATTAGAAGGATGAATTGAATGGTATAAAAAATGAGTATCATTATATCGCAGAATTCTACTTGCCAATATCCTTAGCTGATGAATCCCGAACATATTTTTTTACTCTTATGGGCTGTTGCTCTTATAGCTTTACTAAGTTTTAAGATCTATAAAGGAAAGAAGGCATTAAGACTAATCCCTAATGAGAAGGGGGGTTCAGTTTGAGTATTCAGAAAATAGCGTTTCTGGGTTTTGCACAAATGGCTCGAGCTGGAGGCATTGCCAGGCACGTAAGATATTAAGAATTCGAGTAACAGAGGATGAATTTTGGATCACTGCTCACCCTTTAATCGCTCATATTTTAAAAGAACAAGACCAGCTAAAAAGAATTCCATTCACCCACCTTATATCAGGTAAATCCTTTGATAAAAGTATTTCGATCGTATATAAAACAAGTAGTCGTGTGAATAGCTTTGAGCTAATAACGAAGAATAACCTTAAACTCATTCAATTATTGAAAAGCAAGATAACGGAACAAAAATTACCTGCTAGAGGCTACAAATTTAATCACGGAAAGCGATTAGATTTAAACTTAGTCTTAAACTAAATCTTCATTTGTCATCCTGAGTGATTTTGTCTTCTCGAGTATCCCGTAATAGCGGAATGTATCGAGAGATGGACAAAATTATATCGAAGAATAGACAAATTAGCTCCCTGGAGCACCCATTACCGTTGTATATTTTAATACAAGTTTCTTATCGGGGAAGATGCGTTTGTAGCAACTCTGTACGGCAAGAGTTGCTTCGTGAAAACCGCATAAGATTAATTTCAATTTACCTTCATACTGATTGATATCGCCTATGGCAAATATACCTGGTACGTTGGTTTGGTAATCTTTGGTATCTACCAAAATAGCTTCTTTGCCAAGGTCTAGTCCCCATTCTTTTATAGGGCCTAGTTTTGGGCTAAGCCCAAAGAGTGGAATGAAGTAATCGGTATCTATCTCGTGTACGGTTCCACTATTTTCGGTTACGGTTACTTTACGTAGCTCGTCATCGCCGTCCAGAGCCGAAATTTGTGATTCTGTAATGAGATTTATCGTGCCTGCTTCGTCTAATTTTTCTACCTTTTCCACGGAGTCTAAAGCTCCTCTGAAAGCCTTACGTCGGTGTACGAGAGTAACTTCACTGGCTACGTCGGCCAAGAAATTGGTCCAGTCCAAGGCACTATCTCCTCCACCTGCTATAACTACTCTTTTGTCTCTAAACTTCTCGGGGTCTTTGATGATATAGTCTACACCGTGGTCCTCAAATTTTTCGAGATTTTCCAGTTGCGGTTTGCGAGGTGCAAAACACCCCAACCCACCCGCAATCATAATATTGGGTGCTTTATGAGCCGTACCTCTATTGGTGGTTACGATAAACTGTCCGTCGTCGGTTTTTTCTATGCTTTCTGCTCGTTCTCCAAGGGTAAATCCTGGATGGAACGGAGCTGCTTGCTCCATTAGATTGTCTACCAATTCGCCTGCCAATACACTCGGGAATCCAGGTATATCGTAAATCGGTTTCTTGGGATAAATCTCTGCCAATTGTCCTCCGGGTTGGGGTAGGTAGTCAATTAGGTGGCATTTTAGTTTGAGTAGTCCTGCCTCAAAAATAGCGAAGAGCCCAGTAGGTCCTGCTCCAATAATGATGATGTCTGTTTCTATCACGAGGGCAAAGGTAATATCCTTGCTCTGTAACCCGATTATTAATAGGTCTCAAAAAAGATTTTTTTTATGATGGTATAGAACTGTTGTGTCAATTATCAATACTCCAATATGCAGCCGACGGCATCCGTTTTGGCTGGAGAGGGTGTTTCCCGTCGAAGGATGGCGTCCAGAGCATTTTTGAGATAATGCTTATCCCACGTTTGTTTGTAGTTGCCCAATTCCAAGAGCCGATCGTCCATCATTCCTTGATATAAGACGTTAGCATCACGATCTGTGACAAAAAACTCAGGAGTTACCGAAGCCCCGAGCTGATGTGCTACTTCATAGTCATAATCTCTGAATATACAGGCTTTTAGTTTGGTGCTGGTAGCAAACATATTGAGCTCCATAGCCTCGTAATGCTTGCCGCTCAGTACGGCAATAAACTGTATTTCGGGATATGCTTCTGCCAATTCAGAATAAGGAGTACTTAGCGTTTTACACATTGGGCAATCAGGAGCGATAAACATCACCACGGTATATGGACTTTCTTGGATGAGTTTCGTAAATGCCTGATTGGGCTGGGTACACGAACTCGCGGTCCATAAGGCAAGTAGGAGTATGATATTATGCCGTCTCATCTACTGGTAGTGTAACAAAAAATGTAGTACCTCGGTTTACTTTACTTTCAAAACGTATCGTTCCTTTTGCTTGTTCCACAATCTTGCGGCATATGGCCAATCCGAGGCCCATACCAGAGTTTTTGGTGCTGAAATTAGGCACAAACACCTTGGTGTAATTTTCCTTAGGAATTCCTTTGCCATTGTCTCTTACGGCTATCAGCACCTGTTGGTCCGTCGTTTTGAGTGATACGTGTATGTTTCCTTCTTGATTCTCAGGAATAGCCTGTATGGCATTCTTTATCAAGTTGTTAAACACCCTACGCATTTGTTCCGGGTCGGCGTGTACACTAGCATGTTCTTCTATTTCAGCTACTATATCTGCGTTTTCAGAACGTTTAAAAAGGTCCACCGTTCCACGCAATGTTGCTGCAATGTCAAACTGCTCAAATTTGTCTTCGGGCATTTTAGCAAAGTTTCCAAACTCACTAGCCATCGCACTCAGGCTTTCTATTTGCTCCACGATAAGCTTGCTTGTTTTTGCAAAGAGGATATCCAGTTTTTCGCTTGGTCCTTGACTATAAGCACGCTGCAAGTGTTGCAAGCTGAGCTTCATAGGCGTTAGCGGATTTTTAATCTCGTGGGCTACTTGCTTGGCCATTTCACGCCACGCACCTTCTCGCTCGGTTTCGGCCATTTGGTTGGCACTTTCCTCTAGCTCTAGCACCATTTTGTTATACTGTTTTATGAGCTGGCCTATCTCGTCATCTCTGGTGTAGGTGATGAGCTCATTCTGACCACGGAGTTCGGTCTTGGCTATTTTTTCGCGGATGAGCAGTAGTGGTTTACTTATCTGTCGGGAAATGATGTAGGCAAGCACCACACCACCTAGTAGGAGTAAAAAATAGATATTGAGTATGTTTACTACGAGGTTGGATATTTGCTTGTTCAGTTCCTCATTCCTGCCAAAAAACGGCGTATTCACATAGCCCAAAACATTATTCTTACCATCAAATAGCGGAATGTAAGCACTCAAGTAATCTGAACCTTCCAGCTCTTCTTGTATGAGCAGTTGGGAGGCTTTTTCTTGGGTGAGTTTTACATACGCTTTGGGGTTCATTTGTCGCCCGAGGATTTGCTCACGGGTAAGGTATGGTTTGGTGCTGCTGAGTAAGTAACCATCCATACTATAGAGGTTTATGTCTACATTGTATGTGCTGCTTTCTTCGTTGAGTATGAGTGTGCGTTGCTCTTCGTTTTGTAATTTGGTGGAGAGGTTTACTTTGTTCTGCAAGGTGGCGGATATACGCTTTACCTTGTTGAGCAATTGGTCTTCTAGATTTTGATTATAGTTAGCCTGTATAAACCCAATGATGATATATACCGAAAGCAGAAGCCCTGTAAGCAAAATAATGGTAAGCGATGTTTGGATGCGCGTACTCAGATACCGATTGGCAAAGGGTAAAAATGCACGTGCAAGTGGGTGGTCTTTGGACAAAAAGAAATAGGCTGCAAGCGAACAAATGATTCCCAGTAGGAGCAAGGTCACGATAGTAAATGTGAGAGTAGATAACCACGCACGGGCTCTATTTTCTCGCTTACTGAGCACTACATTATATTCTCCCAAACGGTATGTATAGTGATGCAATTCAGAGAGAGCAAACAATGAGTTATTGTTAACGGGCAATTCATTCAAGCGGTACGAGAAACTGCCTCTTTGGCTCATAAGCTGTTTTCTGAAATAGATCCCGAAAGAGTAGTCATTTAAGGATATGAGTGATTTGTCTTCTTGATTTTTAAAAACCTCTGGATATAAAAAATCGGATTGTACCACACGGGGTTGGAGCAAAATATAGGTACTTCCGTAATGTCCGTCAATATCACAATTTTCGTATTCGGCTATGTATCCACTAAGGTCCGATGTATTATTTAGCCGGTAGAAATAGGCACTACTTGTCCGGGTTGAGTGATTATTAAATATACTGTCTAAGTATGCGTAAGTATAGAGGCTACTACCATTGATATTGCGGCCGTCTGGCCCAAAACTCAGTAGTTTGAGTTCGTATTTTTCTAAGTAATTACTAAAGTATAGGTGCTTTAGTCTACTTTCTATGATTTCTTTTTTGGCTAAAAAATTCTCATAATCTGCAGGCACCAAAAAATCCAAGGCGAGTTGGTTTTCAAAACTTCGAAGCATCGTCTCCGCCCGTGTATCCTCATTCGTTACAAGTTGAGTTGCGTACGCGTGGGCTATTTCCTCGTTACGTTTTTCGTGATTGCTGGTTACAATAGATGTCGCAAGCACAGCTGTGAGCACAAAGTAGATGTAGATAGCCCAACGTGGCCTTATGCGTAACGCGTTGATGAATATACATAGACCAACTAAAGCGATGGGAGGGCACAAACTCAGAAAAGATCGGCCTGCGTCCAGATGTTGGAATAAACTAAAACTGATAATCCCAATGACAACTGCGACACCGTCTTTAGTCGTGATAAGAAGATTTAGCTTGGTATAGTACACCAATATCCACAAGGCAATTAGTGAGAGGCAAATGAATCCAAGTGCTGCAAATGAGGTGCTACTGAGATTGAATAATTTCTCAAAATTAAAAGGAATAGCTGAACGGAGTACAATATGCTGATTGAGGTCAAGGAAAAAATCTGCGAGAAAAAGAGTGCCTAAACTGAGTAAAAAAGCACGTAGAGCGGCAGGTAGTTTTTTTACAGCAGAAAAGACGATAAGGCAGCTTGCCACCAATGAGGCCAGGTGGATGTATAGAATGGCATTGAGCTGTAAAATACTTTTTGTCTGAATGCTTTGTGTAGCTGTTAAGAAATAGTCGCCTAGCGATATATTACTATACAAATAGGTAAGAATATTGGCTAGAATAACCGCTGTTCCTGACACATATAACGAACGGCTGCGTAGCTTGGTATACCATAAACTGAGCATAAGAAACAAGAAACTCGCCAATAGAGCAATATTGAAAAAAGCTCGTTGTGTTCTTTTCTTAGTTTGTAGAGGCAAGCGTGTGGTCTTTTGCGTTTGGGTTAACTTACCCTTTGCAAGCTCTTTGTCCTCGAATAAATCATTATATGCTGTAAGCTCTTGGTGCAATTGTCCGTCGTTAGCAAGTCTGAATGCAAAGTAGGTGTCTTTGTTGGGTGCACAAACGGTATAAAGGTCATCTCCAAAGCGGTATAGAAATGTTTGTCGTGGATTGTTCAGAATAGATGAATCAAAGCCAATTTTGTTACTGTTCCAATAGGTTAGGTTGCCCTCGGAGGTTGTGAGGACGTACCAGCCCAATTTGCGGAGAGCTAAGGCTTCTTGGTGTGATGCTTCGTTGAATCCAATGGGAGCAAGCTTTTCATACAAAGTTTCGGCTTTGCCTTGTTGGGTGGCGATAAATTCAGATACATCTACATACGCTATATCGGTGTTTTCACTACTCTTGGTTATGAGTTTTATGATTAAAACAACAATGAGTACAGACCCAACAATCCAAGCTATGCTGAGTGCTTTTTTCAATAGGTGGCGTCTGTTGCTAAGTAATTCTGTACATAGTCTGTTACAGCATCTTCTAGGCTGTAAAAGGTTTTGGCATAGCCAGCATCACGTGTTTTTTGCATCTTGGCTTCGGTGTAATACTGGTATTTATCTCTAATATCGATAGGAGTTGGTATATAAGTAATAGCTGGCTCCTTATCTAACGCCGCAAAAATGGCCTTAGCCAAATCATTGAAGGTGCGTGCGTTGCCCGTGCCAGCATTATATATGCCACTATGGTCTCTTTTTTCGTACCAAAACCACATCAACTCTAGCAAGTCTTTCACGTACACAAAGTCACGAATTTGCTCACCGTGGTGATAGTCTGGGTGATGGCTTTCAAATAGTTTTAGGCTCCCATTCTCATTAATTTGACGGAAGGCGTGCATCACTACACTCGCCATTCTTCCTTTATGATATTCATTAGGACCAAAAACATTAAAAAACTTTAATCCTGCCCAAAACGGTGGTTGCTGCTCTTGTTGCATAGCCCATACATCAAAGTCTTGTTTGCTTTGCCCATAAGGATTGAGCGGCTGGAGTGGTGATATGGGTGCCGTATCGTCAAAACCGTGCTCGCCACCTCCGTATGTGGCAGCGGAAGATGCGTATAGAAAGGGTATGTTTTGCCTCGTACAGTAGTTCCATAACTCCTTGGAGTAGTGCATATTAAGCTTGTCGAAAATGGCTGTATCAAACTCCGTAGTATCGGTACGTGCACCGACGTGAAATACGAAATCGATGGAGTGACGAGCCATGTCGTGCAAAAATACCTCACGGTCTATCTTGGCGGTGAATCGCTTGCCTTCTAAGTTTCTGCTCTTTTCCAACTTGCCAAAATCATCCACGAGAATAAGGTCTGTAAGTCCTTTTTTGTTGAGAAAAGAGACCAAACAACTGCCTATGAATCCTGCTGCACCGGTAACGAGTATTGCCATTGGGGCGAATTTAAGTATTTAGAAGTTTAAATATAAGTCTAAGTTTAAGTTTAGAAATGCATTGAAAATTTGAAAGGAGTTGGAATTTCCCAAGAGAATGATTACTTTTTAGTATATGAGTTTTGAAATTTTACTGAATTCTTGGCCCTATTCCAAAAGTTGTATGCCCCGTCTTAGATTTTAACTTAAACTTAGACTTATTTTTGTAAAAATTATGGTTTACGTAACACGCAAAGTACACTTTAACGGAGCTCATAAACTCTATAATCCAAAGTGGAGCGAAGAGAAAAACGAGGAAGTTTTTGGCAAGTGTGCCAACAAAAACTGGCACGGACATAACTTTGATATGTATGTTACGGTGAAGGGTACACCCAATGAAGACACAGGGTTTGTAATGGACTTGAAAAAACTCAAAATCATCCTTACAGACAAAATCGTATCAAAACTAGACCATAGTAATTTTAACTTGGATGTTGATTTTCTCAAAGATGTAATGCCAAGCATCGAAAACATCGTGATGAAGATCTGGGAACAAATTGTTCCTGAATTACCAGATGGAGTTACACTCCATTGCATTAAGCTCTACGAGACTGAGAACCAGTACGTGGAGTATTATGGATAGGAATAAAACTCAAACTCAAGAGTCAAATACAAATTCTAAAGTTGTCTATTTCAGAAACTATGGAATTTAATTTAAGCTATAGAAGAACGGATTTTGAAAATATATACTATGCTGATTCTAAGGGTAGTTATATTAAATCTGAGCAGGTAAAGAAATCTGTGAAGTTTCTTATGATAGCAGGAATTGGATTCATTATATGTGGTTGCTACAGTGTCTTTACTGAAAATTATACCCCTCTATCCTATGCCGTAATAGCATTAGTAATAATACTATTTATCTACATCACTGAAGTTATAGAACTGTATAAGTGGAAAAACACTGTCAAAACTTACTTAGATGGTTTAGATAAAGTAATTAAGTTTTCACTGACATTCGGTGAATCATATATTTCTATCACGCAAGATGGTTTTACGTATAAGTATGCATTGAAAGAATTCACAAAAGTAGATCTGACCGATGAATATGTGTGGTTATACGGTACAGATTATATACTTATTCCAGCTGCATCTTTAGACCTTGGCAAATTTGAGGAGTTAAGAAATTTGGTAAATGATTATTTCAATTAGTTGTTTTTTATTTAGCCTTGCTATCAACGTTTACCTCTCTTCTCATTACCCTCCTTATCAGCACAAAATGACTAAAATACACCAATGGTGCTACAAAACTAGGTAACCATACGATGGGAAATTGTAGGATGCCTATGTTGGGCTGCTCAAAGCCAAATTGCTGAAATGGACTGGGCACAGAGAGTGTTGCTATAACGATGATACTCGTGAGTAGCACGAGTCCCATAACATTCCAGGCGAGGAACAATGACTTGGTCATTCGTTTTTTGATAAAATAAAAATAAACTACTAAAGGTGCGGTAACACCCGCAATGATATCCCAGTTTAGCCCATTGAAAGTCATTATCTCCGGTACTTGACCAGCTAGAAATAACCAGTATAAGCATATTTCTACAGGGATACGTACCAAACTGAGCCAAACGAGTGATTTGGCATCTAAAGCATCTATAAACGCCCGACCTCTCGTGGTACTAAAAGCAACGATCATCATAACAAATGTGGGTGCAATAAGCAGCGGTGTACGTGGCGGTAGGGTGTCGGTTACCATAAAAAAGCCCAATAATGCTGCGATGCCCGTAAGCATAAGCCAGAACAACGTACCAAAACGGAAAACAGTGTTCTTTTTACTGGCTCTCACAAACAATACATAAGCATAAGCCACAGCGGCTAAAAACGTAAACGTAATGTGATTTGGGATGTTGGGTAGCATTGGCTTGATTAGTTGTGAATGAGAATATACAGATTGAGCGAAGTGGCAATGCATAACCATATAAAATATGGGGCAATGAACGTGGATTTAATCCCGAGTATACGACGATAGTGAAACAAAAAATAGCCTACCAATGCAGTGAGTGCAATGATAACCACAAGTGCAGGTAGAGTGAGATGCCACGCAAAGAATAGTGGGTTCCAACCTACATTGAGCACAAACTGTATAGCAAATAAAGTGATTGCTTTCTTACCTCCTCCCGCTTGTACTAGCAAGGCCATATAGATACTAAAGCATACCATAATGGTGGTCCACGCAGCACCAAATACCCATCCGGGTGGTGTCCATGGAGCTTTGTTTATGGACTGGTAGAATTCTCCTGTAGGGCCTTCACCCATCAGAAAACTGCCTATTCCCAAGGCTGCAGAGTTGATAATTAAGAAAAGAATTAGGTTTTTGGTAAATGTTGACATGAGGTTTCGAAGTTAATATTTTACTGATTCCAAATAGATGTTGGTGAGTAAATCGGCTAAAGGCACCACGAGTCATCTCGTCTGTAAATTTATAAGGTGGAGACATCTCCGTAATCTGAACACTAAGCTGTTGCATTACTCCGAAGTGCTTGGCTTCCCAAGTTACGGACTCACCCAGTTCTATGAGGCCACTCGTTCTTTCGGCAACGGCTCGTTCGTTGGTGTGAGACATACTGCCTTGGTGCAGGTCTATATTTCGAGCGGCATCATATACCTTTTGTATAGGGGCGTTAATCGTAAGACTCAGAGTAATAACAGGCATGGTGGTCAAATATAGAGAACTTTGAGGTTGTAAAATTGGTAAGAATAGCAATTGTATATTTCTTTTGTGGAAGCTATGACCAATTACTATAGTTTGCTGGGCATCCCCAATTTCTCCGCTTGGTCGGTGGTGCGTAAGGCGTATATCGCCCAAATCAAGAAGTATCACCCCGACGTGAATAAAAGTGCGGATGCTGCTCGCATGAGTTCAGCCCTAAATGCGGCCAAAGAAATGCTTGAAATACCTGGGCAAAAAGCGGCCTACGATAGGAAACTAAAGCGACGGCTAGAGAATCCTACTCGGGCACCACGAAGTGCGATGAGGAAGCAAACACAAAGAGCCTATGAACAAAAAAGAGCCGCAAAAATGGCTGCTGAGGCTAGAAGAAGAGAAAATGCTAAGAAACAACGCGAGGTATTCTTGAATGCCAAGAAACTTAAAGAATACGAAGAGAGCCTGCGGCTTTTCCCCTTGTGGTTAAGGTACGCTTTATGCTCTCTTCTCGGTGTTTTTTTCTTGTTTCTTCCGCTTACTAGTGCGGATAAAAGTATTTGGCTTATCCTCCTACTTTTTGTTCTGCCATTTTACTACATGGCAATCTTATTAGCGGTGAATCAGTATTTCAAAAAGCTGTATTTTGAGAACTATAAAAAAGGGGTGAATGTAGACCTCAACAGAGCTACGAAACGGTTTATAAATTTCTTTTTCTACTCTGGGATTGCCTTGGTAGTGCTCATTATTATCCTTTCTTAATCGCTGATTGCTCTACTCTCCCTCACTGAAATACTCGTAAAAATACGGTATCGTTTCTATGCCTTTGTAAAAATTGAACAAGCCATATTTTTCGTTGGGTGAGTGAATGGCGTCGCTATCCAATCCGAAACCAAAGAGTACGGTCTTGAGCCCAAGTACTTCTTCAAAAAGAGCTACGATAGGTATACTGCCGCCGCCTCGGGTCGGTACAGGCTTTTTGCCAAAGGTTTTTTCCATAGCCTTACTTGCTGCTCTGAATGCTTTGCTGTCGGTAGGGGTTACAGCAGCTTCTCCTCCGTGATGTGGAGTCACTTTTACCTTCACTGCTTTGGGAGCAATGCTCTCAAAGTGTTTTTGAAATTTCTCGGTAATTTCTGCACTGGTTTGATTTGGAACCAATCGCATACTGATTTTGGCATAAGCCTTACTAGGCAATACCGTTTTGGCTCCTTCGCCTGTGTATCCACCCCATATTCCATTTACATCAAGGGTAGGACGTATACCAGTTCGCTCTATCGTACTGTAGCCTTTTTCGCCCATTACATCATCTACATCTAGGTCCGCTTTATATTCCTCTAGGTTAAATGGCGTTTCAGCCATTGCTGCTCTATCGGCATCGCTTACCACATCTACATTGTCATAAAAACCGGGGATAGTGATGTGTCTATTTTCGTCGTGCAGACTGCTTATCATATCGCACAGTACGTTGATAGGATTACCCACTGCTCCACCAAATGAGCCAGAGTGCAGGTCTATCTTAGGTCCGGTTACTTCTACCTCTACATAACTCAGGCCACGCAGACCAGTGTCTATACTTGGGATGTCATTGGCAATCATACCTGTATCAGAGATAAGCACCACGTCGGCAGCTAGTTTTTCTCTATTCGCTGCTACATAGATGCCCAAGTTGGTAGAGCCTACTTCCTCTTCGCCTTCTATCATAAACTTCACGTTACAATGCAGCGTATTGGTCTCCATCATTGTTTCAAATGCCTTGAGGTGCATGTACATTTGTCCCTTATCGTCACAAGCTCCACGAGCATATATATTTCCGTTTTTTACTGTGGGTTCAAAAGGGGGAGTGTGCCACAACTCATCGGGTACGCTGGGCTGCACATCGTAGTGGCCGTATACCAAAATAGTTGGTTTGCTAGGGTCTACCATTTTCTCACCGTATACGATGGGGTTTCCTGCTGTTTTTTCCAATACAACATTATCCGCACCTGCTTCTTGTAGTCGTTTGGCTACATACTCGGCACATTTTTGTACATCGCCTGTGTAGGCAGAGTCGGCACTTATGCTAGGTATTCTAAGTAGGTCAAATAGCTCGTCTAAAAACTTATCCTTATGGTTTTCGATGTATTCCTCTCTGGTCATAGGGCGAAGGTAAAACAAATGCGTAATTAGAGTATCGAAAGGTACAATGTTAGAATCATTGTAAAGTGGAGAGAGACAAGGTGACTAATTGTGATGGAGTCGTCTTAAGTATAGAATGGCATTGCTTTTGTAAAGCTTGCAGTGCACAAAAAAGAATAGTCCCAATGAAAAAAATAGTTTCAGCAAAAAGAATTGTAGTCTTGGCATTTTTAGCCATAATGGTATGGTCTTGCTCTAAGGTGCCTTTGACGGGTAGACGCCAAATTAGGTTAATGCCGGAAAGTACCTTAATACGAGCAAGCTCACTGAGCTACCAGCAAGTGCTAGATACGGCGAACATTATTCGCTCTGGAGCTCAAGCTGAAATGGTGAAACGTGTAGGCCAACGTATTGCTACGGCGGTAGAGGCTTATCTCGAGCAAGAAGGTTTGGAGAGTAGGATAGAAGGATTTCAATGGGAGTTTAACCTAATCAATGATAACGCTGTAAATGCGTGGTGTATGAGTGGCGGTAAAGTGGCATTCTATACCGGAATTATGCCCATCTGCAAAGATGAAACAGGTGTAGCCGTAGTAATGGGACACGAGATAGCACACGCCATAGCTCGTCACGGAAATGAACGTGTGAGTCAAAGTCTCGTGGTGCAAGGTATAGCCACAGGTGTAGATTTTGGTTTAATGGTAAAACAGCAACCAGAAACTGCTCGTAGGGTAGCTAGTATGGCAGCAGGTGTAGGTGGCCAAGCAGGTATGTTGGCCTTTAGCCGAAAGCATGAGAGTGAAAGTGATGAGATGGGAATTATGTTTATGGCGATGGCCGGTTATGACCCTAGCGAGGCTCCTAAGTTTTGGGATCGCATGAACCAAATAGGTGGGGATAGACCTCCGTTATTGCTGAGCACTCACCCGCATCCTGATACACGTCAAGAAGATTTGCGTAAGTTATTGCCAAAGGCCATGGAAATTTACAATCAAAACAAGCGATAAGCTGTTTTAATACAAAGTGAAAAAAATAAACAACTATAATCTATCTGCACACAGATGGATAACAATAATGGGAATAGCGATGCTTGGTAGTATCGCTATTTCTATGAATACGGCTACGCCATCAGCTTTAGCCATCCTCAAAAAAGCAGAACAAAAGCTTAATGCAAGTTCTGTGATCGCCGAAATGGATATTACCATAAAAAGACCACGCTGGACTAAGAATATGAGTCTCAAAACGTGGGCGAAAGGAACCGACTACGCGGCAGCCTATATAACAGGTCCCGAAAAAGACAAAGGGACGGTATACCTCAAGGCTAAAAACGACGTGTATAATTACCTGCCAAAGATTAAAAAAACCGTAAAACTCCCCGCTGCTCTCCTCAGTCAAAACTGGATGGGAACGGATATGAGTACGGACGACTTGGTGAAACTCACACGACTTACGCAAGACTATACTGCCCAAGTAACAGCCAGTAAGGTAGTAAGTGGTAGAGATTGCTACGAAATTACCCTTACCCCCAAACCGGAAGCAGATGTGCTATGGGGCAAACTCGTGACCTGCATTGATAAGAAGGATTACATCCAGCTCAAAACTGTTTTTTATGATGAAGATCTAGAGGTGGTAAATACCATGGTGGCTAGCGGTATAAAAAACCTTGGAGGTAAAATGCTCGCGAGTAAAATGGTGATGACTCCCGCAGGCAAAGCAGGACAAAGTACTACCGTAGTATATCGTAGTATGACATTCAACAAACCATTAAGTGCCGCTTTTTTTACAAAGGCTAATATGCCAAATGTGAAACCATAGCAGAGACTTCTTTATATTTGACGGCAACATGAAGAGATACCTTTTAGTTTCCGTATTTGCTCTAGCTCTAGTAGCTACAAACGCTCAATCTACATTCGAAAAAATAGAAAACGTACCCGCTCTAGCTAAGTGGAAAATCAACTTTACAGACCATCAAGACTTGGAGGTAATAGGACTAAATAGAAGTTCGGCAGCTCCTGCTCCGTATACCAAGTCCAAAGAACTAAAAGCAACCTTAGATGCTCAACGAACACGGACATATCCTAACAAGAGTAAGGTAGATTTTAACAATGACTTAGAACCCAATATTGAGTCTTCGTTCAATGGAAAGCCAATCGGCTCCACGGGTATACCATTGGATAATACCATAGCGGTAAGCAATGGAGGTATCATCATGAGTGCAATTAATACCAATGTGAATATACTGGACTCTACCGGTACATCACTTCGATTCAGAACCTTGTCGGGTATGGTAGCTGGTCAGCTTGGCTTGCTTGACCGATTTTATGACCCTAAGGTACTTTACGACCCTACAGCAGATAGATTTACACTGGTATTCTTAGAAGGAAGTAATAGCAATGATACACGAATCATCGTTGGTTTTTCGGAAACCAATGATCCGCTCGAAGATTGGAATTTTTATGCGATAAACGGAAATCCCAATGGCGGAACGAAGTGGAGTGATTACCCCATCATCGCACACAACAAGGAAGACTTATACATCACGGTTAATATTTTAAGAGACAATGAGAGCTGGCAAGAGGGTTTTGTGCAAAGTGTAATTTGGCAAGTGAACAAAGCTTCGGGTTATAGTGGTGCCGATTTGGTCCAAAATATTTATCAAAATATCAGCTACAATGATCAGCCAGTATGGAGTATCTGCCCTGTGCAGCCTGCAGTAGATATGGATATGGACAACATGTATTTCTTATCTGTTCGTCCGGATGCTGAGGCCAATGATACGATTTTCCTTCACGAGATTACCGATAAGGCAACTTCGGGCAACGCTACGTATACGCTCACAGTACTGGAGTCTACCGAAGAGTATGGTGTACCCCCAAGTGCTTTTCAACCTACAGAAGGATATCGCCTGCAAACCAATGATACCCGTGTACTGAGTGCGAGTCTGCATCAAGGTCAGATACAGTATGTGCAATCCACCATTGTGCCCGATAGAATAGCATCGGGTATCTATCACGGTACTATTTCTGATGTAGCTGCCTCTCCAAGTGTAGAGGGTCACATCATATCCTCTACTGATATGGATTATGCTTATCCGTCTATTGCCTTTGCTGGAGAAACGGCGGATGAAAACTCCATGATGATGACCTTTTCACACGTAAGCGAGACAGATTTCCCAGGCACAAGTGCTATTTTTTATAATTTTAAAGATGGATTGTATGACAACTATAGCCCCGTAATGACGGTAAAAGAAGGCGAGAGTGAGATTAACTCATTTTTGGCAGACTCCATAGAACGATGGGGCGACTATACCGATGTGCAACCACAATATAATGACCTCGGCTCGGTATGGTTAGTAGGTAGTTATGGCGATGTAGATAGTAGAAATAATGTATGGATAGCCAAGGTGCGAGCTAACAATGTACTGCTCGGGGTAGAAGAGCTGTTTGTGTATCCAAATCCGGCCAATAATTTCGTGAAGATCTCAGCTGTATTTGACCGCAATGAACTTGTGAATATAGAACTGCTCGACTTGCAAGGCCGCGTGGTGAAAAAACTGAATAATCAGCGGGTAGAAAAAGGAAGTATTGAGTTTTTGGTAGATGTATCTGCGGTAGTGACGGGTAATTATG
The DNA here is from genome assembly GCA_018700895.1 of Bacteroidota bacterium. GTDB lineage: Bacteria > Bacteroidota > Bacteroidia > NS11-12g > UBA9320 > UBA9320. Next base: position 30,533 of record JABIUV010000026.1, read on the forward strand.
TGCTTACCATCACCTCTGAGGACGGAGCAACACGTCTCTCACAGAAAGTGCGAGTGGATTAGGCTAATCTATCTATCATACAAACAGAAGTTAAGAACAGCTTAAGTTAAATCTGCTTAATCTGCAGAACTCTTGTAGTAATCCAAAATCCACTACATTTGACCACAATGAATAAAATCCTAGTAATGGGAAGCGGTAGTTGGGGTACGGCATTGGTAAAAATACTGATGGAAAATACCACTATGCGTATAGACTGGTGGGTGCGTAGTGCCGAAATGGCTGAGCATATCAATGCCAAAGGAAGAAATCCAAAATATTTGCGAAGCGTACAACTTGACAAATCACGACTAACTGCTGGAAATGACATTGCAGCACTGGTAGCCGCTAATGATACCATACTGTTGGTTACGCCATCGGCCTTTGTATCAGACATACTCAATAAGCTCAACAATGAGCAGCTTAGAGATAAGAAAATTATATCTGCAATAAAAGGTGTAGAGCCAAACAGCCTGAAGATAGTAGGAGAGTACCTCTTCGAAAATAAAGGCGTGAAGGAACAAAATTTTGGGGTAATTACAGGGCCTTGCCACGCTGAGGAAGTAGCCCAAGAAAAACTAAGTTACCTCACCTTTGCGAGTACCAATACCGCATTTTGTGAGGAGATGTGTGCAGCCTTGGATTGTAGCTATATCAAAGTGACGCCAAGTGCGGATATATACGGTACGGAGATAAGTGCAGTGCTCAAAAATGTATATGCGATAGCCGCAGGAATGTGTCATAGCCTAGGTTATGGTGATAATTTTCAGGCGGTATTGGTTAGTAACGCTATTCGCGAGATAAAAAGATTTATAGCGGCGGTACATCCTATAGATAGAGATGCTGATGATAGTGCTTACTTGGGAGATTTGCTCGTAACCGCGTACTCGCAATACAGCAGGAATAGAACGCTAGGAGCGATGCTTGGCAAAGGGTATTCTGTACGGTCAGCACTTATGGAAATGGAAATGGTGGCCGAAGGTTACTATGCCACGGAAAGCATATACAAACTAAACCAAAACTACGGAGTGGATATGCCGATACTCACTTTTGTATATAATGTGATATATGGTAATATGAATACTCAATCAGAAGCGACATTACTTACTCAAAAATTAAACTAAATCCATGCAAAAATTTCTCTCGACACTTATATACGGTACCTTAGCAGTAATCGTTATTATATATTTGTTTTCAGCTATGCATTGGCCTGGTTTTCAGGATGTTGCTTTAGGTATTCTTTGGTTGCATGTGGGAGCATACCTCATCTATTCCCTTACTGCCAAAGGGCAAGAGCCACGTATCATTTATCCTTTGGGAGCACTTACCGTGGTGATATTGGTTAATATTTTCAAGCTTGGTGCTGATACCGCTTGGATAGCCTTTGCTGTTCACTTTTTCTGTGTAGGCTATGCTGCTTTTCACTTACTGGTTAAAAATTATATGGGTAAAAATGAAATATCATTTCTACCCACATTAAATGCCATAGTAGTAGGTGTGTATTTACTCGCGGGTATTATGAAAATAATGCACCTAGAGTTTGCCGATGTTCTTTTTATTGGCAGCAGTGGTGCGGTAGCCTTTATGCTACTACTCACAGGAGCTACTAAGGGATTAAAAAGACAGAAGTAGGGTTGGTCTATTTAACTAACTGCAGCATTCACATCCATCCAGCCGCCTCCGTTGTAGCATTCTATACCTTGGGCTTGTAAAAACCCAATGGCTTGCCCACTTCTGCCACCACTTAGGCAGCACAAAACGATTGGGTTTTTTATCGCCTCAAATTCGGCTATACGTTGCGGCACTTCGTTTAGCGGTATGTTGATAGATCCTGCCACGTTACCACCCATAAATTCTTCTGGTGTACGTACGTCTATAATCTTGGCTCCGTTCTGTATTAGTTCTTGTATGGTCATTATTGAATAGTTGATTAATTGAATCTTAATTTTTATAAGTCTGAGTTTTTTGCCTCAGCAAAAAGTGCTGAAGACTTTCCTATTAGACAGTTCGCATAGCTTTTAGCCCTCATAAGTAGGTCGTTGTTAACCGAAACTTGAGGGTACCCCAGTGCTGCCAGCTGTCGTAGTATGTTTTCTCGTACGTCTGCAGATTTGTAGGTTGTATCTAAAGTACCATCCACCACATTTATCTCAGCGGATGAAACACCTTCTATCTGAGTTATCTTAGTATTGATGCTATGAGCACATCCGCCACATTTTATGTTGGACAAGTGCAGTGTTTCTGATATCATAGTCCAAAGATAACGGGGTAGACTAGGTGTTTTGGTAACCAAGGTTACTCTAGACTTTATTTGGATTCTTTAGTGTGGTGCTAATAAGTTAGATTTATTCAGTAGTAGTAACTGTACTCTTCTGTTTTGTAGAAGCCAAAAAAGCCAAGACTAAATCCATAATAAAATCCTGATGCACTTATAGAAGGTATAAAGTCAGCAGATGCACTTTTATCCATTATTTCAGCCACATAATAGACCCATTTAGAATCAAAAGGGCTGCACATGTAGCCAGCTTCTGCACCTGTATTTATACCTTGATGCTTAGCGTTACTCAATGGGATAAGTACACTCATTTTTAACCCTGCATCAAGTACGAGCTCATCACTAGTAAAGTTTATCTTGCCATACGGATCAGACTCTGGGTGTGTGGTGCTGCTTCCTGATCCTGCGAACAAATCGTCAAAAGGGTGTAGTGTAGGATAGAGCTGTTCTTTTTTTTCGTACTTCAATTTTGAAAAATTAATGCCTAAACCTACAAAAGGCGAGATTTCTACTGTCTTACTTTTGATTAAATCTTCGGCGTATTTCACGTGAACGGCATTTCCTATTCTAAGCGAGTAGTTTATACTATCTGTAGCAATGATGTTGAACGAACTCAGATTAAATCCGAAAGACCAATAACTGTTTTCTTGCTGGGAGTGGAGAAAAGCAAATTGAAATATATCAGGTCTATCACTAAAAGTATTGTTAGTGTTAGTTTAAAATAATTGATTGAAGTCATTCATCCCAATTTTTCTTAGGAGATTCCCCGCGTCTATGGAGAAAAAACCTTTTGGCTCAGATGCTCGTAGTCTCAGAGCTTTAGGTTTACTCTTGGTGATTACCAAAGAGTCGCCAGGTTCACTTACTGAATATATGTAATTTGCATTCACGTATGTTGTCTGCTCGTTTTCTTCATAATCATACGTCCATCTAATCGAGAGGGTGTCATTGTAACAACGTGATCGTCTGAATTGATACTTGGTCCAGATCCCTGAAGGTTGGCCGTTCACATAATGTCCTAGGATCATAGTGTCAGTTCCATTCCACTGATATTCTATATGTACACCGCTAAAGTCTGTTGTGATTCTCTTAGTCTGAATTCCAAATTGTCCAGGAATTTTATCGTAAATGGTCCATGTACCATAAGGTACGCTATCTCTGAACTCCCCAGAGTAACGGATTAGGCCGTTGTTATAATATACTGTGAATTTGCCATTTGGCTCAGCGTGTTTTTTTAACGTCTCTTTCCAGAATCCTGTTTCCCAGTAGCCAAGATCATAATCATATTGTGCTAAAGCGGTAAGAGGCAGCAGCGATATTAGTAAGAGTGTTTTTTCATATCTACAATGATAAAACTTTAAATACGGGCAATCTATTGTGCTCCTTCTCATAATGTGAGCTATGCTTATATATCCATTCCAATTGTTCTGCGGCGGTCATTTCCTTGCCATCATCTCGGATTTTACTTTTTGCTAGTTCAAAATCTGCCTTGAGCTTTGTGTTTTGAGCTAATAACTCTGCCGCCTTATCCTCAAATACATACGGACTATAATGCTCTTTTTGCTGCAGCACAGCGTCAAAAAAGTTCCAATTGAAATACGAGTCTGGACCTTCGGGTTCTAGCATTTCAAGAATAAAACGGTCTTTGTCTGTTTCCATAGGAATGAGATAGTCTCCCTTGCGAAAAGTCCACGCAATGGTGTCTAGTTTAGCACTAGTCTTAGAGTGTAGGTAGTGCTTTTCGTAAGGTGTCTTTACGGTCTTGAAAGAGTCTACGATGTAAGACGCTACACGAATGGTTGAATCTTTTTCGAGTTCTATGAGTTGCACTCCGTTCCATCTTAGTCGGTCTTCTACGGCAGTAAAACCTCGTCGAAGTAGGTAGGCTTTTGGTTTGCTTCTGTGTTTAGAAGCGAGCATGCTCCCTTTATAAAACATGTTCTTAGTCACAGGTTTAGTCCTATCGTAGTAGAGTCTGTCCTCGCCCGTTACTTCACTTTTCTTGTAACCATATTCGTATCCTTTAAACTCCATCTGTACAAAATCAAAATTGTCGACTCGCCAGTCTATCGGCATACTATCTGCAGTGGCTACCGCTTGCTTTTGAGCATCTCTAGATTGTTGTATTACTGTACTCTGCTCGTATGCATACTCTATTGAGCTAAGCAGATAATCATACGTTGCCTCCACTCTTTGTTTGAATGGTTTGAGCATATGCGTCTCCGTGATAAAACCATAAATGTTATGCAGGGTTGTTAGTCCACTGCTATATCTTGGTGAATCATAAAAAGTAGCATACGAGTCTTTCAGTGGTCCGCCCCAGTGGTTTACATAAGGCACTATCTCATTGCCCTTGGCTTTCATTCTACTCTTTATACCAGGAATCATTTTACTGCGTAAATGTTTTCCCATTACTCCACCGAGCTTATCAGGTTGAGTGCTCAGGTAGGTCATCGTGTATTGGTAGTCGGCACCATTGCTCACGTGTGTTTCTATGTATAGATCTGGGTCTATGAGTTGGAGCAGTTTTGTAAAGCTTTCAGCGTTTCGGCTATCGCACTTCACAAAGTCACGGTTGAGGTCTAGGTTCTGAGCATTGCCTCTAAATCCATACTCCTCAGGGCCATCTTGATTGGCCCGGGTAGTGCCATTCCTATTTATGGCTCCGCCAATGTTATAGTACGGAATGCATACCAAGATACAACTATCCAAAAGTTCTTTTCGCTCCATAATGATGTCCCTAAATAACATCATACTAGCATCTACACCGTCAGGTTCTCCAGGATGTATGGCATTGTTAATCAGTATGATAGTCTTTTCCGTCTTGCTTAGTTCTTTTAACTTCTGGCCATATTTGCTAAGGGTAATGGTGTGAAGTGGAATTCCAGCATCGGTCATCCCGTATTCCTCCATCTCAATATTTGGGCTAGAGTTAGCAAGATCCAGCCACCATGTTATGCCTTCGTGATATGAAGCCGATTCTGTGCCTTCAGATTTTTCAAATATGGTTTGGGAAATACTTTTAGACTCTTGGGAACATGCCCATAAAGACCATACGACAATTAGAGGATACAGATACTTCATACGCCAAAAGTAATATTCCCCTTTATAACTTCATTGTGAGGTTTATGTTCCTCTGCGTTATCCCTAATCAAATTCTTCAATTAGAATGCCCATCTTACCTTGTTGAGCGTCACGTACAGCTTCCATGAGTTCAGTTTGATTGCTCATCACAAAAGGTCCGTATTGTGCCACAGGCTCATTAATAGGCTCACCGCTTAATACGATGTATCTCGTTTCTGCTGTAGCCGTTAAGTCAATGGTGTCGCCGTCTAGCTGATAAATACCCATATCCTTAGTAAGTAATTGACCTCCAGTGGTTTTGATCGACCCCTCTAGCACGTACACCAATACATTGTAGGTAGCTGGCACGGGAATCTGTACAGCTCCATCTTTTTGCAGTTCACCGCGTAGGAGTAGTTGCGGGCTGTAGGTAGGAGCAGGGCCTTTGGTTCCTTTGTATTCGCCGCTTACTATCCATATTTTGCTTTTGTCTTCTACTACAAGAGGTGTGTCTTCTAGCTGAATGGGCTGATAGTAAGGAGCAGCCATTTTATGCTTGGCGGGAGCATTTACCCAAAACTGAATAAACTCTAACTCGCCGCCTTCGGCTACCATATCTTTTGGGAATCGCTCACTATGAGTGACACCGCGTCCTGCAAACATCCACTGTGTGCCCCCGGCATGTACGGTGGCGTGTTCACCTAAGGAGTCTCTGTGCTCCACTGCTCCTTTGAACACAAAGGTGACGGGCGAAAATCCTCGATGCGGATGTGGTCCTACGCCTGCTTCTTGCGGTCGCTGCCCACCTGGTAGGTGATTATGCCAATGATGTATGAGCAAAAACGGGTCAACGTTTTCTATGGTTCTATTGGGAAGAGGTTGGTCTATTAAGTGGCCGCCCATGTTCACTTTGTCAGCGGGGTAAATGCGTTGTAAGCTTCTATGTTTCATTATGAAGGCAAAATTACATGTATATACACGTAATTTATATTAATTTATCTTATAGACTTATATTGTTCGTATCATTTCTCTGGATTGGGCCGGTACCTGCGGTGCATACCGATGAGTAGTTTGCGGAGTAATTGGTCTTTGCAAAGGCGGTAGTGGGAGTGGGTAGGCTTGCGGAAAAGTGCACTTAGCTCGTGTTTGCCAAATTTCATGTCTCCAAGCATTAAGGTTTCAAGAATATCCTCATCTTTCCAGTTCATCGCAATTTTAAACTTGCGTAGAATGATATTATTGGTCAAAATTTCTTCGGGTTCGGGTTGAGCTCCTTCTCGCTTACCTCTTTTTAGGTTGATTAGTCCATTCAGAAAACCCGCCAGCTCACGATGTGTTGCTTCTCTAAACTCTTCGTTATCATCGGCATATAGGAGTGCCTTTACGTCAAAAAGCTTAATTTTTATACCACCCGATACAAAGATGTCGAGCATTTCTTGGTTTTTAAAATCAAAGGCGTAGCGTGTACGGCGTAGTATGTCGTTGGTGGTCATGTAACTTAGCGAAGGTAAGGCTAAAAAGTGTTTTAGTGGTGATGCTTTGGTTGATGCATCTGCCTTTTATCAATATTTATCTTAAACTTTGGCTCATGACGAATAAATTTGCCCCAATGTCTCGCGTAGCCATACACACACTCGGATGTAAGCTCAATTTTTCGGAGAGTAGCACCATTGTTCGCCAGTTAGAAACCAATGGTTTTGAGCGGGTAGACTTTTCGGATGAGGCTGATATCTATATTATCAACACATGCTCGGTAACCGATAATGCTGATAAAAAATGCCGTACGACGGTAAAAGGTGTATTGAAGCAAAATTCGGAGGCGTATGTTGTGGTAATAGGATGTTACGCACAGCTCAAACCCAAAGAGATTTCGGAAATACCCGGAGTAGATATGGTACTTGGGGCGGCCGAAAAATTTAATATGATAGAGCATCTTCATTCGTTAAAAAAAGAAGAAAAGGCCATTGTATTTAATAAGAACATAAAAGAGATACAAGATTTTATTCCGGCATTTAGCTATGGCGATAGAACGCGAAGTTTTCTCAAAGTTCAGGATGGTTGTGATTATTTCTGCTCCTTTTGTACCATACCTTTAGCAAGGGGCAAGAGTAGAAATGCAAATGTAGCCCAAACAGTGGCAAAAGCCAAAGAAGTGGCAGCTACCAAGATAAAAGAAGTAGTCATCACAGGAGTAAATATTGGCGACTTTGGTGCAGACCAAGATTATGCAGAGACTTTTTACGACCTCATTGTAGCGTTGGACAAGGTAGATGGTATAGAACGCTATCGCATAAGTAGTATAGAGCCTAACTTGCTTAGCAATGAGATAGTAGACTTTGTAGCAGCGAGTGACAAATTTGTTCCTCATTTTCATATTCCTCTCCAGAGTGGCGATGACGAGATCCTAACCAAAATGCGTCGGAAGTATCTCAGTGAGTTATACACCGATCGTATCGCTCGTATCAAAAAACAAATGCCCGATTGCTGCATAGGTGTAGATGTGATAGTGGGTTTCCCGGGAGAGACAGAAGAACATTTTCTGAACACCTATAAGTTTCTGAATGAGCTAGATATAAGCTATTTACATGTGTTTCCTTATTCTGAGCGTAATAACACTACGGCTAAAAAAATGGCAGGAAAGGTGACTAAGGCAGAGAAGACAGATAGAGCTCAACGATTACGTATACTAAGTGCTAAGAAGAAACGCTTTTTCTATGAAACTCAATTGGGTAAGCCCATGACTGTGCTATGGGAAGAGGAACGTCAAGGTAATAATATGCAAGGATTCTCTGAAAACTATATTCGTTTTGAAGCACCTTATGATGCTGCAAAAGTGAATACATTAGAATCACTCACATTTGACGAGATAAATGAAAGCGGACTGGCTAAATCAAGTCTGAAGGAGCATCTGCAGTAGCTCTGATTTTATAGCCTAATAATACCAATACGATCAACAGCACAAACCCTAGTGTGCTTATAATGAGGCCCGTGGACCAATACTGGGGTGCGTAGGTAAGTGATAGTGTAGACCCTATTTCTGATTGTATCGCCAACTTTCCGTTGTCATCCTTTGTTTTTCCACCAATGCATTGCCAATATGGGCTAAAGTTCAACATTGTTTTTGTGGTTTCATGTGTTGCAATCAATTGCACTTTACCTTGCCTATTGGCTACTATATTAGCATCAAAGATTGCCGTGTTGGTGTTATGCTTAATATGGTCGAGTAGCGGGTAGTTGGTGTTTACGAGGTGCTTGTCCGAAGCAATGAGGATGTGCTGATATTGTTGAGTTTGGTCTTCTATGGCCACTATCGCGGAGCTGCTTAGCATTTCATTGCGGTTGTATGATTGCTCAATGTCTTCGGTGTTTTGAGATGTGGTGAAACTCTTGCTTATGCTTAGCACATTAGCGGTATTGTATCCTAATGAAATGAGGAGCAGAATAGCCACATGATTCAAGTTGACGTCTACTTTTTTTAGTGCGAAAGGAATGATGAGAAGTAGAGCTAAAATAGGACCAATTAAAAAACGATATGGAGCTCTAAAGTTTTCGAATACGGGTAAATATGTGTTGGCTAAGTACCAGGGGTTGGCATAATTAGGTGAATTCCCCATCCCAAACCAAACGAGAATGGCGATGACGAAGAGAAGAAACTTCCAATTGGCAAGTCGAGGTAAAAAGTATAGAGCCATAATAGGAACTATAAGACCGATTCCTATTCCGTGTTCCCACCAGCCGTGATATGTTACACTTTGGCTTGCGGAATATGGCTTGGCATCTACCAAGGCTAAAAACAATTCTTGAAGGTTGATACCTGCCACATCATTAAATACACGGGGGCTACCTCCGAACACATCAAAAAACGGATAAATTTTAACGCCCATAAGCAGAATACTTCCTATGCCCAATCCAGCCTGAAACAGAGAGAACCGATACCGCGGCCACGTAGCTGCAAAAATGATAGGAACAAGACAACATAGGGTAATCATAAGCACAGGCAATGAACCGCCTAGTATCATCTGGCTATATACGATTATTATCACTAGACTATTCTTCCAGTTTATGCCATTCCTATATTGGTGATAGATACTATAACCCAACAAGGGCAAAGGATGAAAGTATAAGAAATTGGAATGGCCAGCCTCTATGATATGGTGGGCAAAGTATCCCAAACTGCCGTATGTTAGAGCTAAGAGAAAGGAAATAATCGTGTTGGGGAAAATACACTGTGATAATCTGTAACAGAAATACATGCCTACGCCATAAGCAGCCAAAACTGTTATCTTGTGGCCAATAACCGCACCAAATAGGAGCGGGAATATATTGAATATACCAAAGGTCATACTCTGAGGATCGGCCCATAAATCTATGCCTCCATTCAAATTTTGGAGGTACATAGGAAACTGACCGTACTTAAAAATTAACAGCCGAATAGCCTCGTATGATGTATAAGTTAGCGAATGATCCAGAGAGCCAAATTTGCCCCAGTGAAATGGAAGCCATAGTCCTGTTATCAAAAGAGCATACCCAACCAAGCCAACAGGAACAGCCCACGGTGCATTTCGTTTGAAATAATCTGCAAGTTTTCGTAAGTGATTCAGGATGTTTTCGGGCACGTTACTTTTTTTGTCAAAACAACACAATTTATTTGAAATACACGAGAGGTATTATTGAAATGACAGCTCAAACAAACCTTGTCTGGCGTGTTTCTATGAAAGTTCTTTTTCGTGTTCTTAATTTTAGGCCGTTAATTCGCACCAACATAAAAATATGTATCCTACTTTATACGACGCAGTGCTCGATCTTTTTGGACTGAGTATTCCCCCTTTCAAAATTGTAATGATGTTTGGTTTTTTCGTGGCATTGGCTTTTTTGGCTGCGAATTGGGTGATGACACTCGAGTTCAAGCGTAAAGAAGCCTTGGGAGAGGTGAAGGCATTTCAAAAACCAGTGGAAAAACCAAATGCCGTGTGGGAATATATTTCTGCAGCTATCATTGGTTTTATATTCGGATTCAAGATTATCTATCTGGCCTTAAATTTTAGTGAGCTATCCGCTAATCCTCAGGCATTTATACTGTCTACCGAAGGTTCACTGCTCTGGGGAGTCCTGCTTGCGGGCGTATTTATCGGGATGAAATACTATCAGCTGAGCAAGGAGCCCGAATATGTGGAAGGTAAGACATATACTTTTCATCCTTACATGATGATGGGGAACCTCACCCTCATTGCAGCCGTAACAGGATTTGCTGGGGCTAAACTTTTTCATCATCTAGAGGAATATGAGAAGTTATTCCAAAACCCCATGATTTTATTTATAGATCCATTCAGTGGGCTTACATTTTTTGGTGGTCTTGTAGGTGGAGCTATTGGAGTGTTGTGGTATACGGGGAAAAATGGTGTGAACTGGAAGCATATGCTTGACATAGGTGCTCCTGCTATGATACTCGGATATGGTGTAGGACGAATGGGATGTCATTTTAGTGGCGATGGAGACTGGGGTATAGAGAATCTTGCTCCAAAACCTGATTGGTTGAGCTGGTTGCCGGATTGGGCTTGGGCGTATGACTATCCTAATAACGTACACGGATGGATATTAGAGAATCCTGTGTGGCCTACTCCCGTATACGAAATAGCGATGGCACTTACCATTTTTGTAATACTGTGGTCCGTTCGTAAGAAATTTGCACCTGGTGTTTTATTTTCTATCTATTTCATCTTCGCGGGTATCGAACGATTTTCGATAGAGAGCATACGTGTGAATCCAGATCAATTTAAAGGAGTATCATTTACACAAGCGGAGATTATCTCGATGGCGATGATGCTGTTTGGCGTTATTGGGATTTTTTATTTCAATCGCATTGCCAAAAAAGAAACGAGTGCTTAATCCTTAGTAAGGAGTTACTCGCACCTTCTTTCTTTTCAGTCGGGTATTATTTGTTTTGGCAATTACATCCTTGGTTCGCTCCTTTTTTATAGCGACAAAAGTGCATTCCAATTTGGATTCTATGAAGCCTACTTCGTAAGGTTTTAACCCAGCTTGTTTCATCATTAGCCCCGCCACATCACCTTTAGATATTTTGTCTTTTTTGCCTCCTGATATGAAAAGCGTAGCCCACTCTGACGGTTGCAATGCCTTATTGATTGCAAGTTTAGTCTCGGGAATATCCGGCATATATTCGGGTACTTCTTGGCCTTTTTGTGCGAGAATATAGGCAGTTCCTTCGGCATTCATACGAGCAGTACGTCCGTTACGGTGTATGTATTCTTCCTTCCTACTAGGTAGCTCATAATGGAGAATGAAACCGAGTTCAGGTACATCTATGCCGCGAGCTGCCAAGTCGGTAGCTAGTAGTACTTGATGCGTGCCATTTCTGAATTTGATGAGTGCACTCTCTCTATCACGCTGTTCTAATCCGCCATAAAATACACCGTGAGACACGCTGTGTTGCGATAGGAAATCGGAAACCGCACCAATAGTATCTTTGAAATTACAAAAAATAATGCCTGGCACATTGCCTATATGTTGTAAGGTTTGGATGAGGTGTGGTAGCTTTTCCCCATAAGGGGCCACTGTGAGTACTTCCGTGAGCTTACTCTCCTGCGTGGCCAAAAAGTTGACGTTAATCGGATGATTGAGTTGGGTATACGTAGGGATGTCTACCGCCTGAGTTGCAGAAGTGAGGATTTTCTTCTCTACGGCCGATAGGTGGTCAATAATCGCAATCATCTCTCCTTCAAAACCTATCTCCAGCGACTTGTCAAATTCGTCTAAAATAAGCGTTTTGATGTGGCGAGTTTCAAAAGCTCCGCGATGAAGGTGGTCGGCAATTCTACCCGGAGTGCCTACTAATATAGCCGGGCGAGTTTCGATGTCTCTTCGGTCTTGGGAGCTACTTCGTCCTCCATATACTACGTTAGTTTTGTGCCCGGAACCCATAGAGCGTGCTACTTGCTCTATCTGTATAGCAAGCTCACGAGTAGGTGCTATGATAATGGCTTGTATCTCTTTTGTTTCAGGGTTAAGCGACTGTACTAGCGGTAATAAAAAAGCCAATGTTTTGCCACTGCCCGTGGGGGATAGGAGTACAATGTCATTTTGCTTCGCAAAGGCAGATTGGGTTTGTAGCTGCATCTCGTTGCATTGTACTATCCCTAATTTATTTAGGATTTCAGCCTGTGTTTTTATACCGTTCATATTGGAGGGACAAAGCTACGTATAATAAGTACTGGATTGTTTCGTCTTTCTAATACAGCACCCGATGCCCCAGACCACGCTCACTAATAATGTCTGATAAGGATTTTTCCTCTAGTTTGCTGTCTAGCCAGCCGATGATGTCAAAGTAAAAAAATGGACGTTGTTCGAATTTGTTTTGAGCCACTTTGTACATGGCAGTTCTCAGATTGGCCAACTCGTTTTTCACCTCGATAGTGGGGAGCTTAGCACAAAGACGTAAAAACTGCATAATCTCTACTTGAAATTGGTCTAGTTGCTTATTGCGGGCGAGGTAGCTATACACACTGCGTATATTCTCAAAAATGTACTCGGTTTCTTGTAGTTCGAAAAGTGATGTTAGCTTGAGAATACGTGAGAATATCTGTAAATCTGGTCGGCCGGTAATATCCATATTGTAGATAATCTTATCTAAATAGAAAATACATTTTTGATGGTCTTGGTGACCAAAGTAGATGCACGCTATTTTGTAGTAAATGCTGTTTACATATCCCGCATTGTGTTTCTTATTGAGTTTTTCAAGAGGCTCTAATATCTTATTAATCAGTGATATGCCGCCTTCAAAATCGCCCCGAATGGTGTGTAGGTTAAGCGAGTGGGTAAGGATGTACTTGAAATGCGTTTCGCGTAGCAAATGGATGTCTGGCAGGCTGGTATCGAAAGATAATGCCTCAAACTTAGTAAGAAGTATGGCATACTTTTTCGAAGCATTGAGTCGGTAAAGGCAAAGCAACTGATAATTGAGCAGTTTGAGGTAAACTTCCTTATAATGCTTATTTAGTTCGTAGTCTTCATATATATGCACCAATGATGAGGCGTACTTGTAGCTTTGCAAAAAATTACGCTGAGCATAGTGGTAGTGATACAGCATTCTGTTATACACAATCCTATTAAACAAGGATAACTTTGAATAATGCACATCCTCGGTGATACGATGCAGCTCTTGCTCTAGTTGGTAGTATTCTTCTTCGTTTTTACTGAATCTATGTTTCAGGTAGAATTGCCTGAACTGCAGGTATCCATCCATCAATCGCTTGGTTTGCGGATTGATATCGCTATAAAGTCTAAACTCCGAAACCATCTCGGGTTTAGACATCGTTTCGTAATAGTAGGTTTCTTCGTCTACCAGTACGGCGTCGTTTATGATTTTATTGGTTGTCTTAAAATGGATGGCCTTCTTCTTCCACTTTTCGGCTTGTTCTGGTAGGTTTAGTCCTTTCAGAATGCTGTAATTCTTGAGCAAGTTTCGGTATTCTTCAAAAGGAGTAAGCACTTGCTGTGCACGCAGGTGTTCTAATATTTTGGTGTATAACTCATTTTGCACATTGGCTAGTTGATGTGTTTTAAGTTTTGGGATAGCTTGGAGCAGTGTGGTGCTGTCGTATTTCTTTTGTTTGAGTAGTATTTGGTATACTTTCACATAGAAATAGGTGCTATACGGCTCCCGGGACCACTTACGCGACAGTAATAACTTCTGCGACTTATTGAGTGAGTTGATTAAGGTGAATAAGTCATTTGTTTTTTTATGCTTCATAAAAATGGTAATGCAAATATCTAATAATCTTTTGTTTGTGTTATTTTTATGAAAATATGTGTCGTATAAAATGGTATTTTTGATTTGTGGGTATTAATAATTTTTTGCCCATTCGTGTCAGTGTTTTAGTATTTGTGAAGGCTTCTTGCTAAAAGCATTGAGCTATTTGCGGTTCGCACTGTTTTAGTTTAATAAAAATTTAACTTAATTCGCCAAATACAAATAAATCGATTTGGGAAAAAAAATTAACTTTATTGTTCTGACCTTGTTAGTGCTACTGAGCCTAGTGATGGCAAGTAATTATACCGAGCTAAGCAGTGCCATAGATGGTGCAGATACAGCTTGGATGCTTGTATCGAGTGCTTTAGTACTTTTAATGACACCCGGTTTATCTTTCTTTTATGGAGGTATGGTGAATAAGAAGAGTATCATCTCTACCATGTTACAGAGTTTCATTGCTCTTGGAGTGATTAGTGTCTTATGGGTCGTAGTAGGTTTTAGTTTAGCCTTCGGTGATAGTATAGGTGGTATTATTGGTAACCCACTTACCTATTTCAATTTTAAGGGAGTAGGGGCGGAGCCCAATCCTGAATTCTCGGCTACTATTCCATTCCTACTTTTTGCCATGTTTCAGCTCAAGTTTGCAATTATTACTCCTGCACTTATTACAGGTAGTTTGGCGGAGCGTATACGTTTTAGAGCGTATATACTTTTTATGGTATTGTTTAGCGTACTCATTTATAGCCCACTTGCTCATATGACTTGGCATCCAGAGGGTATCTTTCGTAATTGGGGTGTGTTAGACTTTGCTGGAGGTACAGTAGTACATATGTCGGCTGGATTTGCTGCTTTGGCAGGAGCAGCATTTCTCGGTAAACGAAAAGAACATTCAGAAACACCAGCTAACGTACCTTATGTTATACTGGGAACAGGATTATTATGGTTTGGTTGGTTTGGGTTCAATGCAGGTTCGGCTCTCGGAGCCAACGGTGATGCCGTTATCGCTTTTGCTAATACGAATGTAGCATCTGCTACGGCTATGATAACGTGGGTTTTTTATGAGCGAATGGTCGGACGTAAGATGTCTGCTATAGGTGCTTGTATAGGTGCAGTCGTAGGACTTGTAGCGATAACTCCTGCTGCTGGATTTGTAAATATAGGTCAATCGATATTTATCGGTTTTGTAGCATCATTAGTTAGTAATTGGGCTATTCGCCTTAGAACTAAATCAAACTTGGACGATACACTAGATGTATTCCCAAGTCACGGTGTAGGAGGAGTAGTAGGTATGATACTTACCGCGGTATTTGCTGCCGAAGTAGGATTGGTGTACGGAGAAATAACTACATTTATGTATCACATGCTTGCTTTGGTAATCGTTTCTATATTCACCTTTGGTGGTAGTTGGTTGCTGTACAAATTTGTAGATATGCTCATCCCTATGCGTGTACGTTCGGATCAAGAAGATAGAGGGCTAGACATTAGCCAGCACGGCGAGCAAATGCTCTAAGGTAGATTAGTAACTACTCAGTATTCGCTGCTTGAGCATTGTCGATATCCGTCGGCCGTACCCAGATGCATCACAGCTGTAGGTGTCGTACTCTTGCGTAGTTAGCATACCAAGTACCGCTCCTGTTACTTGGTTCTTGAACACAATGTCTTTTTGAAAGAGGGTATTCACCGTAGCTTCTTTTTCCTCAGAAGTTTGTTGACTAAAATCAACCTTGTTTCTCTGGAGACAGGTTTTGAACATAGATGTAATAATCTCATGCTGAAATTTGAGAATAGGGCGTAACGTATCATTCTGAAATTGTTCTGCCGTGGTGGTGTTAAGAGTTTTGTTTATCGTGCTGATAGATGGGCGTAAGCCGAGAATCCCTTGTGTGCGGTGCATATCATTAATCAACCTTTTTAAACACCAATAGTTCAGTGCCATCTTCGTCATACATAAAGAGCTGTAACACTTCTATTTTGTATGACCTTACACGTGCTAAATTGGCGTTGAATTGATTGCTCAATTCCATATTCTGACACATCATTTTAGTGCCTGCCAGTGGGCCAAATTTTAAGTCAGTGGGGGTAAGTATTTCTAGAGATATTTCCGTGCCTACGCTCGTAATAGGAGCGAAGTATGATACCATGGACCCTGAGCATATGAAGTGGATGAGCACCCAATTCCCCCGTGGGCAATACCTATACTGTCCCAACGGAAGTCATCTAGCAATGTATGATGATCAAGAAGCGTTTTTTGAAGGACTTATTGGCTGGATAAAGGGTGTGGATGAGAACAAGGAATAATCTTTGTGGATGTTTTTAATGATTTTGTCTTGTTGATTGAAAGACGATGTCCTGTTATAGTCTTCTGTCGATGATTGCATAGTTTAATCATGAATATCTATCCTCCAGCATGACTTTTTTTTACTTGCTAACCTCAAAGTGTCCATTGCTCAACAAAAAATAGATGCACCAAAATATTTTTCATTCATTTTGCGTAATATTGCCAACTAAGATACACGAAATACATTCATGAAATACGTAATTAGAATTGTCCTTTTAGCAGTAATAGCAGTGTTGGCTTACTTGTCTATAAACACCGTAGCATCTGACATCAAATATGCAAAAGAAGTAGAGGAGAAAGAAGCAGCCGTAATTGCTAAGTTGAAAACGTTGAAAGACGGACAAATGGCTTACAAAGATGCGAACGGCAGATTTGCAGACAACTTCGACGACCTATTAGATTTCATGGAAAATGGACAGAAAAAGGTGTTGATACAGAGTGGCTCTGCAGACGACTCGACTACCGTAGTAGTGACCTCAGAAAAATTAGTAAGTATAAAAGAATCACTTTTTGCAGAAGTGGATGTTCCTAGTCTGAAATACCTTCCGTTCCACGCTGATTCGGTAGTATTCAAAATTGCAGCTGGTGAAATCAAGAAAAATAACGTTACTGTTCCTGTTTTTGAGATCAAGGATCCTAAGCCATTCAGCATACAACGTCAAGAAAAAAACGATCCGCTTAAGGTAGGTTCTATTTTTGAGGTGAATTATAACGGTAACTGGAACTAAGTAGGTCTGAATAGACCATTCCAGATGAGCGAACAAATAACGTATCATAACGCTCTGAGCGACCGTCTGGTGGTGTGTCATTTTACATCACATACACAGTTTGTGGTTTATAGCAAAGAGCTGATTATCAAGTATCAAAGCGTAACTACTGATGGTGAACTTCCTCCTCTCTTGGTTAATGCTATTTTTAGTGAAACGCACCTCGTACGTGTAGCGGATAAGTTTACATTGGCTCCATTAGGTGAGGTAGATTATTCACCTTATTTCAATTTGAATCACAGAGAAGGGCACAATCTAGCAACGGAGGATACCGAACTTTTCACAGTAGTATACAACGATACACCTCTTGCTGTGCAAGGGCAGTTGGTAGGCGAAAAACTCACTACGGATATTAGCTTAACCTATCACTACGGATTATCCAAAGCACATAAAAATGCTCTTTACTTTTATGTAGTAGACGATATACTTACAATATTGGCGTGGCACAAAGGGGAGTTTATTTTAGCTAACAGATATGCCGTAGCTAATGATGAAGAGCTTTTTTACTACGTGATGTTGGTCATTAATCAATTAGAGTTATCGGCATCAGACCTGCATTTCGAATTAATAGGATCTTCATCACAGTATGAACAATACACTGGGTTATTCAAAAAGTATGTTTCTCCGCTTCAAAGCACGCAAAGTGCTAAAACATCGAGTGATGATGCCTCTAATGTTCTAGCTCAATTTTTTGGTACATGCGTATTGTAAGTGGTGAGCACAAAGGGTTTAGATTCCCACAACGGAATATGCCGCACGCCAGGCCTACGACCGATAGAGCCAAGGAAGCACTTTTTAATATACTTGATCAACGCTATCACTATGATGAGCTTAAGGTGCTGGATTTGTATGGTGGCTTAGGCAGTATTGCCTTAGAGTTTTGTTCAAGAGGCGTTCAGAATGTTACTGCTGTAGATGCAAGCAGAAAATCTGTAGTTTACATCAAAGAAGTAGCCGAAAAGTTAAAGGCTCCACTGACGGTTACTCAAATGAAGGTATTGCCATTTTTGAAAAAAACGGAAGAACAGTACGACATCATTTTTGCAGACCCTCCGTATAATATGGCAAAAGAGATAGACTTGCTCATCTCCCAATTAGCCGATAATCAACCTTTTACATCTGAGGGTGTTTTTATACTAGAACATCAGTCCATGTCTCAAATAAATCATCCTGCCATAACCGAAACGCGTCACTATGGTCAGAGTACCTTTTCTTTTTTTAACTTCGTATAAGTATGAGCAGAAAAGCACTTTTCCCTGGGACCTTCGACCCGTTCACCAATGGACATCTCGATATCGTACAGCTAGGACTTAAGATTTTTGATGAGATAGTAGTTGCTATAGGAGTAAATAGTGGTAAGAAACATCTTTTTGACTTAGAACAACGTACACATTTTTTGGAATTGCTTTTTGGTGACGAGCCGCGAGTAACGGTAGTTCATTATGAAGGACTAACTGCTAAATTTGCAGAGAGCATAGGTGCACAATTTATACTAAGAGGGCTGCGTACCACACAGGATTTCACCTATGAACAGCAGATTGCCTATGTGAACGAGGACCTAACGGATGCTGTACAAAGTGTATTTGTAATGAGTGATCAGAAAAATGCTTCTGTAAGTTCTACCATTGTACGTGACTTAATTAAGTACCAAGGTGCTTACGAGCGTTATATTCCCGAGGTGATATATAAAGAGATAAATAAAGGTTAGTTGCCTTTACAAAAAGTCGACTTTGCCCGTATCTAAATTGTAATATGCAGGCACAATAGTGACACCACTATTAGCAATGGCATCGCGTATGATGTCCGAGCGTGATTCTAAATCGTTCACTGTTTTTTGAGCGTTGATTTTTACGACGTCATTTACCGAAGAACCCGAAGGAGCTGAAGCTAAGGCCGGAGTAATATGAGATAAAAGATGATTGAGATTATATCCATTATCACCGCCAGCTAGAGCAGCTGTCACTGCACCACAACTCTGATGACCAAGTACCACTATTACCTTGCTTCCGCAGTGAGCTACGGCATATTCTATACTTGCTATAGTAGATGTATTTGCTACATTGCCTGCTACACGTAACACAAATAATTCGCCTAGCCCAGTATCAAAAGCGAGCTCCGGAACTACTCTGCTATCAGCACAACTAAGCACGATAGTGTGGGGTTGTTGCCCATTAGTCAGCTCTTCTCTGCGTTCTGCGTTTTGAAGCTTTCCTTCTAATTTATCGGTAATAAATCGCTCATTACCCGCTTTTAGTCTATCTATTATCTGTGCGTTGGTCATTGGTGGTTTTTTAAAATTGTTGGGCCAATAGTACCGAAAATTATTCGAAGTTATCCCACCATCTTTGATCGTGACGGTCAGCTACGCTAAATAGTTGACCAATTGGTGGTGTAGATACCAGGTAGTTTTTTTTCTGAGCTTCGGAAGTAAATCGGTTTATGGGTTCTTTCCAGTGGTGCATAGCAAGGGCAAAACCGCCCCAGTGTACGGGCATTATTTTTCGTACGCCTACGTCTTCTGCTGCTTGTACGGCTTCCTCGGGGTACATATGAATGTCGTGCCACGATGTGTTGTACTGACCACATTCCAAAAATGCAAAATCAAAAGGACCTAACTGTTTGCCGATTTCTGTAAAATGTGAGCCGTATCCGCCGTCGCCACTAAACCATATTTTCTCCATAGGAGATGTAATCGCCCACCCTCCCCATAAACAGCACGACTGGTCGCTGATGGCCCTGCCGGAGGCGTGTCTTGTTGGTGTGAAGGTGATGTTCAGTTCGTTAAAAGTGCGCTGCTCCCACCAATCAAATTCTCGGATGACATCGGAGGACATGCCCCATTTTTGGAGGTGTCTGCTCGCTCCGAGTGCTACGTAGTATTGCTTCACTTTAGGTTTTAGTAGGTTTATACTTGCCATGTCCAAATGGTCGTAGTGGTCGTGGGTCAACAGTACAAGGTCGATAGGCGGTAGCGTGTCAATTATGTCCAACGTATTTTCCGAAAATCGAGGTACTGCAAAAGGAGAAACCGGTGCGGCATTGGGTCCGAACATAGGGTCTATGAGGAGGGTTTTGCCTGCTATTCGTATGAGTAGGACCGAGTGCCCAAACCATACAAATTTTGCTTTTTCTGAAGTGGATAGAAATTGCTCCACGTCAAAATCGAGAATAGGCAATGGTAGCTTAGGAATTCTTCCCTTTTTGCTAAATAGCTGCTTGTAAACTAGTTGGGGAATTTCCCATGCCTTTATATCTATGCCCGTGCGTTCGTAGTTGTAAAATTTCTTTTTTATCCAACGTTCAGATTTGGCGTATCGCTCTTTTAGTTCTGGAGTTATTTTTCCTCCAAATTGGCTAAAGAATTGCATTGTTATATGAGGCTAGCGGCGTTAATGTCTTTGTTCTCAAGATGCTTTAGTGTCTGCGGAAATTTCACGAGGTTTATCATCGCTAAGCCTAGTTTTTCGCTTGTCGTTACACTTTTCAATTTGCGAAGCAATGGAAATAATGGACTTGTGACGATATAGATGTACTTATACCAGCTTGTGCCATAGCTCACACTCTTATCAGGAATGAGTGCTCCCAGTCTAAACATATAAGCATCTTTGAATCCCTTGTTTAGAATGTAGTTTTCGGTTTTTCCTTTTACCCGTGCCCACATGGTTTTACCTTGTTCGGTAGAGTCGGTGCCTGTTCCGCTTACATAAGTAAGCACCATATTAGGATTGGCGTCGTGGCAGGTGTCAGCAAGAGATTTTGTGACGGTATATGTCAATGTGTTAAATGCTGCTTCATCCTTGCCTACGGAGGTTACTCCCATACAATGAAAACATGCATCGTAGGCTGTAAGTTGCTCTTGGATAGACGAAAAATTGGTAAAGTCCTTGTGAATAAGCTCGGATAACTTGGGGTGCGTTAGGTTTAGACTTCTTCTTGAGAGTAAAAGGATGTGCTGTACTTCGTCCTGTTTCAAACACTCATTGAGTACTGAGCGGCCCACCATACCTGTAGCCCCTGTGATTATTATGTTCATGCTGCTTTTTTTAAGGTTAATTATTGGAATAGATCAAGCCATATTGCTTCGTTCTATGCCATATGATTGCGAATATCGCTATTGCTAACTGAAGTTGTTTTGCAATAAGGATGAAACTTAGGTATTCATACATCAACTGAAATCGCCTTTGGTTAATTCTGAATAGAGATTCACATAACTCTCGCTATATTTGAGATATGAAAAACTTACAACTGACACTTCTCTTTCTTCTTGTTTGTCTTGTTGCACAAGCTCAGCAACCTAAATGGGCATCTTCATTTCTTCACGCTACTTCTGGTTTTGTGAGAGACATTACGGTAGATACCAATGGCAATGTTTTTAGTGTAGGCTATTTTTATGGTCACGTTACCAATCCTGCTAATACACCGGCTGATATTTTTGCCTCTCAGGGTGAGGCAGATCTTTTTTTTGCGAAGCATAATAAAGACGGAGAGTTACTATGGCTCAATACCTATGGTGGCATTGGCGACGATAGGGCACATTCTATAACTACAGATGGGGAGCACTTATACATTGCCGCTATGAGCAACAGTCCGCAACTGATACGCAGTGGTGATACCATTACCACTCAAGGTGGGATGGATGGAGTCATACTCAAATTAGATACCAACGGAATGTATGTGTGGTCACGTAGTTTTGGCGGGACAGATAATGATGAGGCCTACAAAATAGAAGTAGCTAAGGATGGCGATCTACTTGTCGGCGGTTATTTCACAGGAGGTATTCGTATTCCTAAGTTAGGTGGAGACACTACAGAATATTATACAACCTCTTCTAATCCCTTACTACAACGAATGAATACCCAAGGAGATGTTTTGTGGTCGCAACGATTACACGCTTTTGGGAGGGCATATATCTATGGTTTAACGGAGACTTCCGAAGGTGATATATGGACTACAGGCCATTTCTCTGATAAAATAGTTTCGCCAGATTTTGCAGAAAAAGCAAGTCTTGGGTTGCAGGATGTGTACGTGGCCCAATTTAGCGGTGATGGTGACTACGAGGCGGTTAGTACATTTGGTTCGTCGGGCGATGATGTAGCCTAAGGTTTGGCTGTGGCCAATGGATATGTGTACTTGGGAGGAGCTTTCAATGAGCGTATGAATTTTCTGGATAATACAAATGTCCCCTATCTACAAAGTAAGGGAGGTCGTGATGGATTTATCCTAAAAATGGATGATAACCTTACCATATTAGCAGCCAATAAATTTGGTGGCTCGGCTACCGACCAAGTGTATAACATAGCAGCAACATCTAATGGGATTTTTCTTACAGGGTCTTACAGGAATTCTTCCAATATATATGGCAGTACTGATATTCACTATCTCTCTAATCAAGGAGACGAGGATGTATACGTGTCTAAGTATAACGAGACTCTGGAGCTGCAATGGATACAATCGCTTGGAGGAGGTTATCGTGACGTGGCAACGGGTATTGCTACTTGGAATGATAAGTTATTTTTCTCAGGGTCGGGAGTGCAGAAAGTGATATTTCCTTTTGCTAAAAATATAATGGAGGTAAATGCTGAATTAGGTGCAGGCGGGTCACGTAAGTTGAGCCCGTTCGTTGCTCAGTTACAAGACTGCAATTTTACTCCCCGCATTACAGACGATGACGGAACTCTTATTGTCAATATAGATGCAGACACCTTAGAATGGATAAAGTACCAAAGACCTCTCAATATAATAGCGGGTGAAGATAGTACAGCCTATAAACCAACCACGACGGGGGTGTATGCCGTAAGGGCAACCAAAGATGGCTGTAGTGTTATGTCTAACTGGATAGAGCTATATGTGGCGGGTATATCGGATAAAATTGCAGCTCAAGTGAGCGTATATCCCAATCCAGCCCAAAATGAAATTCGTATCAGTACAGGTAGTCTCCATTTGGAGCAGTTTAGCTTGACCGATTTGCTTGGAGCGGAATTATTACGCGGTGATGGGCAATCCTTAGATATAAGTACTTTACCATCGGGTAGTTACGTGCTAAAAGTCACAACCTCAGAGGGAATCATTACCAAGAAAATCATGAGAATGTAAAAAAAAGAGTGATGGTTTCATACTAAAGCCAGTTTTTTCTCCGTTTCACTGGTAACCAAAAGCTAATAGAACGTATCCGGATATCGCGTTTCATTTGGCTTGAAAGAATACCCAATAACTTACGAAGCTTTGTTTTGCTGCACACGATTGTGTGTGGACTAACTACCCTTTTGCCTTTTCTTTTTTACCCGAAAAAGAACAACAGAAATTATTATGGCAAAGAACAAACTATCACCAAGACAACGCATGATTAATATGATGTACATCGTATTAATTGCTATGCTCGCACTCAATGTAGACCGCTACGTACTCGAGGCTTTTTATCTCATGGAACAAGATTATACAGCATCAAGTATCAGTTTTGACCGCAAAAACGCTTCGCTAATGAACACTTTCCAAAAGATAGTAGTAGAAGATGAGGATAAAGCAAAGCCCTACTATGAAAAAGCACAAGAAGCTCAACGCATATCGGCGGAGTTCAACGCATATCTAACTCAAGTAAAAGCCGAAATAGAAGAAATGTACGACGGTAGAGCCGAAAATGAGCTAGCCGAAGCAGGACTGATGGCTCTCAAAGTACCCGAAGGAATGGAAAAACACGCCTACTACTTTATGGTAGAAGATGATGGGAAAAAGGCCGCGGAGTTACAAGAGAAAATAAATAGCACCAAGGATCAATTACTCAATTTACTCAAGCCTAATGGCGATAGCCTTTTTGTAGATGAGAGTAAATACCACGAAGTACTGGCAGCTAACTTGCTCAAGGCGGAGGAACCGAAAAATACAGGCCCCGCCGCTAAAACCTGGGCAAGCACACATTTGGAATACCAACCTGCAGGAGCACTCATGGCTATGCTGACACAGTTTCAAAATAATGCAAAAGCACTAGAGGCAGATGTTATTGAAAAATTATTGCAAGGTGTAAATAGTAGTTCTTTTATCATAGATGAATTAAATGCTGCTATCATACCTCAGAGTAACTACGTAATGGCAGGGGAGACGTACAAAGCAGATGTCATGCTCATGGCAACGGCGAGTAATGCCATACCTACTATTACTGTAAATGGGAGTACGCTAAATACCATAGAAGGGAATACGGGTAAAATAGAGATTCCTGCAACGGGTGTGGGTGAGAAAAAAGTAAGTGGGACTATAGAGGTGAAAGATCCTAAAACGGGTAAGCCTAAGAGTTATACGTATGAGCATACGTACCAAGTATTTAAGCCGGTAGCTACCGTAAGTGCTGAGGCCATGAAGATACTGTATGTGGGACTGGATAACCCGTTAAGTATATCAGTACCCGGCTTTAGTGCTAACGATATTCGTGTAACTGCTAGTGAAGGAGCAAGCCTGAGTGGAGGCAATGGCCGTTTCAAAGCAAAAGTAGATGGTTCGCAACGGAGAGTAGCGATAACCGTAACTGCTGCAGGCCGCAATATGGGGACAACCACCTACAAAGTGAGACAGGTGCCAGAACCACGTTCACAAATGGGCGGAATCAGAAATGATGGTAGAGCTAAGACCATAGGGTCTCTGTGTGCTCAGAGTCGAATATTAGCGAACTTAGGAGAAGGGTTTGCGTATGACTTACCATTCACGGTTACCAGTTTTACCATTATACTCGACTCCCGATTAGGCGTGGTGAGTAGACGGGTCACAGGCAATCAGATTCCCGCAGATATCAAACGACGTGTTTGTAGTATGCGTAGCGGAGATCGAATTTTCATTGAAAAAGTAAAAACTCGAAATGCTGAATACGGCCTGACCAAGGATGCTGCTCCCGCTATGTTTGTGATACAATAGGGTGAACTACTTAGATGAAGTGGCAGTGTTTTAACTGCCATTTTGATATCGGAGTGAAAGTGCATCACATAGCGTATTTTTGTAACCATGCATATTTCTAAAAAAATTAGTCTAGCCTTATTTGCGGTGCTTATTTGCTTTACACTCCTTGCACAGGAGTCAGCCGAAAAGCCAACCTACAAAGAGATGATGGAAGATAACTCCTATAATTTTTATGAGGTGGTAAAAGCGGCTGAAACCTATTTTGATGCCAATGGTAGAGGAAAAGGAAGTGGATTTAAACCTTATGAGCGTTGGAAAAGTGAAAACGAGAGTAAGTACGCCCCAAGTGGTGACCGATATAATGTAGATCACTATTTTGCAGCGAAGCAATACAGAGCGTTACTTGCTGATAATAGTCTGAAAACCAAAACCTCCTTTGCGAACGGATGGGAAGAATTGGGCCCGTGGGATGCCAATAACGTGACTTCTCATTACTCGCCAGGTATTGGTAGGGTAGAGGATTTTTGGGTGGACCCAGCCAATGACCAAACCATATACTTGGCGAGTAGGAGTGGTGGTTTTTGGAAAACAACGGATGGTGGTGCTAATTGGACCAATACGACCGACTATTTGGTTGCATCGGGTGTGCGAACTATAGCGGTAAACCCATCTAATAAAAATGAGATACTTATTAATGTGCAACAAGGCGGTAATGGTTATACCCAGGGAGTGTATCGCAGTACCAATGCAGGAGCTACGTGGACCGCAAGTGCTTTTATACCCGATAACCTTAACTGGGGTGGATTAGGAGACAACGAGCGTATTTACAAGATAAAATACCATCCTACGGTAGCCAATAAAATATTTTTGGGGACCACTAAGGGGCTTTACGTATCAACGGATAATCTGGCAACCTGGACCCAACTCTTTACGGGAGCGACTACGGATATTACATTTCATCCTACGAACGATCAAATCGTTTATGCTTTTAGAAATAACGGTACGGATCGTAACGTATTGAAAAAATCGACTGACGGTGGAGCAACTTTTTCTAATGCGGGCACATTTGCCAATAACGGTGAGCGACAAATATTTCTGTCTGTAAGTCCAGATGAACCAAGTCACGTATATGCCGCATCTACCAACGGAGTTTATAAGTCAACTAACGAAGGGAATATATTTGCATTCCTAACCAATCCCGAAGAAGCAGGATTAGCTTTCGCAGTTTCGGACTTGGATGTGAATGCAATGATATATGGATACGTAGACTTGCATAATTCTACGGATAATGGAGCAACATTTACCAAACAAACCAGTTGGAGTACGCAGGACGAGTCGTACGTTCACGCAGATTTGCGTATCGCAGGATGTGTGAATGGGGTGTTTTATGTAGGAACGGACGGTTATTTGGCCAAGAGTGAAGATAATGGTGTTACGTGGACTAGACTCAATGATGGTACGGGTATACGTGAGTTTTATGCCGTGGGTAGTAGCCAAGGAGACTATGATGTACACATGGCGGGTTCACAAGACAATGGCACGAGTATACACAACAAAGATGGCTGGGTAGAGTGGAATGGTGGTGATGGAATGGAGGCACTTGTACATCCGCTCAATAGCAACTGGATGGTAGGCAGCTGGCAATTTGGTACTCGCAACTATACACACAATGGTGGTTTTGATGGCAGACGAGGCACGGGAAATCCTGAAGGAGGATCGGATAACGCTGCTTGGGAATCGCCTCTACTGCTCAATCCGCTTAATCAAATGCAGATGATACATATGGGGAGATCGCTTTACAAAGGGGATAAATTTGGTAGAGAGTGGAATCTTATGAGTAGTCCAGGTATTGGTATCATAACCGAAGCTGCTATTGCCGAGACGGATAGTAACGTTATAGCCATAAGCAGAGGTAGTGTGTTGCAACTAACAACTGATGGCGGTGAGATTTGGAATCAAATTACACTAGGACTACCAGGATATACATTTACAGATATTGCTTTTGACCCCAAGGATGAAAATACCATCTTAGTTACCTATAACAGATATCAACAAGACAATCGAAAAATATTCATAAGCTATGACCAAGGAACTACTTGGGAAAACATAACCTATAACCTAGGCGATATGCCACTGCGAACAGTGGAGATGGACCACAGTGACTCTTCATACATTTATGTAGGCGGAGAAATAGGCGTATATTACAAAAGTAAAAAGGGGACTACATGGACTTTGTATGCTGATAACCTGCCTAACGTGACGGTAAAGGACCTCGAAATTCAATACGGGAGCAACACCCTACGAGCAGCGACGTGGGGACGAGGCCTATGGGAAAATACCCTCATTGGGCGGAATGAATATCCAAGCATAAACTATGTGAACATCACCAGCACCCCTACAGACTTTTCACCTAAAGCAGAAACTGACCAATATGTTACAGCAAATATTCCATATGGCGGCACATTGAAAAATGTAACGGTACTCTGGAGTGAAGGGAATACATCCTTGACTAACAGCATAAGTATGAGTCTAGTAGATGGCGATGAGTGGCGAAGTGACGATCCTATTGGGGCACAAGCATTGGGAGATAATGTATACTTCAAAGTAGTGGCCGAAGGCTCAAATAGTGATATCTCTGAGACCTACACCTTTCACTATAACCTAAAGGAGTCGGTTTACTGCGATGCATCGGGAAGCTTGGGTACAGGATCAGATTATATCAACTATGTGAAACTGAACGATGTAGAAAACACTTCGGGACAAGAGTATTATGGCGATTTTACCAGCACGGAGATAGTGCTTGCACGAACAAAGACTTACGATTTGGAAGTTAGGCTCAATTATCATTTCGAAGGTCAAGATTCGGTATTGGCGTGGATCGATTTTAACTCGGACAAAGATTTCACACAAGACGAAGGTATCGTGATGAGCAAGTTAGATGCTTCTCATTATGCAGTGGGTACATTTACTGTTCCTGTAGATGCTAATATGGAGAAACTGGCAAGAATGCGAGTGCGAAGTATTTATTGGCAAGATAATATTGACCCTTGCGGTGAAACAGCAGGTGAGGTAGAAGATTATACCATTCGAATAGAAGAAAATCCGAATGTAAGTGTAACGGAAATTGCCACGATAACTTCGCGTATATCGCCCATACCGAGTTATGGTACATTTACTGTTACGCTAGCAAGCGTTGCTAAGCAAGCCCTTGTATCTGTGATAGATATAAACGGTAAGGAAGTATATAGCCAATCTTTTCAGAGTGCCGCTGAGATGACGCTGCAAACAGAGTTGGCTCCGGGAACTTATTTGGTAAAGGTGTCTACCGAAAAAGGTGCTAGCACGCAGAAGCTGGTCGTGAAGTAGGGTTAGAATAGTAAGAAACTAAAAAGGAGCATTCGTAGAATGCTCCTTTTTAGTTGAAATCGCTTATAGAGCAAACCACTCTTTCACAAAACCCTTGTCTTTTATGTGGTCCTCTTTGCCTTGGGCTATGAGGTCATAGATGCGTCGTGTATTTTCTGCTCCCTTGTCTAGAGCTTCTTTGTAAGGGATATTGCTAAAGCTTACCATCTCGTATTGTGATTGAAAAATATCGGGATGCAAGTCACATAGGTCGTGCTCCACTTTTTTGTAATGCAAAAATTCTTTGTTCCCCACGGAGTCTCTCATTTCTATGAAATTTTGCAAGGCAAGGTCTGCTATGGCATCTGCATTGGGTTTTCTACGTTTTTCGTAGTATTTCATAGCGATATCCCAATCGCCAAAGTCTTCTAAGCATTCGTCTAGTACCACACAATCTTCGAAAGCACAATTCATTCCTTGTCCGTAAAACGGTACTATAGCGTGACATGCATCACCTATCAAAGTTGCTTTACCTACATTCCACGGATAACAACGTACTGTTACTAGGCTGCCTA
This sequence comes from Bacteroidota bacterium, assembly GCA_018700895.1. Classification (GTDB taxonomy): domain Bacteria; phylum Bacteroidota; class Bacteroidia; order NS11-12g; family UBA9320; genus UBA9320. The sequence continues at coordinate 59,577 of JABIUV010000026.1, forward strand.
CAGGGTTGGCTTTAAAATCTTGGAGTAAAGTAGGCATCATGGGTACACTATCACCAAAGTAGGTATTCATAAAGTCTAGAATCTCCTCGTCGGTATTAATATTGTCGAAACCAGTCTCACCTTCGTACGGCATAAATAGGGTGCAGGTGAATGACTTATCGGGATTGGGCAGAGCAATCATCATAAAACTGCCGCGTGGCCATATATGTAAGGCATTGGGTTCCATGGCAAACTCTCCGTCTGCGGTAGGTTCTATGGTTAGTTCTTTGTATCCCGATTTGGTATACGTCTGCGAATAATCAAATCTGCTAGTACGTTGCATACGGCTACGCACCGCAGAAAACGCGCCGTCGCCACCCAGTATATAATCCGATTTTACTTCCAGTTTTTCGCCTGTTTCGGTGTTGGTAAACCAGCATATACTCTTGTCCAAATCTACCTTGGTACACTTCATATTAAAGTGTTGGTGTACGTGCTCGTTTTCATCCGCAAGTTGGAGTAACTGCACATTAAGGTGAGCTCTACTTACAGAGTTTATAGCTTGTCCATCAGTGCCATAAGGTTGATACGCCAGTTCGCCAGCGGGGCTATGCATCATACGCCCCGGCATAGGGATAGCATTATTGAGCACTGCTTGGTCTAGACCTACTTTTTGCAAAGCGGTAAGTCCTCGGGTAGATAATGCCAAATTGATAGATCGCCCAGCAGGGATTTCTACATTTCGCATATCTGGTCTACGTTCGTATATATTTACTTCGTATCCTCGTTTGGCTAGGTATACTGCTACCAGTGATCCTGCCAATCCTCCTCCTACAAGTGTAATGCTCTTCATAATAGTGTGGTCAAAGTTACTCATAGAGCATTTTTATTTGATATTTGTTTTAAAATATTGTGCAAACCGCCGAAAATCACATACTCATTATCTATAATCCTGCCGCCCAAGGAGGTGCGAGTGTGGCAGTATGGACGCGGTTTGAGGAGTTTTTATGCGTAAATAATATCCGTTTTCATTGTTATACCACCTTGGGCAAAGATGATGCTGAGCATATACATTTACTGATGAAAAGCCAGGCCTTCACAGTTGTTAGCATTATAGGTGGCGATGGAACGATTAATTTGGCAGTAAATGCCCTTCCTCATTTTGATATCCCAGTACATCTCATTCCTGCAGGTTCGGGCAATGATTTAGCTAAGATGATTTATTCCGAGGGTATCCCGACATATTCCGACATTTTCAGAAGAGTATTATCAACGAATACTCCAACGATACCTGTTGATATATGGAAATGCAACGATCGACTATTTGCCAACGGATTCGGTTGTGGTTTTGATGGGTCTATTGCTTACGATACCAAATTTAAAAAAGGCATATGGGGAACCAAGATGAAGTATTGGGTAGAGATTGTGAAGCATATCTTCTTTTATCGTTCGCCTACATTTACTGTAAATGGCGCGGCGTATCCCACCTTTATGCTATCTCTTGCCAATGGGCAAGTGTATGGGGGCGATTTTAATGTCGCACCATTAGCAGAGGTAAGTGATGGTTTACTAGATGTAGTGCGTATTACGAAAGTGAGCGTGCTTCTTCGTTTTTTTTACTTGCCGTTGGTTCTTATGGGCAAACATTTGAATAAAAAAGTAGTGAGCCACGACCGATTAAACCGTGTTGTCATTTCTGCCAACGAACCACTTACTGCGCATTTGGATGGGGAGCCGATGAGTGAGAAGGAGTATGAAATTTCACACGCAGGACGTATAGCGTTCTTAGCTTAAGAGTCTTAACACTAAGGCGTTAAGGATTTCTTAGACTAAATGCGAGTTAGCAGAATAATGGTAGTGCGATAGCTCATTTGTCTGCGACAAATCCTTAATATCGTTCTAATAACTTGGAGGAAGTAATTATACTTTCCTTTGAACAGAATCTATGAGCTCTTAAAACCTATAAGTCCTTAATGCTTTTTACTCCACTTCTCCCAAACAACCAAACTAATAACAATGATACACGCTGCAATAAACTGTGAGTGACTTACTGCTCCGTCAAAAAGAAATCCGCGAGCATCATCCCCGCGATACATCTCCACAATGCTTCGGCCTACGGCGTACATCATAAGGTATATCAAGAATAGTTGACCATCAAATTTCTGCTTTTTTTGAACTAAGAAGATGACTCCGAGTATCGTGAGGTTTACCACAATGTCAAACAGTTGCGTAGGGTAGAGGGGCTGGTTTTTGATAGCAGCGAGTGAATCTGGGTTAGAAAAAGTAACACCCATCCACGAGTCGCATACCTTACCATGGCAGCATCCTGCTAGGAAACAGCCTACTCTGCCAAAACTATGAACTACGGGACCTATAAATGCCAGAATATCTAAAAACGGACGTACGGGAATCTTTTCTTTGCGAAGCCACCATACAATGGTAGGAATGGCAAAAATCAGCGATCCGTAAAATACGAATCCGCCGCCCATTGCTCTTTTGATAGCCGAAGGGTCAGAGATATACTTATTGATGTCTTCCAAAAAGAAAAACAACTTACCACCAAGAAATGCCGCTACGATTACCCAAATAAAAAGGCTTGACAGTTTGTCGGCATCAGTCCCGTACTTCTTACTCTTGCGTAGTGCGATGTAAAAAGACGACAGTACCCCGAGAGCAATCATGAGCCCATAGCTGTGCAATGTGATATGGCTGGGTAAAAACCCCTGTAAAAACTCAGGTATCGGAAAGGTAAATAGCTTTGGAAACATGTTTTAAGTTTAAGACTAAGTTCAAATTTAGGGTTAAAAACTAAAACTCAATTTGATGAATGCGTCTCTCAAATGTGTCCAATGCACTTTTCGCATCGATACCCATATAGAGCAATGTAAATCCTATGATGAATACGCCTGTCAGAATCATCCATAAACTATCAGAGTTTGCCCCACTGGAGAAAGCCTTTAAACAGCTTAGAAGAATTAGAATAACGCCAGCGGAGAGAAAAAGATATTCTCTCTGTCCAAGCAGTTTTGACTTAAGCTCTAGTTTGATGCCATCTGATGATGAATGGATTTTCCCTGTAATCAACGCATCACTTGGTTTTTTTAATAAAACGGTTGTTTCAGTAAGTGAGAACCCCGTTTCGCAAACTTGACCAGTATAAAGATAGGGCGAGGAAATCATAGATAAATCGTCACCATTTTCCACCGTGTTTTGAGCTAGGTAACTTATTAGATCATTCCTCTTAATCTTGAATTCTACAGTACTTTTTTGTAGGATGCCTATTTTTTCGAGAGTAACGATATTCAAATTTAAGGTTAAAATACTTCTGATGATGTTTAGAGCTGTGAATTTCAGTCTCTATCCTTCAGCTGTACTAAAACAAAGTTAGGTTTAGAAATAACTTGTTGAATTTCGAACCTTAGCCAAGGAGAGAGTCATTTTTATACCCTTCTAACCTAAATCCAAAGTCGCTAACCTTAAACTTAAACTTACTCCTCCTCCTCAGTTTTTCCCCTAAGCGAAAAATTGCCGAAGGAAGGTAAATCATACTCTCGTCCTTTCCACACACTCTTTATCGGCAACCAATAGAATACCGCCGTGGCAGCAGTGTTGAGCAATACGTACAGTTCGTATAGTAGCAGATAGAAGTAGTTAAATGGTCTGCGTTTAGTAGTGATGCACAAGAAAATAATGAAGTACGATTGCAACAGAAATTTGCTAAACCATATCGCTAAGGCGAGTCTTAAATCTACAAAACCCACGTACAGCAAGGCCGGAATAAAGAGACCGTAGAGTACTAACATAAACTTCCAGTTGAGGGGCAGTTCTCGTGCACCTATCAGCCACCGTTTTCGCTGATGGAGCATTTCTTTTACGTTGGGAATGTACCACGCTAGTCCAAGTGTTTCCTCTCGCATGGTGGTACGCCACTGCCATCCGCGGCTTGTTACTTCTTTGAAAAGTTTGTAGTCTTCGGTAATACTAAAATCAATCTCTTCATAACCACCCGTTTGCCAGTAAGCTTCAGCTCTCACTGCCATATTATTCCCTACGCTCGTGCATCCTATTCCTGCATTCGCAAATGCCTTGATATAACCCATAAAATGCAGCCAGTCAATGCTTTGTAAGGTAGCAAAGAGCCCGCCGCGTTGGCACTTAGTAGTGCCACTTGCTATCCCTACTTCTTGGTTAAATTCTTGTAGCAATCCCAATATCCATTGGTGAGGTAGTTTTACGTCCACATCGGTTATGAAATAAAACTCGCCACTTGCTTGGTGTGCGAGTTGTCCCAATACGTTTGCCTTACCACGTCCTTTTCCTACGGTTTTGTCTATCTGAAATAATCTGAAGTGAGGTTTATCAGCAATAAAATCCTCTACTAATGCAGAGGTATTGTCCGTACTTGCATCATTGCCAATTAATACCTCAAGCTTATCAGTAGGGTAGTCCAATAGTTGCATAGCCTCCAAACTGCGAACAATGAGTTGCTCCTCATTGCGAGCAGCTAGGAGTATGCTTACTTTCGGAAAGTCTTTTCGTTTTTTTAGTTTGGGATTTTCATAATTGAGTATCGATACCAGTGAAAAGGTTTGAATGGCAAAGAAAATGCCCAATATGAGGTAAGCTACAAAAATCATAAAGTGTGCATTTGATATCCTTCTTGTTTGAGAAACTGTAAATAAGGAGGCAGTAAGGCTTTGAGGTTTAGTTCCGCTTTCTCACTATCGTGAAAGACAATAATACTACCAGGTCGGGTTTGTTTTTTGATACGAGCTAGAGCCCTTGATATTTGGAGACCAGGTAGGTAATCTTTGGTCAGTACATCCCACATTATGATTTCTTTATCTTGCGATATCGCTTTGATGGCCTTGAAGTTGATACGACCAAAAGGAGGTCTGAATAGCCGCTGTGCATTCATTTGTTGGTCACACTGTGCAATGTCTTGAGAGTAATCAGCCGCCGACATATTCCAACCTTTCACATGATGCATGGTGTGGTTGCCCGTCGCATTGTTGCTGTTTTTTACCAGAGTAAAAGTATCGGTGTGCTTGCGAACATTATCCCCCACCATAAAAAATGTTCCTTTGGCTCCTACCTTATCTAGCTCATCGATAACCCAAGGCGTGATTTGCGGATGTGGTCCATCGTCAAAGGTGAGGTAAACAATCTTGTCCGTGACCTTTCTTCGCCACGTGAGTTGTGGTAAAAATGTTTTGCCTATGGTGTACCAAATATTCAAGATGACAAATGTAAGATTTGCTTTAGGCTTATGAATGAATACGGATGAAGATTATCGTCCTTAGTCGGTTGTAGCGATTCCAAGGTGTGTTCTAGAGCTATTAGTAAAACGAGGATTACTTTATCTTAATCGAGTGCCAAATACGATACCGAGTAGCTTACCTACATTTGAAAGTGATAAATAACTCCTAACCGCAATGCAAAAAGCCTTTTTTACCCTTCTCCTGTGTTCTGCTCTAGGTGCTAACGCTCAAACTAGCACAAAATGGAGCTTGCAGCAATGCATTGATTATGCCTTAGAGCACAATACAAGTATTCAGCAAAATGTACTACAAGGTGAGATACTGAGCAATAACGTAAGGCAAGCTCAGCTTAGCCGTATCCCTTCACTCAATGGCTCTGGTAGTCATGTTTACAACATCGGTAGAACCATTGATCCGTTTACCAATACGTTTGATAATGCCACGATTCAGAGCAATAGTTTTTCGATAAGTAGTGGTGTGTTATTGTATGGCGGTAGTCAGATTAACAATACCATAAAACAAAACAAGATAGGTTCGCAAGTAAACGAAGAGAGTACTAAGGTGATCCGTAATCAGATTGCCCTCAGTTTAGCAAGTACATACTTACAAATAGTACAGGCTGAAGAAAACCTCAAAGTAGCCGAAAGTCAGAAACAGATTACTAAGAGTCAGTTGGACCGAGCTGCACAACTAGTGGCGAGTGGTAGTGCTAACAAAAGTACCAAGTTGAGCCTGCAAGCACAACTTGCTAATGACCAAGTAAACATCATCAATGCACAAAACGGAATTCAAATTGGATATAATACTCTGATGAATCTAATGCAGTATCCTATTGATCAAGCCTTGGAAATAGAGCGGGTAGAAGTGGTGAGTCTACCTGAGTATCTGGGTGATAATGTAGCAGATATTTACAATCTTGCACTCAGTAATTTGCCAGAAATTAAGCAAGCCGAACTGCAAATCGCTCAAAGTAGGGTGGGAGAGAAAGTAGCAGGAGCGGGATTACAGCCTACACTATCAGCCTTTGGTAATGTGAATACGGTTTATTCTCAAAGTGGTAAAGAAGTGCTCACTACTAATGATATAGAGACTTTCCCCATTGGATTTACCGAAAGCACTTTAGAGCCGGTACTTACCGCACGTAATGTGACTGTGGTAAATGACAAAGCTTTTGGGAATCAATTGTCAGACAATTTAGGTCAGCAAGTTGGTCTATCATTATCGGTTCCGATATTCAACGGATACAGAAGTCGTACAGCGGTAGAAAATGCTAAGGTAACGAGTAAGATTAATGAGCTCAATTTGGAAAATACCAAGAATCAACTTCGCAATGATGTGACTACGGCTTATACCAATCTTAAAGCAGCACGCAGCCGCTATAAAGCTGCCAAACTCAGCGAGGAAGCACAACGACTCAATTTTGAATTTGCTCAAAAACGATTTGAGGCAGGAGCAAGCAATAATGTAGACTTGCTTACCGCTAAAAACCAATGGAGTCAAGCACAGACTCAATTGCTCAACGCCAAGTATGAGTATGTTTTTCGCTCGTTGATTATTAACTTTTATAAAGGACAAGAACTAAAACTATAATGACAAAAAAAAATATTTTAATCGCCCTCGGTGTACTCATACTTGTAGCAGTGCTAATTTATGTTGGCAAAAATCGCAGCCGCGGTGAACTTGAGGTAAACGTAGGCGAGCTTGAGAAGCGAACTATCATAAGTACCGTAAGTGCCAATGGGAAAATAAGACCTGAGGCCGAAGTGAAAATTAGTGCGGATGTTTCGGGTGAAATTACAGAACTTTATGTGCAAGAAGGCGATACGGTGAAGGAAGGACAACTATTGTTAAAAATAAACCCAGATATCTATGTAACGCAACGCGATAGAGCACAAGCAGGGGTGAGTAGCTCACAGAGTAATTATAAAACGACACAGGCACAGCTTACCCAAGCCAAAGCTCGTATGGTAGAGCAAGAGGCGGTGTACAAAAGGAGTAAACAACTCTTTGAAGACGAGGTGCTTAGTCAAGCAGAGTTTGACGCAGCTACCAGTGCTTATGCCATTGCAAAAAGTGAGATAAAAGCAGCAGAACAACGACTCGCAGCAGCTAAGTATGGGATAGACAACTCGCAGGCTAGTCTGAATGAGGCCAATAAAGCATTGGGCCGGACAAGCATCTACGCCCCGAGTGATGGAATAGTTAGTGCGTTGAATAACGAAAAGGGAGAGCGTGTAGTAGGTACAGCTCAAATGGCCGGTACAGAGATTATGGTCATTTCCAATTTTAATAATATGGAAGTAATCGTAGACGTAAACGAAAATGATATTCTTCAAGTAGAAAAAGGCGACACAGCTATCGTAGAGGTAGATGCCTACTCCGATCGTAAGTTTAAGGCCATCGTTACCGAAATATCCACAAGTGCAAATAATGCCGCTGGAATGCAAATGAGTTCTGACCAAGTAACTAATTTTGAGGTGAAGGTTCGTTTACTCAAGAGTAGCTACGAAGATTTACTTGCAGTAAGTGATGCACCATTTCTACCTGGTATGAGTGCCAATGTGGAGATACAAACAGAAGTGCGTAAAGATATCTATTGCTTGCCAATAGAGGCGGTAGGAACACGAGTGCAGGAGAAGGATAGCGGAAGTACGGCTAAGTCAGGAGATGAGGATGAGTTGGACGAAGTAGTGTTTAGTGCAGATGGAGGGCAAGCCGTAAAGCATATCGTAAAAACTGGCATACAAGATAGCCGCTACATCGAAATAGTGAGTGGCTTGGATAGCGTTGAGAATATAATCATTGGGCCGTATGACGCTGTAAGCAAAAAGCTGGATAATGAGAAGAAAGTGGCTATCACAGAAAAGAAGGATAGTGATAAGTTAGACGAAGAATAGGGATCCTATTATCAACTAATAGCCTACTTATCCGTTAGTTCATTTATGAACGGAATGGATTTAGTGTCTTTTGCTGTGGCGAGCGGCTTGGTTGTGCTGATATGGATGGTGCAGTTATTATTATATCCTAGTTTTAATTTTTACTCCAAACAAAATCTGGTAAGCTGGCATACCTCGTATACACCTCGCATTACGTTCATTGTAGCACCTCTTATGCTGATTCAGCTAGCGGTAGCTGTCTTTAGAATCTATATTGACCTTCGATTACATTACGTCTTGTTTGCAACACTCGTTGCGGCTGCTTGGCTAGTGACGTTTTTTGTGTTTATACCGATGCATAGTAAAATACAAGAGGGAGGTGCTAGCGATATGCTAATGAGTCGATTAGTGAATCTAAATTGGAGCAGGACGCTGATTTGGAGTGCTATCTTCCTACTCGAGTGTTGGCACCTTTACGAGATACTTTAGTTTAGATTAACCCCACTCGGCAGGATTTTTTCTCCACTCGGCTAGTCGGTCCAGGTATTCTGATTTTACATATCCACTGGCAACGGCTTGGTCTATCATAGTGGCGTAGTTGCCCAATGTTACGTACTTGCAGTTAGCATTTTGGAAATTTTGGTCAGCGATATCAAAACCATAAGTGAATATAGCCGCCATTCCCAAAATAGTGTATCCTTCCGCACGCATATAATCTACCACCTTTAGACTACTGCCTCCGGTGCTTATCAAATCTTCTAGCAATACGATTTTAGCATCGGCATCTACTCTGCCCTCTAGCTGGCGTTTAAGTCCGTGAGCTTTTGGCTCTGGGCGGCAGTATGCATAGCTTAGGCCAAGTTCATCAGCGATTAATGCACCCATAGCGATACCTGCAGTAGCTACTCCTACTATGGTGTCTACGCCTGCAAATTCAGCCTGAATTTTAGCTGAAAGCATCTGCTTTATTTCTTTCCTATGCTCTGCAAATGAAAGTACGGTTCTATTGTCACAGTATATTGGGCTATTCCATCCGCTACTCCATTTGAAAGGATTATCAGGACTTAATTTAATAGCACTTGTTTCTAAAAGTATTTTGGCGATTTTTGCTTCTGTATTGACCATATAACGCCGGCAAATGTATCGAATTTTTCACGGTAAGCACCGTATCTATCTTTCTAAAAAAGAAAGCCATATTGCTAAATATAAGCCCGATTTTATTTTTAAAAAACCGAAAGAAGAACAAATAAAGGAAGCTCTCAAAGTAAGTAAAAAAGCAACGAAACCTCTGAAAATCCTATTGCTAGGAGACCCTGACAAGATCCTGAAGAAGGTAGTCTCTGAGTTCAAGTATCAAATAGCAGCTGGTGGTATCGTACATAATACCAAAGGCAAAATATTACTTATGAAACGTCTCGGTAAATGGGATTTGCCCAAAGGCAAACTAGACAAAGGTGAGACTATAGAGCAATGTGCCTTGCGTGAGATAGAGGAGGAAACAGGGGCCAGGGAACTATCGGTTACATCCTCTTTTGCCGAAACGTATCACACGTATTACCGCAATGAGAAGTGGGTGATAAAGCATACGCATTGGTATTTGGTAGATTGTAAAAAGCATAAGAACATATCGCCTCAGGAGGAAGAGGATATTGAATCGGTGGAGTGGGTGAAGTTTAAGAACATAAACATTACCAAGATAGACACTTATCCTGCCATACGCTGGTTGCTCAAAAAATACGCAAAGCGGGTAGGGGAGGAATAAACATTCATAAAAAGAAAGAGGCCCGATATGCAACTGCATATCGGGCCTCTTTCTTAATTTAATTTTTTAATACTTATTGCTTGATAAACTTAGTAGATAGAGTACCAGATGTGGTAGTAATATTTACAAAGTAGTAGCCTGTTTGCAATCCTTCAAGGCTAACAGATGCGTTAGTCATAGGTGCAACAGTTTTTACTGTACGACCAGCTATGTCTAGTACTTCAATGCTCGTAACATTATAAGTAGGCTCAATAGCAATGTTAATCACGTTGCTAGCTGGATTAGGATAAATTTTAGCAGCGTTGCTTGGCAATACTTCTTTTGTGTTAAGTAATGAAAGCTCAATGTCACCATTGATAAGAGCAACTCGAGGGCACATATATCCCACGATAGTGTCTATGTATGTTTTTCCTTTTTCTGGAGACATGTCTGGGTTAGATCCAATGCTATTCAAGTGAGCGGTAACAGGCTGCCCCATAAACTCTCCTACTACAGTCTCCGCTATTGGAGAAGTTGGATTCCAAAACTGCCAAGGGCTTCCTTGGTTGTTAAGCTGAGCTGAAGCAACAGGAAGTAATACCGGGAAGAGACCTTTGACCTCTGTGTTGATAGTCATTTCTGGTATATCATCGTAGATATACGCCACTGTTTTACCGTAATTAGCTTCTGCCGCTACAGTGTATGGGTCGTATGCTTTAATTTCTTTGATCGCATCGTTATTACCTAGTGCATTTGCTTTTTGAATGTAAAGGTTCGCTCCCTGCACATCTACTACATCTTCATTCGTAGTAGGTACAATTACAGTTCCTTCATTGAATGGAGCGAAAGGATCTCTCACACAATGAAAAGATATCATTGGAGCATCTCCAGCTTCGAGCCAAGAGGTATCAGCGAGTGCACCGCCTGCAGTTACGATAGAAGCTACTTCAGCAGATACGGTTGAAGGACCGTATAGGTTCAATAAACCTCCGCTGCCATCTATTTCTCCCACTACGGTTCTATCAATGTAAGATGACCCTACACCACCTATTCTAAACTTAGCAAGTTCCATTTCTTCGTTCTTGTCAAGTGTTTCGTATGCCAAAGCTACATAAGCACCGGTTCCTTCACCATAAAGCGTTACTTTATTAGGGTCTATTCCGTACATAGAAGCACTTGATTTTAATGTTCTTACTGCCACTTTTACATCGTGTATAGCTCTGTATACAGCGTTTAGTAATTGACCTCTTCTCTCTTCTACGTTACCTGCTAAAGGATTCCATCCTAATCTGTAATTTACAGATACGGCTACATATCCACGCTTAGCCCACTCAGTACATAATACGGTTGCAGAACTATCATTTTTGGTACCATTAGGAGATCCGTTAATTGGTGGAGGTAAGAAGTTACCCGTATGTAAGTATACGATTACAGGACGATCGCTAGTGTTATCTACAGCTGCACTAGGAGAGTAGATGTCCATTTTTACATCCGTTACTTTTAAGTCAGTTGACGCGTCAGACGGATCATAGTACTTTGTAGGAATTGTCCCTCCAGTACCTAAAATGGTTTTAAGATCTGTAATATCTCGTACTAAGTTCATCTGATTAGATGTTGTCGAGGTTAAGAAATCAATGTTTGTACCGTAGGTAACATTTGATGTTACTTCGATGTCAGCATCAGTGTAAATGGCATCTACATACCTGGTTTGTGCAGTCGCAGCAGTAGCTACAAAAACACATAAAATGGTTAAAATAAAGTATTGTTTTTTCATTTGTTTTATGATTATAAAAAATTGTTAGTGGTGCAATATACTAAAATAGGTGTATTGCTATTTGTCTTTTTTGAAAACTAAGTTATGCTGAGCTGAGAAGTACACCATTCTTCCTACGAATGGACCACCGTATACTTGGTAATTTAGATTGTTTAAAACGGAGCGTTGGCTATTCTCCCCATTAGCATCAAATAGAGGCATGATGCCAAGTATGTTAGAACCTCCTAGCTTGAATGTCATATCCCACTTAGGTACTTCGTAGTTAATTTGTGCATCTAGCATATCATACGTAGGTACTACACCAGTGAACTGCGGAGATCCCTCAAAAACGAAACCTTTGATCCACTTATAGTTAATACCGAATCCAAAGTGCTCTCCCTCTCCAAAAGGTAATTTAAGCCGGGTTCCGCTAAAACTGATATTGAACTTATGCTCAGGAGTATTAAATGCAGGTATGATAGGGTCATCCGTACCTTGTTTGTTTAACACGTTCCATGAGTAATTACCTCCCAAGTTATATTTTTTGAAAAAGTAATTTATGCCTACAGAGACACCTTGAGTAGTTACCTTTGATAGTGCATTTGCAGCTACACGATAAGCGTTTACATACAAGGGTGTCTGTGTGTTATCATTAAGATACACAGGGTCTAGTCCAATATTATAACCGATAAAATCCACGTATGTGGTATAGTAATATCCTGCATCTATAAAAACAGATTGATTGGCAATATTGCCCTTGTAGCCTATTTCGAATGTGCGTGCTTGTTCGGGACGTATAGGGTCTACATCGTAGTAATTCAATATGTTACGGTCTGCCTCCTCGGCATAAGCATCTACAAATGATTCTATGGTTACGAGTGAGTCAAATCCATCGAGGTTACCAAGTAAGGTAGCTCTACCTACATCATAAAACAAGTATTGGTCTGCCAATGTTGGGTTTCGTATCGCGGCAGAAAAAGATGTTCTAAACACGTGATTTGGTCGATGCTTGTATATGAATGAAGCCGCGGGAGAAGCCAATAGGTTGAAATTCTGGTTTTTGTCCAAACGAGTAGTAACATTAAGTATCATTCGATCTGCTTTCCAACGCTTATCGATACCAGCATATACACCTGCTTCTAAGTTTCGGATTACCACATCGCCGGTGTCATTAAGAATAGTTCCTCGCGAGTCGGGAGCGTATAGTCTGCTACTAGTACCTACGGTAATTGTGCCAAAAGTGGGTTTGAATTTATATTCTCCTTGAAGATGATAGAGTGCAGACTTGTCGTAAAATCGGGTTCCACCTTCGGTAAATAGTCTACGCGTTATGTCTTGAAAAGTACTATCAAAATCTGCAGTGCCAGGATTTATACGTAGCCTGTCTACCGCCGTTCTAGTGGTGTTGTGTATGTTGCTTATTTCTTCTTTATTGGCTTCTATAAAGGGAAGGTAAATAGAATTATACCAGAAATCCTGAGATTCATGCAACGCTGGGTCATAAGCCACGTAGCCAGGCATAGCTTCCACTTCTTTATAACCTGTACGTCGCCATATACGCTCATACTCATTATACCAATTGGCTTCATCCTTGTCAGCTTCGTTTAGTCTGAATGCTGTCGTAACTATATCATATGTGTCTCCTGCATCTTCGTTAGTACTATAAAGGCGTATAAAAAACTTACCTTTCTGTTTAAGTTCCAAGTGATTTTGCCAAAAACGAATATTGTCTAATCGGTATCGGTTGTCTCCTTGATATACCGTACTTCCCGTACTGAAATTGAAGGAATAATCAAGCTGTACACTATCCGAAAATCGATAACTCAATGTGGTATTTAATTTTAAGTTGTCGGTAGTATAATCTACTAAGTCTCTCTCTCTATATCCGGTTCTATAAAATGAGCCAAGACCTGCTCCTTTATTGTATATCTGTGCTGGATCTTCGTAGTCATCATTTCCTGCGGTGAGTACTTCATCTCCATATACATTTACTTTGTCATAGCCGCCAGGGTTAGTGGCGTCATGTTCACTGTCTTGAGTAGGATTATAGTTCTCCGCCTCCCAGTCATAAGCTTTCATGTAAAACGCATTTACCTTGTAGCCAAAGGTCTTACGACCCTCGTCGTTTGTGAAATAATTAGCATATCGCACAGCTAATTGGTTCAATCCTCGTTCACCCACCTTTAGCTCTGTGAGCACTCCTGGGAAATCGTACGATTCTTTGGTCTCCATACTTATCACACCATTAAATGCATTAGGACCATAAAAAGCACTACTAGCACCCGCGATAACATTTACACGACTAATATCCAAATCACTCGCTCCCAAAAAATTTCCTAGAGAAAAATTGAGTCCAGGACTCTGATTATCTACCCCATTGATGAGTTGTAATGAGCGTACTGGACTTGTACTATTAAATCCTCGTGTATTCACTACCCTAAAACCTAAACTTGCTGCCGTTACGTCTACTCCTTTTAGATTACCTAAACTCTCATAAAAAGATGCTGCTGGAGCATCTTTGATCGCTTCTATGCCTATGGACTCTACCGTAAGCGGTGCTTCTTTTTGCTTTTCGGTAACTCTGCTGGCTTTTACCAAGGCTCCTGTGAGTACATTTTCTGAACTTTCGCTCATCACTACCTTTACTTTAGCTCCACTACTTATGGTGACCTCATTGTCCACATAGCCTAAATATGAAACCTTGATAGTAACAGGCAGCGTATTTACGCTGAGTGAAAATGCTCCTTTTTCGTCGGTTATGGCACCTATTCCTGTGATTGCGGGCACTGTGATGTATGCTCCTACAAGTCCTTCGCCATTGGCATTACTTACTGTACCATTTATCGTGGTTTGTGCCAGGAGAGGAGAGGTGAATGCTAGTGCAATAAAAAAAGCAACTAATATTCTAAAGTGCGACTTCAGCTTAAACGATGTCATCATTTGTTATTTTGTCTTTGGTAAAAAATTTCGAAAATAGGGATAAAAAGCACCAAGTGTGTGCATACTAACAAAAAAATGTAATTCTAAATTGCCTATCCGTACATTTGCTTGCGTAATGAAAAAAATACTGACGGGCTTAGTAGTCTTTATTATCATTGTGATAATAGCATACTTCGCAGGTCCAAAACCTGAGCAAATAATAATTATTCCTGAGGCACCAGCATTGATGGACCCTACGGAATTCAATCCTGAGTATGTACAAGAAACGGTGGATAGGTTTAATACTACGTCGCCTATTAGAAAAGGAAATGAGTCTCAAATTTATTGGGCAGATAGTATAGGTCAGAAAACAAAGTACGTGTTGCTTTACCTTCACGGATTCTCTGCAAGTCCGATGGAAGGCAATCCTGTACATATGAACTTTGCGAAGCGATATGGAATGAATATGTATGCTCCACTATTGGCCGATCACGGATTGATATCAGATGAACCTATGTTGCATTTTACTGGAGATAAGTTTGTAGAATCTGCAAAACAAGCTTTACGACTTGTACGCCTTATGGGCGACAGCGTGATTATAATGAGTACGAGTACGGGGAGTACCGCGAGTTTATTCTTAGCTTCCGGTGATAATGATATCCATAGTCTTGTATGCTATTCGCCTAATATTAAGGTGTTTGACAAACGTGCATCATTGCTCACAGGTCCGTGGGGAATTGACATTGCTAAGGTGGTAAAAGGTGGCGATTACAATGTTTGGGATGCTCCGGCAGGAGCAGAAGCATATTGGCATACCACGTATAGGCTAGAGGCTACAGTGCAAATGCAGTTACTATTAGAGAGTACAATGATTCCCGCCACATTCCAAAAGGTGAAAGTACCCACCTTCGTCGGCTATTATTATAAAAATGAGGCAGAACAAGATGATGTAGTATCTGTGCCAGCTATTCTTGATATGTACGAGCTATTGGGCTCTGCTAATAAACGATTAGTCAAATTTGAAAATGTAGGTGCTCACGCCTTGGCAAGCAGCTATTTTTCATCCGATATAGAAGGGGTTTCTGCTCATACCAATGCTTTTGCAGAAGAGGTGCTTGGACTTATTCCGAGAATTAATTAAAGATGAATCAGTCTACTCGTATCTGTGCGGTAGATCGAGAGAATAAGCTGCTAATTAGTTTGCGAGTTATCGCAGTAAGATCCTTGCTGTCAGGATTCAATGTGTAAAGTTCACTCTTTGTAAAAAAGAACATGCTATGCACCAGAAAGTGGGCATATACTCGGGCGTTTATGTCTTTGTTTGGCAGGAGGGTAGGATTAAACCGTAATACATCAAAGTAGTACTTCGGCATGGTATGTTCTATATAATTTTGGATGTACGTTATAGCCGAACTTATTTCACCTTTATTTTCCCAATTTTTTACATCACGAGCATAAAAAAATATCATGGACAAATCATGTTTGAGAAGCGTAGAGAGTGAATATTCTCCGGGTAGTCGAGCTATTTTTTGAGACTTACTCTCGTGCTGTTTATATCGTAGAACCGCTGCCTCATAAAAAATTTGATTCAAGTCCTCAAACTCAGAGAGAATAATATTTTCTTTCAAACCAGCGTATTGGGCTAACGCTGCTAGGTCTATAGTGCTTACGTCATTTACGAGAGTAGATATCTCTTGGGCTGCCTCTAGTATTTTTTTTCTGTAACTTACATTGGTCATAGAATGGATGGTTAAAATTGGTTTAGTCCCATGGATTCTCGGTCAAACAAGCTACCGATGATTTGTTCCGTTACTAGTTTACGACCTTCGCTCGTGCTCTCAAAAGTCTGTAGTGTCCTGAAATTGAAAAACTTGAGACTATGCGATACGAAGTATGCATAGAACTCAATGTCTATTTCGAAGTGAGGTAACAGGTCTTTATTGTTTTTAAAGAAAGTCGCGTATACCAAAGGCATCTCTGAGTTGAAATAGCGATCAAAATTTTCTAAAGCTGAAGTATGGCCTTCTAATGTTTCAGGAGTAAGTTGATTTCGGTCTACCTCTACGCGATAAAAAAATAACAAATCGTTTGATATCAATTGTCGCAATACGTTTATGCCTGTATTTTGGGCGAGGGCCAATCCTTCTTTCTTTAGTTTGGCAATACTTCTTTCAGATAGCGTTTTGGTGATGTCATTCAGCGTAGGATATATAATTGTCACCTCCTTCTGGCTTAGTTGAGCTTTCTTGGCGATTTCTGTGATGCATAAGTCACTTACTTTCCCCTCAAAAAACAAGGCATAAGTGGCATCTAAGATGCACGTAGCGGTTTGATCATTACTCATGTATTCGTCAGCTATCGGTTTTTGGTCGGTAAGCAGTGTGCTACTCACTATTGACGAAATTATAACTTTTGCCCAAGGAGAAATGTCATTTTTTTGAAGTGACCTCGTCTCGAAACTTGATACTCAATTGAAATGCATCTAATGCTTATAACTTCCATGCTGCCTGACATCAGTGGCTTAACGGCCAAATACCGCAGTGTGATATACAGGACTAAGTTTGGCCAGAATTTGTGCCGAAAATAACGTTTGTTACTGCTTTATTTTTTCGTAAGTACTCATATTAGACGGATCGAGCCTTCCGAGTAACTCGATAGCTCTATTTTTAAGACCGGGGTCAGCCTGCTTAAATATGTTTACTAGCTCTGCTCGCTTTGCATTGAAAAATATTTTGAATATCACGCTGTTAGGCAGTCTTTCTTGTACCGTGCGGATTTTCTCGAGAGATGCAAATATTTCTTTACGTGCTGCGTCATTATCCTCCTTAAATTTATCCATCCCCACCATGTGATACTGATAAAGAGCACTTCTTAGTGGTTTGAATCTATCGTCGAGCAATTGGTCTATGATGTAGTACTTGTTTCTATTGCCTCGGCCATCACTCGGCCTCCATCCCGCTGTACCTTGAGCTAGGTTGCGGAGTTGCAATGCTTTGCTGAAATAGGCTTGTCCTCCTTCCGGAGCAAAAGTGTCAAAGTCTAAACCGATCATAATATTTGCATAGAAAGCCAACAAGGTAGTAAGCGGCATTACGTTAGCATTTTCCTGAAAATCTAAAGCCTGAAATTGTGCGTAGCTAAAGTACCACTGCTTGTCAAAATGCTGAAAAATAGGAGTATTATAGGTAGTTCCATATACTGGTCTACTACTGGTTATATTTACCTCAGCAGTAAATTGGTCTATGTCAAAAGTCTTGATATTAATAACAAAACTGCAATTGATTTTTTCTTGGGTTTGTACCTTGTCACTTATCCATTTACGTTGATTCATAAACTGTGATATGGCATTTTCCAGATCTACGAAAATCGCTTTGTTACTAGCTTGTACTCCGTCTGCCACCACTTGCACATTGCATTGTAGATCTTGTGCCATAACAGCCGCTGTGCAGAGAATAAGTGTAATTAGTTTAAGGTATCTCATAGGTAAGTACTCAGTAGATTTATAATGTCTCGTGCTACTTCTGTTTTTGGTTTGGTCTCAAAGGTATGTTTTTTGCCGTTTTTTTCTATGATAGTCACCTTATTGGTGTCTTTGCCAAATCCGGCTCCTTTGTCGTTCATAGAGTTAAGAACGATGAAATCAAGGTTTTTCTTCTCTAGCTTTGTCAAGGCGTTCTCATATTCGTTTTGTGTTTCGAGTGCAAAACCTACTAGTATTTGTTTGTTCTTACGTAGTCCGAGACTTTTGAGTACGTCTTTGGTTTTTACCAGGTGAAGCGTGAAGTCATTGGTTTTCTTCTTTATCTTCTGATTGGCCTGCGTATTGGGTTTGTAATCGGCCACGGCTGCACTTAGTATGGCCGCATCGCATTGGTCAAAAATAGCGTTACACGCTTCGTACATATCTTCGGCACTCTCTATTTTGATTAGGTTTACCGCAGGAAGAACTCCCTCAGAACTTACAGGTCCTAGTACGAGGTCTACAGTGGCACCGCGTTGAGCTAATGCGTTAGCAATAGCCTTCCCCATTTTACCACTACTGTAGTTGCCTATAAATCTTACGGGGTCCAGTTTTTCATAAGTGGGTCCGGCGTTAACTAGTATTCTTTTACCGCTGATTGATCTGGAATCAACAAATAACTTGTTCAAACGAGTAAGTATAGCTTCTGGTTCGCACATACGTCCTTTACCCACCAATCCACTAGCCAATTCGCCATCACCTGCTGGTAATTCTATATTACCATAGGATTTTAAGGTGTGAATGTTTTTGACGGTTGTAGGGTGAAGATACATATCGAGGTCCATAGCTGGGGCAAAAAACACAGGACAATCTGCCGATAAGTAGGTGGCTAGTAATAAATTATCGCAATAGCCGTGAGCCATTTTGGTTAGTGAATTTGCTGTAGCAGGAGCTATAATGAAAGCGTCTGCCCATTTTCCTAACTCTACATGGTTAGTCCATTGCCCGGTTTCTTCCACAAAAAAATGCGAATGAATCGCATTTTTAGATAGGGTAGATAAGGTAAGTGGTGTTACGAAGTCCAATGCACTTGGTGTGCAAATCACCTGTACTTCGGCACCGTTTTTTATCAAAAGTCTTACGAGTGATATCGACTTATAAGCCGCAATACCTCCCGTTATTCCGAGTAGAATCCGTTTGTTATTTAGACTCTTCTTTTGCAGGATTTCTGTGGTATACTTTGTTGGCCAAAAATTCTTCGATAGCTACAATAGTTGCCTTAGGCAAGCTCTCATAGTATTTTGATATTTCTATCTGCTCACGATTCTCAAAAATTTCTTCAAGGTTGTCGTGCTCCGAAGCAAACTCGTCTAACTTGGCAACCAATTCTTCCTTAGTCGCTGACGCGATTTGATTTGCTCTTTTAGAAATTACAGCAACGGCCTCATACAAATTGTCGGTTGGTTCACTAATCTCACGAGTGTCTCGGGTAATAGTAGTGTTTGGAATTTCGATTTCTTCTTTGTTCATATTATCCTTCTTGTACAATGTTTATTTCAGCAATGGCTGAGTTACTTTTTGTTATTATTCTGTTCACCTCTTTGCTAAATTCAGCCTCTTGGCCAAATTCTTTGAGGTAGTTATTTGCTCTGCTTCTAGCGTCAGTGTATCGCTCTAGTTGCCTTTTGGTAATGCTATTTTTGGCATACATATAGGCTGCATCTACCGAGAGATAAGAGAGTTCGTCTCTGTTCACCATATCAGGGTAGTCTTCTACCGCGTTTTCGCAAGCTACCATAGCACTATTATAGTAGCCTAAGCTATGATAAAGCTTTGCGTTCTCATATACCTTAGCCAATATTCTGCCCCGTAGTATGTCGATTTTGTCATTACATTCAGAGACATACTTGCTGTTGGGGTACTGATTTATAAAGGTCTGTAATGTAGAAATGGCACTTTGAGTTGGCGTTTGGTCTAGTTCTATAGGCATTGCTTTTTTAAATTGACACACTGCCGCCATATATGCAGCTTCTTCCCTTTTAGGGCTTAATGTGTACGTTAAGGCAAAGGAGTTAAAGTGATAGCCCGCCAGCAAAAATTCGCTTGTTCCGTAATAAGAGTATGCGTATAGATAATAAATTTCTTCACGCTCAGGCTTGCCGTAGTAAAGCCCCAGCAATTCTTCTAGAAGCATTTGCGACCTTACAAAGTCTTCTTTTTGGTAATATTTTTTAGCTGCCTCCAGTTTTTCCTGCGGGGTACCGTCTTTTAATAGTTTTTGGTAACCTGAGCACGAAACTAGGGTAATAGCTAACGTTATGTATAGTAATCTTATCACTGAAAATGCCTGCAAAGTTATGATTTTAATTAGTTATACGAAAGATTTGGAGAATAGTTACTTAGTGATTTTTTAGGGATGGTATACAATTAATTTGAGAAGTAGGCTCGTTTTGTGCAAGCTAACCTCTATTTAGTGTTATTTTTGCAATTCGTTAAGAAAAATTTTAATGGATTTATTTGAAAAAATAGCTAAGAGGAAAAGTCCTTTGGGTCAGTATTCAGAAGATGCTCATCACTACTACACTTTCCCTAAGTTGGAAGGAGAACTTGCTCCACGTATGATGTTTAGAGGCAAAGAAGTACTTAATTGGAGTTTGAATAATTACCTTGGTTTGGGTAACCATCCAGACGTAAGAAAAGCAGATGCTGATGCTGCAGCAAATTGGGGTTGTGCTTACCCGATGGGTGCACGTATGATGTCCGGCAATACCGACTATCACGAACAGTTAGAACAGCAACTTGCTGAGTTTGAGCAAAAAGAAGATGCTATATTGCTCAATTTTGGGTACCAAGGTATCCTTTCGGCGATAGATGCATTGGTAGATAGAAGAGATGTTATCGTATATGATGCTGAATCTCATGCTTGTATCATAGACGGCGTAAGACTACACCAAGGTAAGCGATTTGTATTTGGTCACAATGACATAGAAAGTCTAGAGACTCAACTACAACGTGCTACTAAAATGGCTGATGAACAAGGGGGAGCCATATTGGTAATATCTGAAGGTGTCTTCGGAATGAGTGGAAACCAAGGAAAACTCAAAGAAATCGTCGCGTTGAAATCTAAGTTTGATTTCAGACTGATGGTAGATGATGCTCACGGATTTGGCACACTAGGGCCAAACGGAGAAGGAGCAGGCGTAGAACAAGGAGTTCAAGATGAAATAGATGTGTACTTCTCCACGTTTGCCAAGTCAATGGCGAGCATCGGAGCATTCATAGCAGGAGATAAAATGATTATCAACTATTTGAGATATAGCATGCGTTCTCAAATTTTTGCTAAATCTTTACCTATGCCATTTGTAATTGGAGCATTGAAGCGTCTAGATATGCTAAGAAATGAACCACATCATAAAGCAAATCTTTGGAAAATAGTAGATGCACTCCAAGGTGGTTTAAAAGCAGAAGGTTTTAATATTGGGACCACTAGTTCTTGCGTTACACCTGTTATCTTACAAGGAAACGTGGCTGAGGCTACTCACCTTACACGCGACTTGAGAGAGAACTTCAGTATATTCTGCTCCATAGTAGTATATCCAGTAGTGCCTAAAGATGTTATTATGCTTAGATTAATTCCTACTGCGGCACATAGTTTGGCCGATGTAGAGGAAACCATCAAGGCGTTCCAAGACATAAAAGGTAAATTATTAGCTGGCGAATATAAAGCAGAGAAGCTAGCAGCGTTTAACTAAGGTTTTATAATAGTGAGGAGAGTTTTCGAAAAACTTTTAAGCTATGTCGAAATATCGAATTTTGAAAGAGGAGGGCTTATGGCTCTCCTCTTTTCGTTGCTATTGGTTTCGGCTTATTACTACTACAAAAATAGCAGAGCTGCTGAACCACTCTATATAGATGAAACTGCCCTTGCCGCGTTTAGAAAACAAGTAGATAGTACTTTTGCTAAAGAAAAAGAGGATTACACCTATGGCGATAAACCCAATGCTAAAGTAGTAATGCCTGTTCGTCTTTTTAATCCCAATGCAGGTACAGCTTCAGCGTTGCAAAATAAAGGCGTCCCAAGATATATAGCTCAAGCAATAGTGAAATATCGCAATGCCGGAGGTAAGTTTAGATATAAGTCTGATCTGGCTAAGCTTTATGTAATAGATGAGCAGCGTTACTACACTCTGGAACCTTATATAGATTTACCTGTCAAACCTAAGCGGGTAGTTTCAGATTCAAAGGAAGAAATATTTAAGAAGGATAGCGTGGTGGCTAGGAGGCCTATTGACATAAATACGGTGAGTGCTTCAGATTTGGAAAAACTGAGTGGAATTGGTTCGTTTTACGCTCAAAAAATCACGGAGTATCTGGATAAGTTAGGCGGCTTTGTAAGTAGTGAACAACTCAATGAGGTGTTTGGAATGCGACCAGAGTCGGTTGATCAAATATCATCCTATTTTGAATATGGTGAAAATATTAAACAGAAGCATACCAACAGTGCTGGTTTTAAAGATTTAGTGGCCCACCCTTACCTCACTTATAATGAAGTAAAAGCTATTGTAAATTACAGAGAGCAACACGACGGGTTTCATTCGGTATCTGAAATAATGACTCTTCATATTTTCAAGGGGAAAGACACTAGTCGCTTAATTCCTTATTTAGACCTAAACTAATTGGCTTTGAGCTTTTGTAGTAGGTATACTTGTATGCTTCTAAGAAGGAAATACAATGAACTTTATACACTCCGAAACACAAGAAATGATAAGACAAGCAGCTAGCGATTTTGCTACTAAGCATATAAGACCCCACGTAATGGAATGGGATGAGTCGCAGCATTTCCCTAGAGATTTATTTACCAAAATGGGTGAACAGGGGTTTATGGGTATCTTGGTGCCAGAAGAGTACGGAGGGTCCGGTTTAGGCTATTATGAGTACGCCGCCGTAGTAGATGAGATAGCTCAGGTATGTGGTTCGATTGGGCTCTCTACTGCAGCTCATAATTCGTTGTGTACGGGACATATATTATATCACGCTAATGAGGCTCAAAAACAAAAATATTTGCCAAAACTAGCTTCAGGAGAGCACTTAGGTGCTTGGGGACTTACAGAGCCCAATACTGGGAGCGATGCCCTACGAATGAAAACCGTAGCCAAAAAAGTAGATGGTGGTTGGATGATTAATGGAGCTAAGAACTGGATAACACACGGAATTTCGGGAGATATTGCCGTAGTGCTTGCCCGCACGGGTGAGTTGCTCGACAGTAGAGGTATATCTGCCTTTATAGTGGAACGTGGCACTCTAGGTTTCAAAGGGGGTAAAAAAGAAAATAAACTCGGTATGCGAGCATCCGAAACAGCCGAAATGATTTTCGAAGATTGCTTTGTACCAGACGAAAACTTGATAGGATTAGAGGGCGAGGGGTTTATACAAGCGATGAAAATACTTGATGGAGGACGAATTTCTATCGCAGCATTGTCGTTGGGTATTGCAAAAGGAGCCTACAAAGCTGCATTGGCATACAGTCAGGAGCGAGAGCAGTTTGGTAAATCTATTTCAGAATTTCAAGGCATTAGTTTCAAACTAGCAGATATGGCCACAGAGCTAGAGGCCTCTCAGCTATTGATAGATCAATCATGCTTTTTGAAAAACGAAGACTTGCCTATGACCAAAGAAAGTGCAATGGCTAAATACTACGCATCAGAAGTGGCGGTAAAATCAAGTACGGAAGCTGTGCAGATATTTGGCGGATACGGCTATACGAAGGATTTTCCGGTAGAGAAATACTATAGAGACAGTAAGCTTTGCACTATAGGAGAGGGTACCTCCGAGATACAAAAAATCGTAATATCTCGACAGATATTAAAATGATGTAGTGCATTTGATAAAATTAGTATTAATTTTGCACTCCTTTTATAAAACATGTTACTAATAAATCTAAAAGATACCGATACGATAGACAAGGCTCTAAAAAAGTATAAGAAGAAGTTTGAAAAAACTGGAGTTATCAAAGAGCTTAGAGAAAGACAGCAGTTTACAAAGCCATCTGTAACAAGAAGAAAGCAGATCATCAAAGCTAAGTACAAGCAGTCGCTCAATAATCCTAAGTAATCATAGTCCTAATCAGGAGGCTGGAGACTATTCCAAAAGAATAGTGTACTTTAGTCGTTCGTATGAGCGAATCTCTTGATTACATAGAGACATTTTATAACTACCTTCTCAAGGAGCGTAGTTATAGTAGTAATACTGCTGTGGCATACCGTAAGGATGTCGAGCAGTATTTTTTGTTTACAGAAAGTTGGGACGTAGTCCCCGAAGTAAAACAAGTGCGAAAATGGGTCCGCCAATTGATGCAGGATAGATTGAGCGAGAAATCAGTACACCGCAAAGTGAGCTCTGTAAGGGCGTATGCAGATTTCCTTTACCGCACTAATATTATACAGGAGATACCTTCACTCACGCTCCAACTCCCCAAAATAAAAAAACGCATACCTGTATATATAAAAGAAGACGAGCTCAATGTGATGCTCAATAATCTAGAGGACCAAGCGGTCGATTATGAATCTACTTTGGCTTATTGCCTGATTACCACCTTTTACCATACTGGCTTAAGACGGTCAGAACTTGTGAATTTGCTTTCGGACGATGTTTATCTTCACAAGAAAGAACTCAAAGTATTAGGCAAAGGAAATAAGGAGCGAATTGTACCTATTAGTAATGAGTTAAAACAGGTGTTTGAACGATATTTACGTGTCAAAGGTGAGGAGATAGGAGATACTAAATTATTTTTTTGTAACTTCGGAGGAACGAAATTGAAAGAAAAATGGGTGTATTCCTTAGTGAACGCTTTACTCTCGCAAACAACTGGCGAAAAAAAGAGCCCGCATATACTTAGGCATAGTTTTGCAACGCATTTGTTGCAAAATGGGGCGGATATTAACTCCATAAGAGAGTTGCTAGGGCACAGCAGCCTAAGCTCTACACAGATATATGCACATAATGATATAAAGAGACTCAAAGAGGTTTATCGAGATGCACATCCGTTTTCTGACGATAAATGAAACATTAACCATTAAAACAGAACACAATTATGAACACAGAGATTCAAGCTATTCATTTTAAAGCAGATCAGAAGCTAAAAGACTTTGTAGATATTAAACTCCAAAAACTAGAAACATTTTATGAAGACATTATAGATGCACAAGTTTTTTTGAAAATAGAAAACACTAGTGTGAAGGAAAATAAGATCGTAGAGATAAAACTTAATGCCAAGCACAATACCTTTATACAAAAAGAAACATCCATTACCTTCGAGGCTGCTACTGATATAGCGTTAGAAGCACTGAAAGTGCAGCTCAAAAGACATAAAGGAAAGCTAGCGGAACACTGATTTAGTGGTATTTTCGGAATACGAGACTCAAAGACAAAAAAAACCATAGATTTTTTTACCAAAGCATTTGCACTTGTAAAAAAATTACTACCTTTGCCCACCTTAAAATAAGCAGGGATTATAAAAAGTATAATGTTCTTTGAATCAACCCGCTCATTTTAAACATATTGCCGCCTTAGCTCAGTTGGTAGAGCAGCTGATTTGTAATCAGCCGGTCGTTGGTTCGAGTCCAATAGGCGGCTCTTTTTTTTATATGGGGAGATACCAGAGCGGTCAAATGGGGCAGACTGTAAATCTGCTGCTTCGGCTACGTAGGTTCGAATCCTACTCTCCCCACCATAAAAAATAAAGTAATATGTATATGCGGGAGTAGCTCAGTTGGTAGAGCGACAGCCTTCCAAGCTGTAGGTCGCGGGTTCGAGCCTCGTCTCCCGCTCAATGCTTTTGAGTGAAAGCTCTGAAGCGTGCAATTTCCTTTTATAAGGTCCTTGCATTTTTTTAGTTTGGGCTAATTGGTGGTTTGTGCATTGCCTTTCTGCTTTATACCTTAGATACATATTGTTTGTTTATGTAAGCAAATAAGCCGACGTAGCTCAGGGGTAGAGCGTTTCCTTGGTAAGGAAGAGGTCGTGAGTTCAATTCTCATCGTTGGCTCCACATTTATTAAAAAGAAAGAATAATTAATTTTAATCATGTCAAAAGCAACATTTGATCGTTCGAAAGAACACGTAAACATTGGAACTATTGGACACGTAGATCACGGTAAAACTACCTTGACTGCAGCCATTAGTTCTGTACTGTCTAATCAAGGATTGGCAGAAAAAACAGATTTCGGTACTATCGATTCTGCTCCAGAGGAAAAAGAAAGAGGTATCACCATTAACACTGCTCACATTGAGTATCAAACAGAAGCAAGACACTACGCACACGTAGATTGTCCTGGTCACGCGGATTATGTAAAAAACATGGTCACGGGTGCTGCTCAAATGGATGGTGCTATACTTGTAGTTGCGGCTACTGATGGTCCTATGCCACAAACTAAAGAGCATATCCTTCTTGCTAGACAAGTTGGGGTGCCTAGATTAGTTGTTTTCATGAACAAAGTTGATATGGTAGATGACGAAGAGCTTCTAGAACTTGTTGAGATTGAAATAAGAGAACTTTTAGGTTTCTATGAGTTTGACGAAGATAACACTCCTATCATTCAAGGATCTGCATTAGGTGCATTGAACGGCGATGATAAGTGGGTTGCTACTGTTCAGGAATTGATGAATGCTGTTGATTCTTGGATACCAGTTCCTCCACGTTTGACTGATCAGCCTTTCCTAATGCCAGTAGAGGATGTATTCTCTATCACTGGTCGTGGTACGGTAGCTACAGGTAGAATAGAAAGAGGTATTATCAATGTAGGTGATGCAGTTGATATTGTAGGTATGGGTGCAGAAGATATGAAGTCTGTATGTACAGGAGTTGAGATGTTTAGAAAACTTCTAGACAGAGGGCAAGCTGGTGATAATGCTGGTATCCTTCTTAGAGGTATTGACAAAACAGATATCAAGAGGGGTATGGTAATCGTAGCTCCAGGTTCTGTTACTCCACATACTGAGTTCAAGGCTGAGATCTATGTATTGTCAAAAGAAGAAGGTGGACGTCACACTCCATTCTTTAATAAGTATCGTCCACAGTTCTACTTCAGAACTACTGACGTAACTGGTGAGATCAAACTTCCAGAGGGTACTGAAATGGTAATGCCAGGTGATAACGTAAGTATCACTGTTGAGCTTATCAATGCAGTAGCAATGGAAAAAGGGCTTAAGTTCGCTATCCGTGAAGGTGGTAGAACAGTAGGTGCTGGTCAAGTTACTGAAATAATCAAGTAATAATATATAAGGCACAAACGGGTGTAGCTCAGCTGGCCAGAGCACTGGTCTCCAAAACCAGGTGTCGGGAGTTCGAATCTCTCCACCCGTGCAATTAACAAATAATGAGTAGGATAGTAGAAATTTGGAAGGAGACAACTGACGAGTTGGTAAACAAGGTTACTTGGCCAACTTGGACAGAATTAAGAAGCAGTACCATAATTGTGGTCATAGCTTCCATTCTTTTTGCTCTTGTAATAATGCTTATAGATAAAGCATTTGGAGCATTTATGAATGATTTCCTTTACAAAATAGTAGAGTAAGTTTTAAGGACGATAAAAAGTAATGTTTAGCGAAAAAACAGTTCAAGACGAGTTTAGATGGTACGTAGTGCGTGCTATAAGTGGCTCGGAGAAGAAAGTGAAGTCCATAATAGAGTCTGAGCTTGCGTACGCTAAACTTACGAAGTACGTTCCCGAGATACTTATACCTACCCAGAAAGTTTTTGAAATTAAAAACGGAAAGAAAACTTCGAAGGAGAAGAGCTACTTCCCAGGATATATATTGATACATGCTCATCTAGTTGGGGAGGTAGTGCCTACTATTCGTGCCGTAAATGGTGTCGTGGGTTTTCTTGGTCAGGATGGAGAACCTGTGCCTATGAGACAAAGCGAAGTGAATCGAATCTTCGGACAAGTTGATGAAAGCAACCAAGAAGGTGAAAGTGCTGTTAATCCTTATATCGTAGGAGAGTTTGTGAAAGTGACCGATGGTCCGTTTACGGGCTTTAGCGGAGTAATTGAAGAGGTGAACGAAGAGAAGAAGAAATTGAAAGTGATGGTGAAAATTTTCGGAAGAAAAACACCATTAGAACTAAATTACATACAAGTAGAAAAAGAATAAGCTTTATGGCTAAGCAAATAAAAGGTTACGTAAAATTACAGGTAAAAGGTGGAGCGGCAAATCCTGCACCTCCGGTAGGTCCAGCACTAGGTGCCAAAGGTGTAAATATCATGGATTTCTGTAAGCAGTTCAATGGTAGAACCCAAGACAAGGCTGGTAAAACATTGCCAGTTGTTATCACGGTATATCAAGATAATTCATTTGATTTTATCATCAAAACTCCTCCAGCGGCAGCTCAGATACTTGAGTCAACCAAAAAGAAGAGTGGATCTGCTGAGCCAAATAGGGTAAAGGTAGCTAGTATGACTTGGGATCAAGTAAAGGCTATCGCTGAAGATAAAATGTCTGACTTAAATGCAATGACTGTAGGGTCTGCCATGAAAATGGTAGCGGGTACTGCACGTAGTATGGGCGTAACTGTTACCGGACAGTTTCCGGAAGATAACTAGGTTTATCGATTATAAACAATGGGAAAATTAACAAAGAAAAGAAAAGAGGCTTTATCTAAATATGATAAGGATGCTCTTTACAGTCTTAAAGAGGCGTCGGAAATTGTGAAGAAAATCACAAATGCAAAATTCGATTCTTCCGTAGACGTAGACGTGAAATTGGGTGTAGACCCAAGACAAGCAAATCAGATGGTAAGGGGTACTACCTCATTACCACACGGTATCGGTAAAGAAGTAAGAGTACTTGCTCTTGTTACTCCAGATAAGGAGCAAGAGGCTAAGGATGCTGGAGCCGACTTTGTAGGTTTGGATGAATACGTAACTAAGATAGAAGGCGGATGGCTTGATATTGATGTAATTATCACCATGCCTGCTGTAATGGGTAAAATTGGTAGGCTTGGACGTGTTTTAGGGCCGAGAAACTTAATGCCTAATCCCAAAAGTGGAACAGTTACCATGGATATAGGGAAAGCTGTGACAGAAATCAAAGCAGGTAAGATTGATTTTAAAGTAGACAAGACGGGAATTATACACACAAGTGTAGGTAAGGTTTCTTTTGATGCGGATAAAATCTATGATAACGCAAAAGAATTGATAGATACACTCAACAGATTGAAACCAAGCTCAGCAAAAGGATTGTATTTTCAGAGTATAACATTATCTAGTACTATGAGCCCAGGCATCAAAGTAGATACTAAGGCATTAACTGTATAACCATTTAAAGAGTACAGAAATGAACAAAAACGAAAAAAATGTAATAATAGATGAGTTGGTAGGCAACTTGAAAGAATATCAGTTTGTATATGTAACTGATAGTTCGAACCTATCTGCAAATTCTAATAACAATTTGAGAAAGTTGTTACATAAAAACGGAGTTAAAATGCAGGTGATCAAAAATACTTTTGTACACCAGGCGTTAGAGAAAAGCGGCACCGAGTGGGGCGAGCTTAAAGACACGTTAAAAGGAACTACGGCACTCTTATTTGCTTCCAACCCGAAAGCACCTGCTATCGCGATAAAAGAGTTCCGCAAAAAGAGCGATAGACCGTTACTTAAAGGTGCTTACATTGACTCTGACATTTTCATTGGCGATGACCAACTAGGAGCTCTAGTTGATCTGAAGACAAGAGAAGAACTTGTTGGAGAAATCATCGGACTGTTACGTTCGCCAGCAAACAACGTTGTATCTGCACTTCAATCAGGTGGAAATACAATCGCAGGATTGCTTAAGACGCTTTCAGAAAGAGAAAATTAATTTATTACTAAAAACAAATTTTAAACAAAACAAACAATGGCTGACATTAAAAAATTAGCAGAAGAATTGGTTAATCTTTCAGTGAAAGATGTAAACGAATTGGCTACTATACTTAAAGATGAGTATGGTATTGAGCCAGCAGCAGCTCCAGTTGCAGTAGCAGCAGGACCAGCAGGTGGTAGTGATGCAGCAGCAGAGGAGCAAACAGAATTTACTGTAATCCTTAAAGCGGCTGGTGCTTCTAAGTTAAACGTAGTTAAAGCAGTAAAAACTTTGACTGGATTAGGACTTAAAGAAGCAAAAGAACTTGTAGATTCAGCTCCGAAAGAGGTTAAAGAAAATGTTTCGAAAGACGAAGCAGATGCTTTGAAAACAGCCTTAGAAGAAGCAGGAGCTGAAGTTGAGCTTAAGTAATTTATACAAATAAACGTATCAAAAGACCCCTGGTTTACAGTGGGTCTTTTGGTGTTTTTATAATTTTAATATTCCGTTAACATCAAACATTTAATAACCTTGTCATCAAAATATAACGAAAGAATTAATTTTGGGAGAATCGCGAAAGTGATTGATTACCCAGATTTCTTAGATGTACAGCTGAAGTCTTTCCAAGAGTTCTTCCAGCTTCAGACGTCGTCTGAAGACCGCAAATTTGAAGGTTTGTTTAAAGTTTTTAGTGAAAATTTTCCAATCACTGATACTCGTAACATCTTCGTACTTGAATTTCTTGATTACTTCGTAGATCCACCGCGATACACCATACAAGAGTGTATTGAGCGTGGACTGACCCATGCAGTGCCACTTAAGGCTAAGCTTAAATTAAGCTGTAATGATGCGGAGCACGAAGATTTTGAGACAGTAGTTCAAGACGTGTACTTGGGTACACTGCCATATATGACGCCCACAGGTTCGTTCATTATCAATGGTGCTGAGCGAGTAATTGTATCGCAACTACACCGTTCTCCTGGGGTATTCTTCGGACAGAGTTACCACACAAACGGAACAAAATTATATTCTGCCAGAATTATACCTTTCAAGGGTAGCTGGATAGAATTTGCTACGGACGTGAACAACGTAATGTATGCATATATTGACCGTAAAAAGAAATTCCCGGTGACTACATTGCTTAGAGCAATAGGTTACGAGACGGATAAAGATATTTTGGACTTATTTGGCCTTGCTGAAGAGGTGAAAGTAACCAAAGCTGGTCTTAAGAAAATAATGGGTCGCAGACTAGCGGCTAGAGTACTTCGCTCTTGGATAGAGGATTTTGTGGATGAGGATACGGGAGAAGTTGTATCTATCGAAAGAAACGAAGTAGTGATCGAGCGTGATACCGTACTGGAGGAAGCTCATATGGAAGAGATTATTGAGTCTGGTGTTAAGACAATAATCTTAAGTAAAGAAAATGATGACAAGAATGATTTCCAAATCATTTTAAACACGCTTCAAAAAGATACTTCTAACTCAGGTAAAGAAGCAGTAGAGCATATCTATAGACAATTACGTAACACCGATCCACCTGATGAGGAAACTGCTCGAGGTATCATTGAGCGTTTGTTCTTCTCAGATAAAAGATATGATCTTGGAGAAGTAGGTAGATACAGAATCAATAAAAAATTAGGTTTTGGTGCCGAGAAAGAGAATCGTGTACTTACTAATGAGGATATTATATCTATTATTCAGTACCTCATAGAGTTGGTAAATTCACGTACAGATGTGGATGACATTGACCACTTGAGTAACAGACGTGTTAGAACAGTTGGAGAGCAGCTTTACAACCAATTTGGTGTAGGTCTGGCTCGTATGGCTCGTACTATTCGTGAGCGAATGAATATCAGAGATAATGAAGTATTTACTCCAACAGATTTGGTAAATGCTCGTACATTGTCTTCTGTAATTAACTCATTCTTCGGTACGAATCAGTTATCTCAGTTTATGGATCAAACCAATCCACTCGCAGAGGTAACTCACAAACGTAGAATGTCTGCTTTAGGTCCAGGTGGATTGAGTAGAGAGAGAGCTGGTTTTGAGGTGAGGGATGTTCATTATACGCACTATGGTCGTCTTTGTACAATTGAGACTCCTGAGGGGCCAAACATTGGTCTAATATCTTCACTTTGTGTTCACGCAAAAATCAATAATCTTGGTTTTATAGAAACACCTTATCGTAAGGTAGAAAACGGAAAAATCAAAATTGATGAAGATGTAGTTTACCTAAGTGCTGAAGAAGAAGATAACAACGTTATTGCTCAGGCAAATTCTCCTTTTGATAAGAAAGGTAACTTGACTAATAATCTTGTGAAAGCTCGTTTTGAAGGTGATTTCCCAATAGAGGATAAAAAGAAGATCAACTATATGGACGTAGCTCCAAATCAGATTGTATCTATAGCAGCTTCGTTGATTCCATTCTTGGAGCACGATGATGCTAACCGTGCACTGATGGGATCGAATATGCAGCGTCAAGCAGTACCAATCATGAACCCGGAAGCTCCTATTGTGGGTACAGGTCTTGAAGCTCAAGTAGCCAAAGATTCTAGAACACAATTATTGGCAGAAGGAACAGGTACGGTAGAATATGTAGATGCAGATGAAATACGCATCAAGTATGACTTGACTGACGATGATATGTTGGCGAGTTTTATTGGCGATACTAAATCATACTATCTTACTAAATTTAGAAGAACAAACCAGAATATGACGGTAAACCTTAGACCACTTGTGGTAAAAGGTGATAAAGTGGTAAATGGTCAGGTACTAAGTGAAGGTTATGGTACTCAAGGTGGCGAATTGGCCCTTGGTAGAAATCTTAAAGTGGCATTTATGCCTTGGCAAGGATATAACTTTGAAGATGCGATTGTGATTTCGGAGAAGGTAGTAAAGGATGATTACTTTACATCTATTCACATCACAGAGCACGATGTAGAAGTAAGGGATACCAAAAGAGGTATAGAGGAACTTACCAATGATATTCCAAATGTAAGTGAGGAAGCGACAAAGAACCTTGACGAAAACGGACTTATACGTGTAGGTGCCAGAATCAAAGAAGGGGACATTTTGATAGGTAAGATTACGCCAAAAGGTGAGTCTGAACCTTCTCCAGAAGAAAAACTTCTTAGAGCGATATTTGGGGACAAAGCTGGTGATGTAAAGGATGCTTCTCTGAAAGCAACGCCATCTAAAGAAGGTGTAGTGGTAGCTAAGCAATTATTTGTTCGTAGAAAGAAAGATAGAGCAAACAAAGCCGAAGACAAGACGAAACTTACTAAACTTGAAAATGAGCATTTAGGTGAGTTGGATAAATTAAGAGCACTGCTTCTAGAGAAACTTTATAAAATAGTAAGCGGCAAAACTTCGGCAGGTGTACAGAATGTATATTATGAGGATGTAATACCTAAAGGAACTAAGTTCACACTGAAGAATCTTGCTACTATTGATTTTGCGACAGTGTCTTACAATAATTGGACATCTGACAATGCGAAAAATAGTTTGATAGCTAAAGTACTTACCAATTACAAAGCTAAGTACACAGAAATATCTACTACATACAAGCGTGAGCAATTCAGTATTAGTGTAGGAGATGAGCTTCCAACAGGAATATTAAAACTTGCCAAAATATATCTTGCTAAGAAGCGTAAGCTCAAAGTAGGAGATAAGATGGCTGGTCGTCACGGTAACAAAGGTATCGTAGCTAAGATAGTACCAGAAGAGGATATGCCTTACTTAGAGGATGGAACACCTGTAGAGATTGTTCTTAATCCACTAGGTGTACCTTCTCGTATGAACTTGGGTCAGATATATGAGACCGTACTTGGATGGGCTGGACAAGAGCTAGGGTTAAACTTCGCTACTCCAATCTTTGACGGTGCTACAGAAGAAGATATCGATGGAAAAATTGAGGAAGCTAAATTACCTCAGTTTGGTTCTGCACAATTGTATAACGGATTGACAGGAGAGCAATTTCACCAACGTACTACAGTAGGTATAATGTATATGCTTAAACTGGGTCATATGGTAGATGATAAGATGCACTCACGTTCGATCGGGCCATACTCACTTATTACCCAGCAGCCGCTTGGTGGTAAGGCACAGTTTGGTGGCCAGCGTTTCGGTGAGATGGAGGTTTGGGCACTTGAGGCATTCGGTGCGGCCAACATACTACGTGAAATATTGACAGTGAAGTCTGATGATATAGTAGGTAGAGCTAAGGCGTATGAGGCGATAGTAAAAGGTGAAAATATGGTGGAGCCAGGATTGCCTGAGTCATTCAACGTATTACTTCACGAATTGAGAGGTTTGGGTATAGAAATAACCTTTGATTAATTAAAATTTTAAATTAGAAAAAATGTCAAACAAAAAGGATGTAAAAATAAAGTCTAATTTTAAGAAACTTAGAATTGGGTTGTCATCTCCAGAGGTTGTTTTGCAACGCTCTTTTGGTGAAGTTACTAAGCCTGAAACTATAAACTACAGATCATATAAGCCTGAAATGGGTGGTCTATTCTGCGAAAGAATATTTGGCCCTGTGAAGGATTATGAGTGTCACTGTGGTAAGTACAAAAGAATTAGATACAAAGGCATTGTATGTGATAGATGTGGGGTAGAAGTTACCGAGAAAAAAGTGCGTAGAGAACGAATGGGCCACATAGAGCTTGTTGTACCTATCGTACATATCTGGTACTTTAAGTCTTTACCTAATAAGATTGGTTACCTTATCGGTTTGCCTTCCAAAAAGCTTGAGATGATTGTATACTATGAGCGATACATCGTTATACAAGCAGGTCTAAAAGAAGCAGATGGTGTAAACTATCTTGACTTTTTAACAGAGGAGGAGTACTTGGATATACTTGATACACTTCCAAAAGAAAATCAATATCTCGATGATAATGATCCTAATAAGTTCATTGCCAAAATGGGTGGTGAAGCAATATGGGATTTGTTATCTCGACTAGATTTAGACGGTCTTTCATTTAGCTTAAGACACCAAGCGGCCAATGAAACGTCACAGCAACGTAAAAATGAAGCACTTAAACGTCTTAACGTTATAGAAGGTTTCAGGGCATCTACTAAGACAGGTGAGAACAAGCCTGAGTGGATGATAATGAAAATGCTTCCGGTTATTCCACCTGAGCTAAGACCACTAGTTCCTTTGGACGGAGGTAGATTCGCAACTTCTGATTTGAATGATCTCTACAGACGAGTTATCATCAGAAATAACAGATTGAAACGTCTTATGGAGATAAAAGCTCCTGAGGTAATTTTAAGAAACGAGAAACGGATGCTTCAAGAAGCCGTAGACTCATTGCTCGATAACACTAGACGTGCCAATGCTGTAAAGGCAAACGGTAATCGTCCACTGAAATCATTGAGTGATATGCTCAAAGGTAAGCAAGGTCGTTTCCGTCAAAACTTACTTGGTAAACGTGTGGATTACTCAGGTCGTTCTGTTATCGTAGTAGGGCCAAACTTGAAATTACACGAGTGTGGATTGCCTAAGGGAATGGCTGCTGAGCTATTCAAACCATTTATCATCAGAAAACTGATAGAGCGTGGTATTGTAAAAACAGTAAAATCAGCGAAGAAGATTGTAGATCGTAAAGAGCCGGTAATCTGGGAAATATTGGAGAACATACTAAAAGGTCATCCGATACTACTAAACCGTGCCCCAACGTTGCACAGACTAGGTATTCAGTCATTTCAGCCCAGACTAGTAGAGGGTAAGGCAATACGTCTTCACCCATTAGTTTGTACTGGTTTTAACGCGGATTTTGACGGTGACCAGATGGCGGTACACGTACCTCTTGGTAACGCTGCAATTCTTGAGGCTCAAATATTGATGCTTGCTTCTCACAATATCCTAAACCCTGCAAACGGTGCTCCAATAGCCGTACCATCGCAGGATATGGTTTTGGGTCTTTATTATATGACCAAGCAGAGAAGATCTACCAAAACTGAGAAAGTGCAAGGTGAAGGCCTTACATTCTATTCATTTGAAGAAGTAGAAATAGCTTACAACGAAGGAAGAGCAAACTTGAATGCCGTAGTTAAAGTAAAGGCTAAGGTGAAAAAAGATGGTAAGTTAGTAGATGAAATTATCGAAACTTCTGTAGGACGTGTTATCTTTAACAAAAACGTTCCAGAAGAAATAGGTTTTATCAATACATTATTAACCAAAAAATCGCTTAGAGATATCATCGGTAGATTAATAAAAGAAGCCGGCGTAGCTAAGACTGCTAAGTTCTTAGATGCAATTAAAGAATTAGGGTTCTATTATGCATTTAGAGGTGGATTGTCATTCAATATTTCTCACGTATTAGTACCTCAAGCCAAAACAGAATTGGTAGAGTCTGCACGTAAGGAAGTAGAAGAAATCACTTTTAACTATGAGAATGGTCTTATAACTAACAATGAGCGTTATAACCAGGTTATTGATATTTGGACGAGAATAAACTCTAAGGTAGCCGATGCACTTCTTCATGATATTGCAACGGATGACCAAGGTTTTAATCCAATATATATGATGCTTGACTCTGGAGCAAGGGGTTCTAAAGAGCAAATTCGTCAGCTAGGCGGTATGAGGGGGCTTATGGCTAAGCCGCAGAAAAAACTGGGTACTGCTGGTACGGGTGAGATTATTGAAAATCCGATTCTTTCTAACTTTAGAGAGGGACTTTCTATCCTTGAGTACTTTATATCTACTCACGGTGCTCGTAAAGGTCTTGCTGATACGGCACTTAAAACGGCAGATGCGGGTTACTTAACCCGACGACTTCACGACGTAGCACAAGACGTTGTCGTTACAATTGACGATTGTGGTACACTACGTGGTTTTGAGGTGGCTACCTTGAAAGAGAACGATATGGTAATCGATAGCTTGTATGATAGAATAGTAGGTAGATCATCGCTACTTGATATTCATCACCCAGAAACGGATGAAATCATTTTAGAAGCTGGAGAAGATATCAATGAAGATATAGCCCAACTAGTGATAGATGCAGGCATAGAGACCGTTCAGATACGCTCGGTTATGACGTGTGAGTCTAAGCGTGGTGTATGTGCTAAGTGCTACGGTAGAAACTTGGCAACAGGTAGAGCCGTACAAGCTGGAGAGGCTGTCGGAGTAATTGCGGCACAATCTATTGGTGAGCCGGGTACACAGTTAACTCTGCGTACATTCCACGTGGGTGGTACGGCATCTAATATTGCTCAGGATTCACAACTCCGATCACGTTACAAGTGTGTAGCTGAGTTTGATGAGGTGAAAACAGTGCCAGGTAAGGATGCTAATGGTGAAGATGTAGGAATCGTAGTAGGACGTTCGGGTGAGGTTAAATTTATTGATCAAAAATCGAAAGAAGTACTTGCGGTAAATAACATACCTTACGGCTCATTCTTATACATTAAAGATAAAGCAAAACTCAAGAAAGATGATAAAATCTGTGCTTGGGATCCATATAATGCTGTGATTCTTTCTGACCTTGATGGTAAGGTAGAATTTGTAGACCTTAAAGAAGGCGTCTCGTTTACTATTGAGATGGACGAGGCTACGGGATATAAAGAGAAAGTAGTAACAGATAGTAGAGATAAGAAAATTAATCCAGCCATCCATATTATTGGTAAGAAGGGAGAAATTCTAAAAGAACTAAACGTACCGGTAGGTGCTCACCTTTCTGTAGAAGAAGGTGATAAAGTTACTGCAGGTGCTATCATTGCTAAAATACCAAGAGTAGTTGGTAAGACAAGTGATATTACAGGTGGTCTACCAAGGGTGACTGAGCTATTTGAAGCTCGTAACCCTTCTAACCCAGCAGTAGTGTCTGAGATAGACGGGGTTGTAACTTACGGAGGAATCAAGCGTGGTAATCGTGAGGTTACTATTGAGTCTAAAGAAGGTATCTCCAAGAAATATCTTATCTCTTTGTCTAAGCACATCCTTGTTCAAGATGGCGATTTTGTAAGAGCGGGTACACCGTTATCAGACGGTTCTATCACTCCACAAGATATCTTGTCCATTGAAGGTATTAGTGCAGTACAGAATTATATTGTTAATGGAATTCAAGAAGTATACAGACTTCAGGGTGTGAAGATTAACGATAAGCATATTGAGGTTATCATCAAGCAAATGATGCAGAAAGTTTCGGTAATAGAGGCTGGTGATACTAAATTCTTAGAAGGAAGTGCTGTTAACAAAATAGACTTCAAAGAAGAGAATGATAAACTATATGATAAGCGTGTAGTAACTGAGGCAGGTGATTCTAATGAGGTGAAACCAGGTGAGATTATATCATTACGTAGGTTGAGAGATTTAAACTCTTCATTGAAACGTAAGGATATGAAACCAATAGAAGTAAGAGAAGCTCTTACGGCTACATCTGGACCGCTGCTACAGGGTATCACTAAGTCATCTCTTGGAACGTACAGCTTTATGTCTGCTGCGTCATTCCAGGAGACTACAAAGGTGCTTAACGAGGCAGCTATTGCAGGTAAAGAAGATCATATGTTAGGTTTGAAAGAAAACGTAATAGTTGGTCACCTAATACCGGCAGGTACGGGTCTCAGAGCTTACGAGAACTTGGTAGTTGGCTCTCAAGAGGAGTTTGACTTACTCAAGGCTGCTCGTGAGGAGGCATCTGCTGAACCAACAGAATCAGCGATAGAAGCTTAAGCGACTTAAGACAATCAAATATTAGAAGAGCGGTAAAGTAATTTGCCGCTCTTTTTTTGTGTTATTTACAATAAAAATTGCTTGCTTTGAACTATGGCAGAACAAAACAAAGGCAACCAGATAGATATAGAATTAACAGAAGATGTTGCAGATGGTATCTATTGCAATTTGGCAATCATATCACACTCCAACTCAGAGTTTGTGGTAGACTTTATCAGAATGCTGCCAGGAGTGCCCAAGGCCAAGGTGAAGAGTCGTATCGTACTCAGTGCACAACACGCCAAACGCCTACAAATGGCATTAACAGACAATATTGATAAATACGAGGCTAACTTTGGTGAGATAAAAATGCAGGACAATGCTCCGCAATTTCCACCTATGAATTTTGGCCCAGCAGGAGAAGCTTAGTCTTTCAACTTTTCGAGTAACGGTTGGAAGTAGGTGTCGAGTCGAATAAACTCAGGCTCTATCTCATACATTCGTTTTCCGATATCTTTAGATGCAGCAATGAGTTGTTCAATATCCGCCTTTTCGGTACGGTAGTAAGACTTGAATTCTTCTTTAGATAGTTTACCCGCTTTTAGGTCTTGTATTAAGTTTTCGAGTTGCGAGCTTAGCTCCACTTGTTCCTTCACATTAGCATCGTACTTGCCGCTGTTATAAGTATAAATCTTTTTCAGATTTTTATACTTAGATAGGTTGTCACCCAACTCTTTGCTCATGATTTTGGTATAATCATTCCTAAATGTACGTAAGGTAGTTTCTATATGCTCAGCTCGTAATTTGAATAAAGAAACATCCAGATTAAGGTTTTTTTCGTTTTCGTTCAGTAGTTCTTGTAGTTCTTCTACACGTTTTATTTCTTCGGTATGATTGATCATACACCCCGATAGTAAGACCGCAAAAATGAATACTGATAGTGCGGAAATATATGTTTTATGAGAATAGCGATTAAATTTGAACATCTTGGCAAAGAAAAGTGCAAATAGTGTAAAAAAGGTAAAGCGTTTTATTTTTTTGAAAGACGTGTTTACCATTGCCCTAAGTGCGTATGGTGGCCCCAATATGCATTTAGCCTTATACCAAAAGCGTTTGGTAGACGAGAAGCAGTACCTTACTGCCGCGGAGCTTCTTGAGTTTTACTCCCTTTGCCAGATGCTACCCGGGCCAAGTAGTACCCAAACTCTTACGAGCATCGGCTACAAGTTTGGAGGTCCTTCCTTAGCGTTTCTTACGTTGTTGGTGTGGATACTTCCCGCTTTTATTCTGCTTACTTTGAGTGCGGTTTTTATCGGTGTTTTCCAAGATCAAGCATTGCGATACCTGCGGTTTGTGACACCTGTAGCTGTGGCTTTTGTATTGGTAGCAGGTATAAAGATGGTGCAGAAATCCATAAACAACAGACAAGGCTACTTACTCGCTGGAATGGCCTTTGTCGTAACGGCTATGCTTAGGCATCCGTTAGATACGGTGGTCAACATGAAAACCCCTTGGATGTTTCCAGCCGTATTGCTCGTGGGAGGTGTTTTTTCATACTTTGATTTCAAGGGAACAGTGCAACGTCACGAACCCATAAAAGTGAAGTTCCCATGGACGTCACTTATTGCTTTTTTTGGTGTATTTATATTAGCAGGAGTATTAGTATCGGTAACTGATAATCGATTGGCGTTACTGTTTGAAAACTGCTACCGTTTTGGCAGTCTCGTTTTTGGTGGGGGTAATGTGCTTATTCCTATGATGTTGGAGCAGTTTGTGAATCACAATGCTTATATGTCCTCTGAGCAGTTTATCAATGGTGTAGGACTTGTGCAAGCCATTCCTGGGCCCATCTTTACGATAGCCAGTTATACGGGTGCTACGGCTATGCAAGGATTCGGAGTGTTGCATCAAGTATTGGGGAGTTTTGTAAGTACTTTGGGGATCTTCTTGCCGGGGGCATTGCTCATTTTTTTTGTGTTTCCTATATGGAAAAAAATACGCACACATCCTATTGTAGTACGAGCATTACCTGGAGTGATTGCTACTTCTTGCGGGTTGGTACTCGCAGCAGCATACTTAATGTTCCTCCCCGTAGGATTTAATTGGCTGGAAGAAGGAAGTTTCTTTTATACCAATATTGACACGGTACATCCTGTCAATACGATGGAAATTTTCCTCATACTCGTTACGTCTATCTCATTGTTTTACACCAAGATAAAATCACCGTGGTATATTCTCATAGCGATACTTTTCGGGGTTCTGATTTAAAAAAAAAGAGACCGCTTCTTTGCGGCCTCTTACTCCAATAGGTTTAAAATCGTTACTGCTTTGATACTTTACAGTAGGCTATGCTACCATCGTTCATTGTGCTCCTTACTGTGTATATACCTGTGGTTAGGTTGGTAAGATCGGCTATATTTTGATGACCACTCAGCACAATTTGACCTGTTGTACTTGTAACGGTAAATGCAGCTGTATTTGCATCTAAAGTGATAAGTCCAGTGGTTGGATTAGGATAAATACTTGCTGGACTATCTACTATTTTTTCTAGGGTTGCTGTACGTCCTCCAATAGTGAAATTATCAAAGTAGCTGATTGTCTCTTCACTTCTATCTCTGAAATCTGGGAATATCACTAACTGGTCATAGGTCATATTTTCGTGATTTACGGTGGAGAAATCGAAGGTTAATTCTTCCCATTCATTGATTTTTGTATTGGCTACTTTAAGTTCACCTTTAGACCAACCTGTCGACGTGACAAGTTTTACACCAACGTCGCTCAGTACTGGTTTATATACCATTAGGGTAATTGTAGAGTTGGTTGCGTCTAGTTTATACTCTCCTATATCTGCTCCGTGCAGTGATTCACAACCAGCAAAAGGAGCCCCAGTTTGTCTACTCGTAAATTTCCCTACAGTATTACTGGTATTGATGCCGGACTTGTCCGGGTTCTCTATGATTTCGAGTGGTGGGTTGTCGTCGTTTTCGAACGTGGTCCACGTCCAGTCAGCTCCATTTCCTTCTGTTTCAAAATCAATGGGCACACGTTGTGCTGATAGTGAGGTAGCTGTCAGTAGACAACCAAGTATGAATATGTTTTTCATTGGTTTCAAAGCTACGCATAATAAAGTGAGTTAGTCACTTTTTGGCCAAACATGACAGCGTAATTCTACAGCTTGTGTAGGAAACTTAAAGTGAAAAGTACCATAAGTGGGTTTTTAGATGTAAATGCGTGAACATTCACGTATTTTTGAGGTTACAAAGCTTCAACTGCAATTAATGAACAAGAAAAATAAATATTTTCTCTCGGAGAATAATATCCCTTTCCAAGATTTTTTTCATTTTGGACTCTCGGCAGATTGTGCGGTGTTTGGGTATCATAATGGTGAAGTGCGTGTATTGCTTATAGAGCGTGATGCTGAGCCATTCAAGGGGCTATGGGCTCTCCCCGGAGACTTGGTAGGGCTACATGAGGATTTGGACGAAGCCGCTGAAAAAATATTAAAGAATCTTACGGGCTTAGAAAATATTTTTATGGAACAGTTTCACTCTTTTGCGGCTGTGGATAGACATCCCGCGGGAAGGGTTACTACGGTAGGGTACTACTCACTTGTAAAGAGTGACAACCACGAGCCAGCCGCATCATCTTGGGCCAAAAGCACCCAATGGTTTAATATTAACAATCTACCCAAACTTGCCTTTGACCACGAGTGTATTTTAGATAAAGGTATTCGGACTTTACAACGGCGTGTACTTTACCGCCCTGTAGGTTTTGAGTTATTGCCTGAGAAGTTTACCCTCGCTGAGTTGCAAGATTTGTATGAGGCATTACTAGGTACCTCGTTTGACAAGCCCAACTTCCGCAAGAAGATATTGAGTATGGACTTATTAGTTCAGCTTAAAGAAGTGCAAACCAATGTATCGCATCGTCCAGCTAAGTTATTCAAATTTGATGAA
This sequence comes from Bacteroidota bacterium, assembly GCA_018700895.1. GTDB lineage: Bacteria > Bacteroidota > Bacteroidia > NS11-12g > UBA9320 > UBA9320. The sequence goes on from JABIUV010000026.1 coordinate 102,019, forward strand.
ACACGATACCGACAACTCCGTAAGGAAGGTTTCGCGTTCGACCTCAGTGTGAAGTCGGCGTAAATATGTACTGGACCAGATTTGAAAGATAATCTAGCATCATATTTAGCTCAACGCATATGATAGATATCGCAGGTAAAAACGCATTCATCACAGGTTCAAGTAGGGGAGTAGGTCAGCAGATAGCACTAGGATTGGCTCAACACGGCTGCAACATTATTCTACACGGTCGTACTGCGGAGAACTGTCAACAGTCTTGCCATTTGCTCGAACGATATGGTGTAAAGGTATATATCGTGCACGGAGATTTAGGGGAAGAGGTCCACGTACATCACGTCATAACTCAGGTAAAAGATTTGGGAATACCCGTAGACATATTGTACAATAATGCTGCTATCATGTCTACGTATGAATCCGATATATGGGAACACTCTTGGGAAGCGTGGATGAAGAGTATGAAAACTAATGTATTTGCGATGTACACCCTTTGTGCTGCCTTTGTACCCCAAATGGATGAACAAGGCTTTGGTAGAGTAGTAAATTTGATATCGGGCATTCATCAAACACCAGAATTAGCTCCTTATGGTGCATCTAAATGGGCAGCGATCAAACTCACAGAGGACTTAGCATCCAAATATGCTGATACCAATGTTAGGATAAATTCACTTGATCCGGGATGGTTACGCACCGATATGGGAAGCCAAGAAGCTCCAAATCCTGTGGAAGCGGTATTGCCGGGGGCATTACAACCCGCACTATTAGCCAGTGACGGGCCTACAGGTAAGGCGTTTGAGGCGTTGGGTGCTTAAAATTTCGGTTTTTCATTTTTGTCCCATAATCCCCAATAGGCACCTACATCACCTTCATCTCCTGTTTTCCAAGATTCATCAAAGGATGAGAAGTAGAACATTTCTATATCCTCACTCCTCGACCATTGTTGCGCATTGGTAAAGTACTTAAGGTAGTTATTCATAGATGCTTCTGCTCCTTCAAAAGCACCACCTTCACTCGGCCACCCGGTTTCGGTTATGATTACCCGTTTGCCATTTGCAGCACGTAGAGCCTGCTGATACATCTCCTTCATATACAGGAATGAGTAGTCTATATGACAACCTTCCCAAAAAGGGTAACAGTTAGCCAAAATCACCTCACACGCATCGGCAAGAGCTGGACGTTCTGTGAATTCATAGTACGCGTCTACATAGCCTACGGGCGTACCTGGTATTGCTAGTTTTACTTTGTCAATATATCCTATCAGTTGCTCTTCGGTAAGTTCTTTGCGATAAAGAACCTCGTTACCTACTGCGGCTATATCTACATATCCTTGTTTCGCCAAGTTGATAAGCCCCTCAATTTCGCGTGTATTGGTTTCGGTATCGTCGTTAAGCCATGCACCCACTAGGGTGTTAATGCCATATTCTTTGGCCAAAGGTGGAATAAGCTCATTACCTTCTGTACATGAAAAAGTACGAATCCACCGAGTATGTGGTTTCAGAATTTCTAATCGTCTACGAATTTGTTTCTCGGTAATTTTGGCACCGGGCCTTTGTCCTTCTTCAAAAAGACTAAAACAAATGCCGTGCATTCCAGCTTGGAGTAGTTCTTTGGCGAGAATCTTATTGTCTCCAGATGAGTTGTGAAGCCCTTTGGCCGCTACCAACGACATCAATTTTTCTTGACGTTTAGACATTATTTTTCTGCTTTTCTTGAAATCTTTAATTGTTCGGAGACTTCCCGTGACCGCTCCTCGGTCAGGTCATAGTCTTTCATTATCCAAATGGCACCTATTACCCCTGCAATTGGTAGAGCCGTGTAGAAAATACGCATTCCCGTGACAGCAGATTCTGTGACAGCTTCAGCATCAAATCCTACTAACCAAAGTATAGACCCACTTAATAATGCGGCTATTCCAAAACCTAATTTAACCATCCACCAATAAACTGCCCCTAGTACCCCTTCTCGTCGTTTACCTGTGTTTAATTCATCAAGGTCACAAATGTCCGCGGTCATTGACATCATAATTGTGAACAGACTTCCGATACCGAAAGAATGAAAAGGCAAGGCGTATATAAATAGGTGGGGTTTGCCAGGTACAAAAAGAAACCAAAATAGTATGTAGCCTATTATGGAGATAGACTGTGCTATGATGAATGCTTTTTTCTTTCCCAATGCTTTAGCCATCCAGTTTATAATTGGGATCACTAAAAAGCTAGTGAAAATTGCTCCGACGGAACCATGTATAGCAGGCCAGCTCCCTGCACTAGCAGGATCGCTGTTAAACATAAAATGTACAATTATTAAAAACGTAAAGGAAGCGATGACATTAAATGAATTGAAAATCAAAAATGTCGCAAATGCTATTTTTTTAAACTGTTTTATTTTGAATGCATCTAGAGCTGATGTAAATATATTTACGATGCTTTTACGAACATATGTTGGTGTAATAGGTAAGAAATCCGTCCTTCCTAAGGTTGATTTGCTTTTAATGAAAATTGCAGGAATCATAGCGAATAGTGAACAGGGAATTGCTACCCAAACAGAAAGTTCTCTAACTCCAGCACCCGCTCCGTCCGGAAACCAGTTAGGATTATATAGAATTACCCAAAACCATGGTGCAATAACCCAAGCAAATTGCCCGATAAACTGAGATACAGCCATGATTTGGGTTCGCTCGTGAAAGTCGTCGCTTATCTCGTAACCCATCGCCACAAAAGGTACGCTGAATATTGTAAGTCCTAAATAAAACACTAGAGACCAGATCATAAAGTACCAAAAGTTATAAGTTAATCCATCACCTTTATATAGTTGCCACATAAATACGAACGCAATTCCCATAATTATTGAACCTAGGAACACATAATGTCTTCTTCGTCCCCATTTGGATCTTGTGTTGTCAGATATGAAACCCATTATCGGGTCAGTGATGGCATCAAAAATTCTTGGAGCAAATTGTATAACACCCCAAATAAAAGCTGCAAACCCTAGGTCTTGAACCAAAACAATAATGAAAACGCCTACTGAAGCTGGAAACATCTGATTGGCCAGCATCCCAAACCCAAAGGCTATTTTCTGACCTAAGGGTACTTTCTTTGATTCTAAATATTTACTCATTTTTTTACTTTTAGTTGTGAAGAACTACTGTTTGAATAGCTTGAGCTTCTATAGATATTTCTGTGTTAAAGTGTCCTAAGGTAATGGAAAAGTTTTTAGCCGTCATTCCTTCATTGAAAACCACTACGGCAATGTTGCCATCTGGATTTTGAGCAGCGGTAACTTGTAAGTCAGCATCGCTTTGTTCCAGTCCTATGCGTACTGCTCCGGGGCGTATGAATTTACTGAAATGTGCCATCGTATAATATAACGGTGTGTAGTATACCTCGTCGGTTTCTACATCTACGATTACAGGAGCAAGGCACCAGTTTTTGAACCAATTGGGTCCTCCTTGCTTGTCCAATACCATATTCCAGTCTACCCAACCGTCTACACAGTTATTAAGGCAGCCTATGATATCGCGTGCATAGCGGTTTACGGGAGCATACTTCGGGTGGTGGTATTTTTGTTCGGGAGTAGCCCAATCCCAACCCCAGTCAGTCGCCTCTTTACTCCAGTACCATTTGTCATCTTGCCATTTGGGGATTTCAGAATCGCCACATGCTTCGGTTTGTATGAGGTATTTGTCTGGAGCTGCTTCGTGTGCTTTTTGCAATGATTCTGGAAAATAATCGTACGTGCTGGCATACCAATGTACTGCGGTTCCGTCATAATAGTTAGATGTGGCCTCATTGGCATACATTACATCTATCCACTCTGCTAGTTCATCACCGCGATTTTGGTCGTAACCCAGTATTTTTATGTCGTGACCGTCTTCTTCTAGCTTGGGTCCAAGATGATGTTGTACGAAGTCGGTCATTTCTTCTGCATTGAAATGCATGCTTTCCCAGTTGTTGCTGTTGCCGAGGGGCTCATTTTCTACCGTAAAGCCCCAAATGTCGATACCTTCATTTTTGTAAGCTGTGCGATATTTAGAGAAAAATAATGCCCACGTGTCATAATACTCAGGGAGTAACTTGCCGCCTACATAGTTGTTATTGTCTTTCATCCACGGTGGTGCAGTCCATGGAGAGCTTATAATTTTAAATCCATCTGTAGATACTTCCATGGCTTGTTTTATCATTGGGATGATATCATCCATATCCTCTTGGATAGTAAAATTTTCTAAGAGCGTATCGCCTGCCACAGGAGCATAGGAATACTGACCCAATGAAAAATCGCACGAGTTCATATGGGTACGGGTGAGTGAATAATTCGCTCCACTCTTTCCAAAGTAAGCTTCTATCACTTCTGCTCGTTTGGCAGGGCTGAGCTTAGAAACCAAGTGTGCCGATGCCTCGGTAAACGAACCTCCAAATCCGGTGATGGTCTGGTATTTTTTGTCTGGGTAGAGCTGAATATTGCTAGTGCTATCACTTTTTGCAAACTCGGTTATTACAGATAGTTGAGAGCCGTTAGCTGATGTTTGGTATACGGTTACTTTTTTTTCTGATTCAGAATTACAAGCTACTATCACAATGCTGGCAAAAAGTATAAATGTTTTTAAGATGTTTTGAATGTGCATAGGTCTACTTTAGTTTTTTAAGAGGTGGGACTTTAACGTAATTCATCAAGGCTGATTTATCGCCACTAAAACTTTTGGTAATGGCGTTTCCATTGCGGGAAAGTCCCTCAAAAACATCTTGGTCTACCAAGTCCCAAACGGCGTATTTAGCCTCCCCGTCTATATTGAATATCCCAAAGTGATTTTCTGAGCCGCCAGGGTTTGCGGCATCCTTCCATTTTTCATTAAATGCTTCAAAGTAAAAACACGCAATTCCCTCCTCGTTGGTCCACTCTCGCATGTGATGATAGTACAAGCCTTCTTTGTATTCGTCACACGCCTTAGAACCCTCATCGCCATAGTGGCCTCTAGAGTAGCTTGCCCATCCCGTTTCACCTATGTGTATGCTCTTGGTGCTGTCTATCCCTTGTATATATTTGGCTGATGATGCATATTGATCCATAGCATATTGTTTGGCTCGTAGCATAGCGGCCTTTATTTTCTCTTCCTTACCTAAGTCCTGCTCACTCGGGTCTGAACCCCAAAAAACTGGATGATAATGCGTGTCGTGCATAGGGTAGGTGTGCAGCGATACGAAGTCTACCGCTTTTATCAGATCTTCCAGGTCTTGACAATGATATAATGAATCGCCACCGCCCCACGAGGCAAAATTGTCTGAACTTGTTATCCAAAGGTTTTGGTTCAGCGTTCCTTCTTTTTTTAGATTTTGAAGATGATTTACCCATCGGAGAATGACCTTAGGTTGCACATAGTAACTAGCGGCCCATTTTACCATAGCTTCATTGCCTACGGCTATGATTTTAACAATATCTGGGTATTGTGTTGCTAGGTCTACAGCACGTTGTATCTCCGCACTATTGGCGGCTTCATTTTCAGCATCATGATTTGGTTCTTTATTCGTCCAGGCATTTTTGCAGTCTATCCAAGCACCGAGCATAACATACATTTCGAATGATGGGTCTTCTTCTCTTAGCTCGTGTATAGCTTGCAGCAAGTTATCTGCTTGCTTGTAATGCGTATTATATGTTCGGAGGATGCCAATACCCATCGCCGATAGTATTTTCATATCCTCTTTAAGCTCCGGTATGGTAGGTTGAGTGTCGCGGGTAATCTCGCGATATCCGCCATAGCTTATGGCTTGATACTTGGGGTTTCCTAAAATCTCGGCAGCGGTAATGGATTGATTCATCGGTTGGTCAGTTTTTTGTTGATTGGTACTGCAGCCCGTGAGTATAAATATGCACAAGGCTATAAAAAATCGCTTAATAGTGCGATATTCTGTTGAAGCAAAAAGGGGTAATGTATTTCGATTCATGATTATTTGTCTTGAGGCCTGTAGGTTAATCCGTAGCCAAATGGGAATAGGGGAGTTATACTATTATCCCAATAGTTAGGACCAAATTTATTGTTGTAATCCGTAATGGATTTGGGCCAAGAGTGTGGTAATTTTCCTTTGAAATCATACTCGCCAAAGAGTACCTGGGCAATACCATCACCCTCAGAACCCGGCAACCATGCTGCGACAAAGGCTTGCGATTGAGCCAGTTGCTTATTTACTACTAAGGGTCTGCCTGAAACTAATACTGTCACCACCTTCAGGCCTTGCGAGGCATAATGTGAGATGTAATGTTGCTGCGAGTCGGAAAGAGTAAGCTGGTGCTTACCTTTTCCATCACCTATATCACCAAAAAATTCGGCATAAGGGGTTTCGCCAACCACTATGATCACTGCGTCGGCATCTGGATGAGAACCTTGGCCTAATGAGTCATATATCACTGTGCCTTGAGCAACTTGTTTTATTCCGTCTAAAATGGTTGTAGCTCCATTGTAACTTGTTTTAGAGCCTTGCCAATTGATGGTCCACCCGCCGGACTGATAACCGCTATTATTAGCGTGAGCACCTACCACTACTATTTTGCTTGCCGCTTTGTTGAGTGGTAAGATGTTATCTTCGTTTTTGAGCAGTACAAGTGATTCACGCACAGCCTGACGAGCCACTGCTCTATGTTCAGGTATGCCTATTGCCGTAGTTAATGACTTAGCAGGGAATGGATTTTTAAATAAACCCAGGCGATACTTTTGGCGTAGAATTCGGGTTACCGCGTCATCTATTCTGCTCATTGGTACGCGATTTTCTTCTACAGCTTTTTTGAGGCCATTTTGAAACAAACCTAAATCCCCATCTACGGCCATTACCATATCAATGCCTGCATTTATTATAGCCGCTTGGCCAAACCGTGAGTAGCCTTTCCAGTCAGAAATTACGATTCCATCAAAACCTAGCTTGTTTTTAAGTGTATCGGTGATGAGTGCCTTATGGGCGTGCATAGGCAGACCGTCAATGGTATTAAACGAAGTCATTACGGCCCCTGCTCCTTGCTGTACGGCCATTTTATACGGATCTATCAATCGCTTCATCATTTCATGATTTGCTATCGAAGATGAACCCCCTTCTATGCCGTAATCTGTAGCACCATCGCCAATATAATGTTTGGCAGTGGCCAATACGGTGGTACTATCATTTAAGTGCCGTTGTAATCCATTGATGTACGCTTTAGTCAGGTCGGTGGTGAGTTGTGCATCCTCAGCGTATGCTTCGTAAAAACGACCCCATTTTTCATTGAGGGGTATTGCGACACACGGGGCAAATACCCAATTGAATCCACACGCCTGTGATTCTAATGCGGTGATACGTGCTGCTTCCTCTGCCAATTCTAAATTGGCTGCAGCTCCCATACCAATGTTATGAGGAAATATAGTTGCTCCGTTATAGGTGTTTTGTCCGTGTACCGCATCCACACCGAAAAGCAATGGAATCCCCAACCGTGTAGACAACGCCTCTTTTTGTAGTTCGGTAAACTTTGCTTGCCATTCGGCTGCATTTTTTCCTGGTAGTGGTCCTTGGGTATGTATTGCTGAGCCAAGGTTTTTAGCCGCAACATCACCCTTTCCTATATCGTAAAAGTGCCTCACCTGTGTCATCTGACCTATTTTTTCTTCTAAGGTCATTTGAGCAAGTAGGGTCGCTACCTTATTATTTATTCGCTGTGATTCGAGCTTGCCGAGAGTGTATTTGTTTTGTTTACACCCCATAATGCTAAAGCAGCCGATGAGCAGCATTGCAATAAGAGGTATACGTAAGCTTTTATTCACTCTTATTTAAGGCTAGTTTCATCTAAGTATACGGTAATATTCACTACCTCTCCACTTCGTTTGAAAATTTCAGAACTGGTCTGGGCATCTAGATTTAATCCCTCTATTGTAGTTGAGGTTTTATCCTTATTAGTCACCACCATGCTATTTTCTTTGGCGAGGCGATAGATAATAGGCACTTGACAATAAGTGAAACATAAAGAGCCGAGTTCAGGCGAAAAATCGTGGTGATTCATATGCACATCTACATAATGAAAATTTCTGCTCTGCACCGTAAATTCATTTTTACGTAGTAAACAAGGGTCGAAATACAAACAACCGTCTTTTACAAAAACGCCAAGTTCTCCGAACCTACTTAGTACATCTTCCTTTACCTGCCCTGTCATACCTGGTTGCTGAGCACCTCGGCCAGCAGGAGTATGCGAGTAAGGGTCGGTAGGAAATGCACCGTATAGTTGTGGTGACTTATGTACACCTACTCCTTCGTTTATCTCGTAGTAGTGCTCTAGTAGTCGTCCTACTATTTCTTTGCTTTCGCCTTTCTCTACAGCTATTAAGCATATTTCTTGAACGGCTAATTGGAGCTTAGAGACCATATGCCAGTATATAGATCCTAGTCCCTCATAACCGAAGAATGTTCCAGACCTTCCTGTAAATGCCTTGTGATTAAATACCTTTTCAAACGTGGCTAAAATGTGCTGCTCCTCATCGCTGTCAAGACTTACATCTAAGTTATGTAAAGCAGAAGCGAGGTCATTGGCATTTTTGAAATTACCATTAAAGTGGAAATTGCCCTTGGTGTCTTTTTCTATGATAGAAGTATCATTCTCCTTTTCCATCTTGGTGAGGAGCTTACTCTTTTTTATAGCTTGGGCAGGTACATTATTCTTCTCCAAAAACTTAGGTAAATTTTTATTCGGATAGAGAATGTAGCTATACTGATCTTCTCGGAATAAGGCACTCTTTTTCATGCTGTCAAGAAGTCTTAAAGCTTTTTTAGGCTTCAAGTGACCCGAGCTAAGTACGGCGACTTGTCCTTCCAACATCTCATCTAGATACGCTATAGACACTTCTTTGTCGTTTTCTACCGTCATGAGGTTATAAGCGTGGTATAGTTTATCCTCACGCTTGTTAGCCTTGATGGTGTGTTCTATAAATTTCAGACTAAGCTTGATAAAACGCTTGAGTCGTTTGTATGAGATGGTTCTTTTTTGTCCCCAGAAAGCTTGTTTGTAAATATGCTCACGGTAGTCGCTACCTGCTTGACCTAAGTGGTCGAGTATTTCTTTGCGATGCTTGTCGCTTATTTTATCCTTGAGGACGTGCTGGTAATCTTCGAAGGTCTCTAGTATTTTTTTGTAAAATATGATGAGTTCGTTTGATATTTCTACGCGGTCTTCAGTCGCATTTTCTATTTGCTTGTCAAAGAATATAAGAAATCTGCGGAGGTAGTATAAGGTTACCATCGAAACCCCGTTTCCAACCAATGCATTATTGGCATCATTCCACTCTGGACGTTGTGTATTCATCCATATGCCACCTTCGGGTATGAAATTAGATAACTTGGCGAGTACTGTTGCTAGTATTTTTTCTACGTAATTTACGGTGTATATCGCATCATTCTCGTCTATAAGTAATGCCGCGTCAGAACCGAGTTCTTTGCGTCGTGCTCGTATGTCTAGGTCCAACTCTTCGTCAAACTCAATGGTGTCTTTAGGGTTTTTTACAATCTCCTCGTAGCTCTTTATTTTGTATGGAACGTCGGCATATACGTATGCTTCTTTTTCAAAATTAGTTGCTAATTGTCCGGGGAAGTACTTCTCATTTAATTCTAACAATTTGAGTAAGTATATAATCTGATGATCGCCCCAGTAGCCTATGTATGACCACGGGTTGTCTGGTTCTATGGTTTCCCAGTCAAATCCACCTTTGGTGACACGGTACGGGTTGTATCCTTCAAAAGTGGTGGCATTCAGAAACTTATGAATCATGCTCTCGGTGAAAGCAGGGTAGGAGTGGGCGAGTGCCTCCCAGTTCTGAAATATATCTCTCCAGTTTCCTTCGTAGTCCAAAATTTTGGATCCGTCTACCTCACTGCGTGTATTGATAGAGAACTTGTTCCACGGTCTACTTGGGTCTCCGTGTCTTCTACTAAACTTGAGCGGCATGTACTCTTTGCACAATCGCTTGAAGTCTTTGTCGCTGCTCTTACTTGCTACTTCTTCTAGGTCAAAGGACGTGAAGGTTTCTGGCAAGGCATTTATGGTTTTCTCCAACAGAGTGTAAACACGTGTATTCGCATTTTGGATATAGTTTTTAAAATCCCATTTTTCTATCTGATAGTTGGCATCAAATACGCCACCACGCATAATATTGAATAATGAGTTAGAAAAATGTCTACTATCTCTGAATACATCAGCAGATAGTTGAATACCATCAGCAGAGGCGTTGAGCTCTATTAGTTTTTGAGAACCAAGCTGAATATTTTGATGTACTTCTTCTGCTAAGTTTTTATTGGTTTTGATTTGCTCTATTAGTGCTACGATGGCCGATTGGCTTTTATTTACATCAGCTACGATCGTCCACGTTTCTTCGGCGTTTGGAGCAAGTTTGTATATGGCATTAATGAAGTATGCTCCTTTTTCGGCTTTTACGTCGTTTTCGGGCTTCACTTGTAGTCCTTTTCTGAAATCGCCTACCTGCATAGATGATACAAGGTGGGTAGCTTTTGGTAATCCTAATGACCACGCTACATTTGCTTTGAGTGCTTCGCTAGGTTCAGCTTTGTCTACGATGATGGCACTCAGTGCGTATATACCCAGTCCTGATGATTCATTGAGCTCATTGCGTTTGTAAGCGTCTACCAAGTTACTTGTTGAGTTTTGCAAATCTGGCCCAACACCCTCGGGCATTAGGTTTTGTATTCCGTCTAATACAGAAACATTTATTTCAGCGTCCGAATGATTGGTTAATTGTGATTTTCGTACAAAACCAAACTCATTACTTGAGTTCCATTGATATTTAAATGTAAGACCAAGGTCGTGGTTTATTTCTTCAAATATTATTTTATTACCTAGTGCATTCTTATAAAGATTGCGAGTGGTGTTATATAAGTCTGAGTTACGCTCCGAGAATGGTTCCCATATATGCAACTCGTTGTTTAATGTTACTTGAAAAATAGACTTACTACCTGTTGTTTCTACAGATTCGGTAATCTTATCAGATGTGTAGTAAGGAAAAAGACTGTAGTTCGAATTTTTTCGGCCAGCACTTAGAGCACCGTTGCTTGATATGAACATCCAGTGATTAGAGTCACTTACAATACTCATAAAAAACGGACGCATCTCGTTATAATTCGAAATCTTGTAGTAGTTCTCGTTCTCTATTTTGAGACGGTTTATATCTACTGTTTCAGCACTTTTAGCTTCTCCTTTGTGTAATGTCTGTCTTGCCATCGGTTCTATCTGTCGTCTTTGGTTTTGTCGTGATTATAAAGCTTTATTTATGGCTTCGTCTATGTTTATTTTAGCAAATAAGGAGTCTAATAGTGGGAGCGTTTGATTGGGGGATATGGGATTAATGTTGTGAATTTGACTCAATACATAGTATGCTGCTCGCGGGTATAGTGGAGAGGTATTGTTGGGGAGTGTTTTGCCCTTGGCACATATCCCAAACCACTCTTCGTTCATATTCTTTTGACCTTTTTTATAATCATAAGCATAACCGCCATTACTCCAAGATGCTGTGGAGTCGTGTACGTCTAAGTTATAAGTTTGTCCGGTTTTCCACCAGCCGTCACTAAATTGAAAGGTGAATCCACCGATGCAATTCTCTGCTTTACCTAATCCTGCGGCATTTTGGTATAGCTCTTTCCAGTTGCTTAGTAGGTATTGTGCTTGGGAACGTTGGTCTTCTTTTTGGCTGATTGCATCATAAGCATCTGCCCCAAATTCGGTAAACATTACGGGCTTACCCCATTGTTTTTTTATGTCCGTAAATGCCTTATCAAAAGAAGATCCGCGGTAGATATTAATGCCGAGGATATCTACGTGAGTGCATTCTTTGGCAATAATATCGAGATATTGGATGTCGCCATTGCATATAGCTACTTGCTTGTCAGGGTCTATTTGCTTCAGTACTTGAGCAGCTTCATTAAAAACTTGGTATAAGGCAAGTATTTGTTTTTCGGCATTTGCCTTTTGTAGAGGGATGTCCTCTGTTTCGGCTCCTTCCCAGAAGAGACCGTAGTTATTCTCGTTGCCCAAGAGGTACATCAATAGTCCTCTGGTATTTTTATAGTTGTGAGCAACCGCTTTAATTTCTGTTAATATGGTTGCTTTAGTAAGCGAATCGGCATAATTAGTCTTAGCAACCCATTGGTCATTGATACTCAGGCCATATCTACCCATAGAATGATTAATAACCGTATGAATACCATAGGTGTCATATACGTAGGTAATCCATTGGGGCGGCATAGAGACATAAGTTCTTAGGGTATTTACTCCCATGTCTTTCAATAGGGTCATGTCCGTCGCCAAGCCTGCGTGTATAACGCTGTCTGGCTGCTCCCAGAAAGAATAGGTATAGTTGGTTCCAATAGGAAAGTAATCCCAATTCATACCATTAATGAAAATAGGTTTCCCGTTTACCTCTAGGGTATGACCCGTCTCTGCCTCAACCGACGATACACTGGATTTCTTGGCACAAGAAGCCAAAAAAAACGAAATGATTATATATATGATCGGGTTGGGTCTCATGTGATTAGGGCAACAAGTTGACTTGTGTTTTGACTAAATCATTACGTGCTTGCACTTATTTTTTTATTGAAATACACGGATGTAGTCTACCCACATTTTTTGTGGAAAGTCTGTAGTAGAGTCTGGCGACCCAGGCCATCGGCCACCTACGGCCACATTAAATATGAAAAAGAATTCCTGATGAAATTCACTCATATTGGGGTTGGTAGTAGTGATTACCATATATTGTTTATCATCACGTAGGATGCGTATTTTCTCATCGTCCCATATTAGGGAGAAAACATGAAATTCTTCTGAGAATTTGGTAGAGATAGAATTACTCAAACCGTACGAAGCATATGAACCTGCATTGTCCCAATGCACAGTTCCGTGTACAGTCTTATCCGATTTACCTTCGGCCGTTCCGCCTACAAGTTCCATAATATCTATTTCACCGCAGTTAGGCCAGCTAACTGTCGAAATATCATTGCCCAGCATCCAAAGTGCAGGCCAAATACCTTGCCCTTCTGGCAAAGCGGCACGTATATCTACACGGCAGTATTTAAAAGATTTTTTATTTTTTGTCGTCAGTCTTGACGAGGTGTATTGTCTGTTGCCAAAAAATTGTTTTTTAGCTTCGATAGACAAATAGCCATCGGCTACTATAGTGTTTTCTTTGAGGTAGTACTGTTGTTCGTTGTTTCCCCAGCCGTTGCTGCCTGTACCTAATTCGTAGTTCCATACAGATTCGTTCAATGCTTCTCCATCAAACTCGTCATTCCAAACGAGGGTCATCCCGTCATAAGTCATAGGAGATGAGTAGCCATTAAGCGGCCTACCGTCCTCGGTCTTAGTCTCTTCTATGTATACCCTAAAAGTATCTGTTCGTTCTATGTAATTAGTTGCAAGAGCGTGTGCTTTTACGTTGATTTCATACAATCCTGATTTGGTATACGTATGTGTGGCGGTGCCATACGGAGTTTCTGTACTTTCTGTGTTGTCGCCATCCAAAAAAGTGATGGTAAAAAAGTTGACTGAATTTGCTTTAGCAGTGACGTTAACAATACTTGGGTCATTAGCTGAATACTCTATTTGTACCGTCAAACTATCAGGTAATCCTACTTGAGGTTTTTCAGGTTCATCATCGCAACCCGTAATTCCAAGAATAAAGATAAGTAATAGTAATGATATATTTTTAAGTCTCATGATATGTATTGTTAAGCATAGAAAAAGGAGTGCGAATTGTATCACACTCCTTTAAGTTAATAATTATGAAAAATTAATTTTGTTTGATGTCATCTAAGTAGAAAGTGCCAGCATTAGCTACATCCCATCCAGGGAATAATACTACTCTAGCAAATTTGCCAGCCGCAGCATCGCTGAAATCAATACTAACTTCTACCCATGTATTAGCCGTAGGTACGTTAACATCTTTCTCTACAAACTCACCTGTATCATCAATGTTTTCTAATTTCATACGCATAAGTCCGGCAGCTGGAGCCCATACTTTCACCGTAAGATTTGGTGATCCATTTGTGAAATCCAAAGGATCTTTGAGGTCAACGAATAATCCTGCCCAAGTTTGGTCTCCGTGTACAGTCTCTAAAACATTAGCACTGGTGTTGATTCCAGACATATCTGGATTAGCAACAATGCCGTATGTACTTCCACCGAAAGTAGTCCACTCCATAGCGTCTCCTTCAAAATCAAACGGTAAAGCAAGTCCACTGGTGTTTCCACCTCCGCCGCCACCGCCGCCTCCGCCGTTATCTACGGGGAAGTCTTCGGGAACTAGTCTGATGTACCATCTTAATGTAGCATCTACAGCATCTGTATAGCTTATAGTTAATTCATTCTCATTGATAGTTTCAACGCGATATTCTCTTACGCCTGAGAAGAAACCAATAAACGCTGAACCAGAGATACTAATCATGGTGTCTTCGCCTTCTGTCAACGTCCACGTTTCATCTAGTTGGTTCTCAAATGGAGCTGAAGCGTCATCTGAATTGTCATAAGCACCTGGGAAGTTTGCCATTTGATCGTTGTTAAGGAATACTAATCCGTTAGTTATATGGTCAAATTTAAATCCGCTTAGCTTGAATGTATATCTATCACTGTACAAACCAGTGTTAGCTTTATTCAATGGATCTGCAGACCACCATTCTGGCCAAGTACCTGCCTCAGGGCCTACGCCCATGTGTGCAGCTCTAGTTGAGTCTATAACCCAAGTTTTGCTTCCGCTACCCGCTATGCCACCCGTAAGCAGAGTGTAAAGTGGGTTGTCTAATAAGGTGATATCGTCTTCAGCAATTACGATGTCTTGTGAGCTACTTGCACTTCCACCAGAGTTGAAAACTGTAAGTGTAACTGTGTAAGTACCTTTGTTTGGGTAGCTAGACTGTGCAGTCATACCTTCTCCCAATAGAGCATTTCCGAAATCCCATTTATAGGTGAATCCAGAGTTTGTTGCAGTGAAGTCGATAGTGTTTGCGTTTTCAGCAGTTGCAGCATAAGTAAATGCAGCATCTGCAGATGTTGGTGCTTCACCTAGTGATGGAGCTTCATCATCTTTACAGCTCGATATTCCTAGAATAAGAGCCAGTGATAAAAATAAAAATGTTGTTTTTTTCATTGTGTTTATTGATTAAGATTCTTAATAAT
Organism: Bacteroidota bacterium; assembly: GCA_018700895.1. Classification (GTDB taxonomy): domain Bacteria; phylum Bacteroidota; class Bacteroidia; order NS11-12g; family UBA9320; genus UBA9320. The sequence continues at coordinate 117,184 of JABIUV010000026.1, forward strand.
TAGCGTTTTGTGACCACGACCCACCTGTTAAGTCTATCTCAACTTGTGGTATCGGGAATAATTCGTGTTTGCCCGTTTGGAAACCATCTATCTCCGTAGCAGCTTGTCCTGTACGCACTAGGTCAAAGAAACGATGCCCTTCGCACGCTAGTTCGTGCAATCGCTCATCCCATATGTCTTGGGTAAGTTGTGATCCTCCACTTGTGATTTCTGGCATATTTACTCTGTCTCTTACACGCTTTAAGTAAGCGAGTGCTTTTGCGTCGTTAGGCGTAGATGCACGATTATGTGCTTCTGCTGCCATCAAAAGTACATCAGCAAAACGGATAACTTTGTAATTTACAGGGCTAGTTAAGTCATTATCTGGTAAACCTATTTCGCCTTGACGTTTGATATACTTGTTATTGTAGTAACCAGAGTGACCACCTCCACCTTTAGCATAAGTGATTTCGCTAGAGTTAGGCTGTGCGGCAATGAACGCGTCTATATCTAATACACTGGCGTCTCTTCTTATATCGCCAGCGGCATAGGAGTTGTAAAGCTTTTCAGTGGGCATATTGTAACTATTGCCGTCACCGTATACTGGACCGTTATATTGTCTTATCCCATGAAAACCGGGAGCAGCATTTCCTTCTAAGCATATTAGACATCCATAACTACCACCTTCAGCTCCGCTATATTCTACGTCGAATATGGTTTCTGCGTGTCCTTCATTTATGACAGAGAATAAATCTTCGTAATTAGGAATAAGGTCATATGGTCCTTCGTCTATCACGCGGTCTAGGATTACTGCTGCTTCATCAAACTTGTTTTGGTACAAAAGTGCTTTGCCGTGCAGTGATAGTGCAACTCCTTTTGTCAATCTGCCTTTTACAGGATTGGTCCAATCTAATACTGCGGCTGCGGCAGTTAGGTCGCTTTCTATCTGAGCGTATACTTCTGCTTGTGGCGTGCGGCTTATTTCAGTAACCTCATCGGCACCCAATCGTTGGTCTATTACCAAAGGTACATCACCAAAGTATTTTACCAACTCAAAGTAGTAATATGCTCTCAGCAATTGTGCTTGTGCTATAATTTGGTCTTTACCTTCAAAATCAAGCTTGTTTTTGTTTTCCATAATGTAGTTTACACGAGTAACGCCGGCATAATTCCATCTGAATACGTTTCGCAATTCATTGTTTACCGCATCGTGGGTCATGTTATCTATCTCGTGTAATCCTTCGGTATCCGAAACACTCTCGCCACCTGCTATGGAATTATCGCTTGCTATTTCACCGATCCATACTGTGATAAATGAAGATTGTAGTAAGTCATACGCTCCAGTGAGTGCACGCTCATAGTCTACAGGTGTTTCAAAATAGTTTTCAGCATCCTGAGTATATAGCGGATTGATATCTAAGAACTTCTCACAACTTGTAAAAAGTACGGTTGCCAAACAAAAGATGGCGAATATTCTAATTGTTATCTTTTTCATTTTATGTATTAAAATTTGATAGAAAGTCCAGTCATTATAGTTCTCGCTTGTGGGTAGAAACCGTAGTCTATACCTGCAGATAAAGCTCCGCCAAATGAACCAAGATCTGGATCATATCCTTGATAATTGGTGATAGTTAATAAATTATTTGCTGCGACGTATATACGCGTGCTTGATATTTTCAATCTGCTCAACCTGTTCTTAGGTAAGGTGTATCCTAGCTGTATGTTTCTTAATCGCAAGAAAGAACCATCTTCTACATAAAAGTCTGAGAAGGTAGTATTACGGTTGAGGTCAGTAGTCAGTCTTGGTGTTTCGTTGGTAGGGTTACTGCCATTCCATCTGTCGATATTGTAGCCTAATTGGTTAGCATATGGTTGCTGACGCTCGTAGTTACGTATGATTTCTTGGCCGATAGCACTGTATAGATTCGCTGAGAAATCAAATCCTTTGTAGTCCATATTTAGATTATAACCAAAGGTGAATGTTGGTATCGCGTTACCTAATTCTTTTTGGTCTGAATCATCGCTAAAACTGATTACGCCGTCACCATTTTGGTCTACAAAGCGTAAATCACCAGGCTTAGCACCATCTTGAACTACTGGTGCATTATCTATCTCTTCTTGACTTTGGAATATTCCGTCAGTCTCATATCCTATGAAGTAACCTATGGCGTACCCTTCTTGGAAACGAGTTGCCACGTTGCCACCCACACCAAAGTTAGCACCCGGTATGAAATCTACTCCATCTGGTACATCAGTTACCTTGTTGCAAATAAAGGTAGTATTCAAGCTTGTGCTCCAATTGAAGTCTTTACGTGTAGGAGCGACATATCCAAGCTCTATTTCCACACCTTTATTGCTTACGTCACCTGCATTAATAATAGGTGCGAAACTTCCTGCTCCTGCTGTTCCTAATACACCGGAAACTTCAGGTTGGAAAAGTAGGTCTCTTGTGTTTTTGATAAAGTAGTTTACCGTTACGTCTACACCTCGCTTTAGTTTAATATCTGTTCCTATATTAAATTGACGTGTAGTTTCCCATTTCAAATCGGGATTACCCGCTCTACCTATGGCTGCACCTTTGGTGATTATATCGTCAAAAACATAATCTCCTTCACCGGTAAGCAATCCGCGGTATGCAAAGTTGGGTATCTGGTCATTACCGCTAATACCATAGCTTACTCTCATTTTCACATAAGAAGCTCTATCCCAGTTGAAAAAATCCTCTTCTGACAGCATCCAGCTACCAGATACGGTAGGGAATAAACCATAGCGGCTATTCGGTCCAAATTTAGATGAACCATCTCTACGTAGTATCACAGAGCCATTATACTTGGTTGAGTAACGGTATTGCGTTCTTATGAAGGTAGATAATAGTCGCTCTTGGAACTGAAATGAGTTGGTATTATTCAAAAAACCACCTGGTGCTAAATTGGCCGAAATATCGGCATAATCTATACTGTTATTAGGGATGTTGAATGCTGTTCCACCCAAGCCTTGTCCGTTTCTACTGAAGATAGAAATACCAGCCGTAGTTTTTAAGTTGTGCACTTCACCAAAAGCATATTCGTGATTAACAAAACTCTCAAAGTTGATATCGCTATAAGTGGCTCTTGCCTCGTATACACTAGCTCCTCTATCTATGGTGGTCCCGGGAGCAATCTCTGCTTGTGTAGGGTCTAAGTCTGCGTTAAGTGCAGTGTTTTGTGCTTTACCTGGACCGTACCATACGAGTGGAGAGAATACTTTTTGGTCTACCAGTGCAAAGTTGTAATTAAATCTGTTCGTAAATGTAAGGTTATCAAGGATGTCAAAAGCTATTTCTTCTTTACCTACAAACTTGTCTACGAAGCTGGTATTGTAGATGTTTTGCATTTGTGCTATTGGGTTGATGATATCACTTACCTCTTCCAGATAAGAGTATTGTCCGCTAGCTTCTTGTACGGGGTCGGTAGGGAATGCATTGATAGTGTTATACAATACTGACCCTATGCCATTCTCAGGCAAGACATCACGCTCTTCGTTGGTATATAAGAATACACTACTAAGTCGCATACGTTTGCTCATCTCCGTGTTCAGATTCACACGAGCGTTCATTCTTGTAAAGTTGGCTTTGTCTCCACCTACTATACCATCTTGGCTGAAATAACTGCCCCCAATAGAGTAGGTAGTTTTGTCGCTACCGCCACTTATAGTGACATTATAACTCTGCATATTTGCATCCTGAAAAACAGCATCTTGCCAATCCGTGCCTTCTCCCAAAGCTGTGTTGGCAAAAGGAATGGCGTCATTACCATTGGCAAACATTTCATTCTTTAGAACGGCATACTCCGAGGCATTGAGAAGGTCTAATCGCTTAGCGGTAGATTGCACACCATAATAGGTGCTCAATTCTATTTTTGGTTTTGTATTGGCTCTACCTTGCTTAGTAGTGATAAGGATCACTCCATTGGCTGCTCTTACACCGTATATACCAGCGGTAGCATCTTTCAGCACGTTCACCGTTTCTATGTCATTTGGATTCAAGGCATTCAGACCTTCTGAGTCATATACAACCCCGTCTACAAGTATAAGTGGGTCATTGTCTCCAAAGGTTGATAAACCACGAATACGAATACTTGATCCTCCCCCTGGCGAACCAGAGTTGGTATTAATCGTTACACCGGCTACCTTGCCTTGTAGAGCTTGGTCTACACGCGGAATGTTTAATTTTTCGAGGTCTTTACCTGCCACATTACTACTAGCTCCGGTAAATTCTTTTTTGGTAGATGTACCATAACCTACTACCATAACCTCACTGATACCTACTGAGTTTTCACTAAGTTTGATCTTTACGGTTGTTTTGCCTAATACAGCGAGTTCGCGTTTCTTGTAACCCGAGTATGTTACTACGAGTACCGTAGTTTTGGGGTTTTCTACAGGGAGAGAAAACGCTCCATTTTCGTCGGTTATTCTACCATTAGATGCACCCTTTTCTACGACAGCTGCTCCAATGATGGGTTGGTTGAGACTGTCTGTTACAGTTCCGTTGATGGTGGTCTGTGCTACTGCAAGAGTGCAAATACACGCTACAATGACCGTTGAGAGAATATGTTTAATCATAATTTAACGATTTGTTGATGGCGAAGATATAGAAACTTATAGTAAAAATCACTATAAGTATATTTTTGATATAGTTATAGGACTTAATCTCCATAAAAACAATGGGTTAAATAAGTTATTTAGACTACTTATATTCTGAATTTGTTTAATAAAAATGCAATATTTTCATCAAAAAAATGAACATTAGTTGGTGCTATGATCGTAGGAGAGGAGAAACAGAAAATTATAATCCACCTTGTTTCTCGACTAGCGTATTGCTGCTGAAAATAGCAAGTGCTATATGGTATTTAAAGAAAAAGAAAAGAAGCGTTTGATTATCCGATACGTGGTTATTCAGATGAGAAATACCAACTTAGGTTTTGACTAGCTGATGCCTGCTCGCTCTACTGATCTATCTATTTTAGCAAGCATTCCTTGCAGTGCTTTGCCTGGACCTACTTCGGTGAAGCTCGTAGCTCCGTCGGCTATCATATTTTGCACAGACTGTGTCCACTTCACAGAGCTAGTCAACTGGGCTATGAGGTTAGCCTTTATAGTAGCAGGGTCAGTTTCTCCTTGCGTACTTACATTTTGATATACGGGGCACGATGGTGTGTTAAATGTTGCTTCCTCTATCGCTTTGGCTAGTTCTTCGCGAGCAGGTTGCATCAGCGGTGAGTGAAAAGCTCCACCTACAGGCAGTTTCAATGCTCTGCGGGCACCTTTTTCGGTAAGCATCTCACACGCTTGGTCTATGCCAGCATTACTTCCTGATATTACAAGTTGGCCTGGGCAATTGTAGTTAGCCGCTACTACCACTTCGTCTACGCTCGCACATACCTCTTCTACCACAGCATCATCTAGTCCGATGATAGCCGCCATTGTGCTTGGGTTTATCTCACAGGCTTTTTGCATAGCATTAGCACGTATTGATACCAGTTTCAATCCATCCTCAAATGAAAGGCAATCACTAGCTACGAGAGCAGATATCTCACCGAGACTATGTCCTGCCACCATCTCTGGTTTGAAATCGGCCAATGTTTTGGCTAATACCACAGAATGCAGAAAAACGGCAGGCTGTGTGATATTGGTTTGCTTTAGGCCTTCGTCTGTGCCTACAAACATTTCGTCGGTGATTCTAAATCCGAGGATGTCATTGGCTTTTTCGAATAAGGTCTTTGCCTCTTCATTGTTATCGTATAATTCTTTGCCCATTCCTACGAATTGAGCTCCTTGTCCAGGGAATATGTATGCGTTCATTGTTTTTGTTTTAAAAAAATGGTTTGCCAACACCAGTATATAGGTCTATTTGATAATCGTCTGGTCCCTACCTGGCCCTACAGAGATGATGCTGATAGGCGTAGCTATCTGCTTCTCTATATTGGCTATGTAGTTTTGGAAGGTCTGTGGGAGTTCATCGTGATTTTTGATTTGCGTGATGTCCTCTTGCCATCCTGGGTGTGCTTCGTATACTGATTTGAAATTGTCGGCATTCAAATCAAATGGTACTTCGTTGGTTTCCATACGGTCGCCTTTATAGCTCGTGCCTACCATTATTTCATCTATACCACTTAGGCAATCAGCTTTCATCATACAGAGTTCGTCTACACCGCTTAGCATGATGGCATATTTGAGTGCTACGAGGTCTAGCCAGCCAGTTCTACGCGGTCGGCCTGTAGTAGCTCCAAACTCATTGCCCATCGTACGGATATGCTCACCCATTTCATTATCTAATTCCGATGGGAATGGCCCACTGCCTACTCGTGTACAGTACGCTTTGAAAATTCCTTTTACTTTATGGATATGCTTAGGAGCTATTCCTAGTCCTGTAGATACACCTCCTACGGTAGTATTACTACTGGTGACGAATGGATATGACCCGAAGTCTATATCGAGCATACTCCCTTGTGCTCCTTCGGCTAGGATATAACTTCCATTAGTGATGTGCTCATTTACCAGGTACTCACTATTAACAAATTGGTACTCACGCAATCGTTCTACTGCCGTGAAGAATTCTTCTTCCATAGCATCGAGGTCAAAATCGGTAAAGCCAAATTGCTCTACGAGTTGAAGTGATCGTTTCTTTTTCTCGTGATAGTTTTTATCAAAACCAGGAGCAAACAGCTCGCCAATACGTAATCCGCCGCGACCTATTTTTTCGCGATAAGTAGGTCCGATACCTCGCAGGGTACTGCCTATCTTCTTATCACCTTTGCTCCACTCACTGGCGGCATCCAGTATCTTGTGCGTAGGCATAATGATATGAGCTTTGTAAGAGATGCGAAGGTTTTCCTTCACATTAGCTCCAGCTGCCGCTGTACGATCTATCTCCTCCATAAATCGTACAGGATCTATCACTACCCCGTTACCAATTATGTTTACACATCCATCGTGGAATATCCCCGAAGGTATGGTGTTGAGTACGTGTTTTTGTCCGTTAAATTCTAAAGAGTGCCCTGCATTAGGACCTCCTTGAAAACGAGCTACTACATCATACTTTGGAGTAAGGTAATCGGCAATTTTTCCTTTTCCTTCGTCTCCCCACTGTAGGCCTAATAATACGTCTACCATCTATTTTATATCTACTACTTTTACTTGATTGTCACAATTTAGGCACAACCCGAGGTCATCTACCAGCGGGTTCCCGTACAAATTCAGTGAATGTCTTGATACTTCAAAATTGAGCAATTCTGCCATTTTGGAAGCAATTTGTTGTATTCTCGGGTCGCAAAATTCCATTACTTTTCCGCAGGTGTTGCAAATGATATGGTCGTGCTGCTTGTACCCGTATGCTTGCTCAAATTGAGCCATATTCTGCCCAAACTGATGCTTGATTACTAGTCCGCATTCCTGAAGCAAATCGAGTGTATTGTACACCGTGGCTCTACTTACATGGTAGTTGCGGTTTTTCATTTGGATGTATAGCGTATCCACATCAAAGTGCTTCTTGTTGCTATATATTTCATCCAAAATAGCATAACGCTCGGGGGTCTTACGCTGACCTTTTTTTTCGAGGTAAGCTGTAAATAGATTTTTTACATCTTCTTTTATATCTTTTGCGTTATCCATGCTTAACTTGTTAGTTTTGGGATGTTCTCCAGGTCTATTCGTTTTACTTTTATATACTCGTCTATTCCTTTCAGTTCCTCCATTAATTGCTCAAGGTGTTGTTTATCAGTTACCTGCAGCATTAATTTGCCCAGGAACGTCCCGTCCAAGGATTCAAAACTGATTGATTTCATGTTTACTTTCAACTGTTTGGATACAATGTCAGTAACTTTACCTACTAAGCCTAGTGAATCTATCCCTCTAATTTCGAGTGCAGCCTCAAATTCTTCTTCAATATTACCTTGGCCGGCCCATCGTGCTTTTATGATGCGATAGCCATATTTCGACATGAGATTTTGAGCATTTTTGCACGCCGTTTGATGTATTTTTACTTCTCCACCTACGGTGATAAAACCTACTACCTGATCACCAGGAATGGGATTACAACAATTGGCAAAGGTGTAGTCCATATCAATAGTAGCATCGCCTAGGAGTAACTCTCTCGATGTTTTGGACGTGAGCTTGCTGGGGTCTAATCGTTCTGTACCTGGCTTGTGTACCTTGGTGGTTTCTACCAGTATTTCAGATAGTTTTATTTTTTCCTTATCCAGCGTACCGGCACCTATTTGGTAAGTAAGCTCTAGTTCATCTTCTGTTTTGAAAAACGCTACCAGTTTGTTGAGATTATCTACCGTATAGGGGAAACCGGTATTTTTCATCTTGCGGCCTAATGCTTCTTTGCCTAGGGCAGCAACTACTCGTTTTTCATCCTTGAGACTTTGTTTTATCTTGTTTTTAGCCTTAGATGTTTTTACAAAATTGAGCCAATCTTTATTGGGTTTTTGTTTGGCACTAGTGAGTATTTCTATTTGGTCGCCATTTTTTATTTCATAACTCAATGGGACTAACTTGCCATTTACCTTAGCTCCCAGACATTTGGCTCCCACTTCTGAGTGTATGTCAAAGGCAAAATCTAATGCTGTTGCACCTTTAGGCAACTTGCGAAGCATTCCTTTTGGGGTAAATGCAAATACTTCCTTGGCGTAGAGGTTCATTTTGAACTCGTCTAGGAAGTCGAGTGCTGTCCCGTCTTGGTCTTCTAGTATCTCGCGTATTTGCGTAAGCCAATTATCTAGATTATTGCTAGAGTTGGCATTCTTCTTGTCTTTATATTTCCAGTGGGCGGCGTAACCTTTTTCGGCTATGGCATCCATCCGAGTACTTCGTATTTGTACTTCTACCCATTGTCCCTTTGGCCCCATTACGGTGGAGTGCAGACTTTCGTACCCATTACTTTTTGGGATGCTTATCCAGTCTCGCATTCGCTCTGGATTCGGCTTGAAAATACTCGTGATGATGGAGTAAACGTTCCAGCAATCCATTTTTTCATCTTCGGGTTCACTGTCTAAGATAATTCGGATTGCAAATAAGTCGTATACGTCTTCAAATTCGAGTTTCTTATTCACCATCTTGGTGTAGATGCTATGTATGGACTTGGGTCTTCCCTTAATCTCATAGTCTGCGCCAAGCTCGTCCAGTTCTACCTTAATGGGTTTTATAAATGAGCGTATGTATCTGTTACGTTGCTCTTTGGAGGCGTTTAGTTTGTATTTTAAATCTTGATAAAGAGCGGGTTGTGTATATTTTAAAGAGAGGTCTTCTAACTCCGTTTTAATTGCATACAAACCTAAGCGGTGAGCTAGGGGAGCATAGATAAAACTTGTTTCAGATGCTATTTTTAGCTGGCCACGGTCGCTCATATGTTCGAGGGTGCGCATATTGTGAAGTCGGTCACATAACTTTATGAGGATTACGCGTACATCATCTGCCATGGTAAGCAGCATTTTTCTAAAATTTTCGGCTTGTGGAGAACTGGTGTCATACACTCCTGATATCTTGGTAAGCCCATCAATTATATTAGCAACTTTAGGATCAAAGGCTTGCTGTATTTCTTCGAGTGTAATGTCTGTATCTTCTACTACATCGTGGAGCAAAGCACAGACTATCGCGGTGGTGCCTAGTCCTATTTCTTCGGCTACTATGCGGGCAACAGCAATGGGGTGGTATATGTATGGCTCACCAGATTTGCGACGCATAGAGCTATGGGCATCTACAGCCATCACAAAAGCTTTGCGTATGATCTGTACATCGCCTTTTTCGCGAGACCATTTAGATACCTTCAGTAATTGGCGATATCTATTAGCAATTTCTCTGTTTTCTGCGGTGTTCTCCAGTTTCACTTATAAAGCTCTTTTCGGTACTACGAAGTTACTTATAATCCATAAAACACTTGGACTTGTAACCGATAGTTTTTGAGTGATTACCGAATAAGGTGCACGGTACCTTGATAGGTGTATTCTTTGCCTGCTTTATTTATAAGCTTGATAGCATACACGTATACTCCATTCTGGCAAAACTGACCGTTAAACGTACCATCCCATACCTCCGCTATGTTTTCGGAGCTATATACTTTCTGACCCCATCTATTGACAATGTCAATGGCGTATTCTTGAGCGTGATCGCTCGTTACTCTGAATACAGAATTTTCCTTGGGGCCTTTATTATCTGGTGTGAATGCACTTGGAATGAATGCGATGATGTCGGGAACTACAAGTACGTTATGACTTACGGTATCGCGACAGTTTGCATCACTTTGTATCGTAAGGACAATGCTAAAGTTGCCTGTATCTGCAGGCAACGTGTATATAGGACTATTATCTGTGCTGAATGTAGCTATTTCACCTAGCTTGGCGAGCTGCCAGATGGAGTTGAAAGAACCACGACTTATACTCGAGTAGTTGTACAAAGATATGTCTCGTTTGGATAGGGTTAATCTATTCTTATTATTCATTTCAAAAGATGCTTCTGGCTTAGGGTTTATACGTAGATAATCCAATAGTTCTAGATGATTGATACATCCTTCGGCACTCTCCTTGATAGCGTTTAGCTGATACGTGCCTTCCTCTAAGTATACGTTGGCTAGTTCAGAATTTGTTCCATTTATATTCCAAATATTGTTTGAAATTTCAAATATGACATCTTTGGGTAATGCGGCAGATGTAAGGCTAAATGGCTCGCAACCAGTAATTACAGGTGGTAATTGTATCGTGGGTTTCGCGAAGTAAGGAAGTTCGTATGTTGCGGTATAGGTTGGGCAATGTGCGGTGCTGCTTGTTGTGGCTTGCAGCTCAATTTTTTGTCTGTCCAAATCACATAGCATAGGAACGTATTTGAAAATTTTATTAGTGGGATAGCTACCATTGCACGCAGTGATAATCGTGGTTGCGTAGTCGGATTGTTTAATACCAAGTATAAGTGTATCTCCTTCGCACAGTGTACTTTGATCTGCGTGTAGATTTAGTTTTACTGGTTCCAATAATGTGATTGTGTAAGCAGTGTCAAAAGTACATGTGCTTGTGTTTATACTAGCTGTTATGGAGTGCTGTCCAGTACTATGCTTGGTCGGATCTAGATGGGTAGATAGAGGCATGTCATCATTAGCCCAGTCATAATCTTGCGAAAGAGTAATAGGTGCAGCATCTATACAAATGCTATCGGGTAATTGGAAATCAAATGCAGGTGCACATACAAAGTCTAATGTAACCTCTTTGGTGGCGTAGCAATTGTTTCTGTCATATACGTACCTAAAGTTAGCAGGGCCACAGTGCTTATTGGTATAAGCTTGTATCCCATCTGTAAGGTCTATAATGTCCGAATCCCAAAATCCACCTAAAACATCGGTTTGGAGGGTTTCATTAATGTTTATGGGGTCGTTACTTTGGCATATTTCTCGTTTGTTATTGATTGCTATGACAAGGTTTTTGGTAACGGTTATGGTGGCAGTATCCTTTGTCTCACAACCATTTGGCAAACTATTCGCTGCTATTATTTCGTATACGCCTTCGCCTAGGGTTGGGATGTCATAAGTAGGTCTTGATTCCTCGGAAATTGCCTCTTGATGTAAGGTGCTGGTCCATGTTATATTTCTATCGGCAAATAAGATGGGTTGAATGATGGAATTGTTTAAGTAGTAAATGTGCTCTGAGCCACATACAACCTGATTTTGTAATTGCATCTCGGGAGATTTTAGCAACGAATACGCAATAGTTTTATCGGCAGTACAACCAGATGCCTCGTCGGTGTAAGAATAGGTGATGGGCAGGGTAGTGTCGGTATTTGTCGTAATAGAACTAATATCAAAAGCGTTGGTGATAGGATTGGAATTGTACGTCCAAGTACCATCTGAAGGGGAGGGGGTTAATTGGTTTAAATCAAGTATAGAAGCGAAGCAACTTGTGAGGCTATCCGCCAAAAATAGTTGTGGGGACGGTACGATACTTAGTACTGTACTGTCGTCTATTGGGCACGTAATACCTTCTTGTATGACGTCATACGTCCATATAAGCTTGTTCCCATTTATTTGCAACTTAGCAGAGTCGGTTAGTGCCAACGATCGGTCATAAAGCCAACTTACGTTATGAATAGGTTTACGATGGGTAAGATAGTAAGACTCTTCACTATTCTCGCATGGTGTGAGATTTCCTACAAGTCTTGCACGTTGTACATCGTTGTTTCCTTTTATTGTGTGGATGGTTGAGATAGAGTCAGTACAACCTTGGTCATCTGTATATACGAGGTTGAAATCATAGTTACCGGCATGGAGTTCCTGATAGGTATAAGGTGAACTAATCCCTAAGTGATTAGAAATTTCACCATTCTCATTTTTAACGTAGAGGTTTCTCGTAAGATCTTTGTTGCTAGTTAATGTTATTGTACTCGTACCGCAAAATCCTTCGTCTACAGTAAATGTTACCGTTGGTTTTGGAACTACAGTGATTACGACGGTACGTATAGTCTGTGCAAATACCGGGCATTGATTGTCTCTAGCAATTATTTTGACGTAATGCGTGCCTATTTGATTTGTTGTAGGGGTGAAGGCAAGTGCAGCTTCGGCATATGGAGCTGTGATGGGGGTATTATTAGTAGCTGATAAGCCGGAAACTTCATGTTCAAACGTTAAGAAGACAGAGTCTTGGCTAGATTGAGGTGTTGTGGGAGCATCCGATACAGGTATGGTCGCATTAAATGGCTGACCTACACAAGCTGTGTAAGTAAGGTTGCTGGTAAGAGTAGGAGCATTGTTTACGGGAGCAGATATTACTATAGCGGCGGACTCCTGTCTTACCATCCCTGCTAAGTAGTACGCACCATTATGCCATCTCCATTGCTCTACTTCTATTACCCTAACTGTTTTTTCGCCCGATTGGGTAGGAATGACTACATAGTCTCCTGTACTCGGATTTAAGTAAAGTCCTATGGCGGGAGTAACATTGGGATTGGGTGAGCAGGAATTGCCGCCACTTGGGCAGTAGGCTGTCATCCATCGTGAGGCGGTGAAGCTGGTATTGTAGTTTACGGGTGTTTGATAATCGGTAAGTGGTGCAGCCCATTTATAAACTAAGGAGTCATCATTATTACCATTTGCATGGGTAGTGGCATAAGTTGCTTGATCAGCGTGAAAAATAATTTTGGGATTATCTTCAAACTTAGGAGAGTTTACACTTTCTACCCAAGGATTGATTAACGCGAAAGTGTATATATTTTCACTCTCAGAGTTGATTGTTGTGATGCCTGATGTACGGTCTGATTTGTGAATGTATAACTGAAATGTACACCCGTTGTATGAGGTGAAGTCTCGAAAGTCAACTGTTCCTTTATAGTGATGGGCCTCTATCCCGTAATTTATTGTAGGGTTGGTGCCGCATCTCGAATTATCTGTATTACATACTTCTGTGATATTTTCATAGCCGGACTTAGTAAGTGTTATTGCACCTATGTTTTTATTGCTACAAGTACTTGAAATGGTGCGAATAAAAATTTGAGACAAGTCTGAGCAGTTTTGAGTAGAAGTGCCTCCACCTTGTCCTGCAAGTTTGCACTCATCACAATCACGGTAAAGGGTTACATTTACTTCATATTTTTGATCATTAATATACGAATACGTAATCTCACCGCCCAATAGATGGTCGGCAAACATGGCAAAAGCAGTGATAGTAGATAAGAATAAGAGTAATGATCGCATTGCTGTCTGATGTCAAAGTTAATAAATAAAAAAAGGAAACCGAAGTCTCCTTTTTTTATTTCTGATAATTATAAGGTTAGCGAATAAGTGTTACGGTACCAGTATAAGTGTAAACTTCATCATTTAAAGCGGTTACCTTAAGTTGGTATGCATATACATCTTGCTGTGCAGGTTCACCTTTGTAAGTTCCATCCCATTCTTCGTCTTTCGTGTCCGATTGGAAAAGTATCTCTCCCCAACGATTGAATATGGTAAGTTCCATTGTTTTCTCACCACTAATGATGGCCTTAAACCCTTCGTTTGTACTCGGGCCTGACTCATTAGGTGTAAATGCATTAGGTACGAATACGATTAGGTCTGGACCTACTACCACACATACAGTAGTATCGTTCACGCATCCGTGATTGGTGATCACCTGCAGGTTGACACAATACGTTGCTGTATCGGTAGAGTAGTAGTATGATGGACTTACTTCATTTGAAGTGTCACTATCAAGCAACTCGTCACCAAAGTCCCAAGAGTGACGTACTATTTCCGCTCCATTTATATCGTCTACTTCACTAGCATCGTTAAATATAAATCGCGGTAAAGCAGCCGTGGTGTAATTATTTGGATTTGGAGTAAATCGTGCATTTGGTATCGGATTTACTTGTACGTTGGATGTAAAGGTACTATCACAATCCTTATCTGAAGTAACCGTCACAGTTATTGGGTATTGACCAGACACGTCGTATGTCTGATTAATGCTAGCAGCAGTGCTACTTGTGCCATCTCCTAAGTCCCAAACAAGTGTTGCAAGACTTGCATCTACATCGTTGGTTATTTCTATTCCCAAGTCTGTAATTACGGGGTTACAACCTTCTGGGTTAGTGTTTGTAATACGACCAATTGGCAATGGATTAACGATGATTTCAAATGGACCACTTACGTCTGTACAAGAACCCAATGCTTCTGCATTTGCACCTATTAAGAAGGTGTCTGCTGATTGTGTTTGCAGGGTTAATGTTACTTGCCCTTGATTCGTAGTCTGATCTATAGGCGTAGTCGCTATCCTGTCTAAATTACCATAAACATTCGTTGGAATCCAAGATATACTCTGTGCATTGGTTGCTGAAATATCTAATGTTAATGGCAAAGTCATTTGTCCTTGTTGTCTACAGTAAACTGCATCTGTAGGTAAATTAAGCGTAGGAAACAAATCTACTGAAGAAGTGATTGAGTCTTTTTGCTCACAGCCTGTTAAACCATCAGTATAGTTGTATAGGAACTTAATTTCTTGTCCAAATACACTAGCTGAACTTGGGCTAAATTGACTTCCACCTACAAGTGCAGTTGGGTCAGAAGATGTCCAAGTTCCACCTGCAGGAGTTGCTTGCAGGTCTACATTAGCTTGATCTTCACATATTCTCGCTGGTAAATCTGTAAGGTTCAATACCGGCAATGGATTAATACGTAACGTAGTTTGTCTAAATGCAGGACAACCCGTTGCACTATCACCGTATTGTACTAACCAACTGTTCGGAGTAGCATTTACATTGGCAAGAGGTGTGCTATTTAATGTATTAATAGTGTCACCTAAAAGTCCTCCTAATTCAGCTGGTAATCTGTAACCTGCTTCACTCTCAATGCTCCACCATCCTGTGGTTAGGTTTACATCAAAGTGTTCGTTTAGTCTGACCTCTCCTAGGTCTATACATAAATCACTACTATCTCTAAAGATGATTTTAGGCACCTTAGATATGATTACGTTCACAGTATCCTTATTTCTACATCCAAATTGATTTCTAAATGCAATTTCTAAAACGATAGTGTCTGAATTGCCATTTTGAATAGTGTATGCTGATTCACTCACATCTAGCCAATAGTCGTTAATTCCTGCAACTCCGCGATCTTTTAGCATATCCGCTTGGAATCTATTCACCGCTGAATTTGAGTCAAGGCATCTCCATTCTGGAGTACCTGTTATTGCATTCGGACTAACAAATACAGATGCCGCACCTGACAACCTTACTTCTCCTATATCTTGACAGTATTCTTTTTGTTGAGTTATAAGTGTAGGTAAAGCTTTTACAGTAACCTTAACCGAGTCCTTATTAATACAAGTTGTACTTGGGTCTTGATAAATGTAGGTAGCATAAGTTTCTATATTGGTTGCTGGTGATACAATCATTCCGCAGGCCATATCGGTATTGTATTCGCTATTATTTATGAGTGTAGGAGTGAAATAACTATACCATGAGCCTCCTGTAGGAGCAGTTATCTTGGTGTTAAGGTTTATGGCTCCGGCATCACAACATATTTCATCGTCCTTACCGCTAAGGGATATGACGGGCAATTGGTCTACATTTATGACGACTGTATCGTCATCATAACATTCTACTCCATCTTGCGTTCTGTATAGTTCAAGACGATATACTCTATTGTCTACCGCAACAAATGAAGTATCTGTTACTGTGCCAATTCTTATATCTGCTGGATTTCCAGGGGTGACATCCCACCATACATATACTCCAGAGGCTCCGCCTCCGGCAGTGTCAATTCCTTGGGCAGATAGGGTAAATGTATCGTTCAAACAAATAGTTTGGTCTGGTCCTGCATCCGCCACTACGGTATCATTTACATATACATACATAGTATCACGGTCAGAACAATCTAAACTATCCTTGATAAAGATAATGTATTCGCCAGCAATATTCACAGTAACACTGTCTTCTATGCTAAAAGGTGAAACTCCTCCGTTCACATACCATTGTTTGAATAAAGTGTCTCCTTGCTTGATTAATACACCATCTGGATCAATCCAATAAGCGGTATCTAAATTTGGGACGACAGTAATTTCTTCATAGGTACACAACCTCGTGTCAGGGGGTAAAACTGCTAGCGGGTTTGACTTCAGGAATACTTGTACTGTATCGTTGGCTGTACATCCTGAACCGTCTGCTATTATAAGTCCTACGGCTGTATCATATTGTACGTTAGGAACAGACAATTTAAAAGTGTCTTTATCATTGGCGGGGTCTATACTTACATTATTTAAGAATGTACCATCATTTTCTACTCCCATAGTAATCCATTGATAGGATAGGGGTGGGGTGTAATTAGTGATTGTGGGCTTGAATACAATGTCGGTCCCCGCACATACGAAGGTATCTTGACCTACAGATAAGTCAGCCTCAAGTAGTGGTGGTACGACAATAGTATCATAAAAAGTACTTGGGCAGTTTAACGGGTTATTATTTAACGATAGCTGAATAATGTATTTACCGCCACGTCGAAAAACTAGCGTGTCTGAACCTGTAAACGCTAAGAAATTCCCTGTAGACTGGAACGAACCAGACTTGTCACTGAATATGAAATTTCGATTGGAATCCAACAACGACCAGTTGTAAGAAGCAGTACCTCTAAATCCATCAGGCAAAACAGCTTTGATAGGATATATACCACACGCCATTGTATCAATGTCAATTTCAGCTAATGCTTTAGGCTTAACTGTTATACGGTAACCACGCACAGTAACAGCATTCAATGGACAAGCATCATCACGAGCCGTTGCTGTAAACGTATATGGTAGTGTACTTGCAGACCCAATAGGTGGAGTCCAGCAGAATCTACCTGTTTTTAGTCGAGCTGTAGGGTTTAATATTGTAAATGTAGCTCCTGCTATACCTCCGTTCCAATCCAATGTTACGGTGTCTAATGGCGGTATAGGTGCTGGTGGAGGTGGGATAAATGGCAAGTCATTTGTTGTAATATTAAAGCACAATTGACTACCCTCACAAACGTTGTGTGAGTATGGACCATTAACGACTGGCGGTTTATTCCCCGGACACTGTTTTACAATAAACTGTAAATCTCTTCGTGTTTTGCCAATATCTTCCATTACGCCGGCGGCGTTTCGTCTCCATTCTGTTACCACAATAACGGCTACCGTAACCTCACCTTGACAGTTGGTAGGTGTAACAATAATATCACCAGTAAGTGGATCAAGGTATACTCCATGAGGTGGATTTTGGTTTGGATTATTATAAGGGAATGTAAGGGCAGGACTTGGGTAGAAAGCCGTAAATGGGTTGTTGTAGGCAAAGTTACCACTGTAGCTTGTTTGTTGCCCATATCCACTCTGAGGCTGCCCCCAATCGTAACTTAATGAGTCGAAATTTGCAGTATCAAGTGCACCATTATTGAAGAAGAATGGCTGGTCGCAGCAAAGTACAGCTATTGGCTCACTTGTAAGACCAGGTGAGGTGTTACAAGGTGCTTTTGATATATCTAATTCTGCATCTGTATATAGTGTTCCTGAAGGCCCCGTGGTAATAGCACCATTACGTGCATTTACTTGTGCACCAAAGATGATTCTACCTGTACAATTTGCTAATGAGCTAAGTGGAGCTACATTAAAATCTACAATCCCTCTATAGGTGTGCTCTTCTACACCTTCTCCAGTACCTGTAGTGTTGGATGGGCTGCATCGCGAGGGCTCCGTAGCACAAAGTGGTGTAATTTCTCTGATACCTACTAAGGACAGTGTAACGTTACGTGATGCTCCGTTACTACATCGCACGGTCATAGTACCTGCATTGTTCAATGAGATACCTCTACAGTCTCTGTACCATTTTAAAGTAACTTCAAACTTCAAGGTGTCGATACAACGGTAGGTGATATCAGAACCCATCATATGACTAGCTTTTGCTTTTTGTCCTGAGAACACTAGCGGAATTACAAATAGAAGTGCCAATGCACTCTTTTTCAATAGTTTAAACATATTATTACTGCTTTCTAACTTCATATAAATATTTGCCGTGGCAAGGTATAATTTTTTCATCTCTTTTCCTATCATTTTGGGTTCGATTATCGGATTACGCATATTTTTTTGGTATACAAGTCGTATTGGGTATTCAGCTTTAGGTAATAGACCCCCGTAGCCAAGTTTATGTTGCACCTCGTGGTGCCTTTTTCTAAATTATTTTCTTTGTATACCATAACTCCCTGGTTGTTAATTATTTGCAAATCAAATTTATGTAAAGAAGTTAAGGTGAAAAATGACGTAGTAACGGGGTTTGGATAAACGTTAAAACTCTCGTCCTTTTTCATTTCTTTATCACTTGTTACTAAACGATAATCCAATGCACTTTCTTTTGCCATGGAGGCGATTTTTTGAATGTGATTATCATCACTCGTCAGCGTACCAAAATTTAGAGCTAAATCTAGCTTTATGTGGTCTTTTGCCTTAAAGTCATTATGTTCATTAATCCCTATTATCGTACGTTTCCCAGGTGAACTATTTGCAGGGATTTCTTGCCAATTCATCCCGTTTTCCGGGCTTTGAGCAAATATATAATTAGCGGGTTGCGTAGGTATTACGCCGTCTCCACCTTGCTGTAAAAGTTGGCCGTTTTTCCAATTGCCAAGTCCTAGTTGTATAAATTCGTCGGCGGTTGTTGGAGTGCCGTTTACGTTGTTAGTATTGTCAAAAGCGATACTTTTGGTAAGGTTTTCGTTCAGAAATGTGGCAGAGACAAAGGGTAGCTTATTCCCAAAATGATCGTCATCAAAATCATCTCCGTTGTAGATGAAGATACTCTGGGGAAATAGTTCTAGCGTCCCGGCATAATTATCATTTGGGTTGCCGCATTCACCATCTAAAAAAAAACCAATATTGATTTTTGGGTAATCGTTTATGCCTCTATTTATGATGAAGTATTCTAGGTATACGGCATCATTATTTTCTAATACATAAGCCATAAATTGAACCTCAATTCCTAGCTCCAAGCCAAATGAGGCCCTATGCTCCTCAGCCTTATCATTAAAAACGCAGTAAGCTGATTTTGTGCCTTTTATGGCTGGATAGTCCCCTAGCGTGGCATCGTATATTCCATCGTTATTGGCGTCTATAAATGGGGCAAGGTACGTAGCGAATCCTCCATTTCCGTTGGCAGGCCATTCCGCAATACTCGTTGGGATTTGATAATCGGGATTCCTCAAATTATTGCGGTGCTCTTTGATTTGATCTTGTGTGACAGTCCATACGTTTTTCCAGCTATCGGAATTGTCTGTTTGGCCAGTTAACGTGTCGATAGGTCCTCCCCAAAAATCAAATGAGCCTACACTACTCAAACGCTGCACCGCCGAATGATATAACCCGTTTTGGTCTTGGGCTACGATGTATAAACCTGCTTGCCTGAGAAAATGGTTGTTGTCATTATTCGTTACGCTAGACTGGGGCGATAAGTCATTTACATTTATACCTAAGGTGCCGTTGTAGTTTATACGCAAGTTTACTGTCTTGCCTAATGTGGCAAAGTCCGTTTGTGCGATTAAGGAACCTACACATATAAATATCGGAAAACAGAGTATCTTAAGTCTCATTATAGGCCAATTCTCAATGCTATGTTGGTAAATATTCCCCAATCTTTTTGAGAAAATTCTGTATTATCTCTCAGTGCAGAATTGAGCTGCACATAACCTTGTGGATAGGCGAGAATGGATACGCGAGGTGTAATACGGTACTGTGCTCCTAATCCAAAGAGAAGATTATTGACTCCGAGAGATCTGCTAGGTAAATTAGCATAATTGGTTAACGTATTATTAGGCTTAAGCAATTGGCCGTTTTGTACGTTATTTATGCTTACTAACACACCTGCTTTAGCAAGTAGATTCCAATCATTTTTATTGACCAATAGTCGTTCAGCTACTAGCGGTACATTGTAAGATGTAAAGGTGTTGATAGTCGAAGTTGCGTTGGTCACTACAGCCGTAGTATCTGGAATAGTTTCGGTATAGGTTCGCTCTATTGTACCTAATACAGGGTGTATCACCACTTCTTGATAAGAAACTTCTTTCATCTCTATGGTGTATACTGTTTCACTATGCGACATCATTTCTTTTCGTTGAGTGAAATTTAAGCCCGTTTGCACGTTCCACTTGGGCGAAAATTGATAGATGCCGATCAGATTAATCTGGTTGGAGAGTTGAGGTGATTCTGTTCCGTTTCGAGCAGAGATATAGTCAGCATCTGAAGCTTGTATCACTCTAGATGCATAGCCCAATCCTGCACTTGCTTGTATTCTCCATTTACTTAGGGCTACTAATTTACTCGTGGGTAGCGGAGAGTTAGCTCCTTCGGTATTTGGATCTGTGTTGTTTTGTTCGTCTGAAGTGTTAGGTTCAGATTTTTGTGGGACGTCTAGGCTCAAATTCTTCTGTTTCTCAGTTTTCTCGTCAGAGCCATTTTGGAATGTGCTGATATCAAAATCCTTGTCTACTGTTTTTTGCTTATTGCCAAGGTAAAGAGTGGCCTTATCTTTATCGTTTAATTTTCCATTTGCGGTTATGTTGGCAAATAAGGAGGCCCAATCATTTGATTTATTGCCTTGCCCCTGGTCTGATTTTGGTGGTTGTTCAATTACACCTTTAATCGATTTCAGATTGCGGTTAGCTAATGGAGTGTAGTTAGATTCTTGCGGTCCTTCCACATCGAGGTTTTGCCTTTTTTGCGAAGATTTTTTAATAGCAGATGTGCCGTCGTTTTCATTCTCAACTGCACTCATCATAGACTTGTCAGAGTTGTCGACTTCTTTTGGTTGTTTCGATTCTTGAGGAATATCTACTCTATCGTAAATACTAGTTGTGTTTTGTGACTCAACAGCCAAGTCTTGCTTCGTATGGCTCAGGCTTATGGTGGCCAGTGAGCCCACACAAACCAACAGAGCTGCCCCTGCCCAAAGCCATATAGCTCTTTTCTTTTTGGCACGCTTAGCTTGGATAGCATCAAAGAGTCCCGCACTTGGCGTAGTCTCGAACCTATCAAATTTCTCTTTGAAGATATTTTCTATCTTGTTTTTCATATACGTTGTATGCCGTACTTGGCAAGTAATTTCATTAAACTTTGTTTGGCTCTACTGTATTGTGTTCGGCTGGTGACATCTGTAATTTCTAGCATTTCACCTATTTCCTTGTGGCTGTATCCTTCTATGGCATATAGGTTGAATACTGCTTTGTAACCTTCTGGCAATTCTTGGATTACAGTGAGTAAGCTATTAGCCTCCATATTACTAATGATAGAAGAATCAAAACCCTGCTCGGGAGTAGTGTCAAGACTGCCGGGTTCAAACTTGCGAATACGTTTATCATTACTTTTTAATGCTGTGAATACCACTATTTTTCGAATCCATCCTTCAAAAGAGCCCTGATTTTTGAAGGTTTTTATTTTATTAAAAACTTTTATAAAAGCATCTTGGAGCACATCTTCTGCCTCCATCTTGCTATTGCAATATCGCATACTTACACCCATCATTTTAGACGCGTATTTCTCATACAATAATTTTTGACAATGCACATCATTTCTGATACACCCTTTAATGATTTCAGTTTCATTCAATTGGTTTGCTTTGGTATTGTCTTGTTCGTGGTTCAATGGAGAGACTCGTTGCCGTGCAAATATGTTGCATTGGTTTATAAAAATATTATAAAATCACGACAAAGCATTTCCAAACAATTTAATATCAAGCTGTTACCACGTCAAAAAAAAATGCAATTTTGCCACACAATGCAGGTTTATACTCAGAAAGAATTAACTCAGATAAGTTTAGACGTTTTCAGAGCCATGGGTGCTAACAACGACCACGCTCAGCAAGCTACAGATGTGCTTATAAGTGCAGATATGCGTGGTATAGACAGTCACGGTGTTTCTCGCTTGGTGGGTTATGTGGCCCTATGGGAAGCGGGACGTATCAATATGAATCCCGATATTAAACTTGTAAGAGAGCATAAGTCTACATTTACCATAGACGGAGACAGCGGACTAGGCTTAGTAGTAGCTCCTGAAGCTATGCGTATTGCGATAGCCCGAGCGGAGCATTATGGCTCCGGGTGGGGAGCCATACGTAATAGTAATCATTTTGGTATAGCGGGATATCATGCTATGATGGCATTGCCTCATGATATGATAGGTATGGCAATGACCAATGCAACTCCTTTTATACCACCTACGCATAGTAAAGAAGCAATGCTCGGCACTAATCCTGTTGCATACGCTTTTCCTACATCCGAAGAAAATCCTTTGGTAATCGATCTAGCTACAGCATCGGTAGCCAGAGGCAAAATAGAAATAGCACGAAGAGAAAATAAAGAAATTCCAAAGGGGTGGATGGTAGATAAGCACGGTAACGTGAGCCAAAATGTAGACGAGCTAAAAGACGGTGGGATGCTTACGCCTCTCGGCAGTTTAGAAGAGCTAAGTAGTCATAAGGGGTACGCCCTTGGCGGATTGGTTGATGTGCTTACAGGCGTATTATCGGGTGCTAATTATGGTAAATGGGTGCCGCCTTTTGTGCCATATCTTCCTCTTTTGCCAGATTTGCCGGGTAAAGGCTTAGGTCACTTCGTAGGAGCAATGGAGATAGAAGGGTTTAGACCAGCAAGCGAATTTAAAGCGAGTATGGACCACTGGATTCAGAGTTTTAAATCTGCAAAGCGGATAGATGCCAATCAAAAGGTTTTCGTGCCTGGTGAAAAGGAATACATAACGGAAGTCCATCGCACCGCAAATGGTATTCCTCTCAACGATAAGGTCGTGGCGGACTTGGAAGGTCTTCAAAAGAAATTTGCGATATAAGCAGGAAAAAGAACATTAGTTGGAATATCACCACACTGATTCTAAATAAATTGACTTTTATGAATATTCTCCTTAGCACTTGGAGTTAGTCTCAATCTTGAGATTAAGTTTGTGCCAATATGTTGAATAAGTTAACCAGCAGTAAAGTTTATAAGATATACCTCATAGCTACGGTGATGCTCTGCGGTTCTTTCGCTTCGCTTGCCCAAATCACCTATGACAAAACGATGGAGTACGATTACTTTGAATCGATACAATCCACAGACAATTTCCTCTTCACAATGACCCTGATAAAAGGTACGTATGACCAGAGTGAGTTAGTTATTTTTAATCACGAAGGTGGAGAGTTAAACCGAATAACGTTTCAGGCAAAACGCAGACCTAGCATTGTACAGGTAGGTCAAATGGGAGGAAACACCGTTTTTGAAATGAGTACAGGCGAGTTTGTAGTCATAGATGCCACTGGAAAAGAAGTTGCTCGCCATACCATAACGCTAATGGATAAGGTGCAGACACAAGTAAACTATATTTCTGATCAAGGACTTACGGTGGTAATGAATGTGAAAATTAAGAAAGTAGGAGCAGGGCTTAGGGTCATACACTATTCACCTTCTTTTGAAGAAGCTTGGAAGTATGAAGATATTACCGAAAAAAGTAAACTTCGAACAGATGAAGTAGCAGTAAATAAAGCTGGAGATGTCGCGATTGTTTACAAGAAAGGAAACACCTACGATATAGGGATGTATCTGATATCAGCCGCAGGTGAACTAAAGGCCAATGTAGATATTGACAAAAAAGGCGGAAACCTTTCGGCGTATAAGTTTGAGTACCTAGATAACGGATACTTACTGTATTTATCTGATTATGGGTCTACGAGTACAGAGATGTTCAAAGGTATCCCAACAGGAATGAATGTTATGGTTCTGGATGCTAACTCTGGAGCTATTAAAAGTGAAACAGAAGTGAGTTTTGCAGAATTGCAGGCACTAGTAGGAGATAAACGTGCAGACGGAACACCCGTATACAAAGAAATTTCTCCCGCACTACATACCCTCGAGGTGGTGAAGTTGGATGGCAAAGACTACCTCGTATGTGAGAGTTACTTGTCCAAAGACAGAACTAAAAATGTACCATCGAGTACGCCAGGCAACCCTGGCACGAATACTTATTACACACAAATGGAACTGATGGATTACTACCTGCTAGACCTAGCCGCTCCACTTACTAACCCCACACGTGTATGGAAACAAACGCGTGTTATAGAATTTGAACTAGGGAGTTTTGGTAACGCTAGCTCGGCGAGAACTACTATGGCTCACAATGGACTGTTTAGCTACCAAGGAATGTATGATGGTGAAATATTGAGTCGCGGTTACGGTCAAATGCATAATTACTTAACGCTCATAGACATTAGCAAGGGCAAAGAAGAACTCAACAAACGAACATTTTGGGGTAAGCCTATTAGTGATGAGTTTAAAGTGAGCCCACAGCGTAAGTCATACAATGCCAGTTTTGGTGGCACTTCATTACCCAAGTACTACGCTACAGAGGGAGTCCTTTCACACAAAGGTGCCTTTACTTTGTATCAGTATGATAATGTGACCAATACCTTAAATCTTGCAAAAATTAACCTCTAAATTTCAGAATAAAATCATGAAGAATATTTTAACAACAGCACTTTTGTTAGTGTGTGCTTTGACAGCAATAGCCCAAGAAGCTATGCGAAAGCAATATGTAAATCCAGCACAAGTAGTTGGGGTATATAATTTTGGCAGGTACGCTGCAGCCTTGTCTAATGAAGGGGTACGAGCAATGGACCAAAAGCAACTGTATACCTTGCATTTTTTGGCTGAAGGAATAGCTAATCAGGAGATTGCAGTGCCTACGGGAAGTAGCATTTTTAATGTAGAGTCATCTGCCAACAACAGTGCGATAATTTTTAACGGGAGAAATGAGGTTACCGTAGTAATGATAGCGGACGGTGTAGATCCTGAATATGTCACGATAGAGACGGCAGAAAGCTTTAATTACAATAGAATAAACACCTCGGCCATAGACGATAAAGGTAATATAGTATTGGTACGTAACTACTCACAAAATGGTGTAGATGAGAACGGACGTCAGATAATCGTAGAGCGTGGTCTTGAGTATATACACCTTGCCGCGGATGGTACGGTTACTTTCAAGCGATTGGAGAAGCAAAATATAGAACGACCATTTAATTTGGTAAATATTTTTCCTACCTCATCAGGAATGGTTTATCTCATGGAGTATAATGGACGAAAGAAAAGCGAATATGAGCTTAAATTGAATATCTGTGATGATATGGGAAACCCATTAGGAGAGTATACCCTTACTAATGAGCAGACCTTCTTTCCTTCGGATATCATCAATGATAACGGCAAATTAGTAATGGCGGGTTATTACCTCAATGGCACCATCTACTCTTCCAAGAAAACAGAAGGTTTATTTATGACCATATTAGA
>JABIUV010000051.1 GCA_018700895.1 Bacteroidota bacterium
ACACTAAGGGCGAAGTCACGTACAACGTCCAAAAACCCATCGAACAATTATTCAGTTTCTGTAGTCCTGAGATGCACCTGCTCGATGACTTTACGGTGCGTGAATTATTTGAGTTGCACTTTCAGTTCAAAGAAAAAAAAATTCCTATAGCAGAACAATGGCAACGTTCTAACCTCACTCCGTTTTTAGAAAAAAAATACAGTGAGCTTTCCTCAGGGTTAAAAAATAAAGTAAAATTATCACTCGCCTTGTATACCGAGACACCGGGCCTATTGCTCGATGAGCCGTGTACCAATTTTGACGAGGCCAATACCCAGTGGTACTTGACTTCAATAAATGACTTATGCCAGCATCAGCTCATCATCGTAGCAAGTAACCAAGCCTCCGAGTACACTTTTTGTACAGAACAAATACATTTGCAGCAATTCAAACCAATACATACATGAAAAAAATATTCGCACTTATAATCACCATAGCTCTATTCGCAAGTTGTACCAATGCACCAACCGTAGCCGGCAACTACGGCGATACCGAGTGGGATGCCACTGAGGCCATAACAGGGGAGCAATTGATGGAGCAACTAGCAGGCAAAGATTCATTATACACTACCGTAGCTGGAAATGTAAAAGCTGCTTGTCAAGCCAAAGGATGCTGGATGAGTATGGATGTAGCGGGTACGGAAATGTTTGTGAAATTCAGAGACTACGGTTTTTTCGTTCCTAAAAACAGTGCCGAGCACGATGCCATTATAAAAGGGTGGGCATACTTAGATACCGTATCGGTAAAAGATAGAATAGAGTACGCCAAAGATGCCGAGGCAAGTGAAGAAGAAATTGCTGCTATCACTGAGCCAGAGGTGAAACTTACCTTTATGGCTGAAGGTGTAGTGATGAAATAATATCTAGTCACCTACATATAAAAACCCATGAAATACTTCGTAGCTATAACCATTAGCATATTAGCACTAGCCTGCGGACAAGCAGGCAGTAATGAGCAGGCGGATATGTATGAGGCATCTGAGCTGAGTGCTATGATGCGTGAAATGGTGGTATGGAGTAAAGAAGCCAAAGCTACATTAGCCGCAGGCGATACCATAGAGTCTGTACCTCAAAATTTCTACGATTTAGCCAAGCAAACCGCTACACGTGGAGAGCACGAAGAAGCTGCTTTTCAAGGTATGGCACCCTTATATGCCCAAGCACTCCGAGGGATAGAACGACAAGACTCACAGCAGTATTATTATGACGCAAGTATTGAGGCGTGCAGAACATGTCACGCTGTATATTGCAGTGGTCCGCTGGATGTGATAAAGCAGTTGTAGACTTAAGTAGCGACAATTTAGCTTGAGGAAGATCCCAGATTGTTTCTTGGTTAACTAGATCTACGTGAGCCTGATTTATCTATTTTACTTAAACAGCACCCTCAAATAGAACATAGGGCTGGTGAATTTCTTGCGGAGGTCTACATCGTCAAACATAAAAGTAATGGTTTCTCGTAACTCTGGATTACGTTTAATCTTGCGTATCATCCAATTGAATAGCCACGGATACTTGATAAGACGCTGCATTACAGCACTTACACGAAGCTCCCCTCCTATTTTTTTGTACACCGTTTTGTCGTATTGCTCCAAAGTAGCTCTGCCAAAGTCTCCACTTGCTAGTGAATCACGAGCTTGCTCCGCGGCCCATTTGCCTGTAAACATGGCGTTACCTATCCCCTCTCCTGTAAATGGGTCGATTACACTTGCTGCGTCACCTACCAACAAAAAACGCTCACCACTTATGGGTCTATTCTTCTTACTCCCTAGCGGCAATCCCCATCCTAATATCTTACTTTGTAAAGTAGCATTCTTAAATCGCTCTTTGAACTTGGGGCTTTCTATCACCTCGAGCATCAGCTTTTTGAGGTTTACCTTATTCTTGCTTACATACTTGCTTAGCATTCCAATACCCACGTTGGCTTGACCATTGGGCAGTGGGAATATCCAGAAGTAACCAGGCAAACTCTCCTTCACAAAGTGTAGTTCTATAAAACCCTCTGGGTGCAAATCCGTAACTCCATCATAATATGCTCGTAATCCTGCACAGTGATGTTGACGCTCCATCTCATAGCCGCCATACTTTTTGGCCACTAGAGCTCGTGTACCCTCGGCACTTATCACTAGCTTGGCTTTGATTGTCGTGCTAGCACACGTTACGGTGACACCGTTGGTTTGTATTTCTACATCTCTCACCTCGGTGTTTTGTAGCACAGTAGCATAATTAGTATCCAACTTTTGGAATAACCAATTGTCATAATCTATACGCTTACTGATAAAACCCGGGCTATGTTCTGCCTCACTGGGTTTGTGTTTGAACGGGATAGCAATATCATTACCATCCGGTGCAGAAAATACAACTCCCCAGCTTGGGGTAAACGCTTCCGAAAATTCTTTGAGCTCCGAAACCCACTCTGGTTTCAATTTTTTGAGCTGATTGATCACCTTACCGCTCAGTGCATCACCACATACCTTATCCCTTGGGTAAACGTCTTTCTCTACCACTATGTGTGGTATACCAAATTGTGATAAATATATGGAAGCACTACATCCCGCAGGACCCGCTCCTATTATAACTACATCTGTTTGCATTGTATGATTCAACAGCTTTAAATCTTAAACCGCATCAAGATAAAACCAGCTATCTATTAATTATCAGTTTTTGCGTAGTGAAGTATACATCATCGCTCTGCAACTGCACAAAGTATACTCCGTTGCTAACCGCCTGATCCAGATGTATGGCCACGCCAGATTGCGAAGTACCGCGTGCAATTACTTGACCAGTAAGTGTGTGAATCGCATACGTAAATGCCGTTGCCGACCCTGCACTTATGGTGATGGTAAACTGAGCAGGATTTGGATTTATTCGAAATGGTTGGGCTATAATAGTTGGGCTGCCTATGCTTCCTGTTACGCGTTCATTCCCTTTCAGATAATTCACACCACCTCGGCTATTCCCTACGAGGATATCACTTATCCCATCGCCGTCTAAATCAGCCACCGCAGGAATGGATTTTGTGCCCCAATCCTGATTATAAGCAGATAACGTCGCTAGCTGCTGCATAAAATCTTTTTCCTCGGCAAAGGTTTGATCTAAATCACTCGGCACTTCGTAGAGTCTAAGCACGCCTTCATCAGTTCCGACCACAATGCCAATGCTGCTTTTATTCCACTGTACTATTTGTGGAGCTGAGTATCCAAAGTTAGCAGGCTTGAGTGTGTCGCCTAATGTACCATCCGGGTTAATTTTGCTCACCCGTACTAATTGGCTTACTACAATTCCACCAAGCGTATCATCTACTAACTCAAAGTTGGCTACCGAAGCTGTTCCCTTATTTTCATAATAGTGCAGTGTTCCAGAGTATGAGCCCAGTATCATATCTAATGTGCCATCTTTGTCCATATCATAAAAACACGGTGCGGCACTACTTGTCATTTGGATACCTCCAAAATTTTGTGTAGAGAACGAAAACAAGGGATCTGTAGCACTTCCAGAATTGATATATTCCGCGATACTGCCATCTTGCTTACCTAGGTATAAGTCTAAGTCTTTATCCCCATCCAAATCAGCAAAGGTGGGTCTAAGTCCCATGTAGCGGTTTGCAGATAATCCGAGATAATCTTCATCCACCAATTTAAAAATGGGTTCTGTAGACGACCCAATATTCTCAAAATAGATGAGTCTGTCTGCACTATCCAAGGTATAGAAATGGTCACCGTTGGTAGCGATAATCAAGTCCATATCTTTATCTCCATCCAAATCGGCAAATGTAGGAGCTGTATGACTACCAAAATCTAGCATATCACCAACGAGAAAATCGTTTCTTACAAATTCAAAATCGGGGTTTTCTGTTTTTCCCTTATTCAAGAATAGCAAAGCATTATCGGCCTGTCTAATTGGGTAAGAGCTGGTTTCTCTCTCGTTGGTGCTGAGGATAAGGTCTAACTCGCCATCCATATCTATGTCTACATACGACATATTGGGTGCTACGGGTATCTGCTCGCCGATTGTAAGGCCAAAGTAATTGGTATCTATAGATGCAAATGTGTCTTTGTAATACCCTAATTCTACTCTGTCATTATGAAAAAAGTAGATAGGAATATTCTCTTTTTCTGAGTTTCCATATAGTAAATCCAGGTCACCATCCTCATCCTCATCAAAAAACAATAAGGTTTTAGATGCTGTATGTTTTTTCTTCAAATAGTTTTCGTAAAAGTAGCACTGAGCATTGGTTATCATTTTGCCAGCATACTCATCTATCCCTCCAAAACACTTATCTACCGTTTCAAACTGAAGTGGATTACTTGCAAAATCATTTCCCGCTGCTTCGTTGCGTGAGTATATGAGTTGTGATCCATTCAAATTAAGATTAGCAACATAATCAATATCCTTATCTCCGTCTAGGTCAACAAAGGCAGGCTGACAACCACGAATGTGATTAAAACCGCGTTGGATGTAATCACCTACGGCATTGGGGCTTAGTCTATCGAATGTAGTATATTTAACGCCTTCAGCAAATTCGGGAGATGTAGTTGATCTATTTTCATAAAAAGTAAGCGAGTCGTCTACAAAAGCCCATAGGTCAGGTTTACCATCATCATTATAATCTACCAACCGCATAAACTCGGTAGCTTGCGGGAATAAGTATTCAAACTTAGGAGCGTATTGATAACTAATAACACCGTTTTGCGAAGTATTCAAAAACACCATCGTCTTATTACCCTCTTTATCAAAAGCAAGCAAGTCAAGCTTACCATCCTTATCAAAGTCCATCGTTGAAAAATGCGGCTGATTCAATCCTCCGACAAGAGCCATATTATATACTTCTCCATTAGCTTTTTGAAATACGGGATCATTAGATATTTCGAATAATTGTGCGTATGAGTGACTAGCAAAAACGCAAATAATAGACAGTAGGAGAACTTTTTTCATAAACTAGTTTTTTAAGAGACCACTAAAGTAGGAAATTTGTTGCACCGATTAATTAAACAAACCGTGGAAATACAAAGTTTTTACAATTTATTCATTGAATGTGGGTTCAAGTTTACCACGGACAGTCGAGCTATAAACGACGGCTGTATCTTCTTTGCCCTAAAGGGTGAATCGTTTAATGGCAATGAGTTTGCAACAAAGGCGTTGGAACAAGGAGCCCATTTTGCGGTGGTAGATGAAAATGTAGGTGATGACGAGCGATTAATACACGTAGATGATGTACTGCAATTTATGCAGCAGGTAGCCACATTTCATCGTAGATGCTACGACATTCCCGTTATCGCTATTTGCGGAAGCAATGGAAAAACTACGACCAAGAACTTACTATATGAGGTTTTGGCCAAAAAATATACGACGCATTACACCAGTGGCAATTTCAACAATCACATAGGCGTACCTATTACCTTGCTCCAAATGCCACAAGATGCGGAACTTGCCATAGTTGAACTAGGAACAAATAGTCCGGGTGAAATAGCAGCGTTATGCCAAATCACTCAGCCTACGGCGGGCTTGATAACCAACATAGGCAAAGAGCACCTCGAGGGTTTTGGGACATTAGAGGCCGTAGCCAAGGAAGAAAGTGAAATCTATCATTACCTATTAAAAAATAATGGTCGTGCCTTTGTAAATGCAGATGACGAATGGCTCGTGCGTATGAGTAGAGCGTTGGAGAATAAAATCAACTACAGTAAATCAAATCTCACGATAGACTCATTGGTTCCTACACTTTCATTTACGTATAAAGATATAGCCTTTACCTCACCACTGATGGGCGATTACAACTTAGATAATGTGCTTACAGCTATCGCTATTGGGGAACACTACGGTGTATCTATCACGGACATACGCGATGCAATAGCTGCTTACCAACCCGATAATAATCGTTCTCAACTTATAGAAAAAGGAAGTAATACCGTATTGCTCGACGCATACAATGCCAATCCGAGTAGTATGCAAGTGGCTATTCGCAACTTTGCTAAAATGCCACAAGAAAACAAGGTGCTAATCCTCGGCGATATGTTTGAGATGGGACCAACGGCCAATCAAGAACATAACGAATTACTTCAATGGAGCACATCCTTTGGATTTACAAAGATTTATACTCTCGGTGAACACTTTGCAAGCATCTCCCAAAATAGTGGTATCTCAACACTCGCATCTATGGAAGAGCTCGGTAAGCTCATAACAGCTGCCAACTATACAAATACAGCATTTCTCATCAAAGGGAGTCGTGGTATGAAAATGGAACGCACGTTAGATTATCTTTAATAAAGCGAGACAATCATAATAACGAACCCAATCGTTCTAACCCTTGAGCAATTCCTTACTCTGCTCCACGGCGTGAGCAGTAAGTGTATCTCCACTTATCATTTTGGCAATTTCATTCACACGCTCATCACCTGTCAATGTTTTCACCTTTGTCTCTATGGTTACGGCATTTTCTTGCTTGTACACAAATAGATGATTATCACCCAAGGATGCTATTTGAGGTAAATGCGTAATTACAATCACCTGCTGAGTGGCTGACATTTCTCCCATCATCCCACCTACCTTACGTGCTATCTCACCACTTACACCGGTATCTATTTCATCATAAATACTACTTGGCATCTTCACAAAGTCTGCCAACACACTTTTGAGACTCAAATTGATACGTGCCAACTCACCGCCAGAGGCTGCTTTTTTGAGTTCAGCAAAGGTGTTTCCCTTATCAGAACTGAGTTGTAAAGACAACTCATTGCACCCAAAGGCATTAAGCTCTTTGGTTTCGGATAGTGCGTATTGGATATGTGAATGCTGCATACCTAACTGTGCGAGCAGGGCATCAATACGCTCGGCAATGGTTACGGATTGCGTCATTCGTTTTTTACTCAGTTTTTGGGCTAAAGCAAACAAGTCCTTCTCTTTCTTGGCAATGCTCTGCTCTAGGATAGCGATGTCTCCACTTAGGTTTTGTGTGACACCCATTTTGTCTTCTAGTTCGTGACGTAGCGTTATGAGTTCAGCTACCGTAGTTACACGGTGTTTAGATTTGAGATTAAAAAGCTGCCCCATTTTATCATTCACCTCAGCAAGTCGTTGGGGGTTTACCTCTATGCCTTGCACCGATTTATCTATCTCTCCTGCAATATCTTGCACCTCTATCAATACAGAATCTATACGCTCCGATAGGTTTTCTGTCATTGCCGTTTTTTGGCTGCGGAGGGTGTTTCGGAGTTCTTGAAGTTGAGCTACGATGGCATACTCCGTTCCGCCTAGTAATTGGTCGGCTTCGTTAAAAGTATGTATCAACTCTTCGGCATTTTCAAGCAACTCTTGCTCCGCGGTGAGTTCATCTTCTGCTACCTCTTCAAGTTGAGCTGCGGCCAATTCATCTAATAAAAATTGATTAAAATCCGCCTCCTTAGACCATTCAGCCTCTTGGTTTTGGAGTTTATCAAGTTCCGTTTTCTCTTTTTTGAGGACACGCAAAGCGGCAGCATATTCTCGTTGCAAGTCAAGACTCCCTGACAATGCATCCAAGCTATAGTATTGAAAATCTTGCTTAAATAACTGTAGGTTATCGTGCTGCGAATGAATCTCTATCAATCGCGAACCGAGGTCATTGAGCGTACTGAGGTTTACAGGCGTATCATTAATAAATGAGCGGCTCTTTCCGCTACTAGCAATCTCACGACGGAGAATGGTTTGCTCCTCATAGTCTAAATCGTGATGATCATATACATTGTGCAAATCATAACCACTTACATCAAAGGTGGCTTCTATGACGCACTTGGTCTCCTTGTTGCGAAGTGAGGAGGTATCTGCCCGTTTGCCGAGGGCCAACCCAAGAGCTCCTATTAAAATGGACTTACCCGCACCGGTTTCTCCAGTGATAATATTCATCCCTTTGTCAAAGTGCATGTCCACATCTGATATTAAGGCATAATTTTTTACGTTTAAGCTAAGCAACATTTCGTGGACAAAAGTAGATTAATGTTATCATTTATTTTGATAAATATTTTATCCATAAACATACCCTACACAATAGATATCTAATGCTAGATGCTTGGTGCGAAGGTTAGTATATTCGTTACACCCCTATTCTTCTTTTACCCAAAATATTAAAACATGACTATGACATACCAGCAGCCAGTGTTTTAATTTCAGTGTTATTCCAACATACGTTTCTTAAATTCGCAGTACACAATGAGCGAAAACAAACCTTTGATACTGATATGCAATGATGACGGCATCACTGCCCCCGGAATACTAGCCACCGTAGAGGTGATGAAAACCTTTGGAGAGGTGGTAGTGGTAGCACCAGATAGCCCACAAAGTGCGATGGGGCATGCCATAAGCATCAACAAACCACTTAGGCTTGTAAAAAACGAACAATTTGGCCCAGATATACTCAGCTACCAATGCAGCGGCACACCTGCCGATTGTGTGAAAATGGCGGTAGACAAGGTACTTCATCGTAAACCCGACCTACTGGTAAGTGGTATTAATCACGGAAGTAATGCAAGTATAAATGTCATATATAGCGGCACGATGAGTGCCGCTATGGAAGGAGCCATAGAAGGTATTACCGCTGTAGGTTTTTCGCTTACCGATTTTAGTTGGGATGCCGACTTCTCGGCGAGTAAGGTCTATATGCACAAGATTGTAGCTCAAATACTAGAGCACGGATTAGCCGAGGGCACTTTGCTCAGCGTTAACATCCCCAATGTAACCAAGAGTGAAATAAAAGGAATAAAAATTTGCCGACAGGCCAGAGCCAAGTGGGAAGAAGATTTTGTGCAACGCAAAGACCCTCACGGCAAGGATTATTACTGGATGACAGGCAAGTTTGTAAACCTAGACAAAGGAGAAGATACCGACGAGTGGGCTTTGGCAAATAATTATGTGTCAGTAGTACCCGTACAATTTGACCTTACGGCACACCACGCCATTCAGAATCTCAACACCTGGGAATTTTAAGATACGACGATGAGAAAGCAAAAATGGGATACCATACCCGTAGGATTAATTATCGGTATAATCTGCCCACTGATTATACTTTTCGGAATGCAGGTTTATCATTTTCCAAAAATGAGTTTTAGTTTGTTCTTACGCACGGGATTTGAGACCGGCAGTCTTAATCCTTATTTAAAACTCGCTACGATGTTTAACCTCGCCCCTTTCTTTATGCTGATTAACATAAATCGCTACCGCACGTGTCAAGGCATTGTATTTGCCACTATACTCTCCGGACTATTTATCGTGTACTTCACCTTTTTGTAAACAGACGGTGAAATACTATATCATATCTGGCGAAACCTCTGGCGACAACCACACATCACGTGTGGTAACCCAACTCGCAATACTAGATAGCGAGGCTCAATTTAGAGGAATGGGTGGCGACCAAAGTGCTGCCGCTGGTCAGGAGCTGGTCATACATCAAAAAGAAATGGCTTTTATGGGATTTGCCGAGGTGATTACCAACCTGCGTAAAATTAGCAAAAGCTTAAAAACCATCAAAAAGGATATCACCCAATGGCAACCTGACGTGATATTACTGGTAGACTATCCAGGGTTTAATTTTAAGATAGCCAAATATGCTCACGAGCTAGGAATACCTGTACATTATTACATATCGCCTAAGGTGTGGGCGTGGAAAGAAGGTCGTGTAAAACGCATTAAAAAACACGTAAACAAGCTGTACACCATCCTTCCCTTTGAGACCGAATACTTTGCCCAGAGGAATGTAAAAGCTACTTACGTAGGCAACCCAAGCAAAGAAACGGTGGACGAGTACCTGGAGCAGCACCCTATCAAAAAAAACACCAAACGCATAGCACTCCTTCCTGGAAGCCGTAAGCAAGAAATCAACACCTCACTGCCAATAATGCTAGAGGCTATGCAAAACTTTCCTGACTACGAGTTAGCCGTGGCACAAGCACCCGGTTTTGATGATGCATTTTACCACGCTTTTGACCCCAAACTCACCCTCCTAAAAAACGACATGTACACCCTCCTTGCCGAGAGTGATGCGGCATTGGTCACTAGCGGAACCGCAACACTGGAGACCGCACTCTTGCACGTACCCCAAGTGGTATGTTACCGTGCTGGTAAAATCACGTATGCCATCGCCAAGCGATTGGTAAAGTTGAAATACATCTCCTTAGTAAATCTGATACTGGACCAACCGTGTGTTACGGAACTTATTCAAGGTGATTTTAATGCTGAGCGAGTAAGTATGGAGCTGAACGCCATACTGAACGATACGGAGACTCAACAGCGGATAAGCAACCAATACGCGGAACTACACCGACTGATAGGCACGAGTCACCCGAGCAAAGAAGTAGCTCAGCACGTGTGGGAGGCGGTGAGGTAGGCTCACTATCTGCTCCGAAGTCTAAATGGGAGGCCTAACCCACTGACTGAGTATAGAGGTATTCCTGAAAATCGATAAAAGCTTTACGGATAGATTTCACATCACCCAATTGCTGCTTAGCATCTACTAAGGCGTTATACTTTAATTTTAGCAGATCAGGAAGTTTTGCATCGTCTAGCTCTGCTACGCCTTCCTTCACATATTGCTCCAATAAAAAGTCGCGTTCTAGCTCATCTAAATAACGAAGAAACATCACCCACGAGGTCTGTCCGATGTAATCTAACTCGCTATCCGACCCACTGTCTTTGTACAATAGATCATCTATATTTTTAAAGGTTTGTTCGAAGTTCATGGTATCCGTCTTAGTTTTCTTTCGCCTCAAATATACCCAAGCTGTAAATTAGAGAAACCGATTATCCTAAATTCTATGAACATCGAACTAACTAAGTATTACAAAGACTCAGAATCTGAACCCCTTTTCCCCTCACAAAAAAAAGAGCCACTCCCGCGGCTCTTTTTTATATTAATTTAGTACTTGTTAAACTTGCTTATTTCACCACCTTGGTAGTGACTACACCGGCTGTGGTAGTTACCTGTAAGTAGTATATCCCAGTGGTGAGTTCG
Organism: Bacteroidota bacterium; assembly: GCA_018700895.1. Lineage (GTDB taxonomy): Bacteria > Bacteroidota > Bacteroidia > NS11-12g > UBA9320 > UBA9320. Next base: position 11,014 of record JABIUV010000051.1, read on the forward strand.
TGGGTCGTTATCACAAAATCACGTTGCTTATCTACTGAAGCGACTTGCACTACTTGTCCACTGGCATTGAGCAGTTCATAGCTTTGGGCTTGGCCTTTTTGCAGGCTTACGTATAGCTCATTTTGTATAGGATTAGGATATACGCTTATACCTAGTTTGAGATCCTTTACGCTACCGATTATTCGCTCTGTAGTGATGCGTTTGTCCGTCCATACCTGATACGCTCCTGGAGCAAAGTTGAGGGTCATTTTGGTATCAGTCACATTCATACTATCACCACTAAAGTACTCGTACCACATTCCCGTAGACTGGAAGTCCGCCACCATATTGAGCTCCGTAACGTCAAAATTACCCATCACCACAAAGTTTTGGTCTGGATGTGATAGGTGTACGCGTTTGCCTTTGCCGCCTACATCCATCCCAAAGTCGGCTCCTGCGAATGCAGGATAAGTGGTTTTGAGCTCATTCATAGCCCCCATTATGTGATACACGTCTTTTCTGTTACTAGCATCGTTATAATCCCAGCGTACAGGCTTGTTGCCCACTCTCCCGTTATAGTCTATACTAAAGTCATACCCCAACTCTTGGAACTGCCACATCATTTTGGGCCCGGGTATTGCACTGAATACTACCCACACCAACTCATTGCGGTCTAGGGCCGTATTGATATCCTTCACAGAGTAACCGCCATTGCTATTGCCAAACTGAAGGCTCTTATACATCATTCGCTCCTCATCGTGACTCTCCGCGTAGGCAATATTTTTAGGGTTATTCCACCCCTTAGTACCGTGGTGTGCATTGCCAAAATTAGAGCTGTACCCCATAGCGGCTTCCATGGCTTCGTGGTTTACATTTCCCCAAAACATACAACCATAGTCGGCCAGTTCCTTTTCTTCACTATTTTCGGCAAAATGCTCTAGTATTACATAGGCATCAGGATTTTCAGCTTTCACCTCATCGTATATACGCTTGATGTTTCGCACCCGACTATCATCATACTGCCCCCACGCAGCTACATTGCCAAGGGTATTCTTTTGTGTAAATCCTTTACTCAGGTCAAATCTAAATCCATCAAGTTTGTACTCACTTAGCCACCACTGCATTGTCTGTCTTACATATTGTTTTATTGCTGGGCTTTCGTGATTGAGGTCATACCCTACATTAAAATCGTGACGAGCATCAGGATTGACATAGGGGCTTTGTAAGGTGGGTTTAAAATTAGCGGCATCCCAGTATAACTGGCACAGTGGGTTTTGACTAAAACCGTGATTATACACCACATCTACGATTACGGCAATACCGCGTTTGTGACATTCGTCTACCAATTGCTTAAAGGACTCTGGAGTACCGTAATACTTATCTAATGCACTATGGTACGACGGATTGTATCCCCAACTTTCGTTTCCCTCAAATTCATTGATAGGCATAAGCTCCAAGGCATTGACACCGAGTTTTTCTAAGTAATCGAGGGTATCGATAAGTGTGGCATAGTTATGAGCCTCTACAAAATCGCGTACCAAGAGTTCATATACCACAAGTGTATTTTCTGCAGGTGCTTCAAAATCGGTTACTTCCCAATTGTACGGTTTTTGGTCCATCTCTATAAGTGTGGCATATCCGGTGGTTTTACCGTCGGGATACGGATGCGGATTAGGATACGTAGCGGCATCTATCCACTTATCATTATTAGGGTCTAGCACCAAGGCACTAAAAGGGTCTGCAATTTTGACCTCACCATCTACCAAGTATTGAAACGCGTAGCGTTCCCCAGCTTGCAACCCCGTGATTTCTATCCACCAGGTAGCATTATCAGGGTCCCGATTCATAAAGTAGTTCGTATTCACCTCCCAGTCGTTAAAATCGCCTATAACATACACACTCTCTTTGAATGGGGCATACAATCCTAGGATGATGCTGGTAGGTGATGTGTAGTTGATACCCAACTGAGCGGCAGAGGGAAACGAAACGGTATTTACGGCAGGGTTTACCACAAACCTTACCGTATCCGAGGCTGTACTCGGACCACTCGTAGCTGTGAGTATGGCCTCATAATTTCCAGATGTACTAGCTGACAATGAGTAACTTATGGTCGTATCTGAGGCTGTGGCTACCTGTGCACCATTTAGAGAAATGGATAATGCGGCAGATTCTGATGATTCGCCGACAAGTGATATGGTTTCACCTATGTTATACGAACTATTGTTTTGCGGAGTGGTAAAATTCGCAAATAGTCCGCCACTGTACAATTGTATCAAGATATCAGATCCATCACTCGCTCTTCCTGCTTGGTCTCCTGCCTCATTGCGAAAAAGGATGGCAATTTGCTCTATGGTTTCGGCAGTTGGCACGCCATAAAAAGCTCTTATATCATTAATCACCAGTTCATACTTATCACCTCCAAGGCTCGTAAGAACAGGAGCATTGGCCGTACCCCAAGTCCCTTGCACATATTTCCAATCGGTGGTAGAGGTGCTTAGATTTGTTATGACTCCTGTATGAGCGTACACCGTACCTGTAAATCCTTGTAACCCTGCATTGCCCTTAGCAGCATCAAAAGTTATAGTCAGCGGTGCATCTACCGAAGGGAAAGCCGGATGGGTACTTACCACCTGAGCAGTCGCACCGCAGGTAAAAGCAACCAAAAGCAATCCGAGGATATATTTCTTTAATTTCACGTTGTCAAAAGTGCATCATTTGAGACGAATCATCAATAAGTAGTGTAAAAATGACACTAAGTATGCATAGCATATACATGAAACATTCAAAACCGCCCACCAATAATCATCTCATTATCAAACGATTAAAATTTATTGCAGCTGATTAATTTTCATTATAAATAAAAGCACGAGGTATTGCATTGTATAGACTAAAAGATATATTTGTAGCACAATTACTTAGCGTCATTATGACGCTAAGGTAGTATTTAGTGACCCAAATGAATAAAAAGACATACCTAGTAAAACAAAGTATAATGGTTTTAGTGGCCTTTATGCTACTATCTGCAGCTGCTACAGCTCAAACGGCCATTAGTGGAACAGTGACCGATAGTGAGACTAACGAACCGTTGGTAGGTGCTTATATTTTTCCTGTAGGAGGTAAAGGCGGAGCAATAACCGACGACAAAGGAGCATTTACCCTAAGTGTTACCAAAGGTGTTACAGCCATTAAGGTGTCTTTTGTAGGATATGGCGACCAAACATTGTCTCTCGGAAACCAGACCAAATTTAACATTAAACTCGTATCGGATGACAAGTTGGACGAAGTACTGGTAATCGCCTACGGTACCCAGAAAAAAAGTGACAAAACAGGTGCAGTAACTCAGGTCACTGCCGAAGAACTAAACAAAGGGCGAATCACAGACCCCATACAAGGCATGCAGGGTAAAGCTGCGGGAGTCAACATCTCCAAGCAAGGTGGAGACCCTAATGCTGGTTTCAGTGTGAACATACGTGGTAGTGCTAGTATCACTGGTGGCTCAGGCCCATTATACGTGGTAGATGGTGTGATAGGAGTAGACATTACAACTATAAATCCAGACGACATAGCCACGTTCAACATTCTGAAAGATGCTGCTTCTACCTCACTATATGGAACACAAGGAAGTAATGGTGTTATAATTATTACAACGAAAGGCGGGTCATTTGGAGGGCAAACATCCGACCTAATAAGATTGGAGTACAATAACTTTGTGGCTTTTGATAGAGTAGCCAACCGATTAGATTTTTTATCGGGTGATGAGCTCAGAGATTATGCAACTACTACGGGTAACGCCAATTTTCAAGACAATGGTGCCAATATCGACTGGATGGATGCTATATACCGTACGGGTGTATCTCAGCAACATACGGTAGCCGTAAGCAAGAGCGATGAAAACACCAATTACCGTTTATCATTATCTACCAACTCACTTACGGGTGTACTCAAAGGGTCTGATAAAACACGAAATATTGCTCGTTTTAATTTAGCACAAAAGGCATTAGATGATAAACTGACCATATCTGCACGACTCAGTGCCACACTAGAAACCAATAACTACGTAAAATATGATGGTGGCAGCGACCCCAAAAATGTAATCTACCAAGCGATGCGTCGTAGTCCTACAGATCCTATTTACAATCCTGACGGCAGTTTCTTTGAAACGGACAGAAACTTTCAGTATAATAATCCTGTGGCAATGATCGAACAATTTACCAATACAAGAGATGCCAAACGCTACTTGGCAAACGTAGATTTGAGTTATGAAATAACGGAAAACTTGCAAGCTCGAGTAACTGGAGCATTGGGTAGAGACGACCAGCAAAGTTGGTACGCTGAGCCAGCATCAGCCTTTAGTAACAACACAGGAGGTCTAGCTAACAGAGAATATAAGAACAAATCATACAACTACATTTCAGAGATTTTGAGTTACTCTAAAACCTTTAATGAGGTGCACAGTCTTAATGTGCTGGGTGGACATAGCTGGCAGAGTGAATATGAAGAAGGGTTCAGAGCTGAAGTACGAGACATTGATCCCTTTTATGAAGATGTAGGTGCAGATAATCTGAAAGCGTATAGCACGATAAATTGGGGCAACTCTACCTCATTCAAAAATACGCCTATTGGCTTAGCTTCTTACTTTTCGAGAGCCATATATGATTTTGACAAAAAGTATTACGCTACCCTCTCCTTGCGAAGAGATAAATCGACCAAGTACGGTGATGCTGTAGAATGGGGTACTTTCTGGGCCGCCTCTACCGCGTGGAATATTAAGAAGGAGAGTTTTATGAAAGATATCACTGCCGTTTCGGACTTAAGACTGCGTGTAGGATACGGATTAACTGGAAATGCCGATATACCCAACAATATAGACCGCGTAAGATATGAACCAACTAGTAAGGGTATTGACTCGGAGACTGGTCAAGAAATCATCATTTGGAATAACAATACGGGAAACATTGCAAATCCTGATCTTGCTTGGGAAGAAGTAAGGGAAGTAAATATCGGTCTTGATTTTGGTTTGTTTAAAAATAGAATTATGGGTTCACTAGAGTTGTACAGTAAAACTACTGACGGTCTGGTAATGGAAGTAGCCGTGCCAGTACCACCCAATATTGCTCCAAAGAAATTTGAAAATGCAGGTGAAATAAAAAATACCGGTGCTGAACTGACGCTTTCGGGCGTGATTGTAGATAACAAAAACTTTAAATGGAAGTCTACACTCGCTGCGAGCACCAATAAGCAAGAAACAGTAACTTTAGGTAATCTAGAGGCGAATAGTCTTGGAATTAAGAAACTATATGTGTCGGGACGTGGCCTTGTAGGTGGCGATAACTATACGCAGGTTATACTTCCAGGGTATGAAGTCGGTACATTCTTCTTACCTGTATTCAAAGGATTCTCAGGTGATGGGAAATTTCTATTTGAGACGGAAGCTGGAGGCGTAACACGAGACGTCACTAAGGCACAACGACAGTTTGTAGGGAGTGCCCAGCCAGATGTCATTGTAGGATGGTCACATTACTTTCAAATTTCTAAAGGCTTTGATGCTAGCTTTAGTTTAAGAGGTATTTTCGGACATCAGATTTTTAATGTCACTAAGATGGTATTCAGTAATCCTGCAGATGCTCCTAATCAAAATGTGCTTGCCTCGGCTATAGAAGGCACAAACGCAAACATTACGAGTGACCCTACCATTTCTACTTTTTACCTTGAAGACGGCGATTTTGTAAAGCTAGACAATATCTCTTTCGGGTATAATATCCCTTTCAAAAGAGAGAGCAAAATCAGAAATCTACGTGTTTTCCTTACAGGCAATAACGTATGGATGTGGACCAAATACTCTGGTCTTGATCCAGAACTAAATTTCAGTGGAACAGAGTTCGGTAGAGACCAATACGATGTTTACCCTCGTACTCAAAGTTTCAGTATCGGCATTAACTCAACATTTTAAAAAAAAAGTAAACAATGAAAAAGCATATAAAAACAATTATCCTTTCCGTTGTTCTTCTCTCGGCAGGGTCTTGTACCAAATTTGATGATAAACTATATGATGCCTCAGCCATTAATAAGCCAGACCCTGGTGTGGTTTATGCGGAATTACGTGACCTCATAGACGATAATGGTTGGTGGTTTTGGGCTCAAGAAGTAACGAGCGACGAAATTGCATTCCCTGTAAGAGGAAACGACTGGAACGATGGCGGTAAATGGAGAGTTTTACATCAGCACGATTGGAGTAATGACGTGGATGCCGTAAATTCTATGTGGAGCCATCTGTATGATGGTGTACGTGAATCTAATAAACTGATAGACGGCCTGCTACCTAATGCCGGTGATCCAGAAATAGACGTTAGTCTTGCCAAACTCAGAACATTAAGAGCCCTGTTTATGTATATGGTAATGGACAACTATGGTGATGCACCTCTTATCACCTCATTTACTAGTGCTCCTGAGTTTCCTATGAAGGCCAATCGCCAAGAAATTTACGACTTCCTAGTAGCTGAGTTAGAAGAAGTAGTACCACTATTACCTGTAAGCACTAACAAGTTTGCTGTGAACAGAGGAATGGGATTCACCTTACTCGCAAAACTATATATCAATGCAGAAGTATATACTGGCACAGCTAATTATGTAAAAGCAGAAGCAATGTGCGATAGTGTCATTGGATTGGGGGCATATAGTCTAGATAATACAGTTACGGCTCCATTTGCAGCCAATAATGTTAACGTATCGGAAAACATATTTACCATCTTATTTGATGAATTTGACGCACCTGGTTTCAGACTGCATATGCGTACACTCCACTACCTGAGCAATCAAACCTTTGGCATGGGTGTGGGGCCGTGGAATGGCTTTGCGATTCTAGAGGACCACTATAATACTTATGATGACAATGACTTACGTAAGCAGGAGTGGTTTATGGTAGGGCAGCAATATGATATCAATAACAACGCGTTATTTGACGAGACGGCTGGCGAAGACCTTATTCTTACTCCGGAAATACCTGCACTCGTAATGGGTGCTGCCCAAACATCGGCTCAAATACGTATGAGCGGTGTGCGTGTGAAAAAATATGAGATAGAAGAAGGTGCTATTGAAAACCTGAACAACGATTTTCCGCTATTCAGATACGCGGATGTGCTCCTTATGAAAGCTGAATGTGCTGTGCGTAATGGCGGCCCGGGTGATGGAGACGTATACGTAGCAGAAGTAAGAAATAGAGCTAATGCAGGACCTACTTCAGGTTTTGGACTAGATGAAATATTAGCAGAACGTGGTAGAGAATTATTTTGTGAAGGGCATCGCCGTCAAGATTTAATTCGTTTTGGTAAATTTGGCAACGCTTGGTGGGAAAAACCGGCAAGTGGGGCAGAACGAACTACCTTCCCGATACCACAATGGGCGATAGACGCCAACCCAAACTTAGGCTTATAATCAATTATATATATAACAACAAATAACAAAACAACAATGAAAGATTTATTATTAAAATCGACTAAAATGGTGGCTATCGCCGCTGCATTGTTTGGTGTAATTACACTAAACTCTTGTAAAGATGATGAAGAAGTAACTCCAGGAGGCGGAACAGAGGAACTCGTAGAAGATGGTTTCTACATACAAGGTCCTTCTTCTGCATACAGCGGATTTGACATCAAAGCTACTATGGCTGCTACGCGTAATGAAGTGTTGCAAGAAGAAAGAGCTTCATTATTAGAAATCTTTACTGCTCTAAAAGCGGGTGAAGGTTTCAACGTGATTCAGGTAGCGGGTGCTGAGCGTACTACTTGGGGACCTAGTGCCGATTTTGCAGACCAAACAGGTGGTGTTGCTGATCAGCCTAAAGTAACTTTCCAAAGAGGAAGCATAGAGGCTACTTCTACTAGATTTACTGTGCCAACAGATGGTCTTTATCACGTGGTGATAGACACAGAAGTAGGAAAAGCAGTAATCGTACCAGTAGAGTACTGGGGCGTAATAGGTGCAGCTACTCCAGGTGGATGGTCTGACGACACTAAGCTAGAAAGCACTGGTTTTGACATGAGCACAATGACATTCACTAAAAGCGAAATAGAAATGACTGCTGCTGATTTCAAATTCAGATACTCAGGCGGATGGAAAGTAGAGCTAGATTCTACCTTAGACCTTGGTGACGGTAAAAAAGGAATCAAAGTAAACGCTAACTTCGGTGAAGCTGTAGATGCATTAGTACCAGGTGGTGCTAACATAAACAATGCACAGTCAGGATACTATACTGCCACTATGGTTTGGACTGCAGGTTCAGGTTTTGTAGCTACAGTAGAGCGTACTGGCGACCTTCCTACATTTGACTACTCATCTACAGAATTGGGTCTTGTAGGAAATGGCCTAATGGTAGATGGAGCACAGCACAACTGGGATGTTACGGCGTTTATCTCTACTCCTGCTAAAAATGGAGAGATCTTCACTTGGGCTTACAACGATGTAGAAGTAACTACAGCAGGCAGCTTCAAGGTAAG
>JABIUV010000039.1 GCA_018700895.1 Bacteroidota bacterium
TAAAGCTGAAAATGGAACATTTAACGTAAGCCTTGCTAACCAAGCTAACGGTATATACTACGTGAAAATGAACGTTCAGGACAAAATCGTAACGAAGAAAATCATTCTGAACAAATAAGATTATCCAATCTTAAACCAATAAAAAAGGCTCGACTTTCGTCGAGCCTTTTTTATATTATTATTTTGCAACCTTTTGGTAACACCTGTGTCTAATGTAAAACAAGAGCAAATTGATTAGTGACGAAGAACTTATAACAGGTTGTAAGGAACAAAATCAACGAGCTCAGAAAATGCTCTTTGAAAAGTATGCCGATAGAATGATGGCAGTTTGCATGAGGTACACCAAAAACCAAGAAGACGCAAAAGACTTGCTTCAAGATGGTTTTTATAAAGTCTTTGTAAACATCAAAAAGTTTAAAGGGAATAGTAGTATCACAACTTGGATGACTCGTGTTTTTATTAACCTAGCTATAAATAAACAGCGACTAGGAAGAAATAAATATGACCACCTTGAGTTTGACCCTTCCAAAGAAAAAGTTTTCGAGGAAGCCTCTGAACCTGAAAAGCAACCCGAACCAGAAACGGTTCTCGCTGCTCTTAATAAACTTCCTGATATTTATAAAACTGTATTAAACATGTATGCTATCGATCAACTATCTCACAAAGAAATAGCCAAGCAATTGGGTATATCTGTGGGATCTTCTAAAAGCAGACTTTCCAGAGGACGTGTAATGCTAAATACTTTGTTAAACAACAAATAGAGGCTTTAGATTGGATAATTTACAACATATCGACAACCTGCTCAAACAAGCGTCACAAGTGCCCGCCAATGCCTTAGTGACCGCCTCTGATTGGGCTGCTGTCGAGAAAAAATTGAAGCAGCGAAAGAACCGCATTTACGCTATGTGGTTCTTTCTAGCTTTGATTTGTGCTGGAACTGTAATTGGGCTTATTGTCACCAATATCCACTCTTTACAAACCAATCCTAATAACCACGTTGTTGCTGATACAAAGACAGAAGTGATTGATAATGCCCATTTAAGTCAGTCCCCGAATAAAGAAAATGACTACGACATTTCTACCACAGATGAAATCGACATTAACAAACTGTTAAAACACAACAAAACGACAGAGCCCAGCGAGACGACAGAAGCTCAAATAAGCATAGACGAAGTGTCAAGATTCGGTCTGTTAGAAGAATCTACTCCAACCCGTGAAAAGACATCAATAAAAACTTCTGCAGACGAAGGACGTTTGGAGATATTCAACCTTCTGCCAATTTCAGCCACTTTCACTCAACCAAATCTCCCTGTACCGAGTAAGCAACATATAGGCTATTCGGATGTGTCGTTGCCTACAGACAAATCTGAACTACAGTCACACTGGGAAATGGGTCTCTCGTTTACACCGGGTTTGTCAAATAAGATAGCTTCCGTAAACAACGCTCTATCATATCTTATAAACCCAACGTATAATAATACGGTTAAGCTAGGCGAACAAGCTGCCTTTAGTAATACATTTGGTTTCAATACACAATATCACCGTTCTCAATGGTTTATAGCTTCAGGTTTATTTATGACCCAAAGAAATGAGAGAATTGATTATAACTACAAAATTGAAATAAGTCCTACTTATGACAACGAGATTTTTAATAAGTTCTTGCCCGTTGTTCCAGGAGCCCAAGAGTCTATCGTGTACTCCGGGTCAAATTCATATCATTTTATAGAAATACCGATAAGCATAGGGTACAAGCAGTCTGTTTCACCTACTTTTGAGATAAGAACACAGGTTGGTCTCTCCTATATGGCCTTGCTCAACAGAGAGGGTAAGAAAGGTAATTTCACCACACTGAGATTAGACGATTTAAAAAAATTGCAGTTTAACCAACATAATATAGCCGCCAATATCAAGACTGGTCTATATCTCAACAAGCCTCGTTTTGTTGTAGGAGTAGAACCATTATTTGGCATAAATATTAACTCACTGCGATCTCCAGAAACTTCTGCAATCAAAACCAATCCATATGGATACGGTGTGAATCTAACTACTGCTGTAAAATTATTTAGATTATGAGGGGCATAATATTACATATCATACTCCTTCTCACTGCGATAGGTTCACAAGCTCAAGTTATGAGCCCACTGGGCAAGGGACTACCCGCCGCACCCGACAAAATAGCCAATCACAAAAATGGCCTGGTAGCTGCATATGATGACAGGGATGGCAACATTAATGTTCAGATATGGAATGGCGACTTTTGGCACTCATTACCCACTCCTATGTTGCCTAAAACTGGGGATTATCAGATAACTGATATTGTAAGTTTTGGTGACGAAATATACTTAATGACTAGCTACACAACTTATATAAGTGGTGTAACTAAAAACAGTATTCTCAAATGGGATAATAACTCTTGGTTAAACACCACAAATGCTACAATTAGTGATAGTAGATCATTGAATAGCTTCTTTGTACAAAACGGTATTCTGAAGTGTGTAGGTGTATTCCAAAACACAAATACAGAATCCAACGTAGCTCAATATGTAAATGATGCTTGGGAAATGCAGGGGAATCTCATTACTAGCAATCTTACTAAAGACTCATTCATAAGTGTAGTAAAAAATGGCGACCGTTTATTCGCGACCGGCACTTTTACCAATCCCCAAAACAACAACCTATCTCTAGTAGAATGGAATGGTACCAAGTGGACAACTACCAATTTTCCTCCATTTTTACAACAAAATATTGCTCTTGGGTCATATAATGACAAGGTGGTAGCTTATGGCACCTCAACTTTCAATACTGCTCCTATTAAAATAAACGATAATGGAAATTGGAAAGATCTGGATGCCGGTTTGCAAGATATATCGATACGAAATATCACACAGTTTGCCGAGTTAGACAACCAATTGCTTGCACTTGGTTCGTTTGTAGATAACTCAAATGCTCAACAGACCAATTTATTATTGTATGACGGGCAGCAGTGGAAACCATCCACTATCACTTTGCCCCACATAGACGAAATACACTCTTTTGGTAAGACCGTAGCTCTATCAGGAGATTATGACGACAATGGTTTATTGCGAGGTGTCGCACAGGTACACGTGAATATGTCCCAGATTATCACACGTGTTTTTGAAGATAAAAATGGTAATTGTACCAAAGATGCTAATGAGTCATGGATTAAACATCATCCAGTGAAGCTTAACGAAGCTAGTCTTATCAGTACAGGAGAAAATGGTGTGATGTACGCTCGTGTAGCGTCAAACAATACGTATAAACTTAACGCAGCTGAGTACAGACACTATGTGCCTACGTGTGACGACATAACATTAGAAGTCACAGAAAATGCAACCTATTATGGTTCTGCACTTGGCGTACGCCAAACTCTCGGCATTACCGATGCGGCGATATATCTAACTGATAATGCTGGAAACACTTATCAGCCGGGAGATCAAAAAAACGCAACACTTTGTGTCAATAATTTTGGTAGTCAACCCCTTACTGATGCGATCATTTCGTTAGATTTACCTGCTGGTTTAGGAAACTTTGTTTCCAGCACCACTCCAACTAATATTATAGATGATGTCGCTCAGTGGTCTGTAGACCTATCGGCTAATACACAAACCTGTATCGACTTAGCATATAATCTCAATGGTACCGATGACTTAAAGCTAAAAGCTCAGATTAATCCGCAATCTGGAATCGCCGATGCTGAAATTAATAATAATCAAGCAGAGTTTACCTACTACTCTAGCCAAGAAGAACTTAAGACTAAATATTGCTTAAATGGTAAAGCTATAGAGCCAAATGAGAAGAACCTCAATTATAAAATCAGCTACAAAAACGATAATGCAGCAACGGTAACGGCTATAAAAGTAGTAGATATCCTAGATGATGATATTATAAGAAGTGTAGAAGGTATATACATTAAAACAAGTCACGCAACTGACGCAACAATCTACTCTGATTACGACTTTGTAACCAATGATGCAGGGAATACTGTGCTCAAAATCGTAACTACCATAGAAAACATAGCAATACCGCCTTCATCTGTAAATGAAGCCCTTGCAGGAGCCTTTGTAGACTACCAAATAGGTATAAGAAGTGACCTTATGGATGAGGATGCTGAAATATGCAATACAGCTAAAATTTATCTTGCTTTTGAGAATGGTGTTTTTGATGAGCCCATCACGACCAATACAGTTTGCAGTTTCTTTGGCGAAACATTAACTACAACTAACACAACCGATCAATATTTGCTATCTAATGCACTAACCATAGGGCCAAATCCTGTTACGTACCACATTAACATATCAAACAGTAGTTCTGAGGTTATACAACTTCAACTTGTAAATAGCCTTGGTAAGCAAATAGATACTTCTGAAGTTAACAAGAAATCAAGTATGGATATGGATGTTAGTTCATTAGCCTCAGGCATTTATTTTGTATACGCCAATGGCCTGTTTGCTCAGAAAGTTATCATTCAGTAGGTAGCTACTGCCTACGACGCCAGACTCAGCCTCAACCCCTTTACATCTAGCAATACTTCACCGCACGAAATCATAGTAGATCCCGTAGTGATTACATCATCTATTAAAAGAACGTGTTTATTTTCTAACAGCTCGGGAGTATTAACCCGAAAGAGTTCCTTGGCGTTGATATAGCGTTCATATCGTTTCTTTTTAGTTTGTGTAACATTGTATCGCTCTCTCGTTACTGCATCACTCGCAACAGGTATTTGTGTTACTTCATGAAGCCCGCGACATAGTAATTCAGCCTGATTATATCCTCTTTCCCGCTGTCGTTTATTATGAAGTGGAATGGGAATCAGAACATCAACGTTGGCTAGCAGATCATTTTTGTTTAACGCCCAACCCAACCATTTTCCCATCTCAATTCCTAGCTCCCTATTACCGCGATATTTGAGTTCGTGCATAAGCCTTTGTACTGCACCACCTTTGCCATATGTCAAATAAGCCGTAGCGACATCCGTTTTTATACTACCCCAAAATTTCTTGGCCACCGCATTATCTTTCTGTTCAAACGACTCAAAACGCGGAAGTTCAAACTCGCAGAAATCACATATAAATTTTTCTTGTTGGCTGAGGTAGCCTTGGCAGCAAATACACAGATTAGGAAATAGCAATTGTCCAATTGACGCTAATAAATTTTTCATATTCCCTTCAAATTAAACGAAATACATGACCTTTGTCAAATAATTATGTTCGAAGACAGAGAAAAAACCCATATCAGTGAATTAGGTGAATTTGGATTAATAGATCACCTCACCAAAAAGTTTGAGAGCACCAAACCCGAAACAATTCTCGGAATAGGCGATGATGCGGCAATTACTGCAAGTGACTTTAGGCATCAAGTCATTAGCACCGATATGTTTGTAGAAAACATACACTTTGATATGATGTACTCACCTCTAGTACACATTGGGTATAAATGTATATCCTCTAGCATAAGTGACATATGTGCAATGAATGCTACGGCTAGTCAGGTTTTGGTTTCTGTAGCCTTATCGAGCAAATATACCCTACAAGCAGCTGAGGAGTTATACGCTGGAATGCACGCAGCTTGCGAAAAATATGGTGTAGACCTCATAGGGGGAGATACTAGCAGCTCTGTAATAGGGATGTGCATAAACGTAACCGCTATAGGATATGCCAATGAAGAAACTATCGTAAAACGAAGTGGAGCCAAAGAAGGCGATTTGTTATGCGTGTCGGGAGATTTAGGTGGAGCGTATATGGGCTTACAGATACTTGAACGTGAAAAGCAAGTTTTTTTGGAGAATAACGAGATGAAACCCGATCTAGAAGGCAAAGACTACATAGTAGGGAGACAATTGCGTCCAGAAGCTCGTAAAGACATCATAGACCTTTTTAACGAATTAGAAATACGTCCTACTTCTATGATAGACATTAGCGATGGTTTGAGCAGTGAGATTTTTCACCTGTGCAAACACTCTGAAGTAGGAATGAAAGTATATGAAGAGAAGCTTCCAATAGACCAACAGACGTATGATACAGCTATCGAATTTAACCTAGCACCAACCACTTGTGCTATGAATGGTGGGGAAGACTATGAATTGCTATTCACTGTTCCTCAGTCCGCATATGATAAGCTGAAAAACTCCATGGACATTAGTATTATCGGCTATTGTACCGCTGTACACGAAGGCAAGGAGCTCATTACCAAATCTGGAAATGTAGTGTCGTTAGAAGCTCAAGGTTGGGAAAACTTCACAACCACCACGACCAAGAGTGATGAAACCCAAACAGAAGATTAGATATATTTGTTGAGCAAAGCTTCTAGTTCTTCGGCGGTATGGTAACCTGTTCTGTCATAGACTTCTTTACCATCCTTATATACCTTTATTAGTGGAATAGCATTTATCTTGAAATGGCTTGATACCTCCAGGCTCTTATCTGTATCTACTTTGAGAATCACCAAGTTGTCGCCATACTTCTCTTTCATTGTTTCTATGTGAGGGGCCATCATTTTACACGGACCACACCAGGGTGCATAAAAATCTACTAAAACAACTTTACCCGCCTGCACAGCCTCATTATAGGCTGCTAACGTATAACCAGAGTTCGATTTTTTCTTATCAGCTACTACAGCGTATCCACTGCTTTGCCAGGTAAGTATACCTCCTTTTAGGTCGTGTACGGTATACCCCATAGTTTTTAGTTGCTCAGCCGCACGTGCACTTCTGCCACCTGATTTGCAGTATACCAACACCTCTTTGCCTTTATCTAATGCTCCTGCCTTTTGCTCAAAATCTGCTCCATTTACGTCGATATTCTCAGCTCCTGCTATGTGATTGGTCATAAACTCATCTGGTGTTCTCACATCTACGAGTGTGTACTTTTTGCTCTCCACTTTTTCTGCAAAAGCGGCTACATCAGTTTGTGCTTCCTTAGCTTGATTCACTCCACAAGCCGAAGCAAAAATTAGTGCTAGTGCTGCTAAGCTTAGTTTTATATTTTTCATTATTTATTTATTTCTAAAATATCTTCTATGATCGTTCTGTCATTGCAAAGTTTAGGAATCTTATGTTGACCGCCCAACTTTTGCTTGTTTTTTAACCACGTGTAAAATGTTTTTGGCCTACACACCACAATATCGGGTAAACCTAAGGCCATATTGCCCGCTCTTTTAGCTTCGTAATCTGAGTTAGCACTTCGTATGGTCTCGTCTAAGACGCTAGTGAAATAAGCTAAATCCTCCGGCTCTTGCTCAAACTCTATGGCCCATTGGTGCTTGCCCTTACCTTCTCCTGAATGATAAACGGGTGCAGCAGTAAATTCTGACACGATTGCCCCTGTTTTTTGTTGAGCTACAGTAATAGCCTGCTCCGCAGTATGTACCATAAGCTCCTCACCAAATGCATTGATGAAACTCTTGGTACGTCCTGTTATTTTTATTCGGTGGGGATTCTTGCTTGTAAATTGTATGGTATCTCCTATGACATACCTCCAGAGACCTGCATTGGTATTAAGCACCACCGCATAGTTTTCCCCGAGTTCTATCTCATCTAGCCACAGTGTTCTTGGATTATCTATTCCAAACTCTTTCATAGGAATAAACTCATAAAAGATGCCGTAATCCAGCATTAAAGCTATGTCCTCCGTGGCTGAATCCTGTATGGCGAAAAAGCCTTCAGACGCATTATACGTTTCTCTATAGGCAATCTTTCCGCCTATCAACGACTCAAACTGATCCTTATATGGGTGAAAACTTACGCCACCGTGCACATACAGCTCCAGATTGGGCCATACCTCTAATATGTTTTTAGCACCCGTTTTTTGTAATATTCCTTTGAGTAATAACAAGGTCCAAGAGGGTACACCAGATATATTGGTTACATCCTCTGTGCAGGTACTGGCTATCATTTTTTGCATTTTGTCTTCCCAATTGGGTAACAAAGCAATGTCCATACTCGGTGTTGCCAAAAAACTAGCGATAAACGGCATGTTATTCATCATAACAGCACTTAGATCTCCATAATAGGAATTAGCACTCAGCGTATTTACCTCATGACTCCCCCCTACTATAAGCCCCTTACCTTGGAATACTTTAGCCTCAGGATGCGTATGATAATACCACGCCAACACGTCTCTACTGCCCATAAATTGGCACTCTTCTAACGCTTCATAGCTTACCGGGATAAACTTACTTTTATCGGCAGTAGTGCCACTCGATTTTGCAAACCAACTAATCTCACCCGGCCATAATACACTGGACTCTCCCTTCATAATACGCTGTATATAAGGTTTGATATCATCGTATGTTACTAATGGTACTCGCTCACGCCACTGCTTTATGGTTTTTACATCATTTAGCTTAAGGTCTTTGCCATAGCTAGTTTTTTTTGCCTCGCTAAGCAGTTGCTCAAACATCCTATGCTGTACCTCCTCCCCATGGGCAAAATTGTATGTCATATCTGACATCCTTTTTTTCAGATACCAAGCCATAAACGAATTGACAAAACCCAGCATTGCTACTTGCTAAACGAACAAATGAAATCTCTAATGAGTAAAAAGCTCTTATCGTAGTAGGGGCCCAATTTCAAATTAGCCGCATTGTCGGCTGGTATATGGTAGTGCTTGTAATCCCCCATTAAGTAAATGAAAAACGACGGCACCCCCAATTCAGAAAAGAAATAATGGTCGCTATTGGCCGCCTTGCCTCTTGATTTTATTTTGGGTAAATAATCGTTGGTGGTATTAATATTCACCAAACGCTCAAAATCTGATTTGAATACTGAACCATTCACGATAGTAGCTCCTTGTTCTCCGCTACCCATCAAGTCCATGTTGAACACAAACTTGGTTTTGCTCAAGGGCACAATAGGATTTTTCACATAATGCAAAGACCCTACTAGGCCTGCCTCCTCCGCCCCAAAAGCCACAAATGCTACTGAATATTTCTGAGGATTATTTACAAAGTATTGTGCCATATCTATGAGCATACTGATACCGCTAGCATTATCATTTGCCCCATAAAAAATAGCCTCACCCATTTTACCTAAATGGTCGTAATGACCACAAAATATTATCACACTATCAGGGTACTCCGTTCCGGGAACATATCCATAAACATTCTGAGTTGTATAATCTTTTATAAGCTCGCTTTTCACTTCAAGGGAAATATCCTTGGTCATTTGATCAAAAGCACTTGCCAATAGCCAGATTTCTGCATTCTTAGCTTGCTCGCGACCTACACTCCAAGTCAAACTCTCCTTTAGCCATATCATATCAGCATCTACACATTTGCGTATTTCCTTAGCATTGCTGGCAGCTATTTCATCTTTAGGATCGTAGCTGCTTATCACGGGGATGTACCCTTTTCTTACTGCTCGTTTTACTTTTTTGGCAACATTGGTGGAGCTGAGCATACGCTGCGATACATAAAACACCTTACCTGCTACGTTGGCACTTCCACTATTGGGAGCGGTGAGGTAATCTACTCCTGCCAATAGTTCCTTATTGTCCAAGACTATCTTTGTTTCTGTAATTGTATTTACATCCAGCGAAAAAGGCTGCAGATAGTTAGTCGTTTTAGATGATAGGCCTATTTTCTTGAAATGCTCCGCAATGTACCTTGCCGCTTTTTGCTCACCTTGGTTGATATAACCTCTACCCGCCATTTCATCGGTACATAAATCTGCGATAATTTGTTGAGCTTTGGCTCGATGCTGAGCCTGGAGTGTATATGCCGTGAGCAGAACCACAAGCAAGGTAACTGTCCGTCTGTATGTTGTGATAATCATTAGTTTTGCGAAGCTAACGATAAATGAAGACAATGAGATTAAGAATTTTCATAGTATCTAACCGACACATCAAGCTATATAACACGTGAGTTTACAAAACATAGAAATACTGAGTGTGGTCATGAATTTGATATTCTTATACCTCTACATTCAAGAAAATAAGTTTGGATGGTTATGTGGCATAGTAGGCTCACTCCTCGGAGCCTATATTGTGTATTGTGTAAATCTATATTCTGAGATGGGTCTATACCTATTTTATGCCGTAATGGGTGCATTTGCATTCGTAGTATGGCAGGTGAAGGATGGCGAAAACTTTGTGATAAGGCGAATAAAGCCTCAGATGATCATACTTACCATCATTACGGGAATTGTATTGAGCTTAGGGCTTGGATATCGCATGTCAAGCACCGATGCCGAAAAACCCTTTTGGGATGCTATCAGCACGGTGTTTGGCGTAATTGCTACGTTTTTGGAAATTTATAAATACTACGTAGCTTGGAGTTTTTGGGTAGTTATAAATGTGTATTCTACGTTTTTGTACTTTTCTACCGAGTTGTACTTTTATGCTGGTCAGGGAGTATTGTACACCATTATGTCGGTATATGGATTACTGGCTTGGAAAAAAAAGATTAACTCAGTATGATACTGCATCTCGTAGGACCACTCCGATATCTGCTACCTAAACACGTTTCTGCTATCACCTTATGGCCATTTATTGTGTTCAGAAATGGAGCTGATAAAACCAATACCCGAATATAAAACCACGAACGTATTCATATTAAGCCACAAATAGAGCTGTTGGTGCTCCCATTTTACTTGATTTATCTTAGCGAATATCTCTTTTTGCTCATTAAGCATCGCCATTATGATACGGCCTATCGTTCCATCTCTTTTGAGAAAGAAGCTTACACCTATGACCGAGAATCAACGTACCTCCTAAAACGTAAGTTATGGGGTATGTGGCGAGAATAATTAAAGTACTTCTTGCATCTCATTTGCTTGTTCTAATTGGCGAAGTAGCAACTGTTTGTTTTCTTTTTCCGCTACGATTTTCAGATTAGCCAGTCCTGCCTCAAAATCAGGTGCTACCATTTTTTCAATCGCGTAATTGAATAATGTAAAGGGATAACTCTGCTTAGATATCATCACCCATTTTACGCTAGTACGATTACCTTTCTCATCTAGTAGAAAATATCCGCTCTTAGGATTACCGTCAAAATAAAAGGTATAATCCAATCGCTCCTTGCCCGATATTTTGTCCATTTTCATTTTGCCCTTGCCTACACCCTTGTTTTCAGATGACCACGAGTACCGCTGATTTTGACTGCCCACTTTACCTATATAGGTGCGTACCTGATTAGTATCTTTCCTGTACCAAGCATCCCATTTTTTCCAATTCTCAAAATTTGCCACTTGCTCAAAAATCACTTCTCGTGTAGCATCTATCTCAATGGAGCGTACCACTTGTTTTTCGCTAGGAGCGAAGAGTGCCGCTAGTAGCAATGCCCCCAGGGTTATCAAAACAAAGTAACCTAATCCTTTTAATACCTTCATACCATTAAATCCTAAATGTGGATACAAATTTGCACCAAATTCTTACACGTACATCACATTTTATTACCCGTAGATAATCCTAAATTTGCACACCTGCTGGCAACGGTAGCCAAACATCACTTTGCAGTATGATAACTACTGCCAGCTGAATAAGAACAATACGAAATACAACTTAAACACAATAAACATGGAGAACGGACTTTATGCCAAAATGAATACTTCTAAAGGAAGTATCTTGATTCAACTCGAATTTGAAAAAACACCACTTACGGTAGCCAGTTTTGTAGGCCTTGCCGAAGGAAAAATAGAAAATACCGCCAAGGATGCAGGCGTACCTTACTATGATGGTATCACTTTTCATAGGGTGATACCCAACTTTATGATACAGGGTGGCGATCCTATGGGTATGGGCATGGGCGGTCCCGGATATTCTTTCAAAGATGAGTTTCACCCAGACCTAAAGCACACAGAACCAGGTATACTCTCAATGGCAAATGCAGGCCCGGGTACTAATGGTAGTCAGTTTTTCTTAACTGTGGCTCCTACACCTCACTTAGATGGCAGACACTCTGTATTTGGTAAGGTAGTAGACGGCATGGACGTAGCTTACGCTATATCAGATGCACCAAGAGACGGGAGAGATATGCCAACTGATCCTATTTTCATAAACACGATGGAAATTATTCGTGTAGGTGAAGCTGCGGAAGCTTTTGACGCTGCCAAAACCTTCGAAGAATTGAAATAATGAAAACAATAGATTCATACAACTTTGCGGGAAAACGAGCACTCATACGTGTAGACTTCAATGTACCGCTTGATGCTGATAGAGCCATAACCGATGACAGTCGTATGACGGCTGCATTGCCTACTATAAGTAAAATATTGGCCGATGGCGGTTCTGTTGTGCTTATGTCGCACCTTGGCAGACCAAAAACGGGCCCTGAGGAGAAATACTCACTTCAACACCTCGTACCTCATTTAGAAAAGCTGACCAATGCCACTGTGACTTTTTCTGATGATTGCATCTCAGATGATGCGGTAAGTGCTAGCCAATATTTAGCAGCGGGGAGCATTCATTTGCTAGAAAACTTGCGTTTTTACAAAGAGGAGACCGCTGGTGATGTTGACTTTGCTAAGAAACTAGCTGCTCACGGAGATATCTATGTGAACGATGCCTTTGGTACAGCACATAGAGCTCACGCTAGTACTGCTATCGTTGCGGCATCTTTTGCCGATAAGTGCTTCGGACTATTGATGGCCAAAGAAGTAGCCAATGCTCAAAAACTAATGAGTGCTCCCGACAGACCATTTACAAGTATAGTAGGTGGGGCTAAGGTGAGTGATAAGATTCTCATCATAGAAAACCTACTCAACATTGTGGACCACATCATCATAGGTGGTGGTATGGCATACACCTTCTCTGTAGCCAAAGGCGGTAGCATAGGTGATTCACTCTTTGAGGCGGATAGAGTAGATAAATGTGCCGAGATACTAGCCAAGGCAGCCGAAAAAGGAGTACAGATACATCTACCAACAGATAATGTGATAGCCGATGCATTTAGCAATGAAGCTAGCCAAAAGTTATGCGACAGTTCAGCTATTCCAAACGGATGGATGGGGTTGGATATAGGCGATGACTCTTCTAAAGCTTTTGCGGAGGTACTTCATAACTCCAAAACGATATTGTGGAACGGCCCCATGGGTGTGTTTGAGATGACGAGTTACGAAGCTGGGACCAGAGCTGTGGCCGAGGCTGTCGCCACTGCTACCCGAAGCGGAGCATTCTCACTCATAGGCGGTGGAGATAGTAGTGCGGCGGTCAAAAAATTTGGGTACACTGACGATGTTAGCTATGTATCCACCGGTGGTGGTGCTTTACTCGAGTTTTTTGAGGGTAAAGAGTTGCCTGGTATTGCGGCGATAGAGGGGTAGGTATGTGAGAAGCAAACCTATCCTACGAGCAGAAATTTACTTTTTTTGAAACTTACTGAGCTTCTAATTCTATTTAAGAATTAGAAGTTCAATTTCACCTTTTGCTGGTCAATAGCATAACTTTCATTGCTAAAACCTGGTACACTAACGCTCAATGTTACTTAATTTTAAACAGATTAAAAATCTGTGCAAATCAGCCTAATCCGTTCGTCGCGGCGAATCAGCAAGTAATCTTTAGTTCGACGTCACATTAGTAGTCCGTAGCCCATTAAGTGTGAGTTGAATTTTATCGATACACCTCCAAACGAGGATTACACCTCGCTAAAAAAAATGCTCATTGACTAGTCAATTTCCGACGCTCTCGTTTTTGCAAATTAGACGTTATATAAAAAACAATACACTTATTTATTATCTTACTATCAACACTTTAACACCCTTCACTCATAATTATGTTTCGTAAAATAATTAACTTTTAGCAGGTTCATTTACGCAAAGCACACCTACTTGCGTTGCTAATATGTCACAAGTTCAAAGTATCATCACAGGGTCGGGTCATTATTTGCCCAATAAGGTAATGCCCAATGAGTCGTTTGGCTCTCATTCATTTTATACCGAAAAAGGTGAGCCTTTCTCAAATGAGACCGCTGATATCATTCGTAAATTTTATGATATAACCGGCATACAAGAAAGAAGATACCTAGAAGAAGACCTTAAGTCATCGGACATGGCCGCGTTCGCTGGTAAAAAAGCAATAGCCGCTGCGGGGATAAACCGTGAGGATATAGACCAAGTAATCGTGGCTCACAATTTTGGAGATATACGTCACGGCTCATTGGTGCCAGACCTTATGCCTAGTTTGGCAGCAAAAGTGAAAAACCTACTGAACATTAAGAACCCTAGTTGCGTTGCCTATGATATAATATTTGGTTGCCCAGGATGGGTACAGGCAATGATACAAGCAGACATCTATATCAAGAGTGGAAATGCTCAGCACTGTTTGGTGATAGGCACTGAGGCTTTGTCCCGTGTGGTAGATCCTTCGGACAGAGATTCTATGATATTTGCTGATGGAGCAGGTGCTTTTGTGCTTTCTGCTGGTGAAGGGTCTGTAGCCGCTAAAACTGGAATGCTCACTCACGCCAGTGTTACCCACGCTATGCAGGATGTGAACTATCTGAGCATGGGAGAGAGCAACAAGGCCGAAGAAGCTGATAACCTGTACATCAAAATGCAGGGTAGGAGAATATACAATTACGCTCTTTTGGAAGTGCCAAAAGCCATAAAATCTTGTCTGGATAAAGCAAATGTTCATATAGATGATGTGTCTAAAGTACTTATCCATCAGGCTAACGAAAAAATGGATATGGCTATCGGTGATAGATTATATTCGCTGTACGGATACGATGAGATGCCCAAGGATAAAATGCCCATGAACATACAAAAAATGGGGAATAACTCCGTGGCTACAGTACCAGTGCTGTACGATATGATTGCCAACGGAGACTTGGATGGCCACTCGTTCGGATCTGGTGATTTGCTTGTAATGGCATCTGTAGGTGCTGGAATGAGTATCAATGCATTTTTATATAGAATACCTTAAACAAAACATAAATGGAAAACACATTTGGGATTGACGATATCGCCTTTAAGGCACCTTCACTCTACTTGCCTATTCAAGATCTAGCAGAGCAAAGGGGAATAGACCCAAATAAACTTACCAAAGGGCTTGGCTTGACCAATATGTCAATGTGTGACGTAGATGAGGACATTGTTACATTGTCAGCTGCTTCGGTCATTAAATTATTACAACAAAATCCAGATATAAAGCCTGAAGACATAGGTAGAATATATGTGGGTACTGAGAGTAGTATAGATGGTGCTAAACCCATAGGTACGTACATACACCAATTGGTTTCCGACTATTTCGAAGCACAGCACGTAGATACCTCTAAAATGAAGCACGTAGATGTTATTGATATGACGTTTGCGTGTATTGGTGCGGTAGATGCTATGCACAACTCGCTGTACTACCTCTATGCTGAGCCAGATAAGGTAGCCATAGTAGTAGCAGCCGACATTGCCAACTACGATCTCGCATCACCAGGAGAGTACACCCAAGGAGCAGGTGCATTATCCGTACTGCTCAAAAAGAATCCATCACTTGTACAAGTGGGTAAAAAATGGGGAACCTCCGTAAAAAGTGAGCACGATTTCTTTAAGCCCATTAGGTACCAGATGCAAAACAATGAAATCATTGAACTGCACGACGAAAAACCTGTATTTGATGGACAGTTTTCTAACGACACCTACCAAAACAGAATTACGGAAGCGTGGGAACAGTTTAGTACCGAAGAAAGCTTGAGTGATTACGAGCAGTTACTCTTTCATCTGCCTTACGCCTATCACGGTAGACGTATAATATCATCTATTAAGCAAAAAGAACTTGTAGAGCAAGGCACTTTTGAAACGGTATGTAAGGAGAATGACATAGACCCTAATGATGAGCAGGTTAGCCGATTGTTTGGCAAGACACCATATTACAAAAATTGGGTAAAAGAGACCATAGCAGCAGGAGACCGTCTCTCATCAGAAATGGGAAACCTGTATACTGCCAGTATATTTTTGAGTCTACTGAGTTATTGCACGTCATCGCAAATAGCGGAAGGTAATACCGTACTCTTCTTTGCTTACGGAAGTGGTTCTAAAGCCAAAGTTTTTGAGGGTACAATTGCTGCAGGTTTTGCTGCAAAAGCGGCCTTATGGAGGGTAGACGAAGTTCTTGCTCAACGCAAGCAAGTAACATTTGACGAATATATTTCTCTCCGAGCCAAAAAGGTGGAAACACCACTATCAGAACAAAATGAGATTATACAAGTGGCTTCTGGTGTGAGCCCCACCAACAAGTTTGAACGCACCTACACGTTCAAGTCAAAGTGATCTGCCTTTAGCCTGCAGATAGCGATTTATGGCTATTACAATAAACCAAGCAATTATGCTTTTTATAATAGCTCCAGGCAAAAGCTCTATGACTACTTTTAACGGGCTCGAAGCAGATCCGCCGTGGTAAAACATCACTAACACACCTAATGCTACAATGACAGCGTGTATCGCTCCAAAATACAGTAGGTCGTGCTTATGCTGACTTGGTGTTGGAATAAAAGCAGCTAGGGAAAAGCCTGTAAAAAAACCTAGCGGCCAAGAGCTGAAGTACTCCCATCCCGCACCACCATTAAATACGGGTACTCCCACAATTCCCAAAGCCAAATACATACCTATCATTCCTAGCCTGAACCTTATGGGCAGATAATATTACGCTAAGCATACTGCTAAGGTCTGTAGGGTGAATGAAATGGAGTAAACTACATATAAATCCACCTTGGCACCCAAAGTGAGGAGCAACAAAAAAGCACCCGCTAATAGCAGGTGCTTTAATGTAAATGGTGAAGTCGTCTTATTTTTGAGCATCGGCGTAGCCAAATACTTTTTTAAGCAAAGGGGTAATACGAGCTACGGGATTAGCACGTATCTTATCTTCCTCTTGGTTTATCTGGTTGAAGAGAGCCGTCATTGCATTATCCGTTACGTACTCATTCAAGTCTGTTTTTACACTTTTACCCATTACGGTATTGTAGGCACTTGTTACTTTAGTCCAAGGGTCATTGATATTAACCTTGTCTAAAGAGTTTTTGATTACCGGCGTAAACTTACTCTTGAGTTGAGCCGAGGTTGTACGTTTTAAGTATTCTGTTCCTGCACCCTTCCCTCCAGTTACTATACCTATAGCATCAGTGATACTCATGGATTTGATAGCATTCACAAAAATTGGTTTTGCCTCAGCCATTGCGTTTTCAGCTCCTTCGTTCATTGCTGTTTCTACTTTGGTAAGGTATGGAGATGCTAGTGCATTTGTAATTGGGTTTGCTTTTATCTTAGTTACTGCATCTTGAACTTCAGAAGGTATTAAAATTTTGTAAGCCGCATTTTTTAAGAAGCCTCCTTTCTGTCCGAGTGCTGAAGTGCCCGAAAGTACTCCTTTTTCCAATGCTTGTTTTAGTCCTGACGCTGCTTCGCTTTGAGTGATGGAGGGCGATGTCCCTCCTGTAGATGCGAGTAAGTCTAATAACTCATCACACGACGACATCGAGAACACTACTATTAGACCTAAAATCAATTTTTTCATTTGATTATTTGTTTTGTTGATTGTAGTAAAATATCGTTCAAAAATAGTGCCGAATGATTACGGGAGCAGGAAACTCTCATAAATAACATCCATAATATTTGTCCTAACTCCAGTTCTAATCAATTTTTTGTTTTCTTGTGTAGGATATACCCTATTACTCAAAAACACGTAAACCAAGTCATACTTAGGGTCTACCCACACCATTGTACCTGTAAAACCAGTATGCCCGAAGCATAAGGTAGACGCTCTATCCGAAGCAGGATTTACCTTCTTACGATTCATCTCTGGCTTATCCCAGCCTATTCCTCGGCGAGAATCACTGTGATGTTTCTTGGTAAACTCTGCGATTGTCTCTTTTTTTAGATACTGAACGTTATTGTAAACTCCGTCATTCAGTAACATTTGCATTAAGGCCGCAAGGGATTGTGCATTGCCAAACAAGCCCGCGTGACCACTTATACCTCCTAGCATAGCTGCTGCTGGGTCGTGCACGTTACCGTGTACCAGTCCTTTTCGCATATCTGGACTTATAGATGTAGGTACGATATCACTCTGCTCAAATTTATCCAATGGTAAAAATGTAAGCCTATCTATGCCCATAGGGTCGTAGAACGCCCCATTCACAAAATCACTAAAATCTGTTCCCACTACATTTTCGATGAGTTCTTTCATCAATATCATGCCCAAGTCGCTGTACTTGTACTTGCCTTTAGTACCCATTTCTGACTCATATATGCGTTCCATTATGACTTGCTTGTAGGTATCTAAGATATACAATCCGTTGCCTACATATATGGTGTGCACATCCGTTGGTTTGCTGGCATATATGGAGTCATAGACTTGCTCATCTTCTATGGTTTCTTTGTAAAATGGTATCCAACTTTTAAGCCCCGCTCTATGCTCCAATACCGCCCGTATGGTCATATTTTCTTTGTTTGTTCCCACCAACTCTGGCAAGTACTTCGACATTTTATCGTCTAAGGTGAGCTGCCCATCTTCTACCAGTTTCATAATCGTGATAGTTGTAGCTGCTACTTTGGTGATGCTGGCCAGGTCGTACAAATCTGTTATCTGTACTTTTTGGCTGCTGTTAAAAGTGTGCTTACCAAAACTTTTGTTGTACACTGTTCTTCCATTTTTGGCGACTAGTACTTGACAACCCGGTGTTGCACCATTGGCTATAGCGTCGTTAGCTATCTTATCAATCTTTTTTAGGCGAGCACTGCTCATTCCTACTTCTTCAGGCAAGGCCGCATTTAGTTCTCCCGAGGAAAAGGTATTTATACCCATTGTAGCGACATAATCATCTCCTACAGAAACGGGTAGTGTACCATTCACTCCTATTACGCCATACACCGCCTCGGCTGCCTTAACTTGATGTGCCTTGGTATCCTCATAGGCTACCAATACTGAACTTTGCGTTCCGAATTTTTTTAAGTTATAGGGATTTCCAAAATCTACCAGTAATGTATTGCTTTGTGCACCGATAGATGAAATAAACGCAGCTGCCTGTCCTGTTACCCCAAAATTGGGTGGATACTTACTCGTATTATGCAAGGACACGATAGTCATATCATAGTTTGCAATGCTTGCTTTCAATTTGTTAAAATCTGCCGTAGTTGCGTTTTTATTGATAGCAACCGTTTTTACATTTCCTAGTTTACTTAATTCACTTTGAAAAGTGCTTTTAACCCCTTTTCCTATCGCAATAGAGAGCACGCTTTTCTCCTCATCTCTGTTAATAGGCAATAAGCTAGCATTATCCTTTACCAAACACATCGTTTGCTCTACGAGCTGATAGTTGATATGTTTTGCTTCTGTTGTGTTAAGATCCTTTTCTACGCCATACTCATTATGTGGTTCCCACTCGTGTAGGCCCATTGCATGTTTGTAGTTAAGTATTTTGTGCACTTTATCCCATACGTATTCCTCACTAAGGCGTCCATCTTCCATTGCTTTCCTGATAAGACGTTTCGCCTTTGGGATGTCGCCAGGAGCAAGTAATACATCATTTCCAGCCATAAGAGCCTTTAGCTCAAGCTCACCGTCCGGATGAAACTTTGCAACACCTTGCATATTGAGAGCATCAGTAAAAGACAAGCCAGTAAAGCCCATCTCACGTCTGAGTATTCCGTTAATCGCTTTATCCGATATACTTACGGCAATGTTTTTACGGTCATCTATTGCAGGTATATATAGGTGGGCTGTCATTACGGACATTACACCCATTTGAGTAAGGTATTGAAACGGCTGAAACTCCACTTCGCGTAATCGCTCCAAACTATGATTGATTACAGGTAAATCTTTATGTGAATCTACATCTGTATCGCCGTGACCCGGAAAGTGCTTGGCACAAGCAATCACTCCAGCATCTTGCATACCACTGGCATACGCCCAACCTTTGTTACATACATTCTTTGGATCTTCGCCAAATGAGCGATAGTTTATCACAGGATTGTTGGGGTTATTATTGACGTCTATCACTGGGGCAAAATTGACATGAATACCCATTCGCTTGCATTGACGACCTATCTCTTTGCCCATGTTGTAAATAACCTCTTCGTTTTGGATACCACCCAATCCTAGTTGATACGGATATGCTATGGTATTGGATAATCGCATGGCAAGTCCCCACTCACCATCTATAGCAACGAGCATTTTGGTTTTACTCATTTGCTGAAACTTATTAGTCAGCTTCACTTGATCCGTAGGATTACCCTTAAAGAAAATAACGCCACCTACCTGATGTTCTTCTATAGTACGTTGTACAGCTGCTAAATGCTTGGCTCCGTAGGTTGGCCTTACCTCTATCATAAATAGCTGAGCCAATCGCTCATCTACCGATAGAGAATCAAAGGTAGTTTCGGCCCACGTGTTGCTATGTGATTGCTCTTTAACACTGGGAGGACCAAATAATTCTGAAGTAGAAAATATAAGCAGTAATAAAACTGTAAGTGTATTTCTTGTCATTTTGTATATAAGCATACTAATAGTTGTACTTAGGAACAAAATAGCTGATAAAAGCCTGAAAATGAGTTAAGAAGATACGCTTACTTATAAACGCACGTGTGCTGTATAATGTACAACATTTCGTTCTTAAGCGATCTGGGGACTTCCCAGCTTTCTAAGAAACACAAGATGAGAAATAAATGCTTCTCTGAATGTGTTAAACTCTTGATAGTTGATACCGTGTTTGAGAGCGGTTTCTTTTACTATCTCATATAATTTTGGATAGTGGGCGTGTGATATATTTGGGAATAGGTGATGAATCACTTGGTAATTCAACCCGCCACAGTACCACGTCAACGCTTTGTTTTTTACTGCAAAGTCAAATGTGTTATGTATTTGATGTACAGTCCACTCATCTTCACTTGTTCCGTCAAATTTATCGTGGTTAGATAAGTCAAACTTATCTACTACATGAGCCAACGAGAAGATTACTGCCAAAATCCACCCTGCTACAAACTCTACTACGAAAGCACCTATTAGCACTTGCCACAAGCTGAAGTCTAACACAAGCGTAGGTATGACAATCATATAGGCGATGAATATCAGTTTGAAGAAAACCATTTCTCCATACTCTTTTACTATCGCAAATCCTTTTGCCTTGTTCAATCCTTTTTTGCGGTACTCGCCATATTTTGTAAAGTCAGCAAAGAACCAACCTAGTGTTAAAAAGCCATAAAAAAGAGCCCAGTATACGTGTTGAAACTTGTGAATCTTGTTACGTGGAGCATCTTTGGTAAAACGGAATAACCCCTTACCGTGCACATCCTCATCGTGCTCATATATATTCGTATAAGTGTGGTGCAGTCTGTTATGCTGGTTTATCCAATTGTTAGAACTTACACCGAGTATATCTGCTGTGTGTCCGAATATTTTATTTACCGTTTTGTTTTTAGAAAATGAACCGTGATTTGCATCATGCATCAGTCCCATTCCGATTCCCGCTTTAGCCAATCCCATTAGTACGCAAGTGAGTAATATCGCCCACCAAGACATCCCTAAAAATAAGATTGAAAAATAAGCTCCAAAGAAACTTACCAAGAGGATTACTGCTTTTACTTTGAGTGATGGGGTAGCAAATTTTGAGATTTTAGATTCTCTGAAATACTTCTCTACATTGGATCTTAGTTCACGACTAAAATCTGTGGCTAACTTGAATTTTGGTAAAACAATGTTTGTCATGGAGTGCAAAGGTATTCTAATTTAAAAAACTGAATTTTTTAGGTCGCATTTTATCTTTCCACTTGAAACCGGGCAAGCGACTCTTATCACCCAGAAACTTCTCCAAGGGATAAAATGTCGCCTTGGGCTTATTCTTGAAAACGATGGTGCTAATTCGATTGGTCGTATCAATGTGGATGACCATACGGCCACAAAGCACATCATTCACACCGCTATACTGGGTGCTATCCTCGCGAGCATAGTACACGCTCTGGCCGTTGCCGTCTACCTCTACGCGGTTTATTCTCCCTTTTGTGAAATAAGCGTCTATCCGCTTGCCTTTTATCTGATTGAATAACCCATTGGGGTCTTTTTCTATCACAAATCCATTTTTATATGCCTCCAGATGTTCTAGCCCATCTTGATTTCGGAATACTACAATGGTGTCACCCGTTATTTGGTTACTATCGGTCCATAGTATAGGGTCGGTATAAAAGGATATGGTGCTATCTGTAAAATTGTAAACCATAGAATCGGCTACGGCTTGCAAATCACTTTTGTAGGCTCTTACCTTTCGGTAGGCGTTAAGCACGCGTTTCTGATTATTTGTGGTGTCTGCTATATCTAGAAAAGTGTCTGCCTTGAGATAAAAAGAATCTCCGTCTATGTTTTTGATAGCCATAGGCTCACCCGTAATCAGTGTAAGCTTGCTCAGTCGCTCGTACTTCCCGTATTGCCCGAGTATTGTAATCTGCTCCACGGTGTCTATCATCTTTAGGTTACCAAAGGCCTCACCTAAGCCTGTATTTCGGTAATACATCATACTGTCGGCTATTAGCTTATTGCTCTCGCCTTGTATATATGCTCCTTTGCTAAATTGAGAGATATTAGTTCCTGTATTGTACCATCCGTATTGACAATAGATGGTATTCTCTTCACTGCGTATGTACGTTGGTCCAAGAAATGTGGCCAATTTAGAAACGGTATTGTACTTCAGTGTGTCGCTATCCATAGTATACTCAGGATTAGACAGTTTTACCGAATCTTTGAAAAATAGTTCTTTGCTACGTGAGAAGTAGGTGCCTCGCTGGCTGTACAGCGTATCTTCACCATTCACGGTAGTTCCTCCGGTGGTATAGTAGCCTACTTTATCTACCATATCATAATTAAGTTGCTGGGTGGTAAGCACCATTTTGCCATCCGAGAGTTTCACATCTTTACTTACTTTGGCTAGTCGTGTCTCGCCATCATATTCTAGGTATCCTCCCCACAAGTCAAGCGTATCTTTTTGGCGAATGTAAATTTTGCCAAAGGCTTCTATCCTATTTACTTCCTCATAAAAGTAGGCACTATCGCAGTCCATGAGCATCTCATCCTGCTTAAAACGTACACTACCTCGGCATATCTGATAACGGCCACGCTCCTGGTTATACACAAGCTCGTCTGTACTTAATATTTCTATTTTAGTCTGACCGCTGCTTACTTGAGTTTGGGCTAGAGCAGCGATACTCGCAATGCCAAAAAGATATAAGAATGCAGCTCTAAGCATGTGTGTAGGTGACAAAATTAACTTTATGTTTGTTACTTAATTATCGCAAACATCGTGCTGCAAACTGTAAAGTCATTCATCATCGAACACAAACTGTTTGATAAATCAGACCAAATGGGCTTGGCTATAAGCGGGGGCAAAGATTCTGTGTGTATGGCTCACATCCTCCAAGCTTTGGAAATACCCTTTGTGATGATTCACATCAACTTCCAGCTGCGTGGTGATGAGAGTGATGGCGATGCTCTTTTTGTGCAAATGCTAGGAGCACAATTGACCTACTGTAAGGCCGTGTTTACAAAGGTGATAGATACACAAGCTTACGCAGCGGAGCATAAGGTCAATACCCAACTAGCTGCCCGAGATATCCGTTATGATTATTTTGAGGAATTACGCGACAAGGGTATCATCACCAAGCTTATTACAGCACATCATCAGAGTGATATGGTGGAGACTTTTTTCATAAACCTTCAAAGACAAGCAGGAATAAATGGACTAAAGAGTATACCGATAAAACGCGATTTTATTGTTCGTCCCTTCTTAGCTGTGAATAGCGAGGCTATAGTAGATTATCTT
Source organism: Bacteroidota bacterium (assembly GCA_018700895.1). Lineage (GTDB taxonomy): Bacteria > Bacteroidota > Bacteroidia > NS11-12g > UBA9320 > UBA9320. The sequence continues at coordinate 23,746 of JABIUV010000039.1, forward strand.
GAACAAAATAACATTGACTACCGCAGCGATAGCTCCAATAACAGCAATAAGTACACCCGCAATACTTGGCGAAATATACTACTGCCTCAACTCAAAGAACATGTGCCTGAGATAGAACAAAATGTAGTAAGTGCTATTCACCAACTACAACAAGAAAATGAAGTGCTCTCTTGGCTACTGAAAGAGAAAATTGACGCATTAGCGACCTCCATTAAAAACTCATTGCACATTGATAGTGAGACACTTGCAACTTATCCACAAGCGACCGTATTTTTGTATCGTATAGTAGACAAGTATGGATTTAACTTTGCCCAGTGCCTACAAATTTTGGATAAAAACACCAAGGTAGGAGCCACCTTTTATTCCAATTCACATCAGCTATTGGTAGACCGTAAAGCCTTTATACTAGAGCCTATAACCGAAAGAACGACGCATACTCTTACAGTCACGGGAGTAGGTGTTTATAAACTCGATGGGCAGGAGCTTACCGTTGCTGAAATAAACCAAACGGAGTTTAACTCAAACCAAAAGGAGGAAACAGTAAGTATCCCAAGTAGTCTATTTCCACTCATCCTAAGATTTTGGCAAGAGGGTGATCGCATACAGCCATTGGGGATGACGGGTAGCAAGCTGCTCAGCGACTTTTTTATCGACCAAAAAATAAACAACTCTGAGAAGCACACTGTCCCACTCTTGTGCAAAGACAGTGAAGTCCTGTGGGTATGCGGCCATCGCATATCTGATAAAATAAAAGTGCGAAATGACGAGTTAGTGTATAAACTCACACTCGCATGAAAATAAAATTATTCTCTTTCTTGCTCGCTGTTATTCTCCAGCTCACAAGTTACAGTCAGATAACAACAGAGCTCATTTATCCTGTAGTTCCTATAGCTGACAATTGTCACCTTTTATTGGATGATACGGCTTCTACACGAATTATATCTAAGGCCAATTTTCTTGCAATCAAAAGACTTTGGACCACACAAGACATATGTTATAATGAACCGGTTGATACTCTCTACATCAAAAAGTTTGACATCTCATTTACGAGCTTAGACGGCAGAACCAAAAGTATCTACTACATAGAGGATGGACTTATGGAAAGCGAGTATCAATCTTCACTAATGCTTGCAAGAGAAAACCTAAAGCCATTTACCAAGATAGAACTCAATGACATTCAGTACGAACAGGATGGAGCGTTTTATCAAATCGCTCCTGTAACCTATTATATTGATTCCATCGTAGTTCCAAAGGTAGATAGCTGCTGGACTGTTTTGGATGTGCCTTCCGGTTTTAATAATGCTATTTCCCAAGAAAGGCTTATTCACCTGATACGCGATTCTTTGGGTATAAATACGTGCACCAAAGAGCGGGAGTGGTCCAATGATTCGCTCAAAATACTAATGATGATGGGCAGCAATTATTTTCCAACTAATGGTAAATTTCCATCCTCTCGTCAATTTTACTTATCACCGGATAGTAATAACCACCAAGCGATAGAGGCCATAAAACTGCTAGACGATGGCGATGTTGTGCAATTTAGTGCTACACTATATGAACAAGGAAAAATTTACTACAAAACGCGGTTCACACATTTACAAATAGCAGATTCTACCCCGTGTACCCTTACTACTGACGTTACAAACATTGACATGGCTCGTTTTACAGAAATTATAAACAGTATCAGGAAATCTACTACCTACAAAAAGATTTGTTTTACAGATTCTACGGGTTCTCCCGTTAGATTCAAACTCATTTTTGCCTCAAGAAAATATCCTGCTCAATTAAAATCGATACGCAAGGGATACATTACCAAGTCTGCTTGGCTTTATATCCGTGATCTAAAGGATGGCGATAGACTCGTTATGGAAGGAATACATAAGGTTAGTACTAATGGTGAAAAAAAGTACTACGACCCATTTATAATTACTTTAGAATAAAGAGAGATGTAGCCCATTTATATTTTCTTTTTAAATTGCACCAATGAATAGTGCAATCATAAAAGGAATGGGATACTACGTACCTAGTAATGTAGTAACCAATGACGACCTTTCTAAAATAATGGATACCAATGATGAGTGGATTACGGAGCGTACCGGTATCAAGGAACGAAGATGGATCAATAGCAAGGAGGAGAGTACTTCTTCTATGGCCCTTGAAGCATCTAAAAATGCCATAGCTGATGCCAAAATAGATAAAGCAGCTATCGACTTTATAATATTTGCCACACTTAGCCCTGATTACTATTTCCCTGGCCCAGGAGTAACCCTACAAAAAGAACTTGGACTAGACACCATAGGAGCCTTAGACGTGAGAAACCAATGTAGTGGTTTTGTGTATGCCCTTTCCATAGCAGACCAATACATCAAGACAGGAATGTATGAGAACATCCTCGTAGTAGGATCGGAATATCACAGTGGTGGATTAGATAAAACTACTAGAGGAAGAGGTGTTTCTGTGATATTTGGTGATGGAGCAGGTGCTGCTATAGTATCTAAAAGCCCAAGTGCAGACAGAGGTATATTGAGTACTCACTTACATGCTCAAGGTGAGTATGCCGAGGAGCTTGCTCTTATAGGGCCAAGTACCAAGCGATGGGTTCCCGAAATTTTTAATGGAAAAGGATTAGAAGATGAGGCGATATATCCCTACATGAATGGAACCTTTGTGTTCAAGCATGCTGTAACCCGTTTTCCGCAGGTAATAGGAGAAGCATTAGAAAAAAACGGACATCAAAGTACCGATATAGACTTGCTCATACCGCATCAAGCCAACCTACGTATATCTCAGTTTGTACAAAAGAAAATGCAACTACGCGATGACCAAGTATTTAATAACATACAGAAATACGGAAATACTACTGCTGCATCTATTCCTATAGCACTTGCCGAGGCTAAACAAGCTGGTAAGGTAAAGGAAGGTGATTTGATTTGTCTTGCAGCCTTTGGTAGTGGTTTCACATGGGCCAGTGCTCTCATCCGATGGTAGTGGACATTAATCAACGAGAAGGGATACAGATAGCTATAATTATTGCAACATCTTATCTGATGGTGCAACTGGGCAAACGCCTCATTAGGAGACGTATAAACAAAACCTACAATGATCCAGAAGAAAATGAAGATCGCGTAACGGGATTAAAATTTCTGTACAATACGCTATCATTTTTAGTGTATACATTTGGTGTAATTGCTATCATATACACCATACCTCCGCTTCAAAGTATCGGAAAAACACTCTTTGCTGGAGCAGGAATATTTGCCGCTATTTTGGGTTTTGCCTCGCAACAGGCCTTTAGCAATATTATAGGCGGTATATTCTTGGTACTTTTCAAGCCATTCAGAGTAGGAGACTTGATACGAGTAGGTAGCAAAAACGAGGGATTCGTAGAGGACATTACCCTACGACATACCGTAATACGAGATTTTGAGAATAAACGTATCGTGATACCGAACTCACTTATTAGTACGGAAACTATTCATAATTCTACCATAAAAGATTCTAAAATCCTTAATAGGATTCACTTTAGCATTAGTTACGAGTCAAATATAGATGTGGCCATTGATATAATAAAAACGCACGCTATGAGCCATCCAAATTACATCGATAATAGAAGTCAAACTGAAATGGATAACGGCACTTCACCAGTGGATGTAAAAGTAATATCTTGGGATGATTCAGGTATTACATTAAGGGCATACGTATGGACCAAATCCCAAGGAGATGGTTTCACATTAAAGACGGATATGTACTACTCCGTAAAAAAAGCTTTTGAAGAGAATAACATCGATATTCCCTATCCACATCAGGTACATTTGGAAAAACTAAAACCATAAAATGCGTCTGTAACAAATACACCGTAAAACAGATTCCAACCCTAATCGCTCTGCTCAGGCAGGATGATAAGGGTATATAAAAACGAAGTAATGCAGCCGGTAACAAGTATGGCTAGCTAAACGGAATGAATTGATTTATACCAAAATAGCTTTGACAACCTATCCATAAGGATACAAAACCGCCTAGCCATAATATTTATTGAACTTCACTCAGTTGCTTATCATGAAGAGAATATACCTTATCACAAAGTTCTAACTCATCTTCCTTATGTGTGATAAAAATAGCGGTTTTACCTTGCTCCTTTAAGGTACTTATTACATTCAGTGTTTGTTCTTTACTTTCTGTATCTAAGTTATTAGTCACTTCATCAAAAATGAATATTTCAGCATTATTGTACAATGCCCTAGCAATTGCTATACGCTGACGCTGTCCTCCGCTTACTTGCTTGCCTACCTCGCCCACATGTGTATGTATGCCATCAGGTAAGTGGTCTATCCACTCTCCTAAATTTACTTTTTTCAAACATTCCAAAACACGTTGTTCATCTGGATTTTCGTCAAAAAAAGCGACGTTATGTAGCACACTCTCATCCAGCATAAATACCTCCTGCTTCACATACGAAAAAAGGTGCCTATAGCCCTTCAGATTTTCGCTCGAAACAAGCTTGTCATCCAGTGAAATAGACCCGCTCGTTGGTGTAATAAGTGAGCATATTAGATTGACCAGTGTAGACTTGCCCTCACCACTTTGACCAATGAAGCCGATAAAATCTCCTTTGTGAATCGTTAGGTCTAATTTGCTTATTATCTCATTATCAGTAGTATAACCGAAACTTACAGTATTCAAACGGATGCTACGCTGTAGCTCTACTTTAGAAAACTTAGTGTCTTCTGTAGCAAACTGACCAGACCGTTCCAGATAATCAAGAATATACGTATTGGTAGATAGCGTATTAGAAGAAACAATGACCCTATTCATACTAGGCAACAAACGAAACGATACTCCAGCATATATAGATGTCGCCGATATCATAGCTCCTGACCCAAGCTGACCATAAACCCCGTACAAAACGACGCATAGTATCCCCGCAATAGCCATTACTTCGTACACCCTAGGCGGTACATGGGTAGAGCGTATGTAGATACTCTTTTTATAGGCGTACATCTGTTCTCTAATTTTGCTGTGCTCGTTCAATGAATAGTGGGCACTGTTGCCTAACTTTATTTGCGTGATACCATACGTGAATTCAGAAATATTTTGAAAGAGTCGTGTGTATAAGTCACGCAATTGCTGACCTTGAAGAGTCAATGCTTTACGGTTGCTGTAAATGAGGATAGCTGCAATAGGAACAATAGATACGAGCGTAAATAAAAACAATGCCGGTTGGTAAATGAGAATACCGATTAGCATAAAAACAATCATAAAAAGCTCCGCAAAAACGACAACACTTGATAATAAAACACCTTCGGTAAACGAGAGGGAAATAGCAATTACCTCATTGATAATATCTGCACTTTTTCTATGGCTAAAATAAAGCAGTTCATTGCGGGTAAGAAATGTATAGTGCTTATCTGCCAATAAGGTACTAATGTCAAAAGCTAATTGTACTTGCCATTTATTAATTTGTACCAAGACAATATTTTTGAGTACGTATGAGGCAAAAAGCAGTACGGTAATAATTAGAATAAATTTTTGCTCACTCTTGGTTTGAAATAGTTCATACAACTATTTAATGACTTCATTCTCTTGTATAAAGTCTGGATTTAGAATGGAGAGAACGGTATGCAACAATATACCCAACCCAGCTATTTCGAGCAGAGCTACGATTACGCTCAGAGCTATTACCAAACTGTACTTAGCCCTACTCTTAGGGTCTAGCAGACGCCACAATCTCGCCCAATTAGCCGATATATTTTGAAGCTTAATCAAGTACCTCTAATATTTCTAACTCTATAAGTATAGGCATATAACCCGGTACTCGTTTATTTCCCTCGGCACCATAAGCCATGTCAGAAGGGACCACCGCCCTCAAACTTTCACCCTCGGCTAGCTGTGATATCAAAAATTTAATCCCTTTTAATGTGGTCTTACTCTTAGCATCGTACAGTAACGGGTCACCATCCTGACTACTCGCTATAAGTTGCTCATTCAGTGATTTAATCAGATATTTTACCTTAGCCTTGTTTGGGCTTTGGGGTTTATCATTAGTTTTAAGTTTCTCGTACACGATACCCGTTGTACTGTCTCGTGAGCCATTCCACCTGAGGTTATTTACATATTGATCTATGGCATTACGTTCGTACATCTTTTTGTAGGCGATGTGTTCTATATCCGTAAGTTTATCTCTTACTTTTACCATAACTTCTATGAGTTCACTCTCCTTGAGATAAGGTGGGACACTGCCACTCATCCCGGTGTAAAAAACCTTAGCAGGCAAAATCATCAATACACTGTCGCTCTCACACGTTTCATCTAGAATAGAAAACACGGCTGACGAACTATCCAGCACGAGTTTGTGTACTTCTATTTTCCGTCCTAGGTCATTTGTATTCAGGTATACAGAATCTTTACTGTTTTGTGCTTTGAGGTCAAGGAGCCAGTGATTTTTGTCAGGCGTAAGGCACGCTTGCCCTCCCCTTCGGTAAGTGATATCGCCCAACTGCTCCATGGGTTTTTCACTACACGCAGCAACCATAAGTGCACCTAAGGCAATCAGTATAATCTTGTTCATTACAGATGATTACGATATGATATGATAGATTCTTTGAATTTCGCAAGCGTGTTAGCAAGTGTATCCTTGCTCGCTCCACCCGCCGCATTTTTATGGCCTCCTCCATTAAAAAATTCTGCACTAAACTCATTACACGGAAATGCATTGGCACTCCTGAAACTCATTTTTACCAGATACTCTCGGTCTATGATTAAGGCACTCATTTTCACTCCTTTTATACCCAATCCATAATTTACAAAACCTTCGGTATCGCCGGTTATCACATTATATTTTTTGAGCTCCTCTACCGTAAGGTGAGCGAGAGCCACTTTACCGTCTTCTATCAGTTCTATTTTATTGGCCAAAAAATAGCCTAACAGTTGTAGTCGCTCCAGCCTATTTTGGTCAAAAAGCGAACGGTATATTTGATCAGGAACTACGCCCAAATCCATCAAGTCGGCAGCGGTGCGTATAGTGCTACTGGTAGTGCTGCCAAAGCGGAATGAGCCCGTATCAGTTATCAATCCGGTATATATACACTCGCCCATTTGTTTGGTCATTAGACTTAGGTCAAGGTGTGTTTGCACGTACTTATATATGAGCTCACAGGTAGAGCTCGCCCCCACCTCTACAAAACGCTCGTTGTCAAAAGGTTGCGGGTCTTGATGATGGTCTATCATCACTACGGTAGCATCGCTCTGAGCAATAGAATCACCCATTTCATTTATGCGTCCCAGAGCATTAAAGTCTAAACAAAAAACATACGAAGCCTTATTTATAAGTTCGTTACTCTTCTGTACATCATCGGTATATACCATTACCGTATCATTACCCGGTAGCCAATGTAGAAATTCCGCATAATCCGTTGGCGTAATAATCTGACTGTCAATACCGGCTTCTTTCAAGTAATGATATAACCCAAGGCTAGATCCCATGGCATCTCCATCAGGTTTGTGATGCGTAGTTATTACTATTTTTCCGGAGTGTTTCTGGAGATCTTGTAAGTTATGTTTTATGGTATCTTGCACGCTCTATTTATTTGACGCAAAACTCGTAAAAAGTATGATATATATCTATTTTTGCGGCCATTTAACAATAGAAAACAGTAATGTCAAACATCACATTCACAATGATAAAGCCAGATGCAGTAGCAAATGGTCACACTGGAAACGTAATTAATGATTTCATCGTAGGTGGTTTCTCACTTAAAGCGATGAAATACCTACAGCTTACCAAAGAGCAAGCAGAGGCTTTTTACGGCATACACCGTGAGCGTCCATTTTTCAATGATCTTGTAAGCTTTATGATATCAGGTCCTATCGTAGCAGCAGTTTTAGAAAAAGACAACGCAGTTACCGATTTCAGAACACTCATAGGTGCTACCAACCCGGCTGAGGCCGCAGAAGGTACCATACGTGCTAAGTACGCTAAAAGCATAGACGCTAATGCAGTACACGGAAGTGACAGTGACGAAAACGCAGCGATAGAAGCTTCGTTTTTCTTCTCGTCTTTCGAGATGCACTAGTAGGAACACGCCTCAGAGGCATATTCCTACAAACAGATACCAAAAAGATACCGATCAGTAACTTGGTCGGTATTTTTTTGTTTTTGGCGGTTATGTGATAACACCTAACAGAATATTTCGTTACTTTGGTGTAGTCAAAATGGTGAGCTGAATATTTTTGGAATACTATTTGAACCTACATCACCCAACACAGATATATAAATGAAAGTAAAACATACATTTTTCTTAGTGATGCCTCTTCTTTTTGTCGCATTTGGCTTTTATCTCAAAAAACAAGATGCAGGAGAAGACATACTACTAAGAGCCATAACCGCAAGTTTACAAAATGCTCATTATGATGCTCCTTCAGTAGATGATGAATTCTCTGTAAAAGCATTCAATCAGTATCTGGATAATATAGATGCAAACAAGCGACTATTGCTACAAAGCGACGTAGACGCTCTGCGTAAGTACGAAACCACTATAGACGATGAAACTAAGAATGGTACGTATGATCTATTCAATGCTTCTGTTGATATTTTGGATAGACAGATTAAGAACACACAAGAATATTTTGAGGAAATATTAACACAACCTTTTGACTTTGACAAAGAGGAAGAAGTGACCTTTGGCGATGATATAACTTATGTAAAAAGTGATAAAGAATTAAAAGACAGATGGCGTAAGTATTTGAAATACAACGTTTTGACACGACTATACGCTGACAAACTAGCTCAAGATAAGCTTATCGCCTCTACAGACACTGTAATAGTTCCAGTGTCGCTTGACTCACTAGAAGCTAAGGCTAGAGCTGGTGTGCTCAAAACGCACAGAGATTACTACAAACGACTGAACAGACTAGAACGTAGAGAACGGCTTTCTTTATATGTCAATAGTATTACGAGTGTGTACGACCCGCATACCAATTACTTCCCACCTGAAAAGAAAGAAGATTTTGATATACAAATGAGTGGTAGGCTAGAAGGTATAGGAGCTCAACTGCAAGAAAAAGACGGCTATATTAAAATAACAAACATTATACCCGGTGGGCCATCCTCCTTACAAGGCGAATTGCAGGCAAATGACTTGATAATCAAAGTAACCCAAGAAGGTGAGGAGCCTGTAGATGTAGTAGACTGGAGAATAGGCGATGCCGTAAAAATTATACGCGGCAAAAAAGGAACCAAGGTTACACTGACAGTTCGCAAACCGGACGGTTCGCAAAAAGACATTACAATTACCCGAGACATCGTAGTACTGGAAGAAACCTACGCCAAATCACTAATCTTAAAAGACCAAGATGAGTTACAAGCAGGATACATCTACCTGCCAAGTTTTTATGCCGATTTCCGCAATCCTCGTGGAAGATTTAGCTGGAAAGACGTAAAAAAAGAAGTAGAAAAACTGAAGGAGGCCGGTGTAAAAGGAATCATACTTGACCTTCGAAATAATGGTGGTGGCTCACTAGATGATGTGGTGAAAATGGGTGGCCTTTTCATAGACGAAGGACCCATAGTGCAAGTAAAAGAGAAAGGAAGACCTGCTCGCGTACTCAAAGATGAATACGCTGGTACTGAGTGGGATGGAGCATTGGTCATTATGGTAAATGAGTTTAGTGCATCTGCTTCCGAAATAATGGCAGCAGCTATGCAAGATTACGGAAGGGCAGTCATAGTTGGTTCATCATCTACCCATGGTAAAGGTACTGTTCAGCGTTTTCTGAACCTAAACCGCACTGTAAGAAGTAAGGACGTTCCAGACCTTGGCAGTATAAAACTCACCATTCAAAAATTCTACAGAATAAACGGAGACGCTACTCAGCTGAAGGGAGTTAGCTCAGACATCTTATTGCCAGACAACTATATGTACATCAAAACAGGCGAAAAAGAAAATGAATATCCGATGGCTTGGGACCAAATACCAAGTTCTGATTACGACACCAAAATGTATAATAATATATCTAACAAGGTATACAAAAAGAGTGAGGCTCGTGTGACGGAAAGCGAAACATTTCAGCTCATAGAGGAAAATGCACGTCGCTGGGAGAGAGAGCGAGCCTACAATACTTACCCGTTAAGTTTTTCGGCGTACACTGCACAAGAGGAGCGAGATAAAAAAGAAGGCGAAAAATTTGAGGTGCTCAGTAAACTAGTGATAGACGGATTTGAGGTAACTAACCTTGAAGAAGATTTAGAGGCGATAAATACCGAAGAATCACGCCAAAAACGTAACACCGATTGGATAAAAAACATAAGCAAAGACCCTTATGTATACGAGTCTCTTCAAATTATAGAAGACCTTAACAAGTAGCTTTATATAGATACAACTTGAAGACAATGCACGTATTTAGTAGTCCTATCATTTCTTACTAAATACGTACATTCGTCCTATGCAAAATAGGATAACCTCACTGTTTGGTATACAGTACCCTCTCATACAGGCAGGTATGATTTGGTGCAGCGGATGGGAACTCGCAAGTGCGGTGTGCAATGCTGGCGGACTTGGAATACTGGGTGCAGGAAGCATGTATCCAGACGAGTTACTGGATCAAATCACCAAATGCAAAGCCGCAACCAACAAACCATTTGCTGTAAACTTGCCTTTGCTATACCCCGATATAGACCAACACATCCAAATCATTATAAAAGAAAAGGTACCCATCGTATTTACCTCTGCGGGTAATCCTGCAAAATGGACAGACACACTCAAAAACGAGGGGATTACCGTGGTACACGTAGTAAGTAACGAAAAATTTGCACGAAAAGCAGAAGCAAGTGGTGTAGATGCCATAGTAGCCGAAGGATTTGAAGCAGGAGGACACAATGGAAGAGAAGAAACCACTACCATAGTACTTATCCCTCAAATAACACAAGCTGTAAAAATTCCGGTGATAGCCGCCGGTGGAATAGGTACTGGCAAAACAATGCTAGCCGCCATTGCTCTAGGAGCAGAAGCAGTGCAAATAGGCAGTAGATTTGTCGCCACTCAAGAGAGTAGTGCTCACCCTAATTTTAAGAAGGCAGTAATTGATGCTAAAGATGGCAGTACCCAGCTAAGTCTGAAAAAACTCACACCCGTACGGCTGATAAAGAATCCTTTTTGGGAGGAAATAGCGGAGGCAGAAAATGAAGGTGCAACTCCCGAAAAATTAGCAGAAATACTAGGGAGAGCCAGAGCTAAAAAAGGCATGTTTGAAGGAGATATGACCGAAGGAGAGCTTGAAATAGGACAAATAAGCGGTTACATTAATGAAATCAAACCTGCGGCTGAAATTGTTAAAGAAATAGTAAAAGAGTACAATCAAGAATTGAATAATCTAGCCAATAAAGAACTATAGCAACTTGCTGTGAACGACCGCATCAAATCATATCTCATAGAAGGTGAAGGAGACACCTTAGACTATAAGCAAGAAATAAGCAGTGCTCATAAAATAGCGAAGACAATGGTAAGCTTTGCCAATCATAAAGGCGGAACTTTACTGGTAGGTGTAAGGGACAACAGGAGCATTGCAGGAATACGTACCGAAGACGAAAAATACATGCTAGAGCTAGCAGCTGCATTCTATTGCAAACCCGAAATTATACTGGAAATAGAAGAGCACAACATCGGAGGCAAGATAATACTGGAATGTGTGGTGCCTGAAGGTGATGATAAACCCTATAGTGCTAAGGATGAAGGAGGCAAATGGTGGGTATATGTAAGAAACAAGGATAAAAGCCTGCTAGCCAGCAAAATAGTGGTAGACGTATTGCGACGTAAAGCCAGTAGCAAAGGCACCCTCATCAAGTATGGAAAAAACGAAGAAATGCTACTCCAATACTTGGAAAATAATGAGCGAATTACCCTTCAAGAATTTCGTAAAAAAGTCAACATTAGCAAATGGCGAGCATCTAAAATTTTGGTGAATTTGATAAGTGCAGGTGTGATCCGAAACCACACGCACGAGAAAACTGAATTCTTTACCCTCGCATAAGCCAATAAAACATCTTAATAATTCGTTAATAAGTAGTAAATTCGCAAGCTATTGTAAATGGTAGTCGCATTTTAATCAAAATATTATGATGGCAAAAAGAAATAAAATCGTTTTACTCAGCACATTACTTATGATCTGCGGTCTCAGTTTTGAGGCTAGTGCACAACGCTGGTTTCGTACAAGTTCGTTGGAGTTCGGGCTCATTGGCGGGGCAAGTCACTACTCCGGAGATCTTCAAGAGGTATACATAGACCCACGGGGACTCAAACCAAGCGTAGGAATTATCACGCGATATAGCCCTGGAGAAATCCTTACATTCAGACTAAGTGCCCAATACGGGAGTTTAGAAGCAAGAGATGACTGGTATGAAGATCTAACTGCGTTGAGCAGAAGAAACTTAAGTTTCACATCGGAACTCTGGGACTTTACCGGAGGTTTAGAGGTTAATTTAAGACGCATGGAAGCTAAACAGAGATCAGGGATATACCCCTATCTATTTACGGGTGCGAGTGTATTTAAGTTTAATCCTAAAACCACTTTTGTATATGACCCAACCAGTGCAATAGCACAATATATGGAGCAGAGTACACCTGGTTCTTATACTGGTCTTATAGATAGAGATGGAGAAGAAGTAGAGCTTCAACCACTCGGTACGGAAGGACAAGAAACCACAGAATTTAACGACAGGAAAAGATACGCACTTACTCAGGTAGCTATACCTGTAGGTGGTGGAATCAAATTCAAACTAAATCACAAGTGGACCGCCGCAGTAGAATATGGAGCACGCTTCACCTTCACCGATTATATAGATGATGTAAGCAGCACCTACGTTGACCCTGTAAGACTTACAGCTCAATACGGACCAATGTCTTCTGCTGTAGCTGTAAGAAATCCTGAGTTTGACCCTGCAAGAATAGAGGGGTTAAAACGTGGGGATCCTAATGATAACGACATTTATGGTATATTAGGAATATCCCTTACTTACAGGCTGTATGGCAATAGACCCGTATGCCCTTCGTTTTAAACTAGAATAAACACTCGTTTAACTCATCCAAAATATTCTTACGTAACATTTCAGCTAGTTTTGCGTAATAGAAAACAAGAAAGCACGATTTAGATATTGAAAAAAGCGATATTATATATTGTCATCTGTCTTGTAGCACAGAGTACCATGGCCCAGTCTTGGGAGGTAGGTGCTATGGCTGGTGGCTCCAACTATCACGGAGATTTGGCTTATAATATCGTTCCCAAGGAAACCAATGTCTCCGGAGGAGCTTTTTTTAAGTATAACTTTAACGAATACTGGACCGTACGTCCCACCCTTTCTTACATGAAAATAAGTGGGGCTGATAGCAATTTTAATGAATATCGCCTACGAAACTTGAGTTTCCGTAACAATATCTACGAGGTGTCCAACGTGATGGAATTTAATTTTCAACCGTTTAGTAATCAAGCCATACACGGCAGAACAACTGCCTATGCTTTATTGGGTCTAGGTCTTTTTTTGCACAAACCCGAAGCTAAGCTCAATGATGAATGGGTTAGCCTACAACCTCTCCGCACCGAAAATCAAAAATATAAACTGATGCAGATAAGTGTGCCAATGGGTATTGGAGTAAAACACGCCATCAATCCTAATTTCATAGTAGGTTTTGAGGCTGGGTGGAGAAAAACATTTACGGACTACTTGGACGACGTAAGCAGTACCTATGCAGACCCAACAGACGGCGGAGCCACATACAGAGCCCTAGTAGATCGCTCATACGAAGTAAGCGAAACTGGACAACCACTTGCCTCGCAAGGAGATGTACGTGGAGACGCCAATTTAGACGACTGGTTTTTTCAAACAGCATTTTCCATATCCTACAGGTTTACGCCTATTAAGTGTCCTTTCTAATAATAAGAGATCCCAACTATGAGTAAAGAGCGTATAGATCAATCTAGGCTGCCCAAACATATTGCCATAATAATGGATGGCAACGGAAGGTGGGCCAAAGAGAAAGGAAAGTTTAGAATATTTGGTCACGAAAACGGAGTGAAAGCCGTACGTGAAGTGTCAGAAGGGTGTGCTGAGCTAGGCATTGAGTGCCTTACACTATATGCCTTCAGCACCGAAAACTGGAACCGCCCTAAAATAGAGGTAAATGCCCTGATGACATTACTCGTAAAAACCATCAAGAGCGAAACCAAAACGCTCATGAAAAATGGTATAAAACTAGATGCCATAGGCGTCCGTAGTAATCTACCCAAAGACTGCCGAAGGGAATTAGAAGAGGCTATAGATGCTACCAAAAATAATACGGGAATGACCCTGATATTAGCATTGAGCTATAGTGCCAAGTGGGACATTGTGAATGCTACCAAAACCATCGCCCAAAAAGCCCTGAACGGTGAAATAACCTTAGAAGATGTAGATGAGGAATTGATAGATAAAACACTAACTACTCACAAGTATCCTCACCCAGAACTCATGATACGTACGAGCGGCGAACTGCGTATAAGTAACTTTTTACTTTGGGAGATTGCCTACAGTGAATTATACTTCACTACCGTACTCTGGCCTGATTACAGAAAAGAACACCTCTACGAAGCCATACTCGACTTCCAAGGTAGAGAAAGAAGATTCGGAAAAACTAGCGAACAACTCTCCTCATAAAAGATAACACATGAAGAACATATTTCTCATACTATTAGCCTTATGTACACTATCTAGCAACGCACAACTGCAAGATAATACTAATCCAGTGATCATAGATTATGACGAACCTCAGAAATATGAAATTGGCGGCATAGAGGTAAGCGGCAATACCTTCACGCCAGATAACATCATTGTACTCGTAGCAGGACTAACCAAAGGACAATCTATTACCATACCGGGTGATGACATATCTCTAGCCATCGATAAACTTTGGAAACAACAACGATTCAGTGATATCGAAATAGGAATACTTAAGACCGAAGGCTCTAAAATATTTTTAAATATTCACGTAAAAGAACGTCCACGATTGAGCAAATACTCTATCAAAGGGTTAAAGAAAGCGGAAACCAATAATGTACGTGATGAGATATCACTTACCAAAAATCAACTTATTACCGAAGATCTCGTAAATGCCACAAGGAGAGAAATAAAAGAATATTTTCACGAAAAAGGATATTACACCGTAAATGCAACATTCAAACAAGAAGAAGACCCCGAAAAACCTAACTATCAGATACTTCGTATTGACATTAACAGAGGTAAAAAAGTGAAGTTGCAAGACATTGTTTTTGTGGGAAATGACAATGTGGAAGACAAGAAACTACGTAAACTCCTGAAACCAAAGCGTAAGTATAAGAAGCTAAACTTATTCGCTTCTTCCAAGTTTGTAACGGAAACCTACGAAGAAACCAAACCTGCTATCCTTCAAACGTATAGCAGCCTAGGATATCGAGATGCTTCATTACTATATGACTCTGTAATTCAAGTAGCTGAGGATCGTGTAGTTCTTAAAATTGGTATCAATGAAGGAATTAAGTACTATTTCAGAGACATAAAATGGACGGGAAATACGAAGTATAGAACCTCATTACTCGATACCTTATTGGGCATAAAACGAGGTGATGTATATGATCAGTCTAAACTCGAAAGCAAGTTGTTTATGAGTGAAAATGGTTTTGATATCTCGAGTCTATACATGGACGATGGGTACCTGTTCTTTAACGTAAACCCAGTAGAGATACTCGTAGAGGGCGATAGTATAGACCTGGAAATGAGGATATATGAAGGCAAACAAGCAACAGTAAGTCGTGTAACGGTAGTAGGTAATGACAAAACAAGTGACTTCGTAGCTCTGCGTGTTATTCGTACACGACCTGGTGATAAATTTAGCCGCAGTGACATACAGCGTAGTATGAGGGAGCTCGCACAGCTTGGATTCTTTGACCCAGAAGGGCTAGATGTAAATCCAGTACCCAATCCTCAGAATGGTACGGTAGATATAGAATACCGAGTAACCGAAAAACCAAGTGACCAAATAGAAGCTTCTGGTGGTTGGGGTGGTTTTGGGGGTTTTGTGGGTACGCTAGGACTTACGCTTAATAACTTTAGCTCTCGCAAAATGTTTGAAAAAGGTGGTTGGAACCCTATACCTGCAGGAGATGGTCAGAAACTGTCTATACGTGCACAGAGTAATGGCCCACAGTTCCAAGGATACAACTTCTCATTCACCGAGCCTTGGCTGGGTGGCAAAAAACCGAACTCACTATCTGTAAGTTTGTTTCATAACGTTCAATCCACTTTCAGTTTTGAGTCAGATAGACCTAAGTTTACCACTTCTGGTGCTACTATTGGTTTCGGTAAACAGCTGAAATTTCCAGATGATTACTTCTCATTCCAATCCTCGGTAACCTACCAACGTTATGGTCTGAATGATTGGGCCAATTTTGGTTCTGCCGAGCTAGGCTTTACCAATGGTGTAGCCAATAACCTTAGTTTTACGAACGTATTGGCACGTAACAGTACCAATCATCCAATATATCCAACGGAGGGTAGCTCATTTAGTGCCAGTGTACAGATGACTCCTCCATTCTCATTGCTCAGTAATAATAAAGACTTTACCAGTCCAGACTTGAGTGCTCAGGATAGATTTAAGTGGATAGAACTCGTAAAGACCAAGTTCAGCGGACAATGGTTCTTAGGCATTGGTCAAGGAAAACGCCAGTTAGTAGTTTCGCCAGCTTACCGTTTTGGAGCTGTGAGTCCTTGGAACAAAGACGTAGGCTACTCACCCTTTGAGCTCTTCAGAGTAGGTGGTAGTGGGTTGTCTAACTTTGTACTGTACGGTACAGATATCATTTCTCAGCGTGGATATGACGAGGGAAGAGTAAGTGACCCCGTGGCTGGTCAACAAGGACTTCCTATCTATACAAAATACACCTTAGAGGTTCGTTACCCACTTACAGTAGGACAATCTTCTACCATATATGCACAAACCTTCTTAGAAGCAGGTAATGCATACCGAAGTTTCGAGGAGTTTAATCCCTTTAACGTAAGACGAGCGGGCGGCGTAGGTGTACGTTTGTTCTTACCTATGTTTGGTTTACTAGGCGTAGACTATGCTTGGGCTATGGACCCACTACCACAGGAGCAAGGCGGACAATTTCACTTCTTTATAGGTCAGCAGTTTTAGCCACTTTTTGGCGGAGCTTCTCCAATATAATAGGCAGAACTTCCGTTTATGTAGTAACCAATGAGATTTCTGCTTGCCTTTATCACAATTTACGGCGGTAAGTTACTCGCTCAAGATACTATATACTATGACAAACTCTACGCTCGAAATGTAGGAGAAAGCATTGAGTTTGAATATAAGTCTCGTACCACGGGGCAAATGGAAAAAGACAAGCTACCTACAGGCAAATGGCTTTCACTTGATAGTAATGACAACATACTGGTAGAGACCAACTTTGTCGTTAACAAGCGTAAAAAGAGGACGCTTAAGGTAGGTTTACAACTTTTTAGAGACCCTATTACCGGTGACACCTTGCTCATGCGAGAGTATAACAAAGCGGGAGTGCTTACGCAACAACTAGGGTTGCAGCCTGCAATTTTAGTTGTCGTAAATTCTATCCTACACATTTACAAAGACTTTGGTTCTTATACCATAGCGGAGTATCGCAAGAGTTATAGTGGTGCAAATGATTTTACCACGATATGGAAATCGAGCTTAGAGGACCCGACAGCCATATTTGGCGATTCTAATTACCTCAACTTTGAAAAACGAATAGGTGACTCTACCCTATTAATGCCCGCCAGTTTTAGCACCAAGGCCGAGTATAATTATATCAGTAATCCAGAGTTCGAGAAACACCCCAGTGCATATTTCTCTATTATGTCGTTCGAGGATCAGGTGAGTGACTGGTCAGTTGCTTCTATATCACCCGATTTTTATCTATCCAAGGTAGGAGCCCTTAGTGGAAATAGTTATGTAGGTATTCGGGTATTTAGCCTTCGCAAAGACATAGAATACATTCAGAATAAACTCCGCCAACCCCTCGTAAAGGACTCTATATATTGCTTTAGTGCCTATCTGAAACTATCACCTGGCAGTAGGTACGCTACTAACGCTTTTGGTTTTCTCATCACTCAAGAAAAAACCTACATCGATACCGATGAGTTACTCGACATTAAACCAAGCAAAAACCTTAACACTCAAATACTTAATTATAAAACACAATGGATGAAGGTACAGTGTACCTACAAGGCCAAAGGCGGTGAGCAATATATAACGCTAGGTAGTTTTCAGAATCACAAAGAACTTGAACTCGTGGAGGTACCCGGAACCTCACCCGAAAGTTATTACTACATAGATGATGTGAGCCTAGTGCCAATAGCTCGCGAAGAGGACTGTGCTTGCAATTTTGCTGACTATCGCAAACCACCGCCACCGCCACCTGTTTCCACAGCAACAAGCGATTCGCTAGCCACGAGTACATATGAGCAACTACAAGTAGGCGACACATTAATATTAGACAATATTCATTTTGACAATGATGAATCCAAGCTCCTAGCGGCATCCTTTAGCATATTGTACGAGTTATTAGTTTTTTTGCATAAAAACAATCGCGTACATATCAAAATATCTGGGCATACGAGCAGCGTAGGTGGACACAGACACAATGTGGTACTTAGTGAACGTAGAGCAGCTGCCGTAAAACGATTTTTGACCAATAACGGCATAGAGACTGAGCGAATAGAAACCGAAGGTTTTGGCCCAGACTATCCTATTGCTAGTAATGATACGCAAGAAGGTCAGAAGGAAAATAGGCGTGTAGAATTCACTATTCTCAAAAAGTAAAGTCTACTTTTGGTGATAATGCACAAGCATTTTCGCCGAACTCTTATTGGTAGCCAAAGCAACATTATGAACGTCACACAGGCGTAGCAACATAGAGATATCTACATCGTGAGGATGTTTATCCAATGGGTCTCTGAAGAAAATAACCGCCTGCATCTCCCCTCGGGTTATCATAGCACCTATTTCTGCATCACCACCCATCGGTCCGGATGCTACACGCTGCACTTTGGTTACTCCAGCATCTATGAGCATTTTGCCCGTTGTACCTGTCGCTATTACGTCTATGTCTGGTCTGTTGAAAAAATCGAGACGTTTCAGAACAAAGGAGACCAAATCAGCCTTTTTCCCATCATGGGCTATTAATGCAAATTTCATAATTAGGATTTTTATTAACTCTTAAGCTTGCTGTGTGAAGCTTTGTAAATACTCCGTTTTGAGTAGTGAGCAAATCTTGTATCTCTCGTCTTTGGTATCTTGATAGAGGGCATCCAACGTTTCGTAAACGTGGTCTAATCCTATCTCATCGCACCAAGCAAAAGGACCCTTGGGGTAAGCTGTACCTAGTTTCATACCCAAGTCTATATCCTCACGCGCGGCCGTACCTTCTTGTACGGTATAATACGCCTCATTTATAATCATGCAAACAATACGCGGCGTGACTAGCCCTACCCTACTTTTTACAAAACGCGTTTCGAGACCTAAGCTTGCCAATTTCTCTTTGGCCACGGTCGCATCCATATCATTAGTAGCACAACACTCTACTATGGGTCTATGAATAAATGTAGGTAGTGTATTCATTCCAACGATCGTACATGTAGGTGTAGATCCTAATTCGGCATACAGTTCTTCTAATTGTATTTTTACCGTACCCAATACCACTAGCTTGTTTTGCAGGTAGGCGTATTGACCTATAGACTCTGGTGTATCATCAAAATCGAGGTCGAAGATGACATCGTATTTGTCTATTTCATTAGATTTGAACGGTAGAATAGGCGTCCCGTGCAATAGCTCACTAAGTTCTTGGAGTTGATTGGGTTGGCCTTTGGCAGCTATATTCATACCGAGCAAAGGTAAAGGCACAAGAGGATAAACGTAAAAGAAAATTAAAATGAACAAAAAGATAATCTCAACCAACGATGCACCGGCAGCCATTGGCCCATATAGTCAGGCGATACTAGCAGGAGATACATTATACTGCAGTGGGCAAATAGCCATAGACCCTGGTACAGGATTATTGGTGATGGACACCATTACAGCCGAGACGCACCAAGTTATGAAAAACATAAAAGCGGTACTTGCTGCTGCCGATATGAACTTGGACAACGTAGTAAAGTGCAGCATATTTATGAGTACTATGGACCACTATGCTGCCGTAAACGAAGTGTATGCTGAATATTTCAGCAGTAATCAGCCAGCTAGAGAAGCAGTTGCAGTAAAAACACTACCTAAAGAAGTAAATGTAGAAATCAGCGTAACAGCTGTAAGGTAACGACTATTCTCTTGGAGTTGACTATTTAAGCTGAATTTCTGCTCGCATTGATATTGCCATATAGCGAACGTGTAATTATCTTTTCATACGCTTCTTTGTACTCATCAGCAGTTTGTACAGCTTGCAGTGCACTCTGCTGAATGACTAGTAATGGCAATACAATCTTCTCGCGAATAGCGATAGAGGCTTTAGAGATAGGCTCTGTCTGCATCAGCTCATCATAACCCGATACCAGTAGCATCATTTCCTTACTTAAGAGGTACTCGGCCTCTAATATTTTCCAAAATGAGCCGTATGTTTTGTCATTTGCCATATAACTCGTCAGCTCAAAATACGTTTTGGAAAGCGACATCATGCTATTCATACACAAAGCCTTAAACAAGGGAACCTTGTGAAATAAATCCTGTACTTCTGATAGTCGTCCTTGGTCTACCAATGTTTTTATAGCAGTTCCGGTCCCGAAATAACCTGGCACATTTTGTTTCAATTGACTCCACGATCCTACAAACGAGATAGCCCTAAGGTCTGATAACTCTAGTTTTGCCTTATTGCCACGTTTGCCAGGTCTACTTCCTATATTGGCTTTGCCATAATACTTGAGTGTACTCCTATGCTCCAGGTAACTCATAAAATCAGGATGGTGTTTCAAGGCATTATATTTCTCGAAACTGAGCTCCGATAGTTGCTCTAAAAGCTCGCGATTCTCTTTGGTCAATTCATTTTTACCCGCTGCGTACTTCTTGGCAAGTCCCGCAGTAATCATTCGCTCACAGTTATAGTTAAACTGCTCTGGCGTTCCATAATTGCTCGTAATCGTTTGCCCTTGTATCGTCAGTTGTATCTCATTATTGGCGATTGCCTCACTTTGTGCTGCATAAAAACGATGAGATTTTCCACCACCACGTGATGGAGGACCCCCTCGCCCATCAAAAAATAGTGCTTTCACGCCGTTTTCGTCACATACTCTCGTTAGACTTTCTTTGGTTTTGTAAATACTCCAGTTGGCTTTGAAATAGCCGCCATCTTTGGTACCATCCGAAAAACCGAGCATTATTGTATGGTCACTGTTACGTCGTGCCACGTGCTCCTTGTAAGCGGGTAAGGCAAAAAGTTGGTTCATGGTATCTTCGGAATCTCGCATACCAAGCATAGTCTCAAACAACGGAACGATATCAAAGGTGATATCTTCTATATCCCAACCACTCCACCTGAATAAGGCGAGTACATAAAGTACGGAATATTTATCTTCCGAGTTGCTTATAATGTAGCGATGGCAACCATCTTCTCCATTTCTATCTTGAATGCTTTTGAGTTGAGCAATATTGGCAATGGTGTCATTGATAAGTGCGTCACCGTAATCATGTCCTCGTGCATCTATTTTAGCGGTCAGGAGGGTACTCACCAGCTCTTCATCGCTAAGTTCACTTACATTGTCGGTTACCAGTCCTGCCTTTATCAAGATAGCTTGCACAGCACTAGCATGTACCGAGTGGTCTTGGCGTATATCCAATGAGGCAAAATGGGTTTTAAAAATAGATACCTTATTGATAAGCTTATCTAAATCTTCCAGATACATCTGGTGATATTTATCCTTTACTACGTCTCGTATTTTGAGTAATAGTTCCCGTATTTCTGCATAAGAAAGGGTTACCTCTTGGTCAAACATAGTATCGTATAACTTGCTTCTCAGTGCCTGTATTTCGTCCTCCACTTCTCTGAAACTCAATTTCTTTTGCAACGCCTTCACATCATTGTAATAACACTTCATAAGCGTAATACGGAGTTCATTAGCTACTTGCCACGTACTCTCTGCAGTTACAAATGGGTTCCCATCTCTATCACCACACGGCCAGAATCCAAGTTTTACGATATTGTAATTATCTAGCTTGTGCTCCGCTAAAATGCCCGAAACTAACGAGTAAAAATCACCCACCGCATCATAATACACATTACGTAAGTAGTAAATAATATTCTTAGCCTCATCTAGCGGTGTTGGTTTTTTGGAGTTGATAAGGGATGTAAGCCCGAGCTGTTGCAGGGCGGTATCTATCTCACCTATTCCATTTTGGGGAATAAGCTCACGCAACTTGGCGATAATATCGAGTACAGAAGGGGAATAAAACTGCGTAGGGTGGGCCGTAAATACAATACGGACACTAAATGCTGCCAACCATTCTAATATTTGCTCCTTAGTCTGAGTAGGTGATTCTAGCTTGAGATAGTCTGCAATGGTTTTGTGTATATTGTCTACGTGCAATTCTTTGAAAGCAGCATCCTCTACACTATCATACAGTACTACTTGTCGCTCCACATATTGAATGACCCTGAACATAAAGTCTATACGCTCCTTCTCTGTAACCAGGTTTGTGTGTTTATCAAAAAACGCAGCTAACATATCGGCAGGATTTTCTCCATTATTCAAACCCGCTTTACACTCATCAAAAAGCAACGGTATGAGCATTCCTATATTGCTTACACTACGGTAGGGGAGATTAAGAAAAAGACTGTTGTATACGTTGAATTTGGTCGTTACTTCTTTTTCAAATTTGGTGTATCGTGCGGTTGACATAATATCCGTTTTTTCTTGCTACGAAGGTAAGGATAACTCGCGAGGGCAAAACACCCTTTAATGCAGTACACGTCTAATACAACGGCTTATGTACTTTATTTAAGACTCTCTTTGTTCTTAAATATTTAATAGGCTTTTTGCATTCAAAAATAATGTGCTATACTTGCGGAGCCTTTCAGGCAATTCTCAAGAAAATTTCCAATTTTTCCAGAATCA
>JABIUV010000052.1 GCA_018700895.1 Bacteroidota bacterium
ATTTTGATAGGCTTGAAACTAAACTTGAAATGCAAGTTAGATGGCAATGCTGCTTTAACATCTTTTCTGTCAAAGTATGATTGGAATAATGCAACATCATTTGCATCTATATATCCTATCTCAGCAGAAGGTGCCCAGCTTTCTCCGCCGTTAGCTATGTTTGGTATTAACTTAGATATTACCGGATTTTCGGCTTGCAGCTGCTCTTTTGATTTTTGTGGAACAGAATCACCGCTCAGCGAATCACCTTCGAGCGAACCGTCAAGATCTCCATTCTCATCTAATGTTCCGTTTTCAGTAGTCGGAGTCTCGGCTGCTGCCGTAGTTGTTTCTTGCTCACTACCTAGGTTAGCCAGCTGCGTTTCTCCGTATATGATTTTGTTTACTTGGTCCAAGTACTCATAACCTTTGTAGTTTGGAAATACTTTCCAAAACTCAAGATTTGCAGATGAAGTAAGTAGATCTCTCACACGCTGTGGGTTATCTACACCCGGAAGCTCCACTAAAATACGTCCGTTATCTAAACGTTGTACATTAGGCTGAGCAACACCAAACTTATCTATACGTGTGCTTACGATTTCAAATGCTCTGCTTATGGCACTTTCGCTTTCACGCTTTAGGTAATCAAATACCTCATCGTTGGTTGAGTTATAACCATTAGGCAATTCTGCCTCTAATCCTCTTCCGAAGAATGTACTTGCTACCTTACCATCTGGAGATAGTTCTTTGTAGTTTTTAGCCAGTAGATCTACAAAATTTTGTTGACCCAAAAACTCTTCTCTTGATTTTGCTATTGCTTGTAGTAGCTTCTCATCAGTAGTCTTACCCGCCATTTTTTCGATAACAGCAGCAGTCTCTACCTCAAGAGTTACGTTCATACCACCCTGCAAGTCAAGACCAAGGTTTAACTCGTTCTCTTTGCACTCTTGGTACGTAAACCCTAAACCTGGATAAACTTCCTCTTGGCTCATACTATCTAAATATCTACGTTCAAAAGAGTCTTTCACTACTTGGTCAGTTGAGAAACTAGCGGCTACCGCTTTAGCTTTGTTCTCTACATTGTTGGTCACGAATGTGAACGACAATTGATAAAAACTAGCCAAAATAAGTAAGACCGAAATAAATTGGATAAATCCTTTATTGTTCATTATATCTATATTCTGTTAGATGTTTTGCGAAAAATTTAAAGGCTGCAAAAATATATTTATCTACCAAACTTAGCAATTAAAGTTTAGCTCCATTTCTAAGGCCATTTTGAGCAGAATAAATGGTTATTTCTCCCCTATTACTTCATTGAATTTTGCAATCACATTTTGCAAGCATTCATCAAAGTTTTCATTGTTATTGATTATGTAATCTGCCTCTGGTTTGTGTGGTTTCAGAAACTCATCATAGGCAGGTAACACATGGTTATCCCATTGGTACATCACCTCATCATTAGTCATACCTCGCTCGGCAGTATCTCTCGCAAGCCTCCTTTTGAGCGTAACCTCGTCATCTGCGTGAATGTACAATCGGTAATCATACATCTTATTAAGGGATTTGTCTGCAAACACAAAAAGTCCTTCTAACAGAATAATAGGCGCCGGTTTGTAGGTGATTTCCTTTGGAAAAATATCAGGATTATTAAACGTGTACTCTACGAGTTTCACCGTATCTCCTTTGAGCAACTTACGGAGGTCTTTTTTTATCCGGCCAAAATCAATGCCTGTAGGGTGATCAAAGTTCACTTTCCCATTTTCATCTCTAAGTTGTTCGGACAAGCCCTTGTAGTAATTATCTTGTGTTATAACGCAGACTTTATCTTGGCCAAAAACCTCACTAAGTTTTTTGATGAAGGTTGTTTTGCCAGAGGCACTACCACCTGCTAAACCTACTAAAAATGTATCTGACCGTTGCAAGCTGCGAATGTAAAATATCCCTATAAATCTGATGCGATTATTTCAATAGTTTGAGGTTAATCAAAAAAATGGGATGCAATATGAAGTTTATTCTATTTTTGACCAATGAAACAACCCATCTCCAAGGCTATTTGCGGACTATTCCTGCTAGGCGTTTTATTGTCATCGTGCGAAGGAATTATGAATTCTGCAAAAATAAATCAAGAAAACGACAAAGGACTCCAACTGTATCTCACCGGGGAATCAGAAGAGAGTATCGTTCATTTCAAAAATGCACTAAGTTACAACCCGAGGGACAAAGAAACACGAGCTACTATTAATAGAAACATTGCATTGGCATTCAATGCAATGCTAGAAACAGATTCATCACTTGCGTACCACAAAAAAGCTGCGGAGTGTTATAATAGAGGTGAGTATGGCTACTTGCTCAATATGGCTGACGCCAACCTACAGCAAGACCAAACAGAAGCTGCTCTCACCAAATTACTCAAAGCAAACGCCTTACAACCTGATGACTTAGGTATCCACAATTCTTTAGGACTTATATACCTAGGAGAATATGATTATGATTTTTTTGATGGCGAGAAGGCCTTGAAACATAATCTCAAAACCTATGAACTTGGAAAAGACATCATATCAGAACAGGTGCTTGCTCAAACATATATGTTACTTGACGATTTCGAAAACGCCAAGAAGCATCTAACAACTGTATACATCCAATACCCCGAAATAGCTCAAGACATCCTGGACTGGGTAGAAGGAAAAATAATGTTAGAGGAAAAGTTAGATTTAGAAAAGTCATTTCAGCTGATCCTTGAACTAGACCCCGAAAAAGAAGAGGCCATCTCGCAAGTAAGAGAAGATTGGGGAGTGTAAGCATAATTCATAAATGCTAATGGTTACGAGAATCGTGAAGTACTCCTGTCATCTCTGCCCCATTCATTCTATTTTCTGAATTTTGAGCTCTGATTAAGACGAACGAAGGTTTTCTTCGATAAAAAACCGCGGAAACTATTTGCTTACTAAAAGTTTCCTGCGTGTATTTGCACCTTAATTTGGAAGAAGCAAATAAAATATTGCAAGGTGCTGCCTCACTCTTTATGCGAATAGGCATCAAAAGTGTGAGTATGGATGACATAGCCCGCGAGATAGGTGTGAGCAAAAAAACCATCTATAAGCACTACAGCGACAAAAAAGAACTGGTACTACGCGTAATAGAAGCCGACCACAGGAACGAGATGAAGGCTTGTGAAGAATGCTACAAAACGGGCGAAAACGCGGTGCAAAAAATGATAGACATCAGCAGGCACATTAGCAACCATCACCGAGACACCAACCTTACCGTGTTGTACGATTTGCAGAAGTATTACCCCGAGGCGTGGGATAGAGTAAGTGAGTTTCAGAAAGAATTCATACAACACGCCATAGGCCAAAACATAGAAGAAGGAAAACATGAAAAACTGTATAGAGCAGATTTGGATGTATTCACCACAGCCTCTATGTACGGGACACTCATACGCGGTATGATGAAGCAATTAGCCTCCCGCCAAAATACTTACGACTTTAAAACATTACACCTGCAAATGGTAAGCTATCACCTCTACGGCATTTGTACTTCAACAGGAAGAGCCTACCTCAAACAACATATTAATGAAATAACCAACGAAAAATAATGCGATCTACATTTACATTTACCACCCTCATTTTGACCATACTGATATATGCTCAAAATACTGAACCACTTTCCCTCTCGCTAGACGAAGCCATTGCCTCTGCGTTACAGAACCAAGTAACACTCAAAAATGCCCAATTGGACATTGATTATGCCAATACGCAGGTTTCTGAAGTGAAAGCACAAGGATTACCACAAGTAAACGGCACTGGAAACTTCATGCACAGTTTCTTGGTACCTACTTCTATTATTCCTGGCGAATTTGCGGGAGGTGCACCAGGGTCTACCATCCCAGTGCAATTTGGCGTACCATTTACAGCTACTGCTGGAGTAGGTGTTCAGCAACTACTATTCGATGGCACCTTCTTTTTAGGACTCAAGGCCGCTTCCGAATTTGTGAACATAAGCAAACTTAGCTTAGAGTCAAGTGAAATAGAAGTGAAAGAAGCCGTGACTAAAGCCTACTATATGGCTCTAATTTCTGAACAAAATATTGCTCAGCTAAGCGAGAGTCTTACCAATATAGAAAACCTAAAAGAAGAAACCAAAAAGTTGTACGAAGAGGGATTTGCCGAGCAGCTGGATGTAGACCGATTGGTTCTATCGGTAAGTACTCTAGAGATAAATATCGCTAAGCTAAAAAGTCAGGCAGGTCTTACTAAGCAACTATTGCTTAACACTATGGGGCTGGAAGTTACGAAATCCGTAATTCTCACCTCTAAGTTACCCGCGATAGACAGCACTAAAACGACGGAACTGAATGCAGGCAACAGAGTGGAAATGAAACTACTCGACCAACAACAACGTCTCAATGAGTTGACATTCAAGCGATATAAAATGGGATACTTACCCAGTTTATACGGTAGTTTTTCCTATGGAGCAAACACTTTTGCAACCGAAAATCAGTTTGGAGATTTGGGCGGAGAATGGTTTGGAAATGGTAGCTACGGCATTGCCCTAAGTGTACCCATTTTTGATGGTTTCTACAAAAAGGCTAAAATGGACCAAGCCAAAATAGATATTAGAAAAACAGAAAACACCAAACAGCAGCTTGCACAGAGCGTCAGTCTCCAGATAAATCAAGCAAAAACTACTTATGACAACGCACTAAAAACGTTGGAGTTGCAAGAAAAAACCAAAACATTGGCTGAACGTATATATAAAACCACTCAAATCAAATTTAAAGAAGGAGTAGGAAGCAGTTTTGAAATGATAAACGCGGAAAGTGAGCTCACCACAGCACATACCAACTACCTAAATGCACTCTACGAACTGAACGTAGCGAAAATAGACTTAAACAAAGCCCTAGGAACATTATAAACCACACATAAGAAACCAATCATCTACCATCCTACAATTTTTAATAACCAAATGAAAAATATAATCGTATCCCTATCCATCATCGCTCTTTTTGCAGCGTGCGGCGGTAAAACTCAAAACAAGTTAGAGCTAAAACGTGCCGAACTAGATTCACTCCAATCTGAAATGACGAATCTAAAAGCAGCCATAGCGTCGGTACAAGAAGATATAAAAGAACTAGACACCAGTGCTAGAGCAAACGCAATAGCCGTTATGGCAACCGAAATAACCAAAGGAGCGTTCAGAAATCCTTTTCAAGTACAAGGTCTGATAGAGTCTGACCAAAATGTAATGGTATCGCCTGAAGTTCCAGCTAAAATTACCCGCATATTGGTAAAAGAAGGACAACGCGTAATCAAGGGACAAGTAATAGCAACACTCGACGGAAGCACTGCCAGCTCACAGATTGCAGAACTAGAAGGTGCTCTTAGTCTTGCCAAAATCAACTATGAAAAACAAAAGAGGCTCTGGAAGCAAAACATCGGAAGTGAAATGCAATACCTGCAAGCCAAAAATCAATACGAAAACTTACAAAACAGTATTACTACTGCTAGAACACAGCTTGGCAAATACTCGCTGCGTTCGCCTATCAGCGGCACAGTAGATGAGCTTATGGCTAATGAAGGTGAACTCGTAGGCGGAATGACCAGTGGCCCAGTGGCTCGTGTTGTGAATTTGAAAGATATCAAGATAAAGGCCAACGTGTCTGAAAAATACCTTGGGAAAATAAAGAAGGGTCAAACGGTAGATGTGGAGTTTCCTTCGCTTGGAATTAAAATGACCGAAAAGATATCATCGGTAAGTAATGTCATAGATGTAAATAATAGAACATTCGTAGTGTACGTAAAGCCTAGCAAGAATTTGAGCAAACTAAGACCAAACTTGCTTTCTATGATTACGGCGTATGATTTTGAAGATAGTGACGCCATAAGTGTACCTACTAAGTTGGTAAGAACCGACGGTGAAAAATACTTTGTGTACACCATAGCAACCAACGGCAGCAAAAAGACGGTAGAAAAACGCTTTATCGAAATAGAGCAGCAATTCCCAAGTGAGACCGTGGTAAAATCAGGACTAGCTCCTGGCGACTTGCTCATTACCGAAGGAGTAAATAGCGTCATAGTGGGCGATGAAATAAAAATAGTAAAGGAGTAAAATTGACCATTTGATAGAGGATATAAAGATCTAAGACAATTTAGTACGTGCCACTGTTTGGTCCTGTACTCCCGTCATAAATCTTAAATCATACATCATATATCTGCGAATAATATGAGTAAAATACAAGAAATAATAAAAGAGTTTAAACTCTCCACCTGGGCGGTGAATAATAAGACGAGTGTGTACGTGATCATTGGGATACTACTTATTGTAGGTTTCAAAAGCTACACCTCTATGCCTAAAGAAAGTTTTCCTGAGATAAAACAACCTATCATCTATATCAATACTGCCTACCCTGGCAACTCACCTATAGATATGGAAAACCTGGTAACTCGACCTATAGAGAAGGAGATTAATACCATCTCGGGTTTGAAAAAACTGACATCTACAAGTATCCAAGACTTTTCTATCATCGTAGCCGAGTTTGAGTTCACCGTAGATGGCAGCGAGGCTTTATTGGACGTAAAGGATGCCATAGACAAGGCTCAAATGAACCTGCCAAACGACCTTCCTGCTGATCCTAGTGTTATGGAAATGGACTTTAGCGAGATGCCAGTGATGAACGTAAATGTCTCTGGACCTTACAACCAAGAAAAGCTAAAAGAATTTGCGGAGCTACTGCAAGATAAGTTTGAGTCGCTAAGCGAGGTAAGTGCAGCGGATATTAGTGGACTAACCGAAGAAGAGGTGGAAATATCCATAAACCGTGTCAAAATGGAAGCCTTGGAACTATCACTTATGGATATAGAGCAGGCTGTAAGAAATGAGAACGTCACCATGTCTGGTGGCGACATCAAGAGTGTGGAGGGCAGCGATATCACCCGTAGAAACATCCGTATAGCTGGTGAGTTCAAAAATTGGGGAGACATAGAAAATGTCATTGTAAAAAACGAGTTTCAAAACATTGTTTATCTGCGTGACATAGGTACCGTAAATTTTGGCCCTAAGGAATCTACCAGCTTTGCTCGACTCAATGGAGAACCAGTGGTATCACTCGACATCAAGAAAAAAAGTGGCGGCAACCTAATAGTTGCAGCTGATAAAATTCAAGAAATCGTAAAAATAGCCAAGCAAAGTTCACTACCCAAGGACCTGGAAGTGGTCATCACTAATGACCAAAGTAAGATGACGAAAAACATGGTAAACAACCTAGAGAACAGTATCATTATGGGTGTTCTGCTGGTAGTAGGTGTTTTGGTATTCTTCTTGGGAGTGCGTAACTCACTTTTTGTGGGTATTGCCATACCGCTAAGTATGCTTATGGGTATAGCTATACTCAACTACAGTGGCACTACGCTCAATATGATGGTACTCTTCTCGCTTATTCTCGCACTTGGTATGTTGGTAGACAATGGTATTGTAATTGTAGAAAATGTATACCGACAGTATTCTGAGAGAGGCAGAACCAAGGACCGTTCGTCTATAGAAGGTACGGGAGAGGTAGCAACAGCTATTATCGCATCTACCGCTACTACTGTGGCGGCCTTTGTGCCGCTTATGTTTTGGCCAAGTTTGATGGGTGAATTCTTCAAGTACTTACCTATTACACTCATCATCGTGTTATCTTCTTCATTGTTCGTAGCATTGGTAGTGAATCCGGTGCTTACAGCAGATTGGATGAAACTTGGGAACTCCGAGAAATCAAAGAACAGTAAGTTTTGGGTTCGTAATTTGATAATGTTAGTCGTAGCCGTTTTATTTTATTTGGGCGGTAAAGGCATCTTGGGAGGACTGTTTATAGCTGCAATTATTATTTCTATCGTAAATCGTTATGTTCTTACTCCTGGCGGAAATTACTTTATGGCTAACTCTATGCCTAAAATAGAGAATGTATATGCCCGTTTCTTGCGATTCGCTCTTGTTGGATGGAAACCGGTATTGTTCCTTATCGGAATTATCGTTTTCTTCATTTTTACGATGGTACTATTCGCAGTAAATCCACCACCGGTGGTGTTCTTCCTCGATAGTGAGCCTAATTATGTGAATGTATACATAGAAACACCGCTAGGCACAGATATAGAACGCACCAATGAAATTACTAAAAAGCTCGAAGCTAGAATACTTCCAGCTATTGCCAATGACAGTGCAATTGTAGAAGCAGTATTGGCTCAAGTAGGTGAGAAAACTTCAGACCCTAATGAAGGACCGCAGAGTGGCTCTTCTCCACATAAGGCTCGTATTACGGTTTCATTCTTAGAGTATGAAAAACGTGTATTCTTATCGGAAACGAGCACCAGTGAGATTATGAAAAACATCAAAGCTGCGTGTGCAGATTTCCCGGAGGCACAGCTCACCTTTGCCAAAGATAACATGGGACCGCCAGCGGGTAAACCCATTAATCTGGAGGTAAAAGGCGAGGACTACCTTACGCTTATAGCAGAGGTAGAGAAAATAAAGGTTAAGATGGAAGCTGAAAACCTAAAAGGTGTAGATCAGCTAAAAACGGATCTTGAACTTGGGAAACCAGTACTAGAAATCGACATAAACCAAGAGTCGGCTCGTCGCTTTGGGCTAAGTACCTTTCAGATAGCTAGCACCATACGTACTGCACTCCTCGGAAAAGAAATATCTAAATACAAAGAAGGAGAGGACGATTACGAGATTCAGCTACGTTTTCAGGAGGATTACAGATACAATCTCAATAACCTACTGAACACGCGTATCACATTCAGAAATATGGCTACTGGTAAAATAAGTCAAGTGCCTATCAGTGCTGTTGCCAATGTGAAGTACAATTCGACTTATGGTTCTGTGAAACGTAAAGACTTAAATCGTGTGATCACCATCTACTCCGAAATAGAAGAAGGTGCTAATGCCAATGCTCTGGTAGGTAAATACAAGGCTATGCTAGCCGATCACGAGATGAAACCGGGATATGAGTTCAAATTTACAGGAGAGCAGCAAGAGCAAGATGAATCTATGGCCTTCTTAGGAGGGGCTATGATGCTTGCTATGTTCCTCATATTCCTTATCATCGTTACACAATTTAACTCTGTGGCTGGGCCTTTTATCATTATGCTATCGGTGGTTTTTAGTACTATCGGTGTGTTCTTAGGGTTCTCGCTTACAGGTACTACATTCTCTATTATGATGACCGGTATTGGTATCATATCGCTCGCAGGTATTGTGGTGAATAACGCCATTGTACTGATAGACTATACCAATTTACTTCGTACTCGTAAGCGATCAGAACTTGGGCTTGAAAAAGATGCCAAGCTAGAACTAACTGACATAGTAGAAAGCATTGTTGAATCGGGCAAGACAAGACTAAGACCTGTATTGCTTACCGCAATCACTACAGTACTTGGTTTATTGCCATTGGCTATTGGTTTCAATGTCAACTTTGCTAGACTACTTAGAGAAGGAAACGCTGAATTGTATATGGGAGGTCAAAACGCAAGTTTCTGGGGGCCAATGGCTTGGGCTGTAATCTACGGATTGATATTCGCTACATTCCTTACCTTGGTTATCGTACCTGTGATGTATTTCATAAGCGACAAGGTGACTTCGTCACTTTCCAAACTATTCAAAAAAGCCTAGTCTTTAAATAACTTCAAAAAAGCCCAATGCAATTTTTGTATCGGGCTTTTTTATGGACGTTCATATTCTTAGTTGGTTGCATTCGTTTGTGTCTGATCGTATCTCCACGAATGTTGTACTTCTTCATAACATTTATAAACCGAGCGACATCTACCTAAAACAACAAGGAATCGCCGAGTTTAAACTTTATGAATACAGAAACTCAAGGCACAACACACTCACTTACAAGCGACTAAATACCGTAAAGTTTCGAAAATGAACTTCAACTTTTACGTCTCAACGGAAACAAGTCATAGTTGCTCCTATACTATTGGTAGTTGTTCGCGTTTCCTCCAATTTAGCTCTTCGGAATTTGCAATGCCGAAGTAACATCGCAGCGATTTGCAATCGCCATACCCATTACACAAGTCATCACGACCATATACGATTTGCAAACGCTACTCTTATCCCTACCTTTGAAAAACCTACAATGCAACATACGGTACAGTGGCATACTAAACATTTTGATGAACTTTCGGCAACGGAGTATCATCACATTCTCGCTATACGAACAGCCATATTTGTAGTAGAGCAGAATTGTCCATATCAAGAGGTAGACACCAAAGACTTAAAATCATACCACGTATGGGGAATAGCTGACAATAAGGTAGTGGCCGTAACCCGTATTGTAGAACGAGGGATTTCATACCCCGAAATATCAATCGGCAGAGTCGCTGTGGATGCAGCATACCGTGGCAGCAATGTAGGCAACGACCTTATGAATACCACCCTTCAGTTTATAGAACAAAAGCTCGGGAAGCAACCCATTCGTATCTCAGGTCAGGAGCATTTAACATCTTTCTACAAGCGTTTTAATTTTGAGCAAGTGAGCGGTATGTATCTGGAAGACGATATTCCACACGTAGAAATGCTCAGAAACTAACGTAATGAGAAGAAAAACAGGTTGGTTCGTTCTTGTTGTCATAATCTTAGTAGCCCTTGTATTTGGCTACTTATATGGTCGAGAATACTACTACCAACGGCAGTACGACCGAACACACATCAACAAACCTGTAACGACTAAACAAGAACTATCCAAGATCTACGCTGAGTTAGAAACCATACGATTTGGCGATATTCCTACTAAAGTGCAAGATGCTACTCACGCCAGTAAGCCTATTTACAAAAAGAAGTTACAAGAGCAACCGTACATTAAGCTCACACGAGACGATCTGTTTCGTAAAATTGTGAGAGATTACCGCATCAAAGATTTTTTATCTAAAGATGTGATGTATGCCAATACCATCCAGAATAACGCACCATATTACCTCTGTTTGGACAAGAAGACACTATCTAAGTTCATAGAATTACTTGACTGGATGGATTCCAATGACTATGACACCCAAGAAATAACACTACGCAGCGGATACCGAAGTCCGAGGCGTAATTACTATATAGGTGGAGCGTCTCAGAGTAGGCATATTTACGGACAAGCCATTGATATAGGCGTGGGTGACATCAATAGAGATGGCAGCTCCAACAAAGTAGACAAAGACCTTATCCTCCATATCCTTGACACGAAAATAATTGGCAATAGCGGTGGCATAGGTCTGTATCCAGGTACAAGGGCCGTACACTTTGACACCCGTGGTCGCAGAGCCAGGTGGAACACTTATACCCCAGCAATAAAGAAGAACAAATGAGTATATCAGCAGACACACCATTTATGAAGCGGTGCATTGAGCTATCGCAAATAAGCATAGACAATGGAGACGCTCCTTTCGGCAGCCTCATTACCAAAGACGGCAAGCTAGTAGCAGAAGGAACCAATGCGGCCAACACCAAAGTATCTAAGCACGCTGAAATAACCGCTCTACACAATGCACATCAAGTTTTGGGCACATCCGACTTAAGCGGATGCACATTATATACGAGTTGCGAACCTTGCCCTATGTGTTCGTTTATGATACGTGAGTACAAAATAACACGAGTTGTTTTTGCATTGCACAGTCCATACATGGGCGGACACACCAAATGGCCCATTTTGCAAGACATAGATCTCAGTAAGTTCAAACTTTTCTTCGGCACACCACCAGAAGTAGTTGGTGGTTTTATGGAAGAGGAGGCACAGAAAGTAATGAAGGGAACTGTGTTTAGCATGTTTGGCAAAGGGGCATAGATCATAAGTTAATCGTGGTCAACTTCCATTCATCAAAACTTAGAACTAAAAACTTATAATTATCTTCGCCCCAATGAGAAAAGAAAGTAAAAAATTCCTTAGAGACTACCTGAATGCCAACTCTCCAGTGGGTGCAGAAACTCCAGGACAAAAGGTTTGGTTAGAATACCTCAAGCCCTATATAGACGAATACGAAGTAGATACCTATGGTAGTGTAGTAGGTGTAATCAACCCAGGACACGATTACAAAGTAGTAATAGAAGCCCATGCAGACGAGATAGCGTGGTTTGTAAACTACATAGACAGCAATGGATATATTTATGTGATACGCAATGGCGGAAGCGACCACCAGATAGCACCAAGTATGCGAGTTCACTTACATACCGAAAATGGTAAAGTAGACGGAATATTCGGTTGGCCAGCTATACACGTACGCGATAGAGCGAAAGAAGAACAACCATCGCTTAAAAATCTAACCATAGACGTTGGTGCCGCTAACAAAAAGGAAGTACTGGAAATGGGTATTGATGTGGGAACCGTGGTAACTTTTAATGCGGAAATGATGGAGCTGAATGAAAAGTATGTAGTAGCTCGTGCTATCGATAACCGCGGTGGTGGATTTATGATAGCCGAAGTCGCTCGATTGCTGAAAGAGAACAAAGTAGATTTGCCATATACTCTTTATGTGGTAAACTCTGTACAAGAAGAGATAGGATTACGTGGAGCAGAAATGATAAGCCGCAGGCTAAAACCCAATGTTGCCATAGTAACAGACGTAACGCACGACACTCAAAGTCCTATGTACAACAAAAAACTACAAGGCGACACCAAGTGTGGCGGTGGACCAGCGGTAACTACTGGACCTGCCGTTCAGAACAATCTTTTGAAACTCATAACTGATACCGCCAAGAAAAATAAGATAGAAGTACAACGCCAAGCAGCAAGTAGAAGCACAGGTACAGATACCGATGCTTTTGCCTATAGCGATATTGGTGTAGCTAGTGCCCTCATCTCGCTCCCGCTCAAGTATATGCATACTACCGTAGAAACAGTAGCCTATACCGACATTGAGGATTGTATACAACTGATGTATCATTCACTGCTCAATATAAAGACTGGACAAGACTTTAGATATTTTAAGTAGAGTCATTTTTCACTTCCCTTGCTCTTTCTGCAATTCTAACAACTAATGGATAACAATAGCAAAGGATAAAGCAGAACGTACGAGAATACATCTAATAGAAAAATCACCTTCATGTGGTTTTTTATTTTGTACAAATCCATAGTAAATAAAAAAGTCCCTCACCGAAGCGAGAGACTTTTTTATTGTTATGGTTAGAAAACAATTATTTGCCGCCGTCTAACTCGTCATCCAATCATTCAATTTATAAAGAATAAACTTAGAAGACGTTTAATTTTAATATGTACAATCAGTAAACAACGAGGCCCCGATTTGGATTTGATACCCTAAGAGTTAAATTCCTCAAAACCACTGTGTTAAACTGTTTCTTACCTAATCTTCTACTTTACCTTCAGCAGTAGCTTCTTCTACAATTGGTTCAGCTGCCTTAGTTGGTGCAGTTGCAGTTTTCTTACCTCTACGTGTACGTTTGCTACTAGTAGCTTTAGAATCTCTTGAAGCTAGCATAGCTTCGTTAAAGTCTACCAACTCCATCATACACATATCAGCGTTATCACCTAATCTGTTATGTGTTTTCAAAATTCTAGTATATCCACCTGGTCTATTAGCTACTTTTGGAGCAATGTTTGTAAATAACTCATTCACTGCGTCTTTGCTTTGTAAGTAACCAAATACAATTCTACGTGAGTGTGTAGTATTGTCTTTAGATTTGGTAATAAGCGGCTCTACGTATACTCTAAGAGCCTTAGCCTTAGCAGTAGTAGTAAATATACGCTTATGAGTAAGAAGAGAAGTTGCCATGTTGCTCAACATCGCTTCTCTATGTCCTTTTTGTCTACCTAAATGGTTGAATTTCTTCCCGTGCCTCATCGTTCTTTAATTTATTCGTCGTCTAGATTATATTTTGAAACATCCATACCGAAGTTCAATCCTTTTTCTTTAACAAAATCCTCTAACTCAGTTAGCGACTTTTTACCAAAGTTTCTGAATTTCAATAAATCCTCAATGTGGAAACTTACTAATTCTCCAAGAGTTCTAATCTCTGCTGCTTTCAAGCAGTTGTATGCTCTTACTGACAAGTCAAGATCAGACAATGAAGTCTTAAGTATTTTACGCATATGAAGCATATTCTCATCTACTTCATTTTTTTGCGATTGCACTTGTGTATCTTCTAATATACTTTCATCAGAGAATAACACTAGGTGTCTTATCATTATTTTAGAAGCTTCTTTCAACGCTTCTTCTGGGTGAATAGAACCGTCCGTTTTTACTTCAAAAACCAACTTTTCATAATCCGTTCTTTGCTCTACTCTGAAATCTTCCACGTGATATTTCACATTTTTGATTGGAGTAAAAATAGAGTCAATAGCTATTTCTCCTATTGCAGCGTTTTCTTGTACGTTTTCCTCAGCAGGCACATATCCTCTACCCTTTTCTACTGTTAATTCTATTTCAAGATTAACATAAGGCTCCATAGAACATACCACAAAATCTGGGTTTAAAACTTCGAATGCATTGGTATAACGTGCTATTTCTCCAGCTTTAAATTCTTCTTTCCCTTTGAGCGATATAAATATTTTCTCACTTTCATTAGAATCAATTAACTTCTTAAAACGAACTTGTTTCAAGTTTAGTATAATTTCGGTAACATCTTCTAAAACACCTTTGATAGTAGAAAATTCGTGATCAACACCGGGTATACGAATAGACGTAATTGCCCATCCTTCTAATGAAGAAAGCAATATTCTACGCATAGCGTTACCTACAGTGACACCATATCCTCTTTCCAAAGGACTAAATTCAAACAGACCATAATTGGCTGTTTCCTTATGCATTATAACCTTATCAGGTTGTTGAAAATCTAATATCGCCATATTATTACTTAGAATAAAGTTCTACTATTAATTGTTCTTTGATATTTTCTGGGATATCCGCTCTTTCCGGATAATTTAAGAAAGTACCTTTCATTTCGCTACTGTTCCACTCAATCCAACTAAATGACTTGTTTGCCGAAAGTGAATCCGTTATTAACTCAAGAGATTTTGATTTTTCACGAACTTCTACTACATCACCTGGTCTTACTTGAAAGGAAGGGATGTTAGTTAAAACACCATTTACTCGAATATGTCTGTGCCCTACCAACTGACGTGCACTACGACGTGTAGGTGCTATTCCCATTCTGTATACAGTATTATCTAAACGTGCCTCTAAGAATTTCAACAGGTTTTCACCTGTTATACCCTTTTTGCGGGCAGCCTTGTCGAAAGTAAGAGCAAATTGCTTCTCAAGTATACCATAAGTATACTTTGCTTTTTGCTTCTCAGCTAATTGCATTGCATACTCAGATTTTTTTCCTCTACGTCTTGTATTACCGTGTTGTCCTGGAGGGTAGTTCTTTTTTTCTAATGCCTTAGATGGGCCAAAAATCGGCTCTCTAAACTTACGTGCAATCTTTGCTTTGGGTCCTCTATATCTTGCCATTTTTCTTCTCTGTTATCTAAATACTAGTAAAGGATTAAACTCTTCTTCTTTTAGGTGGTCTACATCCGTTGTGAGGAAGAGGAGTTACGTCTCTAATTGCCGAAACTTCTAAACCTGCTTGGTTCAACGTTCTAATCGCAGACTCTCTTCCTGCACCAGGACCTTTCACCAAAACTTCAACTTTTTTTAATCCTAAATCTACAGCTACCTTGGCACAATCCTGTGCGGCAACCTGTGCTGCATAAGGAGTGTTCTTTTTAGAACCACGGAAACCCATTTTACCAGCACTACTCCAAGAAATAACCTGTCCTTGACTGTTGGTAATAGAAATGATAATGTTGTTAAACGTAGACTTAACGTACGCAAAGCCATTTGCTTCAACATTAACTTTTCTTTTTTTAACTGATTTTTTACTACCTGCCATATTCTATTTATTTAGGTGCTTTTTTCTTGTTAGCCATTGTTTTCTTTTTGCCCTTTCTAGTACGAGCATTGTTTTTGGTTCTTTGACCACGTAATGGTAAACCTTTACGATGTCTCAAACCTCTATAACACCCGATATCCATAAGACGTTTGATATTCATCTGAGTCTCAGATCTCAATTCACCTTCGACCTTAAACTCA
The DNA here is from genome assembly GCA_018700895.1 of Bacteroidota bacterium. Classification (GTDB taxonomy): domain Bacteria; phylum Bacteroidota; class Bacteroidia; order NS11-12g; family UBA9320; genus UBA9320. The sequence goes on from JABIUV010000052.1 coordinate 16,035, forward strand.
TTACCAATAACCTCACGGATACCAGCAATATCAGTATCAGTCCAATCCTGAACTTTTTTATCTTCGCTTACATTAGCTGTAGCGAGTATGTGAGAAGCTCTACTGCTTCCTACACCGTGTATATAGGTAAGACCTATTACACCTCTCTTACCTTTTGGTAAATCTATTCCTGCAATACGTGCCATGGTTTATCCTTGTCTTTGCTTAAATCTTGGATTCTTCTTATTGATGACGTAAACACGTCCCTTTCTCTTTACAATCTTGCAATCGCTTGATCGCTTTTTAACTGATGTTCTAACTTTCATTATGTTATTTATATCTGTAGCTAATTCTACCTCTCGTTAAATCATACGGACTCATCTCAACTTGCACCTTGTCACCTGGTAATATACGAATATAATACATCCTCATTTTACCACTTATAGTCGCTACTATCTCATGACCATTTTGGAGTTTAACTCTGAACATTGCATTTGACAATGCTTCCGTTATTACTCCATCTTGTTTTATTGCTTGCTGTTTTGCCATTTTTTAAAGGGCTGCAAAATTAATTTTTTTATTCTCACTTCCAAACTTATCCTGTCATTGCTCCGCCTACTGATGACCTACCCTTGATCCGGCCGGTTTTCATTAGGCCATCATAGTGTCTCATTATTAGATATTGTTCCACTTGTTGCAATGTATCCAATACAACACCTACCATAATCAATAGGGACGTACCTCCATAAAACTGTGCAAACTGGTCATTCACACCACCCTTTATAGCGAAATACGGGAATATTGCTACCAATCCTAAAAATACAGAACCCGGTAAAGTTATACGTGACATTACAGCTCCAATAAAGTTCGCTGTTTTTCTCCCAGGCTTAACACCTGGAATAAATCCGCCATTTTTCTTTAAATCTGCCGCAATCTGATTCGGATTAATAGTAATCGCAGTATAGAAATATGTAAACAATACAATCAGCACAAACGTCAAAATATTGTATCCTATTGCATCCGGTCTAGATAAAGACATCAGGAATGATGAATCCTCCATACCTGGCAGGCCTAAAAGCGATCCTGGAAGGAACATTAAAGCCTGTGCGAAGATTATTGGCATTACGCCTGCAGCATTTACCTTTAGCGGTAGATACTGTCTTACACCACCGGTCTGTCTATTACCAACGATACGTTTTGCGTATTGAACTGGTATACGTCGTGTAGCTTGAACCAGAGCGATTACCGCTAAGATCACAACTACCCACACTACCAACTCTACAATTAATAACATTACCTCACCACCCTGGCCTCGATCAACCATCTCAGCTAATAATGTCGCAGGTAAACGAGCTATAATACCTACCATAATTAAAATAGATATACCATTACCAACTCCCCGGTCAGTAATACGTTCTCCTAACCATACAGTAAACATAGTACCGGCAACAAGAACCAATGTCCCAACTACTAAGAACATTCCCCAACCCAAGACATCTGTCATAAGAGCCAATGGTTTCCCTGTTCCGTTTGTTGATTTTAGATTGATAAGGTATGCAATACCTTGAACTGCAGTAATAGCAATTGTTAAGTAACGTGTTATTGCGTTAATCTTGCGTCTCCCATCTTCACCATCTTTCTGCATTTTCTGAAATGCGGGAACAGCGACAGTAAGAAGCTGTATCACAATAGATGCCGAAATGTACGGCATAATGCCTAGTGCAAATATTGAAACTCTATCAAAAGCACCCCCTGAAAAAGTATTTACCAAACCCAAGAATCCACCAGATTCCTTGTTTCCATAAATCTCTGGATCCAAAAGTATGAGTGGGTCTACTCCAGGAATTACGATGAACGTACCTATTCTATATACGACAAGAAGAAGAACCAAATTAATGATTCTTGTTCTTAAATCCTCGATAGAGAATATATTCTTTAAAGTGCTAATAAATTTGTTCATAAAATTAGATGGTTTCTGCTGAACCTCCTGCTTTTTCTATGGCAGCTTTGGCTGTAGCTGTAAAAGCATTCACCTTTACATCTACTTTGCTAGTAAGCTCACCTCTACCCAATATCTTAACTATTTGAGTTTTTTTGATAACATTAGCCTCTATTAACGAAGCAGTTGTAACTTCGGTTGCTTTTGTTTTATCAACGAAATCTTGAAGTCTATCAAGATTGATACCTACGTATTCTACTCGAGTAGGATTCTTGAATCCAAACTTAGGTATACGACGTTGCAACGGCATCTGTCCACCTTCAAAACCTACCGATCTACTGTAACCAGTTCTTGATTGTGCCCCTTTGTGTCCTTTTGTAGAAGTTCCACCTCTACCAGAACCTTGACCACGAGCAATTCTCTTTCGATTTTTTACCGAACCTTCTGCCGGCTTCAAACTGTGTAAATTCATCTTTATACTTTTTCTACCTTAAGTAAGTGTTCAACTTTACGAATCATCCCCAAAACTGCTGGCGATTCTTCCATTTCTCTCGCTGTGTTCAATTTTTTGATGCCTAACGCAATCAATGTTTTCTTTTGATCTGCTGGGCGTCTTATCGCACTCTTTACTTGTGTAATTCTTACCTTTCCCATCTTTTTACCCGTTAAAAACTTTGTTAAGACTAGTACCTCTTTGCTCTGCTACAGTGTATGCATCTCTTAATTGAGACAAAGCATCCATTGTTGCTTTTACCACATTGTGTGGATTTGAAGAACCTTTTGATTTGGCTAATACATCGTGTACACCTGCACTCTCAAAAACTGCACGCATCGCACCACCTGCTATGACGCCAGTACCATTAGATGCTGGTTTCATAAATACAAAACCACCTGAGTACTTCCCGTACTGCTCGTGTGGTATGGTATTATTTATCAAAGGAACTTTAATAAGATTTTTCTTCGCGTCTTCAATTCCTTTTTGAATGGCATCAATTACCTCACCTGCTTTTCCTAAACCGTGACCAACTATACCGTTTCCATCTCCTACCACTACAATAGCGTTGAAACTGAATGTACGTCCACCTTTAGTAACTTTCGCTACACGGTTTATATTCACCACTGTCTCTTTAAGCTCAAGATCCGTAGTTCTTACTTGTTTTAATGTTTGTGTTGCCATTTCTTAAAATTTTAATCCGCCTTCACGTGCTCCTTCTGCCAAATTTTTCACTCTACCGTGGTACAAGTATCCGTTTCTATCGAACTTTACACTTTCTATACCATTTGCTACAGCTTTTTCAGCTATTGCTTTGCCTACTTCCTTAGCAACCTCACTCTTAGTACCCTTATCTATACCTTGAGAAGATGCAGCTAGTATAGTAGCTCCTTTAGTATCATCTATTAGCTGAACATAAATTGCCTTGTTACTTCTGTACACACACAATCTTGGCATTTCAGCAGTTCCTAAGACCTTACGTCTTATTCTTCTTTTAATTTTAGCTCTTCTGCTTGACTTACTTCTTATCATAATACTACGCCTTATTATTTAGCTGCAGTTTTACCCGCTTTTCTTCTTAATACCTCTCCTTTAAACTTAATTCCTTTTCCTTTGTAAGGCTCAGGCGGACGTAAGCTTCTTAACTTGGCTGCTACTTGTCCGATAAGCTGCTTATTGATACTTTCAAAAGTTACCAATGGCGGTTTACCTTTTACTGCTTCGGCAGTTACCTTTACTTCAGATGGAATTTGCATAAAAATAGTATGAGAATAACCTAAGTTAAGCTCTAGCAACTGACCTGTGACTGTAGCTCTATAACCTACACCCACGAGCTCCTGCTCTGTTTTGAAACCATTAGAAACACCTTCTATACAATTCGAAATTAACGATCTGTATAAACCGTGTTTTGCCTTTTCCTCTTTACTTTCACCGTTTCTACTTACGGTTATTTGCCCATCTTCTGCAGATACCTCTACCAAATCAAAAGACTGGGTAAGTTCACCCTTTGGTCCTTTAACTGTTATTTCGCCATTGTTGATTTTCACCTCAACCCCTGCTGGTATGGCTATTGGATTATTTCCTATTCGTGACATCTTTAATACTTAATAATTTAGGATACGTAACAAAGTACTTCCCCTCCTATATGTTTTGTCCTTGCTTCTTTGTCGGTCATTACACCTTTAGACGTAGAAACTATGGCTATACCTAAACCATTTAACACTCGTGGTAATTCCTCTGTACTTCGATACTGTCTTAGTCCAGGCTTACTTACTCTCTTTAACTCTTTAATAGCTGACAACTTAGTTGACGGATGATATTTAAGTGCTATCTTGATGGTCCCTTGTGGACCAGCAGAATCATCAAACTTGTAGTTCAATATATATCCTTTGTCAAACAAAACTGTTGTGATTGCTTTCTTGATATTAGAAGCAGGAATCTCAACAATACGGTGATTGGCCTTGATACCATTTCTTACTCTCGTAAGGTAATCTGCTATTGGATCTGTAATTTTACTCATCTTTTTACCAGCTTGCTTTAGTTACTCCTGGGATAAGGCCTTTAGAAGCCATTTCTCTAAACACGTTTCGAGAGATACCAAAATCTCTCATATAACCTCTTGGTCGTCCTGTAGCTGAACATCTGTTTCTCAAACGAGTAGGCGATGCATTACGTGGTAACTTTTGAAGTCCTTCGTAATCTCCAGCTTCTTTAAGAGCAGCTCTCTTCGCAGCGTAGGTCTTAACCGCACGCTCGCGTTTACGCTGTCTCGCTTTCATTGATTCTTTTGCCATCTTATCTTAATTCTTTGTGAATGGTAGTCCTAATTCTGTTAACAAACTATGGCACTCTACATCTGTCTTTGCAGTTGTTACAAAAGTGATATCCATACCATTTATTTTAGACACTTTGTCTATATCTATCTCTGGGAAGATGATTTGCTCAGTAACACCCATTGAGTAATTACCACGTCCATCAAATCCTTTGTCGCTTACACCCTTAAAATCTCTTACACGAGGAAGAGACACAGCGATAAAACGATCTAAAAATTCATACATTTTATTTCCTCTTAGTGTAACTCTACACCCTATAGGCATATCTTCTCTAAGTTTAAAATTAGAGATTGCCTTTCTTGAGATTGTAGGAACCGCTTTTTGACCTGCGATAGTTGTCATTTCAACCACTGCATTGTCGACAAGCTTTTTGTCTGAAACACCATCACCTACACCTTGATTTAAACAAATCTTAGTAAGCCGAGGTATTTGCATCACATTTTTATACCCGTGCTTCTCTTTAAGCCTGGCTACTAATTCGGTTTCGAATTTTTCTCTTAATCTTGGTTTCATCTTAATTCTTTATAAAATCCCCAGTCTTTTTAGCATAACGTTGAAGTTTGCCATCATCATTTCTCTTTCTACCAACACGTGTTGGCTCACCATTTACTACTAACTGTAATTTACTTACACGTATAGGAGCTTCAAGCTTTACAATAGAACCATTAGGATTATCGGCATCTGGCTTTCTATGCTTTGTAACCATATTTACACCATCTACTATAGCAGTACCTTCTGTAAGGTTTACTACTTTTACTTCTCCTGTTCTATTTTTGTCATTACCAGACAATACTTTAACCGTATCACCCTTGCGGATATGTAACTTCGGTATTTTGTTAAATTTACGTCTCATAACTCTATAATACTTCTGGTGCTAATGATACAATCTTCATAAACTTACGGTCTCTTAACTCTCTGGCTACTGGGCCAAAAATACGAGTTGCTCTTGGCTCGTCTGTTGCAGTAAGTAATACACAAGAGTTGTCGTCGAATCTGATGTATGATCCATCAGCTCTTCTGAACTCCTTCTTGGTACGAACAACAACAGCACGAGAAACAGTACCTTTTTTCATATTCCCTGCTGGCATTGCTGACTTTACAGTAACGATGATCTTATCACCTACACTAGCGTATCTACGCTTAGTGCCTCCAAGTACTCTAATACAAAGTACTTCTTTAGCTCCACTGTTATCAGCCACCTTTAATCTTGATTCTTGCTGTATCATCTTATTTCGCTCTCTCTATAATTTCTACTAATCTCCAACGCTTGTCCTTACTAAGAGGTCTAGTCTCCATAATGCGTACAATGTCGTTTTCATTACACTCGTTTTTCTCATCGTGTGCTTTAAACTTAGCTGTAGACTTAACGAACTTCTTATACTTTGGGTGCTTCATCTTACGCTCTACAGAAACAACAATGGTTTTTTCCATCTTGTTACTACGAACTACACCGATAATTTCTTTTCTAAAATTTCTTTCCATGACTTAGGCTTCCGTTTTTTCGTTTCTGCGTCTATTTATCTCTGTAAGATATCTTGCGATGGTCTTTCTTGCAATTCTGATCTTATAAGGATTCTCAATTGGAGAAACAGCATGACTAAACTTCATTTTCTGGAGCTGAGCTCTCTCATCCTTAAGGTTAAGGTGAAGTTCTTTTTCTGTTAAATTTTTAATGTCTTGATACTGCATATTACTTAAGCACTATAATCTGGTCTAACTACGAATTTTGTTGTAACTGGAAGTTTTTGACCTGCCAATCTCATAGCTTCCTTAGCTATCTCCTCACTCACGCCGTCTACCTCAAAAATGATAGTACCTGGCTTAATAACAGCTACCCAATATTCGGGAGAACCCTTACCCTTACCCATACGTACCTCTGCAGGTTTTTTGGTTATTGGCTTGTCAGGGAAAATTCGAATCCAAACTTTTCCTTCTCTTTTCATGTAACGGTTTAGAGCTATCCTCGCTGCTTCTATTTGTCTAGAAGTGATCCAGTGTGGTTCTAATGATTTCAAACCGAAATCACCAAACTGAATGCGATGTCCTCTACCTGCTACACCTTTTACTCTGCCTTTCTGACGTTTTCTATATTTTATTCTCTTTGGAGATAACATAATGTTGCCTTTCTTACTTGTTTACTCTTCTTCTACCACCGTGATGTCCATCGCGGCCACCTCGTTTATCTCTTTGTTGTTTAAGCTCCCCCATTCCCATGTTTACAGAAAGATCTCTCTTACCGAACACTTCTTCCTTGAAGATCCAAACCTTAACACCAATCTTACCATACACTGTTAATGCTTCTGTTAATGCATAATCCACATCTGCTCTAAACGTATGCAAAGGAATTCTTCCTTCCTTAAACTGCTGTGTACGTGCCATCTCCGCACCATTAAGTCTACCCGATACCATTATTTTGATACCTTGAGCACCCATTCTCATAGATGACCCGATAGCCATTTTTATCGCTCTCTTAAAGTTCACTCTACCCTCAATTTGTTGAGCAATAGACTGACCTACAAGCATTGCATCTAATTCAGGACGCTTAACTTCGAATATGTTGATCTGAACATCTTTCTTAGTAAGCTTCTTAACCTCTTCTTTCAGCTTATCTACTTCAGAACCACCTTTGCCGATAACGATACCCGGTCTAGACGTATGAACAGTGATAATAATACGCTTAAGCATACGCTCTATTAATATCTTGGAGATACCTGCACGTGGCATTCTTGCATTAAGATACTTACGTATATTGTTATCTTCTGCTAATTTCTCACCAAACTCTTTTCCGCCGTACCAGTTGCTTTCCCAACCTCTAACGATACCTAATCTAAGTCCTATTGGATTTACTTTCTGTCCCATTCTATTTTATTCTGAGGTTGTTTCAGTTGCTACTTCAGTTTCTACCGTATCTACCTTTAGAGTAATATGGTTAGATCTTTTTCTTATTCTGTGTGCTCTACCTTGAGGAGCAGGCTGAATTCTTTTAAGCATTCTTCCTGGATCAACAAAAACTTCTTTTACGATAAGTCCAGTTTCCTCGTCTACACGCACATCATTCACTTCTTGCCAATTTGCTATCGCAGACTTCAAAAGTTTCTCAACTTTCTGAGCATATATCCTCTTCTGTGAGAACTTAAGTGTGTTCAATGCATCTTCTACACGCTGACCTCTTATTTGATCTACTACAAGTCTCATTTTACGAGGAGACATTGGGCAATTATTTAATTTTGCTATTGCTTCCATCTTTATTTCTTAGCTTGGTGTCCTTTAAACGTTCTAGTCGGTGAAAACTCTCCCAACTTATGACCAACCATGTTCTCTGTTACGTATACAGGGATAAACTTATTGCCATTGTGTACGGCGAATGTATGACCTACAAAATCTGGTGTGATAAGTGAAGCTCTGCTCCAAGTTTTAATTACCGTCTTTTTGTCGCTTTCGTTCATTACATCCACTTTACGTTGTAATTTGAAGTGAACAAATGGTCCTTTCTTTAATGATCTAGCCATAACTTATTTTCTTTTTCTCTCAAGTATTAAACGAGATGATTTCTTTTTCTTGTTTCTAGTTTTCAAACCTTTAGACATAGTACCTTTTCTAGTACGAGCTTGTCCACCTTTCGAACGGCCTTCACCACCACCTTGTGGGTGATCTACAGGATTCATCGCTGCAGGACGAGTTCTAGGCCTTCTTCCTAACCATCTGCTTCTACCCGCTTTCCCAGATATAGCTAATTGATGATCTCCGTTTGATACTTCACCTATCACTGCAAGACAAGTTGTAAGTATCATTCTGCTCTCCCCAGAGGGAAGCTTTACAACAGCATACTTACCATCTCTAGCTACCAACTGAGCACTAGTCCCAGCACTTCTGCATATCTCAGCACCCTTACCAGGCTGCATCTCGATATTGTGTATAGTTGTACCTAGTGGGATATTAGCTAAGAACATTGCATTACCTACATCAGGAGTAGCATCTTTGCCAGCTACAATTGTTTGACCTACTTCTATTCCTTTAGGTGCAACGATGTATTTTTTCTCACCGTCTTTGTATTGAACCAAAGAAATGAATGCAGTTCTATTTGGATCATACTCTACAGTAAGAACCTCAGCAGCTTCGTGTCTATTTCTTTTAAAATCAATAATACGATATCTTCTCTTGTGTCCACCACCACGATTTCTCATGGTCATTTTACCAGTATCGTTTCTACCCCCAGATTTCTTAAGAGGAGCCAAAAGGCTTTTTTCTGGTCTACTTGCAGTTAACGCCTCAAAAGTTACTGCTAACTTAAAACGCTGACCAGGAGTAACCGGTTTAATTCTTCTAATACCCATTTCCCTAATTATATATTATCGTAAAAATCGATAGACTGACCTTCTCCAAGGCTTACAATTGCCTTTTTGTAATTCGAAGCCTTACCGTTAGATACGCCTGATTTAGTAAATCTTGTCTTTCTTTTCCCTGCTACGACAGAAGTTCTAATCTTAGTAACTTCTACTCCGTACATTTTCTCTATCTCCGCCTTTATCTCAGGCTTAGTAGCCGTAAGAGCTACTCTAAAACCGTACTGCTCTTTGCTCTCAGTAAGCAAAGACATTTTTTCGGTAATTAGTGGTTTTACTAGTATTGCCATCTTAACTTAATATCTCTTTTAATTTAGCTATTGAACCCTCTACCAAGATCACATTGTTTGCGTGAAGTATATTGTATGTATGTGCATCTGCAACATTCATAACACTCGCATTTGGTATATTTCTGGCAGAAAGATGAGCATTTGTGTTATAATCCTCTGTTAACCAAAGTGTTTTCTTATCAGCAACATTAAGACTATCAAGTATAGCTGTAAAGTTTTTTGTCTTTGCATCTTCCATATTGATAGCATCTACTACTAATACTTCATTCTCTTTTGCTTTATAAGTAAAAGCAGAAGCTCTAGCTACCTGTTTAAGTTTCTTGTTTAGCTTGAAACTGTAATCTCTCGGTCTTGGGCCGTGCATTCTACCACCACCTACAAAAACACCAGACTTAACACTACCCGCACGAGCAGTACCAGTTCCTTTTTGTTTTTTGATTTTACGAGTAGAAGCAGTTACATCACCTTTCTCTGTCGAAGAGTGAGTCCCTTGTCTTTGCCCTGCTAAGTATTGCTTAACATCCAAATATATGGCGTGATCATTAGGCTCAACACCAAAAACTTCTTTTGGTAGAGTGACCTCTTTGCCTGTTTCAGCACCCGCTGTGTTTAATACTTTTACTTTCATCCTATTTCTCAATTACAACGTATGAACCTTTATGACCTGGTATAGCTCCACTGATAACCAATAGGCTATTGTCAGCATCTACCTTCAAAACTCTAAGGTTTTGAATTTTCACTCTTTCATTTCCCATTTGACCAGCCATACGAGTACCTTTAAACACACGTGATGGAGTAGAACCCGCACCTAATGATCCAGGAGCTCTTAGTCTATTGTGCTGACCGTGAGTGGCTTCACCTACACCACTAAACCCGTGTCTCTTAACAACACCTTGGAAACCTTTCCCCTTTGAAGTACCTACAACGTCAACAAATTCTCCTTCGCTAAAAACCTCTACACCGAACGAATCGCCTAAAGCTAACTCACCATCGTAATCTCTTACCTCTAAAACCATTCTCTTTGGAGTTGTTTTAGCTTTGGCAAAGTGACCCATTTCTGGTCTATTTGAGCTTTTCTCACGCTTCTCTATAGAAGCTATCTGAATAGAACTATATCCGTCCGTTTCTTCAGTTTTTATTTGAGTAACCACGTTTGGCTCACAAGATACAACCGTACAAGGTTGCTTCTTACCATCCTCGCTAAAAATAGCGGTCATCCCAACTTTCTTTCCTATAACACTTAACATGTTCCTTATACTTTAATTTCTACGTCCACACCACTTGGCAGCTCCAACTTCATAAGTGCGTCAACAGTTTTGGCACTTGAGCTGTAGATATCCATTAATCTCTTGTAAGAACACAATTTGAATTGTTCTCTTGCTTTTTTATTCACGTGAGGAGACTTCAGTACTGTAAAGATCTTCTTGTGAGTAGGAAGTGGAATTGGACCACTTACTACAGCACCAGTAGCTTTCACTGACTTTACTATCTTCTCAGCAGACTTATCAATCAAATTATGATCATAAGACTTAAGCTTTATTCTAATTTTCTGATTAATCATTTACCTATGCTTTTGCTGTACCGTTTGCTTTTTCTATAATTTCTGTTGCCATATTTGCTGGCACGATATCGTAGTTATTAAACTCCATAGTAGATGTCGCTCTACCCGAAGTAATTGTTCTTAGATCTGTAACGTAACCAAACATCATTGAAAGCGGGACAAGAGCTTTAACTACTTGTGCTCCACCTTTTTCCGACATTCCTTGCATTTGACCTCTACGTCTATTCAAATCACCAATTACATCACCCATATTTTCTTCTGGAGTGATAACCTCTAGCTTCATAATAGGCTCAAGTATAACAGCACCTGCTTGCTTACTTGCACCTTTGAACGCTAACTTAGCTGCTAACTCAAACGAAAGAGAATCCGAATCCACTGCGTGGAAAGAACCATCAAACAAGGTTACTTTAAGGTTTTGAACCTCATACCCAGCGAGAGCTCCATTCTTCATTGCTTCTTTGAAACCTTTCTCTACAGAAGGGATAAATTCTTTAGGAATAGCACCACCGGTGATTTTGTTGACGAACTCTAATCCTTCTTTACCCTCTTCTCCTGGCTCTATGATAACCTGTATGTCTGCAAACTTACCTTTACCACCAGACTGTTTCTTGAATGTTTCTCTATGGGTAACAGACTTAGTAATAGTCTCTTTATAATTTACCTGAGGAGCACCTTGGTTCACCTCAACATTAAATTCTCTCTTTAGGCGATCTACAATAATCTCAAGATGCAGCTCACCCATACCTGACACTACTGTTTGACCAGACTCTTCATCTGTTCGAACAACAAAGGTTGGATCCTCTTCTGCTAGCTTAGCAAGCCCCATACCTAGTTTATCCATATCAGCCTGAGTCTTAGGCTCTATAGCAACACCAATTACCGGGTCAGGGAAGTCCATAGACTCTAATACGATAGGTGCATTTTCGGCACATAATGTATCACCTGTTCTAATATCCTTAAATCCAATCAAAGCGGCAATATCACCTGCCTGTAATTGAGCAATTTGATTTTGCTTATTAGCGTGCATCTGGAATATTCTAGATATACGCTCTTTTTTCATTGTACGTGTGTTATACACGTAAGAACCAGCCTCAAGCAAACCACTGTATGCTCTTGTAAAGCAAAGTCTACCTACGAATGGATCTGTTGCAATCTTAAATGCTAAAGACGCAAATGGTTCATCAATACTTGGTTTTCTGAATGTAGGCTCATCTGTTTTGGGGTTAATCCCTTCAATAGCTTCAACATCCATAGGTGATGGGAGAATCTCCATTACCATATCAAGCATAGCCTGAACACCTTTGTTCTTAAATGCAGAACCACACATCATTGGAACTACTTTACCCGCTATCGTAGCTGATCTGAGTGCGTTCAATATCTCTCTTTCGGTAAGCGACTCTGAATCCTCAAAGTACTTGTCCATTAGGCTTTCATCAAATTCAGCAACCGCTTCAAGAAGTTCTTCTCTGAGCTGTCTTGCCTCATCTACAATATCTGCAGGAATTTCAATTTCCTGGAAAGTCATACCTTGATCTTCGTCATTCCAAGTAATCCCTCGGAAATTAATCAAGTCAACAACACCTTTAAATTCGTCTTCTGCACCAATGTTAAGTTGTAATGGCAATGCGTGACTACCCAGCATTTCTTTAACCTGAGCACATACATTGATAAAATCTGCACCTTGACGGTCCATTTTATTTACGAAACCTATTCTAGGAACGTTATAGTTATTGGCAAGTCTCCAGTTTGTTTCTGATTGTGGCTCTACACCATCTACAGCACTAAACAAGAAAACAAGACCATCCAAAACACGAAGTGATCTGTTCACCTCAACGGTAAAATCAACGTGACCTGGGGTATCGATAATATTTACGTGGTAATCTTTCTCTCTGTACTTCCAATTAAGCGTAGTAGCAGCCGAAGTAATTGTAATGCCTCTCTCCTGCTCTTGCTCCATCCAGTCCATAGTTGCAGCACCATCGTGCACCTCACCTATTTTATGACTTACACCACCGTAATACAAAATACGCTCGGTAGTCGTAGTTTTTCCTGCATCAATGTGAGCAGCAATACCGATGTTTCTTGTAAATTTTAAATCTCTTTTTGCCATTTCTACTTATACTCTGAAGTGAGAGAATGCTTTATTAGCATCTGCCATCTTGTGTGTGTCCTCTTTTTTCTTAACTGCCGCACCCTCGCCTTTTGCAGCTGCCAATATCTCTCCAGCTAATTTATTAGCCATTGATTTTTCGTTTCGCTTGCGGGCGAAGTTGATCATCCACTTCACACCAAAAGAAACCTTCAAGTCAGGCTTAACTTCCATAGGGATTTGGAAGGTCGCACCACCTACTCTTCTACTCTTTACCATCACAGACGGCATCACGTTGTTGAGGGCTTTTTTCCACGTCTCTATTCCAGGCTCCTCTTCTACCTTACCATCTACAATCTCTATCGCTTCATAAAATATTTTTCGAGCTGTTTCTTTCTTACCAGCCAACATCATGTTGTTGATAAACTTAGAAACCAAGACATCATTAAATCTTGGATCTGGTACGATTTCTCGCTTCTTTGCTTTTGACTTTCTCATTATTTCTTCGGTCTTTTAGCTCCGTACTTACTTCTTCTTTGTGTTCTGCCTTCAACACCTGCTGTATCCAATGCACCACGTACGATGTGATAACGCACTCCTGGCAAGTCTTTTACTCTACCGCCACGTACAAGAACAATACTGTGCTCCTGTAGGTTATGGCCTTCTCCTGGTATATAGGCATTCACCTCGTTACCGTTAGTAAGCCTTACTCTCGCTACCTTCCTCATTGCTGAGTTAGGTTTCTTAGGAGTGGTAGTATACACTCTAGTGCACACACCCCTTCTTTGCGGGCAAGAGTCTAGTGCTCTCGACTTGCTTTTCTTGGTGAGTTCCTTTCTCCCCTTACGTACTAGTTGCTGTATTGTAGGCATATATTTTCTTCCAATTTCTTAAAAAGGTCTGCAAAAGTAAGATTATTAAATAAGTTTACAAGTGCTTTGAATAAAAATATCAAAGAAACCTCGCAACCTTAAAAAATCATTTTTATAAACAGCGTGCCATTGTGGCTACACCTCCTATTTTCGCGGGTGCAAAGCTATCAAACTTATTGAGCTCTTAACCATGAATAACGAACTGATATACATAAAACACGAAGATGTTGATAATGAAAAGTGGAACCACTTGGTTTCGCTAGCTTCTGAAGCAAACATTTTTTGTTACGACTGGTACCTAAATCCTTTTTGCAAATGGGATATTGTAGTACTGGATGACTATGAAGGCGGCCTAGTCCTGCCTATCGGCACACGTTATGGAATAAAAACAATTTATCAGCCGAACTTTATTCAGAAATGCAATTGGATTGGCAAAGAATTGAGTGACTCTCACATAAATAAATTAGTCCTCCTGCTTAGATCGATCGCTTCACATGTCCGATTCAACACAAACATTCCTCTGGGAGAAGTGACACAGCGTACAAATCTCATATTAAATCTGAGTGATGATATCGCTATGATACGGGCCAATTATTCTAAAAGTTTAAAACGTAACCTCAAAAAATCCTCTGCTCGACTAGATCTATATGAAGTGAGTCAACCCGAAAATATCATCGCCTTATACCAAGCACGTTGGGGTAAGCTTAATCCGCAATTAGCCTCTATAGATTATAACACCTTGCAACAACTCATTATTGCTAACCCAGAGCGTTTTGATTGTTTCGAAATTTGCTTAGCTGATGAATGTATTGCAGGAATGATAATCGCCAAAGGCAAAAACAGATTACATTATATACTTGGAGCGGGAAATGATAAAGCTCAAGAATTGAATGCGGTATCTTATGGACTAGACGCTATACTCCATAAATATAGCGAGAGTAATTACATTTTCGATTTCGAAGGATCATCGATACCAAGTGTTAAATCTTTTTACGAACGATTTGGTGCGGTAGACGAACCCTTTTATCAGGTTGACCTAACGCATCGATGGATTAAAACATTGAAGTCTTTTTACAAAAGACTAGCCAAGTCATAATTGAGTGGGGTATTGGATGTGAATCCTTCTCCAAACTCTACCCCTATAGCCTCTCCCATCTCTCTACATCTTGCTTCCAAGAAATCAAGGAATCTCTTAGAGCTAATAGGCGTATCCTTCTCTTCGCTATCAGGATTGTAAAATTGTGTTTTGTAAGCCAAGATGCTTCTCATTTTAGTGGCAAAATGTGGCGTAATATCTACGACAAAATCTGGGGTAATATGATAATGTTGGATGTAATGATATAAGTGGGCAGGTCTAAAGGCAATTTGTTTGTGCCCATCCACTATCGTTTCTATTTTTGTCAATCCGCTTAAAAATGCAGCTTCTGTGACCAGTTGTGCCGCTCGCGGGTGATCTACATGCCTATCGTTCGCCGCATTGGCTAATACCAATGTAGGTTGATATTTGCGTATCATTTCAATTACCCGAAGTTTATTAGCGTGGCTTAAGTCAAAAGTTCCATCTCCCAGGTCTAAATTTTCTCTTGCTGAAATCCCTAGTATACCTGCAGCATCTGCCGCTTCCTGCTTGCGGGTATGTTCTGTACCACGTGTACCTAGTTCTCCTTTGGTTAAGTCTATAATTCCTACTGACTTTCCTTCACTTATAAATTTCAACATAGTACCAGAACAAGCCAGTTCTACATCGTCGGGGTGAGCACCAAAAGCAAGTACGTCTAATTTCATATTTTATATAAACGGACAGTAACCTATTCTAGTTTTGCGTTTTTGATGATAAACTCAATCTGATAATCCTCTATAGGGTCAAATTTTGTATCAATATCGGCATTATACATTTTAGCCCACATACCGTAAAACATTGTACTCGCACTGCCTCTATATTTCTTCAGAATGTCATAGGTGGTGTTTCCTGTTTCTCTATGGATCAGTTTTATAAGCAGCTTACCTTGCGATACGGTCAGTTTTTTTAGCTGGCTGATAAATTCCTCTTTAATTGCCTCCTCGGTAGCTTTGATGTATTTCTTCTTAGCCTTTTTACTCGTTAGTTGATTAAGATTATCATCCATCATTTGCAGTCTAAATGCCGCCAGCTTAGCATATGGCATAACCTTCTTAACGTTTCTCACCAATTTAAGATACTCTTTTTTGTCCGCCTCGTTATCAAACTCCTTTAGAATAAACTCATCGAATGAATATACATAAAACGTGTCACCATCCATAAACATCTTCCGCATAATTACCGCAGAGTCTGATTTTTTTTGTTGTGCCTGACCTGAGAGGGCAAGAAGCAAAGCCGCAAAAGCAAGTATGATTTTATTTCTCATCACATACAAAGATATTCAAACAGTGTGCCACTATCCAAGCAACTCTGCTAGAATATCGACAGATTTGATCTGTTTGTTTTTTATTACGTGATGTTGATAATAGCGAATAAGTAGTTGTAATACATTTTTACGCAATGAGGCATTTGACTTTTCAAGTTCCTTGCCTTGAATAAGGCTACTTATAAGTTCAGACTCCTGAGTATTAAATGTATCGCTTCCCTCGATCGGCACAAACACCCCTTCATTTATGCTCAAATATGGCGTTTGGGCAGTATAGCTACCTTGTGGTGAAACTCCTAAAAAGGCACTCAGCTCCAAAAGAAAACGTTGCGGTAATAGGGTGATATTTGGAGAATTTTCGAGAGTGAGAATTTTGTGCTCCAAAAAATCAAAAAGTTCCTCCTCGCAAAGTTCTTCGGTAATACATAAATTGATAACCTCGAGATAAAACATCGCGATAGACTTACGGAGCATATTGTCCTGAATATTGATTAGGAGCGGCGTATTCTTTAGCTCCTTTACTCTACCCAAGCTCATATTGGGTTTCTCGTACACGTCCATCTGCACAATGCTAAGTGGCTGTACCATACTAGGTTTCACCGCAGACTTTCCTTTGCGTACACTCTGTAAAATGTAACTACGCACCCCAAATTCGCGGGTGTACATCTTACTAATAATGCTACTTTCGCTATAATTGGTATTGCGTAATATGATGGCCTTGGTCTTGGCTATCATCTTACAATAAGCAACTTGCTTACTAAAGTGTCCTCACTTTCCTTATCTCCAGTAAAAATAAGATAAACTCCAGTTTGCGGTTGTTCTCCATTGAAATTTCTTCCATCCCACACGGCAGTTCCTCCATTGGAAATGAGTTCATAAACGACTCTACCAGCTACGTCTACTATTTTTACAGTGGCATCCTCTGGCAGGCCAGAAATAGTTATAGGTCCTTGATAACCTTTGTCCACTGGATTAGGAAAAACCAGGGTATTGTTATGCGTGTTACTGGCTTCTGTAGCATCTCCTCTATTAGATGCAATACCAGCATTGGTACCAAAAAACACTTCGCCCGTATTTGGTATTATACCTATACAGTTAACCGTATTATCAGGCAGAGGTGTGTTTTCCGATAAGAAATGACTAAGCACCTCTGAGCCATCTTCCTTTACGAGCCAAGCACCATTGTTAGTTGCCACCCATTTTCTATTACCTCCATCTACCTTAATGTCATTTACCACTTCGTTTCCAAGTAAATATCCTACGTCGTTCCCGTCATCAATTATGATTTGCTGTGCATCAGCGTTCGCCCTTTGCCAAGGATCAAAAACCAACTGCGGATTAAAGAAGACGGCAATACCTGTCTCAGTGCCAACCCATAACTCGCCATCTTTATCTTTGACTATGGCTTTTACATTATTATTAGGCAGACCTCCATTATTGACTGTAGCATTTAACGTCCTCGCTTGAATGCGACCGTCAACTTCGCGTGCCGCCACCAATCCAATACTACTATTACGCGGAACGAGCATCCATATTTGGTCATTATCATCTATTACCATCTCGCCCAATCGCTTAATAATTACGCCATTGTCTCTGACCTGAAACGACTCCCAAGAACCATCTGGCCGTCTAACGGACAGAGGCCTGTCAGCATCGTAATTGGCTACCCAAAGATTGCCTTTACTATCCTTGGCCGCACCTAGTACGACATTTCGACCTGGTATTAGGGTGTTCAGACTACTATTTATTTCTGTATACTTTGTCTTAAATTCGCCATTTTGCATTTCGAGAAAACCGCTACCAAAACTCCCTGCATATAATTCGTTATCGTCCACATATATGCTCGTGTAATCTATTAGGGACGAGACACCAGTATCCTTAGCAACAAGGTTTTTCCAGGTGCCATCTTCGTAAGTATAAATTCCTGTACTTATATATGATGGAGCATAAGCACTGGTATGTCCACCTGATGTTACCCAGAGTTTATTGCCTTGTGAGGTCATTTGGTAGCTAGTAGTGCCGTAGGGCCCTAAGGGGCTTACATAGCCATAGTTACCATTAGCATCTTTCTTAATCAAACCGCTATAAAATCCTCCAAACCACAAGTTCATCTCTTTATCATATAAAGCATACGCACTTATTGTTTCTCCTAATTCCTCTGTTGTATTGTTAGCAATTTGCAGTATTCCTTTTGCTCTACTCACTAATAATCTTCCTTTTGAGCTGACGATGCTTCGGTAACCAGAACCTGATTCAAGATTCTCATAACCATTTACTCCATAGTAGAATAAGCTATTATTATGTGTGAAATACAAGTTCCCTTCAAAAGACGTAAGATATAATGCTGAGTCATATACTTGATTAGTTACCCAACTTTCAAAATTCTTAAGATTGACGCTCGCATCATTGGCAGGTGCGGCCTTAACACCCTCTGTTGTACCCAAGAAGAGACTATCATTATGCACCGCAATGGAATATATGGGTAAACTTACACCGGAGGCTCCAAGATTTTGATAATCGTCAATAACTTCTTCTTTCTCCAAATCTACCACCACGACTCCAAATGACGTTGCCAGATAAGCAATGGTGCCGTCCACCTTTATCTCATTTACTTCTTTCACCCCTACTATACTTGCTCTCTTGATGGCTGGCAAATTGATTATAGTATTACCCTTTAGTAAATCAATATCTCCATTGTCGTATGCAATTATGACAGTATTTATACTCTCAGAATATCCTATTTTACTAACACGTGTTTCTGAAAAACCGTCTACCTTAGTCAACTTCTCTACCTCTCCGCTCTGTAAGTCAAATGTATAGATACCTATATCAGACTGAACTAGCAGTCTATCTTCTAAATCTATGATATGCTTCACACTCTTGTGTGGCAAGTGCATTCGCCACGAATATGTCGGCGTGTTATTCTGAGCAAGTACAGTTATACCTAGTAGTAAAAAAAAAGATAAAAGGCCGATTATTTTTCTCATAAGGTTAAAGCAAAACTAACGATAGTCATCCGTGTTTTAGTACCTTACAAAGTAATTTAACACTTAATATAACTTTACTCACAAAGTAGATTTAAATTTGTATTACAAATGGCGAATAAAATAGAAAACAAACCGCTAGTAAAAATCAAGCAAACTAAGCGTATTAAGCCTGATTGGCTAAAAACTCAAATACCCGGAGACGGTAAATACGCAGAGATGTTAAAGCTTGTGAAAGATAATAAGCTACATACCATTTGCGAAAGCGGTAAGTGTCCCAATATAGGAGAATGTTGGGGTGCTGGTACGGCCACCTTTATGATAGGTGGCAATACGTGTACTCGTAGCTGCCAGTTTTGCAATGTAGCTACAGGGAGAGGAGACGTATTAGACCCTCTAGAGCCATTCAAAATTGCTCAATCAATTAATATAATGGGTGTAAAACACGCCGTAGTGACCAGTGTAGATAGAGATGACCTCCCAGATGGGGGTAGTGAGCATTGGGCAAAAACTGTTTTAAGTATTCGTGAGTTTAACCCAGATACAACTCTGGAAACACTTATCCCTGATTTTCAAGGTAATCATGAACAATTGGATAAAATTATCGCCGTACACCCTGAAATTGTATCACACAATATCGAAACTGTAGAACGTTTATCCAGAGAGGTACGGGTACAGGCTAGCTACAAACGCTCTATGGCCGTGCTAGCATATCTAAAAGAAAAAGGTATGAAAACAAAGAGTGGTATAATGTGCGGAATGGGAGAAACTAAGGAAGAAATCATCCAAACAATGACCGACCTTAGAGCTGCTGGTGTTTCTATCATAACTTTGGGCCAGTATATGCAACCTACATCACGCCACCTCAAAGTGGCCGAATATGTCCATCCAGACACCTTTGACTATTACAAGCAAGAAGGAATCAAACTAGGATTTGACTACATAGAAAGTGGACCTTTGGTAAGATCTAGCTACCACGCGGAGAAGCATTTATAAGGAAGACGCTCGTTTTTTTTAGTTACTTCACTTAGGAGTTTACTCCACGTACAGTCCTTTTAGCTCATTTGCCTCCTCGTAGATAAGATAGGCCGACAATGTACTATCTTGTTCTATTATTTTAACGGACTCTTCCAATCCTAAAACCATACATGCAGTAGCGTACGCATCTGCTACTGCACAATCATCGTGCAGTATGCTCGCACTTTTCAGATTATTAATTACAGGTTTACCTGTTCTCGGGTCTAGCGTATGTCCTATAAGTTTACCTTCTACCACATAAAAGTTTTGATAGTTTCCGCTTGTTGCCAGAGCGGTATTTTCTAATTGTAATATGGTGAAATAATCATCACTTCGGGCTTCGAGTAGCGGCACATTTATGCCTATTTTCCAAGATTCACCTGCTGCGTTTTGTCCCTTTAGTTTCATCTCTCCCCCTACTTCTACCATGTATTGAGATATCCCATTTGCGTACAAATAGTCACCTATAATATCTACTAGATAACCTTTGGCTATGGCGTTAAAATTAAGCTGAATGAACGAATCTAATTTATACGGGAAACCATTCTCGTCAAACTGAATATTTTGCATCCCCTTGTGCAACATTGCATAGGAAACTGCAGTACTGTCCATGTATTCCTCTGCTTTTTTGGCACGTGCGTACTCATCAAACAGGAGCTTAGCACTGGGGTCAAACGCCCCCGAACAACCATTGTTAATGCCATTACTCAGGCTCACCATCTTCACAAAATGTTGCATATCGCTCATAAAGTACTTGGCATCGTCTGGGTTTTGCCATAAGTCCGCGTTATTCTCATTAAACGAAGCAAGAAGCGAACGCTTGGTGTAGGTGGATAGAGCGTGATTCATAGAGAATACTATAGAATCCAACTTTTGTGAGATACTGTCAATCGGTGCTCCGACGTAGGTAATATGATAAGTAGTACCGAGTGCATTGCCTACAACTTTGTACTCTTTTTCTTTGTTGCCCAGAGAACAAGATACAAGAAAAAGTATCATAAAAAAAAGGCAGATTACTCTGCCTTGTGATAAATTATTGATATTCATTTTTCGAATATTAGTTGGCGGTATTATCCCCCGAAATCGTCAAATGCTACGTTCTCTGGTGGAACTCCCCAGTCATCACACATCTTAAGAACCGCTTGGTTCATTAGTGGAGGACCACAGAAATAGAACTCAATATCTTCTGGAGCTTCGTGCTTCGTTAGATACTCATCTATCACAGCCTGGTGTACAAACCCTGCAAATCCATCTCCTTCCGTATCGTTTACGTCTTTTTTCAATACCCAATTGTCTTCTGGCATTGCATCTGAAAGCACTACAAAGAATTTAAAGTTAGGGAACTCAGCCGCAATTTTATTGAAGTGGTCTAAGTAGAATAACTCTCGCTTAGATCGTCCACCGTACCAATAAGTTACTTTTCTACCTGTTTTCAAAGTATGGAACAAATGGAACAAGTGAGAACGCATTGGAGCCATTCCTGCTCCACCACCTATATAAAGCATTTCGGCATCTGTTTCTTTGATAAAGAACTCACCGTAAGGTCCAGATATAGTAACCTTATCTCCTGGCTTACAGCCAAATACATAAGATGAACAAAGTCCCGGATTTACATCCATCCACTTATTGTTTTTCCTATCCCAAGGTGGCGTTGCTATACGAATGTTAAGCATTACGATATTACCTTCTGCTGGGTGGTTGGCCATAGAATATGCTCTAAAGATCGTTTCATCATTCACCATCTTCAGGTCCCAAAGACCATATTTATCCCACTCAGACTTAAAGTCCATTGGGTCTCTTCCTAACTCTACTAGCTCTGGATGAGCTGTAATATCAATATCAGAGAAATTGACCGTGATAGGTGGTACATCTACTTGAATGTATCCTCCCGCTTCAAAATCAAGATTTTCTCCCTCTGGAAGTCTAACTACAAATTCTTTTATAAACGATGCCACGTTGTAATTAGATACAACCTCACACTCCCACTTCTTGATACCGAACACTTCTTCTGGCACTTCTACCACCATGTTCTCTTTTACCTTCACTTGGCAAGCAAGTCTCCAGTTATCTTTTTGCTCACGTCTTTTGATGTGACCAGTTTCTGTAGGTAGTATTTCTCCTCCGCCTTCGTGTACTTGGCACTTGCACATTGCACAAGTTCCACCTCCACCACAGGCAGATGGTAAGAATAAGTCAGCTTGTTGTAGTGCCCCTAGTAGTGTACCACCGGCCTCTACTTCTACTTCTCTCTCTCCGTTTATCGTTAGTTTTACAGCACCTTGATTTACCAATCTTTTGGCAGCAACTACGAGCATAGTTACGAGTAAGATGATTATCAGCGTAAAAACAATCGCTGCTAATATGATAACTTTTGTATTGACTAATAATAACATACTTATTCTTCTATCTTAGTTGTTTGTATAACAACAGCATCGCTGCTTTGGTTCTCTACTGTTGACACTTCTTCCTTCGGTTGATCGTCCAAACGTTGGAAAGGCAACTTAAATCCTTGGAAACTCATAAATCCAAGTGCCATAAGTCCTACTATGATGAATGTAATACCTAATCCTCTTAGTGGTTTTGGCACATCGCTATAAGCCATTTTTTCTCTAATTGCTGCTAGTGACACTACTGCTAGAAACCATCCAATACCTGAACCTAACCCGAACACTGTAGCCTCTGCTAAGTCGTACTCTCTTGTTGGCAAGAAAAGTGCAGCTCCTAGTATAGAGCAGTTTACCGCTATAAGAGGTAAGAAAATACCCAGTGAGTTGTATAATGCTGGAGAAAACTTCTCAATTACCATCTCCGTAAGCTGTACAAACGCTGCTACTATGGCAATGAATACTATAAACTTAAGCACCTCTAAATCTATCTCTGCCAACTCAGGGCTTATCCACGTAAGAGCACCTTCTTTGAGTAGCATATTATAGGCCAACCAGTTCAATGGAACCGTGATAGCAAGTACAAATATTACAGCTGCTCCAAGACCAGCTGCTGTCTTATATTTTTTAGATACCGCAAGGTACGAGCACATACCAAGGAAGTAAGCAAAAATCATATTGTCTATGAAAATTGCATCTATAAAAATTCTTAATAAATTTTCGAAATATCCCATTTAATCTTTTCCTTTAAAATTTTAATCCTCTACGTAACCGCTTCTTGCTCTGAGTACCCAAATAATTACTCCGAGAATAATACAAGCTGCTGCTGGCGTTGCAAAAAAACCATTAGCAACATACCACTCTTTACTCAATATGACTTGACCAAATAATTTGCCCGCACCAAATAATTCTCTTACAAAAGCGATAGCTATGATAATCCATCCATAACCTACAGCGTTACCCACACCATCTAAGAATGAATCCCAAGGCTTATTGCCTAGTGCAAATGCCTCTAATCTACCCATTACGATACAATTGGTAATAATCAAACCTACGAATACCGATAGAGCTTTAGACTGTTCGTAAGCAAATGCTCTTAATACTTGGTCTACCACTGCAACCAAAGAGGCTACTACTACTAGTTGTACGATAATTCTAATTCTGTTAGGAATGGTATTTCTTAATGCGGATATAATAACGTTAGCCATTACCAATACGAAGAACACTGCTATGGCCATAATCACTGTACCTTCTAAGGCTATGGTAACTGCTAGAGCCGAACATATTCCAAGTACTTGGATCGTAATTGGATTATCTGAATCCATTGGATTACTTAAGAGCTCTTTTCTCTTTTTACTCAGAAGAGGTTCTGATTTCTTTTCTATATTATCACTCATTATTTGGTTCGTTTAGTTGTTAAGTAAGCCTTATATAAATTCATATAGCTATCAAGCATAGCATTTACACCAACAGCTGTTATGGTTGCACCACTAAGTCCGTCTACTTTATTGGTATATGAGCTATAGTCTACACCTTCTCCTTTTTGAAAATCTGGTGCATCTAACACCTCACTAGCGTACGATACTTTTTTGCCCTCAAATCTTGATTGCACCTCGCGGTCTGTAATACGAGCACCTAGTCCTGGAGTTTCCCCCTTATGGTCAAATACAATACCTCTAATGGTCTCTGCATCACCTTCTAATGCTACAAAAGCCCATACGTTGTCCCAAAGGCCGTTACCGTAAGTTGGCAATACATAAGACAGAACTTCACTAGGATTATCTGCCTTACCCACTACGTATACCGGCAGGTTTCTGGTAGTCACATCTTTTTTCTTGTATTCTTTAAAAATAGAAAGTTTAGCCTCTTCGGCATCTGTTGGCTCACCTTTTGAGTTTACCATTTCTACCTTTACTACATTATTGTACAATGCAGTAACTTCCGGTCCAGTCATTCCTGCGAGAGCATCAGCTCCCATTCCGGCCTTGAGTATAAATTGTTGTTTCTCTAACAATTTAGCTGCTTTTTGTCTGTCTTTTAGTCCTTCCGAAACAAAAGCGAGTAATGTTCCGCATACTAAAGTCAACATTATGGCATAGCCAAAAATGTATCCGTTCGAATTTTTATTAAGCTTTGACACGTTTTAATCTCATTTTAATGTTAGACTGAACTACATAGTAGTCTATAAGTGGAGCAAATACATTCATCAGAAGTATTGCCATCATAATTCCCTCCGGATAACCTGGATTGTAAACTCTAATAAGTACCGTAATTACACCTATAAAGAATCCATAAATCCATTTTCCGCGTGTGGTTTGTGCAGCTGACACAGGGTCTGTAGCCATAAATACAGCTCCAAACATAAATCCTCCTATGATCAGGTGATACCACGCTGGCATATCATACCACGCATTGCCTCCTACTAAATTGAGGATCGCACCCATTGCCAAGCCTCCTAAAATGGTGCTCAACATTATTCTCCAGCTACCTATACCTGTTGCTATTAAGAATACCGCACCTATAAGAATGGCTATTACTGAAGTTTCGGCAACAGAACCTGGAATCGTACCATATATACTATCCATAGCTCCTGTACCCCAAGAGAATAAACTATCACTCCAACCCGATCCGTCTGCCGATGCAGATGCAATGTTTCCTAAGGTTGTAGCTCCCGAATATCCTTCTACGGCTGCTTGGTCGCCCAATGGTACCCAACATTTTTCACCACTCATTTCTGGTGTGTAGCCTATGTATAAAAACATACGAGCCGTAAGAGCAGGATTGAGCAAGTTCATTCCTGTTCCACCGAACACTTCTTTTCCTATAACTACAGCAAATGCCGTAGCAACACCAACCATCCATAATGGAACATCCACAGGCATCACCATAGGAATAAGCAATCCTGAAACAAGGAATCCTTCATTCACTGGATGTCCTTTGAACTGGGCAAAAGCCATTTCTATTGCCAAGCCTACACCATAAGACACGATGATAAGTGGCAATGTCTGTAACAGTCCGTGCCAGAAATTCTCAAGCAAGGTAGCTTCCGCTCCCGTAGCTCTGTGAAACTGGTAACCTAAATTCCACATACCAAAAAGTAAAGCTGGAATTAAGGCAATCACCACAAAGAACATCGTTCTTTTGAGGTCTATACCATCTTTTATGTGTGCTCCACCTTTTGTAGTGTGGTTTGGCACAAATAAGAATGTCTCTATTGCATCAAATGTAGAATGCAAGAAACTAAGCTTTCCTCCTTCTGAGAAGTGAGGTTTTAGTAAGTCTACTTTATCTCTTAAAAACTTCATATTAACTTTCGTCTGCCATTAATTGTAAACCTTCTGATAATACTCGTTGTACTGCGATTTTAGATGTACATACAAATTCGCAAAGTGCCATATCTTCTTCTATCACCTCATAGATTCCCAGGTTTTCCATAAGCTCAAGATCCTTAGCCATCACCGCTTTCACAAGCTGCTGTGGCATAATATCCATTGGCAGTACTTTTTCGTATTCTCCAGTTACCACATAAGCTCTCTCTTCTCCGTGAGGATTGGTATTGGCTTTGAATGTCTTTTTGAAGAATTTAGAAAATGGCAATGATGAACTTAAGGTAGGTCTCGGGTAAGATGGGAATAACCACCCTAGCATTTCATATTGATCTCCCTCTGGTATTACAGAAATTTGATTATCTCCAAATCCTAAGTAACCTTCTTCTGATATATGAGAACCTGTAAGCACGTTGCCGCTTATTACTCTTACGTTGTCTTGTTTCAGATTATCTACCAGTAACGTATTTACACTTGCTCCAAGGCGAGTGCGGTAATACGCTGGCTTACTCACTTCTGAACCAGCTAGAGCTACAACTTGCTCAAGATTGGCAATCCCTGTTGCGAAGAATTTACCAATAAAAGCTACGTGCTGTGGCTTGATTGTCCATACCACATCACCTTTATTGATAGGATCTATATTATTGATTTGCACGCCAACTAGCCCACTTGGGTGTGGACCACTAAACTCCGTAGTTTGAACACCTGTTACTTTAGCATATACATCAGAGCTTTTGTTCGCATGTACGTTCAAATGAACGGCACCATCCGTTAGCATTTTCAGGATATCAAAACCTATTTTTAAGTTTTCTTCCTCTCCTTTTAGCGTGATGTTAAGATCGGCAGCTAGAGGAGCCGAGTCAAATCCAGAAACGTGGATCGCCTTTGGTGAAACATCCGTATCAGCAATAACCCCAAATGGTCGCTGTACAATGAATGGCCACAAACCAGCTTCAAGCATTAAAGCCTTCACTTCGTCTCTCGACTTGCCTGCATATCCAGAAGTATCGAAGCTCTTGTAGCTTACATCTGCATCTGCCTTCACTTTTACTTCTAGTATTGCTCTTCTATCTCCTCTTACTATTTCTGCTACCTCACCACTTACTGGCGAAGTAAAAAATATAGCACTATTGCCCTTATCGACAAATAGACAGTCTCCTGCTTTCACCTTATCTCCTTGCTTTACACTTAGCTTTGGAATAAGGCCTTTGAAATCACCTGGCTTAATAGCGTAGGTGGCAGGAGCAGATACGTTATGAACGGTGTTATCGGGTCGCCCCTCCAACGCTATGTCCATACCGCGTTTAATTTTTACATTTTTACCCATGAAATGCTCTCTAATTTTGCTGCAAATGTATTATTTTGGCTAAACAATAAACACGCCTTTTGTAAGATTTATTCAGGCAGTAAAATTGGCACTGCTCAAGTTATATTACACCTCCGACAAATACGGCACAGAATCAAGAGAATCCCAGAATAGTATGAGGTTAGAAATGATACAAACATTTCATCAAATGCCTAGACAAAACTACTTAACCCACCTTTGGATTTCGTTACTCCTCTAACTCCTGAGCATACAAGCTTGGCTCCTTTCGCACCCCAAAGTAGAGGTAGAGTAAGGCCAATGTACTTACAACACCTACCAAAAGATAAACGTATGTGAGGTTTTCGAATATGTTATTATAAACCGCAGCCGATACTATGGCACCAATAGCAATGCCTGCTTCCAAGGCAATAAACAAGGTAGCCATTGATCGCCCTGACTTGATGCCCTGTGCGACATCAACTGCCCAAGCAAACAGAGCTGGAGAATTGATGCCAGAAGCTATCCCGCAGGTAACAGCAGCTACATAGAAGAGATTTACATCTCTAAACGTGAGCAACACTGCGGACAAAATCCAGAAAGATGTACCTATTTTACAACTAAATATCCGTCCTTTAACATCGGATATTTTACCTGTAAACAGTCGTGTAACAACCGTCGCAACAGTCATAATGGAAATAAAAAGGCCTTTATTATCTATGCCCAAAGCAACAGAGTAATCGGGTATGAGTGTAATATTCACGCCAAAAAACACTACAGTAAGCAACATCAATATGGCTGGCTCCTTAGCACGTTTATCTATCACATCCGCAACACTTAATTTGAAATGCTCTTTTTTCAAGCGTTCAGGATTTGGTAAACTTTCTTTCATATTATAAATCAGTACTACCGACAGTAGAGCGAGCACTCCCGATAGATAGAACATTCCTGACAACCCGAGATATTTCATAATACAACTGCTAATAGCATAACCACTCATCATCCCAATATTATTCATAATGCCTATAAGCCCCATAGCCTCTCCTCGCCTATCTGATGGTATAATATCAGCCAGGTAAGCTACCGTTCCTGTAGGCATAAAACCGGTACTCAATCCGTGAAAAAAACGCAATACTAAAAAGCCAAAAACAACCGTAAAAACAGGGTATAAAAGGGACATCACGACGCATACTGCCCCACCAAATATCATAACTGGTTTTCGACCCATGGTATCTGCTAGTCGCCCACTAGTGGGGCGAGACAATCCTGCGGCAATCGTGAAAAGCCCAATCGTCCAACCTTTGTAGTCTTCACCACCCAGAGATGTGATATAGTCGGGCAACTCAGGTATAAGGATAGTAAAACTAAAAAAGAATAAAAAAGTACTAAGACATAATAGCCAAAACTGTGCAGAGTATCGTTGGAACATTTTATTTACCTTGTACTATAAAAAAAGGAGGTAATTGATACCTCCTTTTTTTATTTTTTCTTTTGTCTTGCTTTTATGAAGTCCTCAATTTCAGGAACTTTCTCGTACGATTTTCCATTCCAATAGCCCAAAAAATCAACTGCTTGTGGCGATCTCGCTACGAGTTGTTTTATTTCAGGTATGGTATCTTTACTAATAAGTACATTCGTTTTCTGGTAATTCATAGAGTTACTCACCTTCACCGTCACGTAGTAAGCAGGACGCTTCACTACCGGCTTGGTAGGTGGCCTACCCATCTTTTTTTTGTCTTCTTTTTTATCTTTCTTATTTGCCATTGTGTTTCTTTAATTCAATTTGAAAACGCTGCAAACATATCAAAGTTTGGTAAGTATCATAATTATTAAGTATCATAATTATATTATCTTCATGTGGACTGAAGATACTTTTTTTTTAGTCGTTATGATACTTGCCGCCATTCAAAATTGTAAATCCTCTGTAAAGCTGTTCTAAGAATATAGTACGTACCAAATGATGCGGAAATGTGAGTTTGCTCAGGCTCCACTTAGCATTGCTCCTATCTTTCATTTTTTGTGAAAATCCAAAAGCTCCGCCTATAACAAAGGTTAATCCTGTATGATTTACCAAAAGATGATTAAGCCGCTGAGCAAACTTCCTGCTCGAATACTCTTCCCCTCCTTCGTCCAATAATACTACATAATCATTTGCTCCTATGTGTTTGAATAAATTTTGCTCTTCCATTTGCAGACATTCTTCTGCTACTTCAGATTTTTTAGAACTGGGCACCACTACATAATTTAATTTACAAAAGCGAGTGAGTCTTTTTGCATACTCTGCCTCACTTTGCAAATAGAACTTCTCTTTGGTTTGGCCTACTACGAGTAGCTTAACAGCCATTACGGTTTAGCTATATCAATGACCTCATCCTGAGCATCAAAGAAACTGTAGTCTAACATTCCTTGCTTGATGTCAGCTTTTATCTTGACCCAAGTCTTATACTTAAAGAGCCAATTTAAACGCTTACTAATCATACCCTGCTTTAAGTAAGCTGCTAGATAAGGATTGGTAAGAATAGTAATCGATTTTTGCTTGGCAACGGTAAGTAAGTGCTCTACGTGTTGCTCTATGTCATCTATAATCATCACACTCGAAGTTATAGAACCCGTACCCAAACATGTAGGACATTTCTCGGCGGTTTTGATAGACATCTCAGGCCGAACACGCTGCCTAGTTATTTGAATAAGACCGAACTTACTCATAGGCAATATCGTATGTTTTGCCTTATCATCTTCCATCGCATCTCTCAGTGTATTGTAGAGTTGCTTCTTGAAATTGGGCGTGCGTAAATCAATAAAATCAATCACCACAATACCTCCCATATCGCGTAACCTCAGCTGACGTGCTATTTCTCTGGCTGCATCTAGATTCGCCGCTAGGGCGTTCTCCTCTTGATTGCTCGAGCTGGCTGTTTTGCTCCCACTATTCACGTCTATAGAGTGTAATGCTTCTGTATGCTCTATAATTAAGTATGCTCCACCTGAACAAGACACCGTCTTACCAAAAGAACCTTGAATCTGCTTATCTATACCAAACTGGCTAAAAATATCGTCTCTGCCTGAATAGTACTTTAGCACTTTGGGCAATTTAGCATCTATCGTAGTGAGATGTGCTTTCATATCATCGTACAACTGTTTTTGGTTTACGGTGATAGAAGCAAAATCATAACTCAGCAAATCCCTAAGTATCGCAAAACTTTTTTGGTCCTCGCCTAGTACACGGTCCGTAGTATTGGCAACCGGAAGTTTATCAAAGATGTTCTCCCACTTCTGTTGCAATTCTAAAATGTCCTGATGCAAGTCTTGTCCTCCTTTTTGTTCGGCCGCTGTTCGGCAGATGAGTCCAAGTTTTGGCGTTTTCAGGCTACTGCCTAAATTTTTGAGACGCTTACGCTCCTCAATAGTACTTACTTTCTTACTTACATTCACCGTATCATAAAATGGTACGAGTATAAAGTAGCGTCCAGCAATAGATATTTCTGTTGTGAGCCGTGGGCCTTTGGTAGAAATGGGCTCTTTTAATACTTGGACAAGAATCTGTTGATTTCGTTTTAAGACTTGGCTTATTTTGCCTGTCTTTACGGTTTCTGGCTCCAAAACAAAATCTGTTAAATCGCCATTACTACGTGAACCATCTAACGTCTCCTTGGTTATTTTTTGCCAAGATCGTATGTAAGGTCCTAAATCGTGGTAATGTAAAAAAGCATCTTTTTCGTGCCCAACATCCACAAATGCGGCGTTTAAGCCGGGCATTATCTTTTTTACTTTACCCAAGTAGATTTCACCTACTAAAAAGTTCCCTGACTCGTTAGATTCTTGGTGTAATTCTACTAACTTCTTATCTTTTAATAGAGCTATTCTTTCTCCTTCACGCCCTACGTCTATAATCATTTCGTAGGCCATAGTACTCAAGAATTATTTCTTTTTCTTATGTCTGTTTTTTCTTAGACGTTTTTTTCGCTTGTGAGTAGCAATCTTATGTCTCTTTCTTTTCTTACCGCTTGGCATAATTGTATTTTTTTTAAAATGTTTTAATTTAGCTTTTGTCGAATCTTAGCAAGTTTGTCTTTGAACTCTTGATTTTCGGGCTGCAAAAGTATCAATTTTTCAAATCTTTTTTCGGCTTTTTCTAATTGCCCTGATTCTTCTGCAAAAAGTCCCAAATGATATATCGCTCTCACGTTGTTTGTGTCGGCTCTATTGACCGCTAATAACTGCATAATTCCTGCATTCATAACCAATGACATATCATTAGTCTCTTTACCTTTTTGAATGCTTGAAAGGGCGTCGTCTATTACTTTATCTAAATTTGCATCTTCGGGGAGTGACGCATCATTCACGCGAAATGGAGCCTCTACCGGCTTATCGTGCTCACCCGGTTTGTGATTATGACCTTCGTGGTTGTCTGCTATCTCTTTCGTATCGGTCTTATAACCTACGTAAGTAAGACCTACTATTACTGCAAGTCCGAGCAGAACGAGGGTCAAGTTTAGGAGTGATGAAGTTCCTTTCAATATGGTGCTTTTTGCCTAACTATCCTTTTTTTACCTTCTCGACGAATGTTTTCGAAGGCTTAAATTTAGGAATATTATGAGCTGGTATTGTGATTTGCGTGTTTTTAGAAATATTCCGTGCAATTTTTTGTGCTCTGTGTTGCACTACAAAACTTCCGAAACCTCTGAAATACACGTTCTCACCTTTAATAAGTGAACTCTTTACAATAGTGAAGAAGCTCTCCACCGTTTCTTGAACAATCGTTTTCTCAACACCAGTTCTTTCTGATATCTCGTTAACTACTTCTGCTTTAGTCATTTGTCCTTAGTTATTTTTAGTTAGTTCGCAAAAGTAATTATTTAATTGTTAATAACTTAAGGATAGTGCTTTTTTTGCAAAGAATTGAAAATAAGCAACATTCTCATAAACTGGTATCGCAATGACCACCGAAAGCTACCTTGGCGAGAGACCCAAGACCCTTATCATATTTGGTTATCTGAGATTATCCTTCAGCAAACTAGGGTAGATCAAGGCCTTCCTTATTACCACAAATTTGTAGAGCAATTCCCTACCGTAAGAGATCTTGCTGCTGCTGAGGAACAAGAAATTCTTACCCTTTGGCAGGGATTGGGATACTATTCCCGTGCCCGAAATTTACACACCGCAGCTAAGATGGTTGTGGAGCAGCATCTTGGCACTTTCCCAAACACCTATGAGGAACTATTGCAACTCAAAGGAGTGGGAGAATATACAGCCGCTGCCATAGCTAGTTTTGCGTATGACCTCCCTTATCCCGTATTAGATGGGAACGTATACCGAGTTATTTCACGCCTATTTGCAATAGCAGACCCTATCAATAAACCTGCTGGTCAAAAGGTCATCAAACAAGCCTTAGCAGACATTTTTGACGATAAAAACTCTGCACTCTTTAATCAGGCGATAATGGAATTTGGGGCAATGCACTGTACTCCCAAAAAACCAAACTGCTCAGAATGCCCATTTGCTGCTAATTGCCTATCATTGGAGTATGAAAAAGTAGACAAACTCCCCTACAAAGAGGGCAAAAACAAGGTAAGAAAAGTGGAACACTCCTATTTCTTCATTAGCTATGATAATAAAACCTACATCGAACAAAGGACTGAAGGTATATGGCAAAATTTATTTCAATTTCCGCTTGTGGAACACCATCTTAATCAAGAGGAATTGATGACAGAACTCTCCCACATCATGAAGCCTAAGGCCAAACCCCAAATATCATTGTTTTACAATACTACTCACATTCTATCTCATCGTAAAATAGATGCTAATTTTTACACAATATTGGTGGATACAAAGCCCATTTTTTTAAAAAGCAATATATTTGAAATAGAAATGAGCCAGTTGGGTACTGAATATCCCATAAGTGTGCTCACACAAAAGTTTTTGAACAAGCGAAATAACGATGATAAATAAGGTAATACTGGTAGGTAATTTAGGTAGAGATCCGGAAGTAAAGTACTTGGATGCGAATAAGGTAGTAGCTACACTAGCACTAGCCACTAGCGAACGATACACCGACAGAAACGGAAACAAGGTAGAGAATACCGAATGGCATAACCTCGAAATGTGGGATGGCCTAGCTAAGGTAGCTGAAAAATACCTAACAAAAGGAAGTATGATATACGTGGAGGGGAAAATAAAGACAGACTCTTACGAAAAAGATGGCATAAAACGCTACAGCACTAAAATTCGTGTAACTACTATGAATATGCTCGGCAAGGCCGGAGGTAACGGTGGCAATACAAATGCACCAGCTGCTGAACAAGCGACCCCACCTGCAGCTATTGTTGAAAAGCATAATGAAGCTGCGATAGAGAGTATCATAGACGAGGGAGATGACGATCTACCTTTTTAATCTAAAAACATAAAAAATTGAAAAGCGACTCCGAGCCCTATCAACAGATTTTTATACTCCTTCAATCTGCAACGCAGGCAGATATAGGCTCCCATTTATTCTTAGGCATCTTTGGTTTTTTAGTTATTCTTTTATTCTTAGGGATTTCGGCTCTGTTTTCCAGTTCCGAAAACGCTTTTTTCAGCCTTAGTCCGAGCCACCTCGTGGAGCTCAACGAAGAGAATAGTCCTGCAAGTAAAGTTGCTCTAGACCTCATAAACGAACCCTCACGTAAAGTAGGAACCCGGCTACTATTGGCCACCATATTATTGATGAATAACCTCATCAATATTTTTATCGTAATATTTTCGAGCTGGTTATTTGAGCAAGTGTTCAATTTCAGTGATTTGGATTTGGGCTTCTATATGGTTTCGTCAGAAATATTAGCTTTTTTATTTCAAGTAGTAATTATCACCTTCTTGCTGGTGCTACTAGGTGAAATCATTCCTAAGATATATGCTACTCAGAATAACTTAAAAATAGTGAGGCTAATGGCCAAGCCTCTCAAAGTATGTTACACACTATTCAAACCGATGATACTTCCCCTTGCGGCTAGTTCGTCACTCTTTGATAAGTACCTCAAGAGCAGATTGCACAACATCTCTATGGAAGAGCTTAGCCAGGCCATAGACATAGCCGATGAGAATAAGGAGATAGAGGAAAAGCATATACTCAAAGGACTTATCAATTTTGGGAATACAAGCGTAAAGCAAATTATGAAGCCTCGTACAGAGGTAAGTTGCATTGACATTACGACCGATGCACAGGAACTGCTGCATACTACGCTCAATTGGCGATATAGTAGGATACCCGTGTATGAAGAAACATTTGACCAAGTAAGGGGCATCCTCTATATCAAGGATCTATTGCCTCACATTCACAAAACCACAAACTTCGATTGGTTAGACTTGATACGTCCGACCCTATTTGTACCAGAACATAAAAAAATAGACGACCTACTAGAAGAGTTTCAAGAGAAACGTGTACACATGGCCATAGTGGTAGACGAGTATGGTGGCACGAGTGGTATTGTGACTATGGAAGACATCCTAGAGGAGGTGTTTGGCGAGATAAAAGACGAATTTGACCAAGAGGACCTTTCTTATTCTAAATTGGATGATGAAACGTATGTATTTGAAGGCAAAACGGCTCTACACGACGTAAGCAAGATATTACAATTGCCAGTAGACCATTTTGAAAAAGTAAAAGGTGATGCGGATACACTCGGGGGCTTGCTTATGGAAATACAAGAAGAAATTCCTGAAAAAGGAGAGGAAATAATATTCGAAGCCATAACGTTTACAGTGGAGAGTGCCGATTCTCGTAAAATAAAACGAGTAAAGTTGCACATCAATCCTGATTATACCCAAAATGACGAAGAAGCATAGCATCACCGTATTTTTACTTCTGATAAGTATAGGCATTACCAGTTGTACGGATTACCTACCCAAACCAAAGGCATATCCGCGTATATATTATCCCCAGCGTACCTATAGCAAAACAGATACGGACTGTCCTTTCTCCTTTGATATACCGAGCTACTCCAAGTTAGAACAATATACCGATGGCAACGAACCCTGTTGGTACAATTTGACCTATCCTCAGTTTAACGCTACCTTACACCTCAGCTATATTCCAATTACAGGTATCAATGACTTAGACAGCCTAACAGAGGATGCCTACAAAATGGCCTTCACCCCACACATACAGCGTGCAGAGGAGATCATAGAACGAGAAATAAGTGATACCACCAAGGGAATACGTGGTATGATTTATGACCTACAAGGCAAGACGGCTACGCCTTTTAATTTTTATATCACCGATGAGAAAAAACACTATATACGTGGTGCTTTCTATTTCAATCAAAAAACGACACGTGATAGTGTGATGCCAATTTATGACTTTATCAATGAAGATATAATGAGGAGTATTCAGTCGTTTGGGTTTGAGGACTAAAAACTAGGCCTCTTCTTGCCTTGAAATAGACGTAATAGTTGAATGGATAATCAGTTTTTGAAATTTCGATTTCATATGTGTTTAATTTATTGCGTTACTTGATACTTAATTAAATTAAAACTTTCCAGTTCAACGATAGAATTCTCTTCTAGTAGTACTCTGCGTATCAGGCCTACATTTTTTGCCCAATAATATTTTGTATGATTTGTGTTAAACGTATTCCAAATCCAATCATTATCTACCTCAAACACCGCTACGTCGTGGTACCATTCACCAGCAACCAGCAAACTGTCATGAATTATTGTCCTTCTTGTAAGCTGACCGCTAACGCCGCCACCAGTTTCAAAAGATACTGGAACCCAAATCATTGTGGATGAACTAGATGCTTCAGGTGAAGAAATAAACGACCACCTTCTGACAGTTTCCTCCCAAGTGCTATTCGGAGTTAGATCGCCAAAAGGATGTCCAGTAATATGGGTATAAGAACCACTCTCATTTATTCTCCATTTAAAAGCAATATGCTCACGATAATACTCACGCTCTACTCCTTTAAAATGACGCATTTCTGAGTAATAATAATCCATAACCACACTATCTCTCTCTCCCGTCTTATCATTTTCATACACCCAATAGCTACCTGGCTCAAATTTGATGTAAGACTTTCCCTCTGCCCCTAAACGGAACTCTCCGAGGTATTGAGGCTCATCATCTTTACAGCTATTAAGCAGCAGAGGAATAAGGGATAGGATGGCTAGCAGTCTGAACATTTTCACCAAGTAAAAATACAAATAAAAATCTTAAAGCGTCATGTGAAATACTCGTTATCACGTGCAAAATCAAGCACATGGTGTATTGAACAGTAAAGACTCCGAGCAGTAACATCTTCAAAGTCGTAGGCTACCTTTTATTACAATACAGGCGATAAAAGCGTAGATGCGTAATTGAGATTTACCCAAAAATATTCCCTACTACCTCACCCGTAAGGTTCTGCCTATTCTTAGTGTGGTCGTGCGACTTATGCCATTCAATCGGCAGATGGCCGATACTGATGTACCATACCTGCGGGCAATATGACCTAGGGTATCTCCACGTTTGATTTTATAATACCTCCTTGCATTAGGTGGTGCTACATTAGCTCTGGTATTCCCATTTCTAATATACGGAAACCACGCATGGTCTACATAAGCCTGTGGCCCTTTGAGTTTGAATGTTGTAAAATCAATAATTTTAGCGGGGTCAAAAGCTTGTCCCATGAGCATAGTTTGAAAATGAAGATGTGAGCCCGTACTGCGTCCTGTACTCCCACCAAAACCGATAATCTGCCCTGCACGTACCGTTTGGTTTTGTACGACTATCGTTTCACTAAAATGAGCGTACAACGTCTCCAAACCATTGTAATGCCGGATGAGTACATAGTTACCAAAACCACCCGGATTATAGCGTTGTACACGGACCACACCGTCAAAAGCGGCATAAACGGGGTCTCCTATCTCCAAATCAATGTCTATCCCCTTATGCCACCTGCTTCGTCGCCATCCGTACCTGCTCGTAATACGTCCTTGAAAGGGATGAACGTACTCACAACTATCACTTACCAAGTCGAGCAAATAGCCTTGTTTCATTTTTTCGGCGTCGTACGCTGGGCTGTCTATATGGTCCGCATCCCAACTTTGTCCGTATATGTCCTGTGACGGGACTAAATCCAGATCAAAATCCCAATGCTTTACTTTTTTGAACGTATCTTTACTTATGGTATCCTGCTGAGCATTTGCAATGAAACTTGCACTCAAAATCAATAGCACCAAGCTGTTACGCAAGTAATAATCTAACCTCTTTCTCATCCTCTTTTAATTGTTCTATTAGCAACTCAACGCTGTTAAATTTTTTTTCTTGTCTTACGTGTGCTATAAAGTCGATACAAATGTCCTCGTCATAAATATCTTGGTCAAAGTCCAAAATGTGGACTTCTGCACTCCAATTTTTATCCTCAAAAGTTGGATTATCTCCAATATTGAGCATACCTCCATGTTGGCTTCCTTTTGTATATACCCAAGCGGCATACACTCCATTTTTAGGTATAAGCTTATCGCTGCTGCTCACACGTATATTAGCCGTAGGGAAACCAATAGTCGTGCCACGCTGTAGGCCACGCTCTACCTTGCCTGACAGTTGATAAGGATTTCCCAAGTATTCACTCGCTACGTGTACCTCTCCAGCAAGTAATGCATTCCTTATCTTGGTACTGCTTACTATACTTTCGCTTATATCTTGAGCTGATATTTCTTCCAATGCAAAGTTATACGTCTCTGCATATCTTACCATCTCCGTGAGGCCTCCTTCTCTGTTACGACCAAAACGGTGGTCATAGCCTATGATTAATTTGGAGATACGAAGACGCTCTACCAAAATATCTCTCACAAACTCATCGGCCCTGAGCCTACTCAATTCCTGTGTAAAAGGCATTACAATAAGGTAATCTAATCCCAATTGAGCTACCAGTTCTATCTTTTCGTCTATCGTATTTAGCATTTTCAACTCATTATCATCTGGATAAAGAACGAGTCGAGGATGCGGATAAAATGTAAGCAGCACACTTATACCGTTTAGTTCGGAGGCTTCATTTACAACTTTTTTTAGAATTTTTTGATGGCCAAAGTGAACACCGTCAAACGTACCTTGGGTAAGTACCACAGGTTCTTGTGGGTTGAACTCTTCTATGTCATATATTACCTTCAATCGCTAAATTGTTGTGCAAATTTGAAGAAATCTTCTTGATCTTTAATGTCCGTCATATCCACAGCCTTATCCAGACTATACTCTCCAATAGACGTTCGGACCAAGCTACTCATATATGCTCCACTATCTAGGGCTACGCCCAAGTCACGAGCAAGTGACCGAATGTACGTTCCCTTGCTGCAGTGTATCTCAAATTTTACGATAGGGAATTCGCTTGCGTCTATTTTATATTTGCTTATGTGGGCATCTCTTATTTTGAGTACCACTTCTTTACCCGCTCGCGCGTGTTCATAAGCTCGTTTGCCGTTTACCTTTACAGCACTGTGTTGTGGTGGTACTTGTTTTATATCTCCTCTAAATAGGTTTACCTTTTCCTCCAGAAATATGGGTGTAATATGGTCGGTAGGGTATGTGGCGTCTACTTCTGTTTCTAGGTCAAGTGAAGGTGTCGTTTTACCAATCACAAAAGTGCCTGTGTAGGCCTTTCCCATACTCTGTATACCTTCTATTTTTTTAGTGTATTTACCGTAACATACGATAAGCATACCTGTTGCTAAAGGGTCTAACGTCCCTGCATGACCAATTTTTTTTATGCGTGAAATATTTCTTAATTTTTTCACTACATCAAAACTGGTCCAGCGTAGCGGCTTATTGATTAATAAAAAACCTCCTTCTTCTATGCTTAATTCACTCATATTATTTCTGTGCTAATCGGTACATTACAAAAGCAATAAACGCAAATATGATATTGGGGATACTTACGGCTAATAAGGGGTGTAATGCCCCGCTACTTCCATAAGCTAAGAAAAATTGGAATACGATAAGAAAACTGAAACTAACTAATAAGCAATCCTATCCCTAAGTTTAGTCCTATACCACCTCTTGTTTTTTTAGATGCTACACTAACACCTATGATAGTAAGAATAATCACAGCAAAGGGCATTGCAAATCGCTTGTATTTTTCCGTAGTATAAAAGAATGTATTCCCCGTACCTCTCATATTCTCTAAGTTTATCATCTCATCTAGTTCCGAGAGACTAAACATCTGTACATCGTCGTTTTTTCTGAAGAAATCTTCGGGATTAAAAGCTATCATGGTATCCATTACAGCACCCTTGGATATGATCTCCATCCCATCAATAAACTCACGACTCCACCACTTACTTAGTTTCCACTTTTGTGTTTTATCATTCCAGTTAAGCCTATCGGCGAATAACTTAGAGCGAAGACTACCATCTACTATATGTTCCAAACTCACCTTGAAGCCTGCACTGTCACTGAAATTGAAATTACCCATACTCATAATCACTCCCGGTGATATCTGAGTTTTGATTTGCGAAGCAGAATAATGCGTTCGATCTCGTATGTATTGGTTCTCAAAGACTACGCGTGTTTTATCTGCCTTGGGTATTATCCACGCAAACATGGAGAATGACACTAAAGCTAAAAATACAGATGTAATAATGTAAGGTCTTAATAGCCGATCATACGATACTCCGCCTGCTAGCATAGCAATGATTTCACTTTTTTGAGCCATTTTGGAGGTGAAAAATATAACCGATATAAAAACGAAAACAGGGCTAAATAAATTAAGAAGGAAAGGCACCCAATTGACATAGTAATTGAATATCACCTCATCAAACGGAGCACTATTCTCCATAAACTCGTCTATCTTTTCCGACAGGTCAAAAACGATGATAATAACCGTAAATAAACCCAAAGCAAGCACAAACGCCCCTAAAAAGCGTTTGATGATATACCAGTCTATCTTCGTTAGTTTCATTCTATTACCGCTGCCACTCCCCTAGTAATCGGGTTTTATTTTCATAATGGCTTGTGCAAATAAATTAGAAATAACAGCACTTTCGGTCAATATCGGATTAATGATGCTAGAATCAAGATAGTTCTCCTCTGCTATCATCTCCAGCCAATAGTGAGTGCCATCTGAGGCCTCTTTGGCATCGGCCAATTTTTTTAGGAAAAAATCAGGATTTTGTGTCACCATTAGTCCTTTAGCCTTGATGGCCAGCGTGGTTGACCTATCAATCAAATGTCCTCTTATGAGGTTACTCAATGCAGCATCTTGTGGCAGCACCAATGCAATCTTAAGGCAGGTCTTACTCAACAACTTGGATCGTTTATATATATCATCTATCATAGGCGTTGGTCTAATTTTTTTACCATACTGTTTTTCCAAGATAAGAAAGTATCTGCAAGGATGTGCTTACGTGCTTCGGTAACTAACCATAAGTAAAACTTAAGATTATGCTCGCTCGCTATTTGAGCAGCCAAGTACTCTTTTGCTTTGAATAGATGCTTGAGATACGCCTTACTGTAGTGAGGTGTAAGCTCATCATCTATGGGGCTGTAGTCATCTTCCCACTTCTTATTACGCATATTCATAGTGCCATTTTTGGTAAATAGCATCCCATTACGAGCGTTACGTGTAGGCATCACGCAATCAAACATATCTACACCTAAGTGTATACACTCCAATAGGTTAGCTGGCGTACCTACTCCCATAAGGTAACGCGGTTTGTCCTGTGGTATGATGGCCGTTATCTGCTCGGTGATGCGATACATATCCTCGTGTGGCTCACCTACGGATAATCCGCCTATGGCAATTCCATCGGTGTCGTGTTTCAGGCAATACTCAGTGCTTTGCTGTCGCAAATCTGAAAATGTACTTCCTTGTATGATGGGGAATAATTGCTGCGTATGTCCGTATATCGGTTCAGTCTCGTTAAATCTCTTGATACATCTATCCAACCATCGATGCGTAGTATGCATAGAGTTGGTGGCATACTCTCGCGTAGCGGGATAGGGTGTACACTCATCAAAGGCCATAATAATATCGGCCCCAATGGTACGTTGCGTATCCATTACATTTTCGGGGGTAAAAAGCAGTTTGTGCCCGTCTATATGGCTTCTAAAAATCACTCCTTCATCGGTGATTTTTCGTTGGTCGGAGATACTGTATACTTGAAAACCTCCACTATCTGTAAGCATAGGTCTATCCCAATTGATAAACTTATGCAATCCTCCAGCTCCTCTTATTATATCTAAACCAGGTCTGAGATATAGGTGATACGTATTGCCCAATATAATTTTAGCATCGATATTATTTTTTAGAATGGCTTGATCTACTGTTTTTACCGTACCCTGTGTTCCTACGGGCATAAATATAGGAGTTGGTATTTCTCCATGGTCAGTAGTGATAAGACCTGCTCTGGCTTGCGTGTCTTTCTCGGTGTGTTGTAAGTTGAAAAACACTATTGAAAAATAAGGCTAAACTGCAATAGCTTAGGCGAAACACGCTCTACACTACTTGCAAAAATGAAATTATCTGGCACCTTCTGATTTCCCAGACCATTACTCAGCTTAATCTCGGGGCTAAATTTAAAAAAATCGTAATAAATATCGAACCCAAATCCTATGTCGTAAGAGAAGGTATTAGGGTACAGTGCCAATATAGGTTTGGTATCGCTACGGTCCGTTTGTATATCACTTGTAAAGTCAAACCTGTATGTTGCCCCGCCGAGTAGATAAAGACGCACATTTTTATGACGTTGCGACTTGTACTCAAAGGTTAGCGGTATCTCCATATAAGTAGCCTCCATCTCTGCCACTTTAATATTATCCTGCTTAAAGGCATAATTCATATCTCGGCGAGCAAACTGTATATTAAGCATACTTCGCACATCCCAATGATCTGCCAAACGTACATTTACCAATCCTCCCAAACCAAAACCTGGGTAGTAAGTAGACTCTATGGTTTTGAGGCTATCGTAATTTAGATTATTATCTTTTACCGTATATTTCAGCTTAGCTGTATTGCCCATTATCCCAAACCCAAATCGCACGGGGTTGCGGTCGTAAAGGGGGTTTGTCTGCTGAGCTTTTACAGTACACCCTACTGCTAAGAGCAAGGTTGTTGCAATTATTTTAATCCTGTGTATATGGAACATACGCCAAATGTTAAACGTCGGTCTTCTACTTTATCGTATTTTAAACCTCGCATTATACTTTTAAATTCATTTCCCTCCGGGAACGCAGCTACAGACTCAGGCAAGTACTTATACGCCGCATTATCTCCAGAAAACAACTTACCCCACAGAGGCAAAAGTGTCTTGTTGTATATAGTGAAGAGTAATCCAAACAATCCTTTAGGCTTAGAAAACTCCAAAATCATAGCTACTCCACCTGGTTTTAAAACTCTATTTATTTCGCCTAGACCTTTTTTAAGATTTTCGAAATTACGTACTCCGAAAGCTACTATCACCGCATCAAATGAGTTATCCTCAAATCTTAAGTTCTCACTATCTCCGTTTTCTAATCGTACATTGCTAATGCCCTTATCGGCTATTTTCCTACGCCCTATCTCAAGCATACCATCTGATATATCTACTCCTATCACCTCTTCTGGCTGAATTTGGAGTGTAGCCAACGCAAAATCGGCAGTACCCGTAGCGACATCCAATATACGCTTGGGCTTGTGCTCAGCGAGCATTTTAATTGCTTTTTTTCGCCATCCTTTGTCTATACCTAATGACAAAAAACGATTTAAAAAATCATAGCGATGTGCGATGTTATCAAACATTTGCTGCACTTGCTCTTTTTTAGAGCCTTCATCTTGATATGGTTTTACTTTAGTACCCATTTTTTTGCTTTGCAAAGGTAACAATTATGTTTAGTGGAGAGTTTTGAGAATAGAAAAGGTTTCGTCCCTTATCTACACCGCATTCGAAG
Source organism: Bacteroidota bacterium (assembly GCA_018700895.1). Taxonomy (GTDB): domain Bacteria; phylum Bacteroidota; class Bacteroidia; order NS11-12g; family UBA9320; genus UBA9320. Next base: position 59,203 of record JABIUV010000052.1, read on the forward strand.
TTTAATGAAAAAAGGATTTTTCACACCATAGTCTAACTCTGCTCCATACCTTTGCAACGTGAATTTTGCAAAAGCTAAGTTTTTGAGGAGTTATAGTCTCGTGGAGCAAATTACGGATAATATAAACCCGGAGTTTGCTTTTATAGGTAGAAGTAACGTGGGCAAAAGCTCCCTTATTAATGCACTTACGCGTAAAAAGGATATGGCTAAAACAAGTGCCAAGCCAGGGAAAACGCAACTCATCAACTTCTTTGATGTGGAGGGAGCACTGAACCTAGTTGACTTACCTGGTTACGGTTACGCCAAGGTTTCCAAGAAACTTCGTGAACAATTTGAAGGGATAATCACTGAGTATTTGCTAAAAAGCGAAAAGCTATTCATTGTATTTGTGCTCATAGACGCTGCTATCCCCCCACAGCGTATTGATCTAGAATTCATGGAGTGGTGTGGTGTACATCGCGTTCCGCTAGGTATTGTTTTCACCAAAACAGATAAGAAAAAGCCTAAACAAACGGAAGCCAATATGTTGGCCTTTGAAAAAGAGCTCACGAAGCACTTTGAGGAGATACCAGTCACATTCGAGACCAGTGCCAACACACACAGAGGAGTGGAAACTTTAGCCGAATGGATAGAGGAGCAGAATACTATACTAAGATCATAAGCTACTCATCTGCCAACTTATATCCAAACCATTTATCTTTGCAGCCGTGGAAAACATCATAACTATACACGTAACAGACCTTGAAGGTCAAACTCACGAGATACAAGCACCTACCGACATGGGAATGAACGTAATGGAAGCTATTCGTGCTAATGAGTTGCCCATCAAAGCTACGTGCGGAGGAATGGCCATGTGTGCTACGTGCAACTGTGTGGTAAAAAGCGACCATTCCCTCCCGGAAATGAGTGAAGACGAGGAAGCAATGCTCGACGAAGCATTTGTACTTGACATCGATGGCAGTAGGCTTATGTGCCAAATACCATTGACTGATGAAATAGATGGCCTGCGTATAGTAATGGGAGAACTAACTGGAGAGTAATACCATGCCACAAGCCATCATACGTGAAGCCAAGCTCACTGATGCTGCAGCTATTGCAGATATTTACAACCACTACATCACTCATACTATAATCACTTTTGATACGCGAACCATAACCTCAAAGGATATGGAAGGTAAGATAGGGAACTTACAAGTGAATTACCCCGTATTGGTTATAGAGCAAAGCGACCAAGTAATTGGATTTGCTTATGCATCCCAATGGAAGTCTAAAGAAGCTTATAAATATTGTGCGGAGACCACGATCTACATGCACCCAGAACATACTCAAAGCGGTTTCGGGCAGAGATTATATAACGCCTTATTAAGTGCCCTACCACTTTTTGATATTGTACACGCCATAGCCTGCATTACTATACCCAACGAAACCAGCATTAAATTACACGAAAAATTGGGGTTTCATCGCATAGGTACGTTCAGTAAAGTGGGATATAAACAAGAGCAGTGGATAGATGTAGAATATTGGCAAAAACACGTGGCATAATCCACACAAAATTGCTTCGCTACAAGAGCATCATATAATTTCTATTCAATTGTTTGAATATACAGAGCAAAAGGGTACATTTGCAGCCCGAATTTTAAGAATAAAAAAGTTTAATTGTGGATACATTATCATACAAAACCATATCGGCTAATAGCAACACTGTTGATAAACAGTGGGTTATAGTTGACGCTGAAGGAAAGACGCTAGGTCGTTTTTGTTCGGAAGTAGCCAAAGTACTAAGAGGCAAACACAAGCCAAGTTTCACTCCGCATGTTGATTGTGGTGACAACGTGGTCGTAATCAATGCAGAAAAAATTACCATGACTGGTAATAAAATGGATGTAAAAGAGTACGAAACTTTTAGTGGTTACCCAGGCGGTAGAAGAGTAACACTTGCTAAGCATTTGCTAGCTAGAAAACCAAAAGACCTTGTAGAAAGAGGTGTAAGAGGAATGTTACCTAAAAACAGATTAGGAAGAAAGCTATTTACCAATATGCATGTATATGTAGGTAGTGAGCATCCACACGCGGCACAGAAGCCAACCAAATTAGAGATTTAATCATTATATGGACGTTATAAATACAATTGGGAGAAGAAAATCATCAGTAGCTCGTGTGTACATGAGTGAAGGTAAAGGTGCTATTACGGTAAATAACAGACCGTTAGAAGAGTACTTTGCTTCTCAAGAGTCAAGATACTATGTTAACTTACCACTTGCAGTATGTGAGATGGAAGGTAAGTATGACATAAAGGTGAACGTAGACGGAGGTGGTACCACCGGTCAAGCAGACGCTATCAAACTTGCTATCGCAAGAGCTTTGGTAGAGATAGATGCTGAGCTGAAACCAGCCTTGAGAGCAAAAGGTCTGATGACCAGAGATTCTCGCTCTGTTGAACGTAAGAAACCAGGACAACCAAAAGCACGTAAGAAAACACAATTTAGTAAGCGTTAATATAATGGGAGTAAGTACAGAACAATTATTAGAGGCAGGTGTACACTTTGGTCACCTTACCAGCAAGTGGAATCCCAAGATGGCACCATATATCTTTATGGAGCAAAATGGTATCCACATTATAGACCTCAATAAAACTTCATCTAAATTAGAAGAAGCTCAACATGCTATAGCTAACATCGCAAGAACAGGACGTAAAGTAATGTTTGTTGCTACCAAGAAACAAGCTAAAGATATTTTGGAAGAGAATGCTAAGAAAGTAAATATGCCATACGTAAGCCAGAGATGGTTGGGTGGTATGTTGACCAACTTTGCTACTGTTCGTAAGTCTATCAAGAAAATGCAAGCCATCGAGAAAATGAAAACCGATGGTACGTTCGATAATATGAACAAGAAAGAGCGTTTGATGAAGACTCGTGAGCAAGAGAAGCTTTACAGAGTACTTGGAGGTATTGAAGAATTGAACAGATTGCCTGCAGCCCTTTTCGTAGTAGACGTGAAAAGAGAGCACATTGCAGTAAAAGAAGCTCAAAAACTTAATATCCCAATATTCGCTATCGTAGATACTAACTCAGATCCTACAAAAGCTGACTTCCCAATACCAGGAAACGATGATTCTGCAAAGTCTCTTCATATCCTAATCACGGAAGTGACTAATGCTATAGCAAAAGGTTTGCAAGAAAGAGCACAAGCTAAAGAGCAAGCTAAGAAAGATAAAGAGGAAACTGAAGAAGTAATAGCTGACGGAACTGAAGCCGAAGCTTAATCCTTTTATTTGACAAAACATATTTCATAAACTAATAGAATAATGACAACTATTACAGCCTCAGCAGTAAACAAACTGAGACAAATGACAGGTGCCGGTATGATGGACTGCAAAAAAGCTTTGCAAGAGTCTAACGGAGATATGGATGCAGCAGTAGATGTACTTCGCAAAAAAGGTGCAGCTAAAGCGGCTAAAAGAGCAGACAGAGAAGCTGCAGAAGGATTATCAATAGCGAAAGCTTCTGCTGACAACACTTATGGTATCGTAGTAGAAGTAAACTGTGAAACTGATTTCGTTGCTAAAAACGATGATTTCACTGCTTTCGCAAATAGTATTGCAGATTACGCATTGGAGAATAAAGTAGCTGATAAAGATGCTTTACTTGCAACTCCTTGGGAAGGAAAAACATTAGGTGAGATACTTGTAGACAAAACTGCCGTTATAGGTGAGAAAGTAGAAGTATCAAACTATGCAATGGTTTCTTCTGAAGGTGTAGCAGCTTACAATCACGGTGCTAATCGTATTGGAGTACTTGTAGCTCTTAACTCAAACAAAGAAGAAGCACTAGCAGCAGGAAGATCATTGGCAATGCAAATTGCTGCGATGAATCCTATCGCCGTAGATGCTGATGCAGTGCCACAAGAAGTTAAGGACAAAGAGTTTAAAATAGGAAGAGAAATAGCTGAGCAAGAAGGAAAACCAGAAGCTATGCTAGATAAAATTGCTACGGGTAAACTACAGAAGTACTTCAAAGACAATACTTTGATGGCTCAAGCCTTTGTGATGGATAGCTCTATGAACGTAGCAGCATTCTTAAAAACAGTAGATGCAGATCTTAAAGTAAAATCTTTCACAAGATTCCAATTGGGAGCTTAATTTAAATTACACCTACGTACTCGGTTTACCGTTGTACACAACATACTAAAAACCTCGACCAAGTTGGTCGAGGTTTTTTTATGCCTGCATTTTATCCAGTATGTAGCTATATGAATACGGAGGACTTGCATATACCAATTGAACAATAGAATGACGCATATATCTCGTTTCTTTCCGAATCTTACATCGTTAGAAAATATTCCAAGATATTAATACGACTTTCTATCATTCATTTGGCATTAAACATCCTTCAGTGAATGACCAATAGTTTCGGAAAGGTGTTTTAATACCGTCTCTCCTACTCCACTACAAATCTGCGTATGTCATACGCATTATTCTCCGTGACTATGCCTAGAAAATACGTTCCTGGAATCAGTTCTGACACATCTATGGTTTCTTCTTTGCTTCGGCCTTTAAGTTTTTGAGAAATCACGACTTGCCCTTGTAAGTTGGTAACCTCCAATGTACAGCAATCGTGTTTTTTATCAAATTCGATATGCAGTTCATCACCAACAGGATTAGGGAATAGCTTAAACGAAGTGCTCTCTTTTACAACTTGGGCGTTACTAGCCAAATTGGCATCATACATTGCTAAGCAATATTGCCCTTTTTGTAAATTTGCTATATCAATAGTTCCTCGTTTGTCGAATAATGAACCTGTGTTCTTAGTGTAATCTACAACCTCCTCCCACGCACTTGTTGCGTTGGGACGATAGAGCAATACAAGACTATCTTCTGTAATTCGAATAAGTTCGTTGTCTAGATATCCAAACTGAAGAGAATTAGCAAGAAGACCACTATAGGTCAACCTTGCCGACAAAGCAACATCCTCATCCCAAATACCATTTACCAGCCAATATCGTTGCGAGCTCAGCACAGCACCTTGTGGCTTACCGTAGGTACCATCAGCAGGAGCCCAATGATGCTCAACCCTTAGTAATACTGAGTCACTCGAATTGTTTTTTACATTTATAGCACTCAACATTCCCTGTGGCATATCTATGGTCTCCTCACCAGGTTGAAAAATCGCCCAATCCGTTGTTACGGCATCACTTATTTTATCATCAAAATCGAATGACCAATAAACAGGCTCAAATGGACAAGCCACACTGAATGTCTGCTCCCGATTAAATATGATAACTTGAGCATCATAACGCTCCCAATTTTTGCCAAAGGCAGTAACCGTGGCCACCGTTCCTTGGTAATTTAGTGTATTAAATCGAGGTGTCTGTTTTATGCGTACATCGTATGATTCACCTTGTTTAGTTACTTCTAAAATATCAAAGTGGGCAAAGCCTGCTTCTTTAATCCAATTGTCAAAGAATCCCGTAAGATTGATAGGCGTAAATTCGCCAAAGTAATTCGCCATATCATCCGTAGTTACCTCTTTGAATTTAAACTCTTGTTGGAACCCTGCACACGCTTCAAAAAAATCTTCGTCACCCATCATACCACGAAGCGTATGCACCATATCTGCTCCTTTGTTATATACGTGTCGGCCATAGGTGTTAGCGTGACCAATTCCACTTACAGGCAGCACCGCTTCATCTTGCACGTGAGCAAACTGTAGTACTTGACGATGATTATCTTCTATATCTTCATCATACCGTTCGCGACCATATACCGCCTCTAGAAATATTCTCTCGGAGTAGGATGCCCAGCCTTCATTGAGCCACATATCTTCTTGGGTGCTGCACGTAGTAGTATTTCCCCACCAGTGGTGAGCCAACTCGTGAGCGTACAACGTTTCATTATCTTTATCACCATTGGCAATAGCATAACGCGGGTACGCAATGTTGGTAGCATGCTCCATCGCTCCTGCATTGAAAGGAACAATATTAAAACCTATTCGGCTAAAGCTATGTTCGCCGTACACTTCCTCAAATCTGCGAATGCACTGCGGAATATTCTCAAAACTACTACGAAGGTTCGCAGTATCTGCAGCTAGAGCCGTAAGCAAAACAGGTATCCCATCTACATTCATTGTTACCTCTTCATAATTTGCCACAGCTACCGATGCTAAATAAGTAGGAATAGGTTCTTCCATAGCCCATTTATAGGTTGTGGTATTGTCTCCATTATCTACGACATGAAGAAGCAAACCATTAGCATAAGCCTTTTTGTCACCATCTACTCTTACATTGGTATAGTACTTCGCTCTATCCACAAAATTGTCAAAACAAGGAAACCACGCCCTGCCAAAATTATGTGGGTCTGCCGCAAAGCCAACGCCTAGGTTAAATGCATATTCTCCAGTAAAATAAAAACCACCCCACTGAGCATCACTTTGAGGTTTGCCTGCATATGCCACTTCTACACTGAAGGTATCACCCACTTCAATGGTCGGCAGTTCTATATACAAATTAGGGCTTGAATAATGAAATGAAGCAACAGACTCATTCACCTTGACTTCACTCACAGGCAGCTCTAATAAATCCAAAGAGACACTTGAAGAAGGTTTTAGCAGTACGATATCTATTGTAGTAATTGCCTCCAAATTGGGTGCGGCCACATAGTTGAGCAAAGAAGCATCAATGGTGTAACTTAGTACATCAAACGTGTCTGCTCTAAGATCTATCGTGTTATTGTTTGCCAAGGCTTGTTGCATACGCAAATGTTTGCAGAAGTGCTGAGCAGCAGCAAATTGGTAACAGAAAACTACGAATGACAGAATACAAACTAATCGATTGCTCATTTAAAAATACTTTTGTACGAATATATAAGTATTTGAACAGATGAAATTAATACAGTCACTTATTACAACCGTTTTACTTTTCGTAGGTTTAACTGCTTGGGGACAGACCTTTTCAGAATCACGATCGGTCAGTGGATACGTCATTACAGACGAACTCTCTAATTCACTTATTCTACACTGGAACACCACACCAAATACGACTCAATTTAACATCTATAAACGAGGCATAAACAGCACAGTCTGGGGCACTCCTATTGCTACTGTGGCTGCAGATGTAGTATCTTATACCGATACAGATGTTGAAAAATACACTATTTACGAGTACGCTATAGAACGGATAACCAATACAGACGATAGGTTTAAACCTGGTAATATATATGGGTATAGTTACCTAAGTGCAAGCATTGAAGCTCCAGCAATTCATAATCGCGGAGCAATTTGGGTTATCACCACAAAATTGATAAGCGATAGTCTGGACACAGAAATCACTCAATTAGAGTCGGACCTAGCTGCTGACGGTTGGAATGTCTACATGCATAGTCTAGCAGAAAATGTCTCGGTGGGTGATGTTAAGAGTTTCATAACCGAAAAACAAAGTACCATAGGCTGTGATGCAGTATATTTCTTGGGCCACGTTCCTGTCCCATATTCAGGGGTGTTTTGTGACGATGCAAGTTATCCAGTACCTCCAGATGGTCATGCAGAGACAGACCCTAATTCACATTGCGGTGCTTGGCCTGCCGATGTTTACTATGGAGACATTTCGGGCTCTTGGACAGATACTGAGGCAAGCTTACGAGCTAAGCGAGCAGAAAACAACAACGAAATAGGAGATGGTAAATTTGACCAAATTTTAATCCCAGGAAAGGTAGACATCGCAGTAGGAAGGGTAGACATGAGCGACTTGCCTCTTTTTGGCATGAGTGAAGTAGCCTTGACCAAAAGGTACCTCAACAAGGTACATAAGTTTAAGGTAGGGGGTACACCACTTGCCAATGAAGCGATCATTGAAAACAACTTTACGGGAGCAGATGAAGGATTTAGTTCAGGTGCACTGGCTGATTTTTATGCCGCTTGTGGCGACAATAGCATCACTCAAGCAGATGTATTCACTTCTAGCGAGAGCAAGGATTATCTACTAGGCTACACCTGCGGTGCAGGTTGGTATACAAGCTGTAGTGGCTTTGGAACTTCGGATAATTTTAAAACCAAAAATGCTGCAGCGTTCAATCACATATTTGGCAGTTTCTTTGGCGATTGGGACATCACAAATAATCTAATGAGGGCATCTCTTGCGACTGAGAAACTAAACTTTAACTGTATGTGGAGCGGTAGACCAAAGTGGACCACTCATTCACTTGCCATAGGCGAAAGTTACGCCGACGTTACCAAGAGGACTCAGAATAACATTAATGATTATCAGACTAGTTTTTTCAGAAACAGTGTGCATATCGCTATGCTTGGTGATCCTAGTTTGAGATTACACGCCATTTCTCCTGCTCAAAACATTGTGGCAACTGCAAATGCTAACAGAGACAATGTCACCATAACGTGGGAGGCTACTCCAGAAACTGATATAGAAGGTTATTTCGTGTATCGCAGTCACAGAAAAACAGGTAGATATCAATTAATCAACTCAACTCCTTTTACAGAGCTTTCCCTCACCGACAACGACCCTTACGAAGGAACCAACCACTACATGGTACGTGTAGCTAAGAAGCAAATCACCGGCAGTGGGAGTTACATCAATCTTAGCTTGGGGATAAACGCCGAAATCAATGCTATGGTGGGCGATGTAGCTCAAGTGATAGCACCATTAGCAAGTGACTTAGCAGTCTACCCTACTATAGTAGAGGGATACATTATGATTGAGCAAGAGAGGAACGACAACGTCGCTTTCCAGATACTCAATACACTCGGAACTATAATCAGTACAGGAAAGACTAAAGGAAAAAACACTCGTATAGATGTTTCTCAATTGGCTAGTGGCACCTACTTTGTAAAAGCAGGAAGTGCCACTTATCGTTTTATTAAGTTGTAGGAAGATATTCCTTTATTCCTTCAAGGCGTGCTGAAAAAATCAGCATTCCCCACTTGGAAAAATACTTTTTCGTATGGCTTGTCTTGTGGGGGACGAACGTACGTTTTCGTCCCGATATCCCACATATTCAAGGTACTGTCTGATAAATACACCAATCCATCGTGATACGAGTAAAAAGCCCTGCCCTGCGGATGAAGTAAGGATGATTTTGCCAATTCACTATTGCTGAACAATTGTGCTACTGTAGGGAATATATCCATTTGACTTACTACTGTAGCTATACTAGTATCAGCAATCACGGCCCCTCCGGTAAGTAAGAGTGGTATTCTAAAATTGGATGTATCGTAGAGTGGCGGATTATCGGGTCTAATTGTGCCATGGTCAGCCGTAATTATCAGTAAAGTATTTGCCCATTTATCACTTCGTTTCAATTGATCCACCATTGCTCCTAAGCAACTATCGGTGTACGCCACGCTATTCAGGTAGGCGTTTTCGTGTTTGGAAAAATTAGGAACATCAAATGGTTCGTGACTACTCAGTGAGAATAGCATCGTAAACTGCGGTGAGTTGTTCTCTAAAAATCGTTTAGTCTCCGTTTGAAAAACATCCTCGTCGTGTACACCCCATGCATTCTTATTATCACTCGCGTAGCCACTTTGAGATAACACTTCATCCGCATCTTTAAAAAGCACTTTGATATTCGCAAACTCCAAATTGCCACCATAAGCAAACCGAGTAGTATATGTAGATGGGAAAACACTGAATATGCTAGCCCTATCAGCAAGATGTTGAGGGAAATTAGTTAATGTTTGCCGTGCTGAACTCGGCACACCGTAGGTAAGAGCAAGCAATCCTTTATCCGATCTAAAACTACTCGCGTATGCACTGTGGTAATTTATTCCTTCTTTCATAAGTACATTCAAGTTAGGCGTCGCATCGTACTTAGGACCACTCAAAGCACCTACTACCTTAGCACTGAAACTCTCTAATACCAAAAGTAAGACATTGGTACTGTCATTCACCTGAACCAATGAATCAAGACTCTCGGAGTTATTTACTGGTAATGTGAAGCGAGCCAATTCCTGCTCATCTTCAAAGAACATCAACGCAGCGTGCTTATCCCGTTCCAGCTCCGTCGCCATAAAATTCCAAACGGCATTAACCGCCGTGTTGTTGTGTACATTATTCTCGCTAAAATACGCACTACTCACATTGATGGGCACAATGCTTATCCCGCCTCGCAGCAATACCACAGACACTCCTATGAGCAGCAAAGACATCAACATATTGATTTTAAAATCTATACGAAGTTGATGGACACCCCATTTGACAAACCAATAAATGGCTACAGCCATAAAACCTATCACAATAATGTATGTTTTGAGTTCTATCGAAGCTAGACCAGCATTCTCTTTCCCCAAAAACTGTGTGAAACCGAGGTTGGTTTTCTGTCCCCAATAGCTAAAAAAGAATGGATCTACCGCTACAATGAGCACCATTACTACGAAGAGAGTCCACCAATAGCCGGTGATTACACGTTTCGCACTTCGCTTAACTAAAGATGCTAGCAGCGAGAGCAATAAAGGTGCAATCATCACGTAGCCCACCATAGCAAGGTCTAGTCGCAGCCCATTTTTCCAAATAGCAAAAAAATCACTCATGCTTATGGCCTCACTGTTTATTGTAAAGAAAAACCATTTCGCTATCGCAAAAAACAACAGCCAAACTAATGTGGCTTTTAGGAAGTAGAGAACTGTTCGCATTTTCTAAAATCTATTCAAAAGTACACTTTCGTGAAGTTCTCCTTCACCGTACATGTGATCTACCAATTCATCAACAAGCACAGGAGCCATACTTACGGCCTTGCTCCCCATTCCATTAACCACGTAAGAATTTTTATACTCAGGATGTTCTCCAAGTAGTGGCTTACGATCCACACTTGCAGGGCGAATTCCGCAGTAGTGGTCTATCACCTTGTAGGGCAATTGCAATACCTTTTCTAATTTGGTTACCAAATCGTCCTTCATCATCGCTGTAGGATGAAGCGTGGCATCATTCTTATTGTAAGTGGATCCTACTCGCCATCTGTTATCGCACAAATGCTGCATAAACACGGAGCCAAGATAAATGCTCCCATGGGGCTCTAAGTCCGTCTCTATAACCAAGAGCTCTCCTTTAGTCGGCACCACTTTTATATACTTATTCCAAATAGGATTATCCCTCAATTTGTGGCCTTCTGCAAAGATTATTTTATCAAAGGTTACGCCATTATATTCTTTATTAATCAAGTCAAGCTTAGTGTAGTCTATGTCCTCTTTTCGTGTATTTAGTTGTGAATCGCACCCTTCTAAAAAAGAACGCGTATCTAACTCTCCGCCTTGCAGTACATTAAGCACTCCGAAGTGCGTATTGAGCCCAACTAGATCTTCGTGAGCGAAGGAGCAAAAGCCTACATACTTAGACTGATGTGCTTTGCTGAGCCAAATATTTTGTTCACCTGCTGTTGAGATAATGCGTTTGAGCAATCTTGGTCTAAAAAACGAAGTGCTTAGGCGTTTTTCCAAATTGGCGTAAAAGGATGCCAAATGAGGAAAAAACTCATTGGCTCGCCACCCTACGGTAAAAAACTTGCCAACCAGCGGATTAGCTAGTCCCGCAGCCACTGCGGTACAATGGTTACCACTCGGGCTATCATACACCAAGGTGTTTATGCCTCGTTGTTCCAAATTTAATTGCAACAAACGCCCACAAATCCCTCCTCCAACAATCAGACATTCTACCTTTTGCATCTATTGGGGCAAAGATAGTCTGCTAATAATTTATGTTATTTGCACTATGAAAAAAATACTCGTAGCACTCGTATGTATCGTCGCTCTAATAGGGTGTAAGGACGAGTTAAATCTTCCTGAATATAATAGCTATGTGGACAGCACGCCGCCGTCTATAGAGATTGTAACACCTCTGGATAACCAAGAATTTACAGGGACGAATATCATTGATCTTCAGTATAATCTCAGGGACGATTACAAATTAGCCTCTTTTAGTCTCCGTATTATACCTAGTGATATCGACTTATCAGAGTTTAGCGACGAAATACAGATAGACGATAGTATATACACCTACAGCAATCAATATACATTGCCCAGTAGCGACCCTATGACGTACGAGGTAAATATATCTGCACAAGACTCTCTCGGTTTCGGAACCAACAAGGTCTACTTTTTTACCTACGAGTAATTGGAGCGTTTAGTAGCAATAAGGCTTTACTTAATCGTCGTTTTTGTCTTTGCAGAACTCGGTGCTCAAGCACAATTGCTAGACACTAGCGATGTTCATAACTATAAACCAATAGATGTATACCGTCTATCTGTAGATGGTATACAGGCCCTAGAACTAGACACCACAGAAGTAGACACACAACTTAATTTATTTTATAATTACTACCCCGTCTACAATACAAGTTTTCCTAATATAGATTTGGGACTAGAAGCCACACCAAGTTTATCTCTTGGCGGTAGCAAGCAGCGAGAAGTAGCTATGCAACTTGGAGCTAATCACATGGAAAACTACTTCTTAGACAACTCCATTCACATCTACCAAACCACGCGTCCATTTACCCGACTAGAGTATGCTCAAGGACCTCTTGAATTTATCAATGTAGGCGTAACACACGCACAGCAGATTAGCAAAAGGTTAGCTTTTGGGCTGGACTACCGACGTATTAAAAACCAAAATCTATATTACTCCAACCTAGAAAACCTCAGCAGAGTAAGAATGGGCAACCTTTTTAACTCAAAATTTTATACGAGCTACTATACTCCTACCCGCAAGTACGAGATGATAGCATCTTACGTTTGGAACAAGAGTAGAAATGCTGAACCCGGTGGATTAGCGAACGACACCACTTACGAACTGCTGAGTGGCCGACAAAAAGAAAATAATAACCCAGCTAGGTATACGAGTGCTTTTAATACCCACGCACAAAACAACTTTAAACTTAGCCAATTTTATAGACCCGGCGGTAAATCTACTGATAGCACCATAGACATGAGCTTAGGACAATTTCGTAATCAATTTTTTTTGACAACGGAGTTTAGAAGTGAACGACTCACCTACGAAGATAATAACCCAGACTCCGCTAATTATGGATTTTGGCTCGATGAATTCAAAGACTCTTTTCAATTACGCACGCTGAGTAACGAAGTGGGTTACACTGTAAAACTAAAACCCATAAGCCTCACTACCAGCCTACAACACGCATACAGCACTGTGTATAATAATGGCATAGCGGAGTCTTATAACAATGTATACGCCAGAGCCAACATTAAATTACAAGTCAAAAGCTTTGGGGTAACTGGCAATGCTAAACTGGGGCTGCTCGGGTACAATCTCGGCGATTATCACCTAGACGGTAATGCTTCCTTCTTATTCAAAGGATTTAATATGAATGCAGGAATCATATCTCAACTCGTAGAGCCTAATTATTTAGATCAAAACCTAAATAGTAATGTCATCTCTTGGACAACGAATTTTAAAAAGACGAGTGTAAATAAAATTGTAGCTAATGCAGCCTTTGAGAACGGCGGTCATCGTATAAAAGCACGAGCAAACATCGAGACGATAGGCAACCTTGTCTACTTTGATAACACCGATCGGATACAGCAAGAATCTGGCTTAATTTCTCTCCTGCAATTAGAAGCTGGACACGGATACAAAACCAAATATTTTGGAAGTAATGTAAGCGTGTTACTACAAAACTCAAGTAACAATCAAGCATTACCCCGACCTGCCACGTCCTTAAGTGCCAATGCATATGTGGCTTTCAGACTTTTTAACAAAAACTTGGGTGTGCAAGTAGGAGCTCGCAGCTATTGGTTTAGTGATTTCAATAGTCCGATGTATACTCCTTACACACGACAATGGCACAATACCAACGAAAATTTTACTATGACGGCTCCTATCAATCCTTACGTAACCGCCAAGGCGAAGAGCTTTTTCTTTGGATTTGAGATGTTTCATGTGCAGGAAGGCTTAATGGGTGATGCGTATTACAGCTCACCTGATTATGCACTTATGCCGCGTAGTGTTCGTCTGAATTTCAGATGGGATCTTAGCAACTAAACCGCGATTAGCATTCCAATTGTTTTGATTAAATCTGCTTGAGCAAATAAATCTCTACACGCTTATTTTGATCTTCCTCAGCTCTGTTCGCAGGTAGTTTAAATTTCATCCTAAAATTACTCATCCCTTTATAGGTGAGTCGATCTCTGCTCACCCCGCTAGTTACTAGATAATGGTATATAGCCTTAGCTCGTTTGTAACTGAGTTCCATATTCCATCGTTGCTGCATGCTATTCGTCGGCCTGTTGATAGGGTAGTTCATATGACCTTGAATCTCAACATAAGCATCCTTATTCCTTTGTAGGGCTGCGAGTAATTTAACTAACTCCGGTTGACTCTCAGGTCTTATCTCATCACTATCCGTAAAAAAATAGATATGCTGATACGTAAGCTTATCTGTAACCCTTACTTTGGAGAGTTCGAGCACATAAATCAATGTATCTATTGGCTTATCTATATCACCCTTAGGTATGGTAAGGTATGCAGAAAGGTATTGCATAGCAGAAGCCGAGATGGTTACCTCGTCTGATAGTAGACTGAGCGGTGCAGATACTCCTGTCTTATCTACCATACTAAATTTCATCTCTTGGCCTTCGTAATCAAAACTAATGGACGCTTTTATGGGCTTCTTCGTTTTCTTGTCAATCGTTTTAACAATAACCCATTTGGGTGGGCTCAATTCCGATTTATAATCTGTCTCATAAATGAAATAAACTTTAGCTCTCCTATTCTGACGGTGCACTTCACTTACTAACGCAGACTCGCCAAAGCTTTCCATTTTAATAAACCGAGAAGGCACACCTATAGACTCTAACACTTTGACCGCTGCTAAAGCTCTATTGGTTGCCAATACCGCATTATACTCACTAGTAGCAAAGCTATCGGTGTGGCCTTCTACATATATCTCCTTAATATTGGTACCTCCTATTTCGAGTATTTTGTTGGTTAGCAGACGCTTTTGCACCGCCGTAACCTCATAACTGTCTGACTCAAAGTAAATGAAAAAATCAGTAGAAGTAAGCGAATACAATTGGGCACTTGCTCTATGGAGCAACCCGCTAGCAGCCAAAGTCAGTATGAATAAAATTTGTCTCAAGTAAGTAAGAATGTGTTCTGGTTAAAAATGAAACGTAAAAAAAAGTTCCGGCCGTATAGATCAGGACTTGAATTTCAAAGATAAAATACTAGACTACTACTTATGATGAAGTTATTAACCACGTGTATTCGAAAATACATTTGTATTAAAGCTAAACTCATGCCAAAAGTAACACGTCACTCATACGTGGAACTCACGCCTTAAACCCGTCCAAAAACTCTTTAATAGAGACTGCATTGTCTCGATATTAGACTTTTTTGCAAACCAAATTTAACGCTCATCAAACAGCAATATACACATTGACGCCAAGGTTTATCTCGTTTCAGTGACGATCAATATGAGAAGAAAAATATTATGTGGGACGAAGTGCGTTAAACGACTACGTTCCACTCATCGTGTTCGCCAAGCTCTAAGAACTTAGCCGCGTCTAAACGCTCTTTGAGAGCAAGTACCAGGGCGTATGCATTGGACTCTACTGTATAAGTCTCATTGTCTATCGTAATAGCATTGATGTAAGTTATAGCTGCTGCTGTCCCTGTAGCAAACATGCACTCCACTGTGCCAGCTGCCAAGTCTTGATGGAACTCTTCTGCTGTTATAACCTCTTCGGTCACACTCATTCCGGTGTCTCTAGCGAGTTGAATAACGGTAGCTCTAGTTATGCCACGTAAGATGCTATCCTCTACAGAAGGGGTACGTATTGCACCATTCTTCACGTAAAAGAAGTTAGCACTCCCCAATTCTTCGAGGCTGAAATTATTAGAAACATTCGTCCAGAGTACCTGGTCAAAACCTAGGTTTTTAGCTTTAGAAGAAGGGTAAAAAGATGCAGCATAATTTCCAGCTGCCTTTGCGTAGCCAATACCCCCTTTACCTGCTCTGCTGTACGATTTTTCTAAGTAAACGCTGAGCGGCTTGTCATAATAGAACCCTACTGGACAAGCAATAATTACAAATCTGAATGTCTTACTTGACACTGCCCTGAGGGTAGGATCAGTAGATATCATAAACGGGCGTATGTATAATGACCCTTGATGCTTAGCCGGGATCCACGCCTTGTTACTAGCTACAAAATCTTTAATAATTTCCTCTACCTTATCAGCATCAAGTTGCGGCATCATCATTCGATGAGCACTTTTATTTAATCGGGCAATATTATCTTTTAACCTAAAGATATTAATGCGTCCATCATCACTTTTATAGGCTTTGAGGCCTTCGAATATTGCTTGACCATAATGAAAAACCGAAGTTGCAGGGTGCATAGCCATTGTTTCCAAAGACTTCACTTCAAACTCACTCCACTTCTCTCCATCGTAATCAGCAACAACCATTGTATCGGCAAACACTTTACCGAACTCCAAGTTGTCAAAATCTACAGAAACAGTATTCATTGGGGTAGGCGTTGTTACTTCCATTGGTGCAAAGGTACGATTCTTAACTATATTTTTTAGTACAGTGTTGATAAGCAAGCCACCCAGAAGTTTTAAAAAATACCATAACACAAGTGCTCGTTGAGTTCTTAGTCAAAAAAAAAGTGTTGTTTTGTGTAGTGCAAAAAATAAAAGAACTCGACATACCACTTTTATATCAAAACCTCGTGGTACTTCCGCAAGACAAGGCTACGCTCACCCCAGAAAATACCAAGAGGGAAGAAGAAATCACTCCTGCCAAACAACCAGAGAAAGAAACCCTACCTACAGAAGCTAGCGAACCTAAAGGGACGTACACACCCAAGCAAGCAATACCCTTCATCATTCTCATTCCTGAACATCTAAAAGCAGATTACATGGCTGAAACGAGTGCATTCTACAAAATACTAGCGGCACTTAATATTTCGACCGCCTCTAAATATGTAAGTTCTAATCTTGAACTCCTCAACGAAACCGACACTTATTCTTGCATTCGGTGCGTAGGGCTAGACCTTGCCAATGAGAAAAAAGCGATGCAAAGTGGACATAAAAACATCCTACTATCACCGGACATCCATAACCTAACAACTAAAGAGGAGAAAAAAGCAATGTACACACCTCTCAAACAATTTGTGCAAGACAACTTGGAGCACATCAACAAGATATAGCCATTACATATAACCTTCGCTCTTGGTATCCTCTCGCCACTTAACCTCGCATTATGTTATTTTTGCGTCCCTCATAACCCATAACAAAACGCAATGCTGAGCAAAGACGATTTTACACAATATAAACATCAATCCTTTTTTCTTAAACTGAAGGAATTAGCAGCCAATCAGGGCCCTAATCCGTTTGAGTTTAAGATGGTTTTCTTTGGAGGTACAGGAGCAGTAGGTGGACAAGCCGTAATAGAAGTGCTACAGAGTTTTGTGTATATGAAAAACGCGAGCGTTACGGCACCCAATTCCATACCTCAACTCATTATTACGGGCATCAACAAGCCACAGATAGAGCAATTTTGCAGCAAGCTTTTTCAAATATTTGGGAGACAAACCTTTGAGAAAATAGCCGAAGAAGGAGATTCTTCCATACTCTTATTTGATAGTTTCGTTGAGCTCCATTTCAAAACACTGATGGCCGTGCCTCAGTTTCAGGCAGACTTGAACAAAGAGCTTGACCAACTTAGTGATAAACAAGCCAAGATAGACTACCTCATAGCCGAAGCCAGCAAAACAACTTCTCCCTTTGAAGCATTCATAAAAGAAATAAAAACGGAGCTGAACATTGGTGAAAGCGAGAAACTACGTGCCGTATTTAGCGGTATTCCCGTACCAAGTGTAGCTACCTATCACTTTGAAAACATTGACCGACTCTTAGATGAACACGGACTAAGTGACGGCGACACCGAAAAAAGTATCGAACGCAGCATCAAAAGAGAAATCCTAAAAGGACTTGCCGAAGATTTTGGCGATATCAAAAAATATCACGCAGAAGAGGTACTTATGGCTCACACGACTTCGGTAGGTGGAATGTACCAAATCATAAACGGCGAGCCTGTAATCAAACTGGGTTACGCTCACTCTTCACTTGGCGACTTGTTAAAAGAAAAGCAGTATTACGCCAACGTGTTGACCATACAATATTCTAACTTCAAACTTAAAAGCTTGGTGACGGCCAGTGCTATTGGCATAGACTATATATACCAAAGCAGCACCCTACCACTAAGTAGTGGCGTGAGCAGAAAATTTAGACACGCTGCAGAACACAACTTATTGCCTTTTGATATCAAAATATCGCAAGACAAAAAAGGAGAACGATTACTCAATAAGATATTCCCTGCCCTACCCGTAGCTACTAATCATCCAGTACTAGACACCAACGGCAAACCATCAGAAAAAGCTCTATTCAACTTTGGTAATGAAAAAGAAAATATCCCGAGTCTGAATGTGAACTATGCTCTCCGCAGTGGGGAAAACGGTCTTTTTTCGCTAGATAATGCCTATGCCCTTTATCTCAATATGAAAATAGCCTCGCAAGAGGAACTAGCACACGTATTGGTAAGCAACGCATTACTGGGAGACGATGAGCAAAAACCTTGGTTTGACAAACACGGAATATGCTACTACACACAAACGGATAACAGTAGTCTCATTTTTGCTTTGCTCAATAATCGTAAGGAGTTTCGCCGTTACCAAACGAGTGCATTCACCACCAAGGCGTTTCAAGAATTGGGAAGCAGTAAGCACCAAGCCGAGCTACATACCCACGGCCTGATGATGCTAGTTCACAAGCTCAAACATCTGAATCCTAAGGTAGTAAGCCAAAACGTAACCAGTAAGTACAAGGAAGCTGAGGTAAAAGATTTTGTAGACCAAAATACTCCAAAACTATTGCTAGAGGACGTAGTGGAATACGGTAAGGATATAACCACATTTGCTCAGCACTTCACCGATTTATTCAACATAAACTCGGTAGAGGATATGGCACGATATACAGGTTTCAAAGGTGAGCTCAAAGGATTCATCAAGACTTTTTACAATGGACTACACTCAGCCGTATCCCAAACGGTACGAGCTATCACCTCTCTGGGCACTCCTATCATTTACAAGAATGCCGAAGGTAAAGATGAGATTCTCACGGGACCCTACTTTGCCCCATTAGACCTTGTGCTTACGGCTAATTACACTTTGCTAGAGGCCATCGACAAAATAAGCGAAGAACATCGCCTGGACAGAGACGATTTTATCAATTGGTTGGTGTGCAATAATGGTTTTGTAGACCTAAGACCAAATGCTACGCTCAATACCGCCAAAACGTATATGGGTGGACTGACTGACCGAATCACAACACTTACAGGCGAGGTCGCATTCCGCAAGGCGATAAATACACTGAAACAAAAAAATGCTCGTAATACCGACGAGAACTACCACTTCAATACAAGTGGTCTGTTAGCGTACTGTGGTCGATTAACTGGACTGTTTGAGCAGTTGCGGGAATTTGACCTAAGCCTAGGAACCTATAACGGCTGGAAAGCCTTATTCCCTATAGATGGCAATGAGAATCATATCCTCATCCCCGGATTGGTAGAGGCTATGCGTCATTACTCAGAAGGTCTTGGCAAAATAACAGGAACGGAGTTCTTGTACCCACGGTATGGGTATTATGGGTAAATTATAGCACGATACATCCTAGTTCTAACTTATCCAAAGCGGATACGTTAAAACGAGCCTCCAAACACCATTGCGGTTTTTGAATACCAGTATCTCTCCACTTCCCAGTAAGAGCCCTCCTTGACCCGAGTGCTCAATAACAACCGTCTTTTTGTCTTCACTAAACACTGGAATAGAAAACTCATGAAGTCCTCCATTCCCGCAAAACTCTCGAAAAGCTGTCCAATAATCAAGTGTATCATTCTTCTGTATTTTGTAGAGTTCTTTAGGTGTAAGACACCATGCACGTGGCAAAAGTGACTGATCCCATAGCTTCAAGGTTACTCCCAACTGCTTTTCATATAACTTTTCTCTTCTATCGTCAGCACAGAAGGAGCCGCTTCTACGAAGAATCGTTCTAAGGCTGAGCTGTGTTTCAATGAAAAACACTTCAATTTGGTAAACAACCGCAGATTATCTTCAATGGATTCTTCTGCAAATAGGCATTCATTCATAAAGTTATAAATGTGTTCACCGCACACCACCTCATTATGCTCTATCAAATCTACATATTCATACGCGACACTCCGTTTCCAAAACCCATCATAACCATAAAAGTAAACACCAAGAAATATTACAAGTACGACACCTAACCCCACAGTGTAAAGCGATGGCATCCCAAGTTGATTTATCTTTCTTCGTCGCATAATATGCAGTTCCTTAACATCATACGCTTGGTAAGTTTAGAATATTATGTCAGCCGCTTACTAGTTTACGAAGAGACCTTTTCGCTTAATGAAATCACCTATGGAGGGAAGCTTTACCACACAAGTAGCAAAATCCAGTAACCAAAAAAAATCCGCTTTCGCGGATTCTTTTTACATTTATTATATCTAGGCACTACCCATGATGCCGTTGTAGGAACTGGCGTGGATTGTCCTTGTAGGCATATTACATCTAATCTACATTATCGTGTAAAAAAGAATTGTTGGTACGCAATTCTGGTTTTTTCTCAGGTTCTTCTATCAGACTTGTGCGGCTAATAGTGGTCTCCGAAGAATGTGTCACCTCGTCTAAATGTACGCCTTTGCGTTTGTAAGCGGGTACATTTTCGAGCATTTCTTGTCCATTCTCTTTGTTGGCAGTATCGTTCAAGTCTTTGAGGTACTTCATACGTTGCGTCATCTCCTCTACCTTGCGATTAGCGGCAGCTATCTCTGCTGCATCTCCCTCTCCTATCTGGTCGAAGATGGTTGTTTGCTTGTTTGCCTCTGCTTCTTCAGCCGTTGGCTCACTATTTACACTCAAAGCACCAAGGTCAAACTCTACTTCTTCGTTTACCTCAAAGTTGGTTTTATACTTATTCTCTGCTCTATTAAACCCCGTAGCAATTACGGTAACACTTATTCCTCTACCCAAGCTATCATCGTAGCACAGACCACATTTCAGCGTAGCATCTCTACCTGCTTCGTTTTGCAAGTATTCATTGATTTGAGCGTACTCATCCATCGTAGCTTCTTCTTCTCCGTAAGAGATATTCACCAATAAATCGCTCGCACCGTTTATCTTGTTATCATCCAATAACGGCGAGTTAAGAGCTTGATTTACAGCACGCATAGCACGGTCATCGCCTTCGCTTAGCCCCATACCCATTATAGATACACCACTATCGCTCATAGCTGTTTTCACGTCTTCAAAATCCACGTTTATACTTCCTGCTATGGTGATAATCTCTGCAATACCTTTGGCTGCGGTAGTGAGTACATTATCCGCGTAGCCAAAAGCCTTGCTTATAGCTAGGTTACCGTATATTTCTTTTATTCTATCGTTAGATATCACAAGCAGTGAATCTACACTCTCGCGTATTTCCTCTACTCCGTGAAAAGCAGCATCACATCTGCGTCCACCCTCAAAGGTGAAAGGGGTAGTGACAATACCCACGGTGAGTATGCCCATATCTTTGGCCGCTTTGGCTATAACAGGAGCTGCACCAGTACCGGTACCACCACCCATTCCAGCCGTGATAAATACCATTTGGGTATTCACACCAAGTGACTCTATGATGTCTTTCATATTCTCCTCGGCAGCCTTACGACCTACCTCCGGATTAGAACCTGCTCCTCTCCCTTCGGTGAGTGCATTTCCTATTTGAATCTTATTAGGTATAGGACTACTTTCTAATGCTTGTGCATCTGTATTACAAATGAAAAAGTCAACCCCCTTTATACCTTCACGGTACATATGATTTACGGCGTTTCCACCGCCGCCTCCTACACCTATTACTTTGATGATAGAAGACTTGTCTTTAGGTAATTCTACTGTGAAACTCATTGTTGCTTATTCTATTTGTAATCGGTTATATCGTCTACCTCGTCTTTCAGCCAATCCTTAAAACGGTCTAATATGGCTGTTTTCTTTTTCTGTTCTCTAGGGTTATCTCCTGATGTATTTATGGCACCTCCGACCATACGCTCTTCTGCCAAGCCTCTCAGTACAAGCCCAACACTCGTAGCGTATATCGGACTTTTCACCTCTTCTACCATTCCTTTAGCCAAATGCTCGTTAGGGTAACCAATACGAGCGTCTAATCCTGTTACAAACTCTGCCAACTGAGCTATGTGTTTCAATTGAGACCCCCCACCTGTAAGTACAATACCTCCAGCCAGTTTTTTCTCCATATTGCTCGCTTTTATCTCATAATAGACTAACTCCATAATCTCTTCTATACGAGCTTGTATGATCTTACTCAGATTGCGAACCGATATTTCTTTGGCTTCTCTACCGCGAATACCCGGTATGCTTATAATCTCGTCTTCGTCTAATTCATTGGCCAATGCACTCCCAAATTTCACCTTGAGCAACTCGGCATGAGCCTTCATCACGTAGCATCCTTCTTTTATGTCCTCTGTTATTATGTTACCACCGTATGGTATGATTGCCGTATGACGGATGATATTTTCGTGGAAAATCGCAACGTCCGTAGTGCCACCACCTATATCTACCAATACCACACCTGCTTCTAGCTCCTCGGGGCTTAGTACTGCTTCTGCTGATGCCAAAGGCTCCAAAGCAATTTCTGATGCTTTTAAACCTGATTTCTCTATACACTTATATACATTTTTAGCCGCCGAAATCTGACCAGTGATAATATGAAAATTACCTTCTAGCTTCACTCCTGCCATACCTACTGGATCTACTATTCCCGGCTCATCATCTACCGTATAGTCCTGTGGCAAAACGTGTATTATTCTGTCCCCCGGCTTCACAGCTAGTTTGAACATATCATTTTCTAATTTTTTGAGGTCTTCTGTACTTATCTCAGACTCACCGTCATTGCGGATAATCATACCGCGATGTTGCAAACTATTGATATGTGCCCCTGCGATACCCACCTGTACTCGATTAATATCAACGTTACTTTTTTCAGACGCCTCTTTTATCGCCTCTTGAATAGCGGCTACCGTTTTGTCAATGTTAGAAACCACACCACGAGTTACACCTCCGTGAGAAGCCACCTTTCCCATACCGAGTATATCTACTTTCCCGTATTGGTTAACTCTACCCACTATTACGCACACTTTGGTAGTACCTATATCTAGTCCTACTATTATTTTTTCTTGTGTTTCAGCCATTTTAATTACAAACGATTTGGTCTTTATATTTCAAATTGATGGTTTTATACTTATCCCAACCTATATGGTTCAACCCCTCGGTATAAAAGTCGATAAGCTTTTCAAACTTCTGTTCTATTCGCTCCGTATCTCCTATGATGATGCGTTGATTTTGCAGTTTTGGGATAATTACAAGATCATCTTTGGTATCCACAAATATCTGTTCTGTAAGGGCTTCCATAAATGGGTTTTCATGCACATAGGTGGATAGTGTGTATACTTTCCTAATCATAGCGTTTGTTAAACGGCCATTTGCTATCGGCACACGAGCTACATCCGTACCAATTACGGGTATCTTGGTATAATCATCGGCCAAGTAAAACTGCTCGCCATTGCTATGAATTATACGTACTAGTGGAATACGTTGTTCTACTTCTATTCTCAGCTCTCCACGTAGGTCAAAACTCACCTCTGCGTTTTTTACCGCCGGCATCGTTTCTAGTCTTCGCTCTATATCTGGTAAATCCAAGTTTTGCTGCGAAGTGCCTGACAGGCCTCCACTATACCACTCACTTATTTTGTCGAGTACTAGTCGCTGTGTTACCAGTTGCTTTTGTAATGGAGCATCTATCTCTATGGTTATCTTATTGCAGATTTGGTTTGCCTGTTGCCTTTTGAGCACAATGAGAAGTACCACAAGCAAGACTAGCCCTAGCACGTAACTTGTTTTGCGTGTGTACGTGTTCCACTTACTCACTGTAGTAGGCTTTTATGGGTTGTACTAATCTATCTATATCTCCAGCTCCAAGAGTGAGGAGCACTTCTACCTTACTATTTTCTAGATACTTCAATACGTGTTCTTTGTCCAAGCATTGGGCATTTGTCAAGGTCACTTGCTGCATTACCGCCTCGCTCGTTACTCCGGTAATAGGGAGTTCTCTGGCAGGGTAAATGGGTAATAGCAACAACTCATCTACCTGCGAGAGTTCATGAGCAAACTCCTGCATAAAATCTTGTGTTCTACTAAAGAGATGGGGTTGAAATACTGCCGTTATTTTTCGGGTAGAGTAAAGTTCTTTTACGCTACAAATAATTGCTTTTAGTTCACTAGGATGATGGGCATAGTCGTCTATATACACCATATCTTCCCGATCTATCACATATTCAAATCGGCGTTTTATTCCTTTGAACTGAGCTAATCCGCTGCGTATAGCTGCTATACTTACTCCTGCTTTGAGGCACATAAGCGTTGCTCCTATCGCATTTTCTAGGTTATGATGTCCGGGAATGTTGAGGTACAAATCAGGAATTGCATCCTTTCCCACATTATTGTTTATGCTAAAATGCGTTCCTTTCCCATCTTTTCGGGTGATGACCGCAAAATAATCCGCGGAGGTATCGGTAGCCGAATAGCTCACGCCTGCTATATGTGCTGCGTGGCCTTTGGCATAAAAGCGATGAGACTCCTTACTCACTAATTGCGAGAACTCAACATATGATTTTTCTAAATCTTCTTTTTTGCCGTAAATATCGAGGTGGTCGGCATCGGTACTGGTAATCACCGTATAGTCTGGACTCAAGTGTAAAAACGAATGGTCAAACTCATCGGCTTCTGTGATGCTAAGGTGTTCCTGTGCGTTTCCTTTTTGGTAAAAATAGTTGCTCCCTAGGTTGGTACTTATCCCTCCTAAAAATGCTGAAAACTGCTTTTCGGAATGTTGCAAGATAGTAGCTACAATGCTACTTGTTGTTGTTTTGCCATGTGTTCCCGCTACGCTCAGGTTTACCGTTTGCTTGGTAACAATGCCTAATACTTCAGCTCGCTTGGCGAGTGAGTAGCCTTCATTTTTAAAATAGTTTAGAAGCACATTATCACTTGGGATAGCGGGCGTGTACACCACCATAGTCCCTGTTTTGTGGGCAATATATTCTTGACCAATTGCTTGTATATCATCCTCTAAAGAAACTGCGATACCTTCTTCCTGCAGCTTATCAGTAAGTGGACTCCGAGTCTTATCGTAACCCGCCACTACATAATCTTGTGCGTGAAAATAACGAGCTAAGGCACTCATGCCTATGCCGCCTATCCCCAAAAAGTATATGTGTTTCTTATGTACCAAGGTCTCTTATTATTTCATTTACGATGCGTTGAGCAGCATTGGGCAAGCCCAATGCTGCTATCTGTGATTGCAGTTGTTTCACGTGGCTTTCGTCCTTCATTAAATGGACGGCCATATCACCAAGTTGTTCTTTGGCCTCTGAGTCTTTGCACAGTAAGGCAGCTTTTTTATCTACCAAACTCATTGCATTTTTCGTTTGGTGGTCCTCACTCACAAAAGGAGAAGGTACGAATATGGTCGCCTTTCCGAGTGCCGAAAGCTCGGATACGGACATAGCTCCTGCTCTACTAATCACAACATCCGCTGCTTTGTATGCGAGATCCATACGTTTGATGAATGCAGTGCGTGTGCCCCACTCAAATATTCCAAACTCACCGTTATAATTTTTACCCGTTTGCCAAAGCAATTGAATTCCTGCATTGGCTAATTTTTCTAAATTGTGCTCCACGGCCTCATTGATAGTGCGAGCCCCAAGGCTACCACCTACTATGAGTACAGTTTTCTTTTGGTTAGCAAGAGAAAAATAGGTCAGTGCTTCTTGCTTGGTTGCTTCACTGCTTAGTATATCTTGACGAATAGGATTGCCCGTAATCACGATTTTATCCGCCGGGAAAAAGCGTTGCATATCGTCATACGCCACACAAATCTTGCGTGCTGCATTTTTCATCAGCTTGTTAGTAATACCCGGAAAAGAATTTTGCTCCTGCAAGTAAACAGGAACACCCATTTTACTCGCCACATAATTGAGCGGACCACTCGCATAGCCTCCCACTCCCACGGTAAAATCAGGTTTGAACTTTCGTATTATCCTCCAAGACTTCCATAAGCTGGCAATTACCTTAAAAGGTAAGGACAGATTTTTGGGTGTAAGTCGTCGTTGTAAGCCACTGATCCATAATCCGTGAATGGTGTAACCCGCAGCAGGAACTTTTTCCATTTCCATTTTGCCTTTGGCCCCTACAAATTCAATTATACTATCCGGATATTGAGCCTTTATTTCATTTGCGATAGCGATAGCCGGAAAAACATGTCCTCCCGTACCGCCGCCCGATATAAGTACACGATAACTAGCTGGCATTTTCTCTGTTGGGATAAATGGTTCTACTGGCACTTAGTATAATGCCAAATGCAATACTTACAAATAATATGGATGTACCTCCTCTACTTACAATGGGCAGAGCTAATCCTGTGACGGGTAGCACATTCACGGCTACTCCCATATTTACCAATGCTTGCACCACAAGGCTAAACGCGAGACCTATAGCCAACAGTGCGGCCAATGAATTGTCTGACTGGAGCACCACACGAAACGCACGGTACAAAAGCAACATATACAATACGATAAGTGCAAGTCCACCAAAGATGCTTCCATATTCTTCTATGATAATGGCGTATATAAAATCAGCAAAGGGAGAAGGTAAAAAATCTTTTTGTCGGCTACGGCCGGGGCCTTTTCCTGTAAATCCTCCTCGTGCCACAGCTATTTGAGCCTGTTTACTCTGATAGTTTCCGCCATCGGCATCTTCGTTTGAGAAGGATTCTATCCTACTTTTCATCGTCGCTATACGCCCAAACTGAACGTCGGTACTCATCACATAGGCAAATGTGCTCCCTAGCACAAGCACTCCGATGCCCGCCAAAAGGCCTATTTGCTTGAGCGGTAATCGCCCCAAAAATAAGACCAACATACTTGTAAGAAAGAGTACTGCCGAGGTGCTAAAGTCTTCGGGAAAAATAAGCAGACACACTATGAGTATTATACCTAATATGGGAAGCAGCGTACGTTTGAAATCGTGCACCTCTCCTTGCCTGCGTGCCATAAATCGGGCGACATACGCTACCAAGGCTAACTTGGCAAAATCGGATGTTTGCACGGTAAGCCCTATTCCCGGCAACATTACCCAGCGGCGAGCATCATTTATCTCTACACCAAACACAAGCGTATAAATGAGTAGCGGCACGGCTAGCCAAAGCATTATTTGCGAAATGCGATAGAAATACTGAATATCTATCATGTGCGTGAGCCACATCGTGAACAAACCAAAAATCAACAATGCAGAATGTTTCAGCAGATAATACTCCGTATCTCCTCCTCTATCTTGCCATGCCATTGCACCTGTGCTACTGTATACCGCCAATACGCCGTACACCGAAAGTGCAAATACTACGAACCAGATGTAGGGATCGCCTTTTAGATATTTCGCTAAAAAATCTCTCACAGATCTCTTACTGCTCGCTTAAATTGGTTTCCTCTATCTTGGTAGTTCTCAAATAAGTCGAAAGATGCACACGCAGGTGAGAGCAAAACGGTCTCGCCATTCTCGCCTAAGTTATAAGCTATATCTACCGCCTCTTTTGCAGAGCTTGCGTTTATCATCATATCTACATCCTTACGAAATGCTTGGTGTAGCTTCATGTTGTTTTCGCCCAGGCATACGATGATGCGTACTTTTTCTTTCACAAGTGGGCTAAGAGCTGCATAATCGTTACCCTTATCTACTCCGCCAGCTATCCATACGATAGGGCCTTCCAGACTCTCTAGTGCGTACCAAGCTGCATTTACATTAGTGGCTTTACTGTCATTGATAAAGCTCATTCCTTTTACTTTAGAAACGTATTCTAGTCGGTGTTCTACATTCTTAAAATCAGCAAGACTCTCTCTGATGCTTTCTTTACGAATCAGCAACGAGCTAGCTATGATAGAAGCTGCCATGGAATTGTACGTGTTGTGCTTTCCGGCGATGGTTAATTGGTTAATAGCCATATTAAATTCTGTTTTTGGTTTGTTTAATGTTATGTTGATTTGATTATTCTCCACCCACGCTCCTTCTGCAAGCGGACCACCATCGTAGGTGAACGGTATGCATTGAGCTGCGGTAGAATAATGTTCGAGTTGTTTTGTAATATCTTCATCATCAGCACAGTAAATAAATTTTTGCTCACCTTGCTGATTTTGGTTAATCTTAAACTTGGATTGGATGTAGGCTTGATACGAATCATATCTATCCAAATGATCGGGAGAGATATTGAGCAGTACCGCATAGTCTAAAGCAACAGTGTGCATTCCGTCTAGCTGAAAACTACTGATTTCCAACACGTAATATGCCTTATCCTCTAGAGCCACTTGCTTGGCAAAACTGAGACCTACATTTCCTGCCATTCCTACATCGAGTCCTGCTTTATGGAGCAAGTGGTAGGTAAGCATTGTGGTAGTCGTTTTGCCATTGGTTCCTGTGATGCCTATAAGCGTAGCGTCGGTATACGCCGCCGCAAATTCTATTTCGCCTATTACCGCTATGCCTCTCTCCGTAGCTTTTGCCACTATTGGAGCTGTATCGGGTATTCCTGGGCTTTTTATGATTTTTTGAGAGGTGAGTATCTTAGCCTCATCGTGGCCACCTTCCTCGTATTTTATCCCATAGGTATCTAGCTCATCTTTGTAACGAGGCTTGATAGTGCCGTAGTCGCTTACCCATACATCAAAGCCTTTTTGCTTTGCTAATAAGGCCGCACCTACTCCGCTTTCGCCAGCACCCAATATGGAAATCAAGTTACTCAATTATCTTAGTTTGAAAGTGATGATGGTAAAAATGGCGAGCATAATACCGACGATCCAAAATCGTACAACGATCTTAGGCTCAGCATATCCCAGCTTTTGATAATGATGATGCAGTGGCGACATTTTGAAAATGCGTCTACCTTCTCCATACTTCTTTTTAGTATATTTAAAATAGCTTACCTGAAGCATTACACTCAGGTTTTCGGCTAAGAAAACACCGCATAAAATAGGAAGCACCAATTCTTTGCGGAGCATCAATGCTAATACAGCAATCACACCACCGAGAGCCAAGCTACCCGTATCGCCCATAAATACTTGAGCAGGAAAACTATTGTGCCACAAGAAACCAATACACGCTCCAGCTAATGAAGCTGCGTATATCACCAGTTCACCTTGATTGGGGATGAACATTATATTGAGGTAATCAGAAAAAATAAGGTTACCGCTTATGAAGGCAAGAGCCGCTAGCGTAACACTTATTATAGCCGACGTTCCCGCGGCTAGCCCGTCTATTCCGTCGGTAAGGTTAGCTCCATTAGATACTGCCGTCACTACTACGATCACTACGAGCATAAACACAATCCACGACCACTTTTTGGCTGCGGTGTCACTCATCCAGAATAATACTTTGGAGTAATCTATCTCGTGTGTTTTGATGAATGGCAGAGTGGTGGTTGTGCTTTTCACATCTTTGAAATACATCAACTGCCCGTTAATTTCTTTTACTACTACACCGGCTGGGGCTTCTTCTACGGTAGCTATTTTGTACTGCTCACGCACGACTACGTCATCATTAAAATGAAGTACGAGTGCTACGATGACACCAAGACCTACTTGACCTACCACCTTAAATTTACCAGCTAGTCCTCCCTTATCTTTTTTATAAATTTTGATATAATCATCTACAAACCCAATAAGTCCTAACCATACCGTACTGAATATCATCAACTGGATGTAGATATTATCTAGCTTCGCAAAAAGGAGTGTTGGAATGAGTATGGCCGCTATGATAATAAGCCCACCCATAGTCGGTGTACCTCTCTTAGCCTCTTCACCATCTAGGCCAAGCGTTCTGATGGTTTCTGCTGCTTGAAGATTGCGAAGTTTCTCAATGAGTGTCTTGCCAAATACCATAGAGATAGTAAGCGAAACAATCACCGCAAATGAGGCCCTAAAGGATATGTACTGAAATACACCCGCACCTGGCAGGTTGTAATTATCTTGTAGATAGTCGAATAAGTGGTATAGCATTACTCTTTGATTAGTTTAAGGTTCTTGGTTATTATTTCTTTATCGTCAAATGGGTATTTTACTCCATTTATCTCTTGGTAGGTCTCATGACCTTTGCCCGCTACGAGTATTACATCTCCTGCATTACTTAGGCTTATGGCGGTTTTTATGGCTTCCTCTCTGTTGCTTATTTGCAGTACTTTTTTGAAATGTTGCGGCTCTACGCCCACCATCATTTCTTTTATAATCTGGTTAGGGTCTTCGCTACGCGGATTGTCACTCGTAAGTATAACTCGGGTGCTTGCTTCGCAGGCTATGCGGGCCATTACAGGTCGCTTTTCGGTATCTCGGTCGCCACCACAACCCACTACGGTAATGAGCTGCTCATTGGTCGTACGTATAGCATTTATGGTATCTACCACATTTTGCAAGGCATCCGGCGTATGGGCATAATCTACTATGGCAGTGATTCCAGCTTCTTTGATATGCTGAAAACGCCCGTCTACACTATTGATAGCACTGAGTGCTGTTACAATATCCAAGTGCTCCTTACCCAGCAGAAATGCTGTGCTGTATACTGCCAATACATTATACGCATTGAACTTGCCCACTAGGCGTAACCACACTTCAGAATTGCGTATACTGAGTAACATCCCATCAAAATCGCTTTCTATAATCTTTGTCTTAAAATCACTTACGGACTTTAGACTGTAGGTGTACACACTCGCTTTGGTGTTTTGCACCATTACTTTTCCATTTCTATCATCTTTGTTGGTGATGGCAAAAGCATCGCTGCTTAGTCCGTCAAACAGTCGTTTTTTGGTATACAGGTATTCTTTGAAATCGGTATGATAATCCAGATGATCGTGTGTGATATTCGAAAAAATGGCTCCGTTAAAAGCTAAGCCTGCCGTCCGACCTTGATGCAACGCATGCGAGCTTACTTCCATAAAAGCATACATACAACCCGCATTCACCATCTCAGCGAGCAACTCATTGATACGCACACTATTGGGCGTGGTATGGGTGCTCTTATAATCTTCGCCTCCTATGCTGTACTTAATAGTAGAAAGCAGACCACACTTATGACCCAGATTCATAAAACACTGATACAGCATCGTAGCAATGGATGTCTTACCATTGGTACCCGTCACTCCTACTAGCTGTAGATTACTGCTTGGGTTATCGTAATATTCCGAAGCTAGGTAACCAAGTGCGTTGGCCGAATTTTCCACTACCACGTACGTAGCATTGCTCGTATCAGTTGGCAAATCTTCACATACAATTACACCTGCACCTTGCTCTATTGCCTTAGCTATGTAGCGATGTCCATCCGTAGCTGCACCGCGGGTAGCAGCAAACAGGTAATTAGGCTTCACCTCACGCGAATCGAGCGTAAGTCCGCTTAGCGATACTTCTGTATCGCCTATGATTTCCAATACAGCTATGGCCGATAATATGTCGCTTAATACTTTCATTGTAATCGGATATAAACTGTTCTATTTTGTCGAACTACAGTACCGGGAGCAGGACTTTGTTCTACTACTCTTCCGTACCCATTAATTCGTGCTTTGAGTCCGTGCATCTCCAATAGATACATAGCATCTTTGGCACCTAGCCCTCTTACATTAGGCATCTTACCATCGGCAATTGCCAGACTAGTGACTGTCCCTTTAGCCGCATTTACACTTACGATATCTGCTTTCACATCACCCGCCATCTGCACATCAAGCACCTTGTTGAGCAACTGGAAATCGGAGTAATATCCCTTGGTATACGTAGGTGCTGCTTTACGCTCCTTGCCTACCTCTTGTTTTACACTGATGGTAAAAATCTTTTCGGCAGCTTCGCTAAAAACAGGTGCAGCGACATATGAAGCATAGAACTGCCCATTGCTTGGCTCACTCACCTGCACGTACATACTATACACTGGATTTTCCGCAGGAAAATGACCTACGAAACTGGCGTTGTACTTCTTTGCTTTTTGGTATGCTCCTTGGGTTGCAATCTGAGCGGTACCCGTTTTACCACCCATACTCACCACACTGCTACGCACATTGCGTGCAGACCCTTCGGTAAATACAGCCGCGGTGATCTCTCGTATCTTGGCCGACGTCTCTTCGCTACATACGCGAATGGTCTTTACTTTTTTGTTATTATCACGTATAACCAGCCCCGCATCGGTTACCTGATTTACTATACGTGGCTTAATCATTATACCATCATTGATAATACCATTATACGCCATAAGCAATTGTAAGGGCGTGTGCTGATTTTCATATCCTATGGCCAACCACGGGAGTGTAAGTTGAGACCAACTGGAATTTTGCGGATGATTAAGAAATGGTTTTTCTTCTCCCAAAATCTCGATGCCCGTTGTTTTATCTAAATCAAGCTTGCGGAGGTAAGAGATGTACTTACTGGGATTTTTACCATAATTATCAAATACGATAGACGAAAACGCTACGTTACTAGAGCGAGCAAATGCCTGCTTAAAACTCATTTTGGTGTATCGCCCCTTGTCTGAATCCCGCATTGGCTTACCAAAGTATTCACGCTCTCCATTGTAAATATTCATAGAATCATTTACATCAATGAGATCATCCTCGAATGCCGCCATCGCAGAAAACACCTTCCATACAGAACCCGGCTCATAACTACCTCCCACAGCATAATTGTAAAGCTCGCCATACGTACCATCATTGCGTCGCTTGAGGTTAGCTATTGCTTTTATCTTACCGGTGGCTACTTCCATCACCACCACACAACCGTGCTTTGCATTGTGCTTTACAAGTGCATTCTCCAGCGAGCGTTGAGCAATCTCCTGAAAATCGATATTAATCGTCGTATGTACATCACGACCATTTTGTGGTTCTATGAGGTTTTCATCATTGAGCGGTCTGAATCCGCCCGAAATACGCTGCACTAGTCGTTTCCCTTTGGAACCACCCAAATCTTTGTCATAAGCCCGTTCTAATCCTACTCCAGGATTATTTATCGTACTGTACCCTATGGTTCTGTTGGCTAGCAATCCGGCAGGCTTCACTCGCTTAGTGCTGAGCTCTGAGAGGTAACCGCCACGGTATCGGCCTTTTCTGAAAATCACAAAATCTCGTATCGCCTTTTGCTCGTGATAGCCTACTCTGCGGCGTATCAGCTTATACTTATTCTTATCCTTTCTCGCTTTTTTGAGCAACGTCAAGTAATAGGATGCCGTATGATCAGGAAACATCTGAGAGAGCTGTGTTGCCAACTCATTCACCTGTGCATCAAACGTATCTTGATTAACAATAGTAGCATCCCAGCGGATATCGTAAATAGGCATAGACGTAGACAATAGATTACCATCATCCGAATAGATATTTCCTCGAGCAGGGCTAATGTCTTGGTGACGAATAGTAGTGCTGTCTGACAGGCTCAGTAGGCGTTCGCCCTCCACAATCTGAACACGAAACATCTGAAACGTAACCCAGAACGCAAAAAGTGCCACGACACTCATGCCGAAGATCACACGCTGCATTATGCTCTTTTTTACGTTAGTCATCCTTCTGTTTACGTATTACTTTTACAGCTCTATTGGGCTCTTTTACCCCGCGCTCAGCCAACCGCTCCTCCAGACTCGCTCTAGACCGCTGTTGCATCAATTCTGATTTGAGCGTAATATTCTCTGCTCGCTTTTCTACCAAGCTTCTTTTGGTCGCCTCTATATCGCGTACGATATTGTCTGTACGATGCGATAAGTAGATATACAGCAATGCCACCACAAAAAGGAACAACAGGTAGTTAATCCATTCTGCAGGTATTCTCAACTCAGGCGTAGCGATGGATTTTTTCTGTTTTGCCATCAGATACGTTCTGCTATTCTAAGTTTTGCACTTCGGGCCCGTGGGTTGGCCGCTATTTCTTCATCGGTTGCCATTATGGGCTTTCGGCTTACCGCTTTGTACACTTTAGGCAGATTGCCAAAGGGATCCGCATTCTTATCACCCCCTACATTGCCTGTTTGTATGAGGTTTTTCACTAGCCTATCTTCTAGCGAGTGGTACGACATTACGACCAGTCGCCCTCCAGGATGGAGCAGCTCCGTGGCCTGATCCAACATTTGCTCTAGCGTACTCATCTCGGCATTCACCTCTATACGCACCGCCTGATACACCTTGGCTAGGGTTTTATTTCTGGTTTTCGGATTCAAAAATCGCTCGAGAGCCATCTCCAAATCCTCCGTAGTTTCTATAGGCTTCACAGTACGATAATTCACCACCGCATTAGCCATTGGCGAAGCCTTATCTAGCTCACCGTAACTTCTAAATACTTTAGCCAACTTAGGCTGCTCATACGTATTCAGCACATTAATAGCCGACACTTCCGCATCCGTATTCATACGCATATCGAGTCCCGCCTCTCCAAATCGGAAAGAGAATCCCCGCCCCTTAGCATCCAGATGGTGCGAACTCACACCTAAGTCAGCGAGTAGCCCATCTATTTTTTGCACGCCGTAGTAAGAACAGAAATTTTGCAAGTACCTGAAATTGGCCTTGCAGAAATGCAACCTATCATCGTCAATGCGATTTTCTACCGCATCAGAGTCTTGGTCAAAAACCAACAACTTACCCTTAGCACTCAGTCGCTCCAATATTCCCTTGGAATGACCTCCCCCGCCATACGTAACATCCACATACGTTCCGTCGGGATTAATCTCCAGCCCATCTAGGCACGGCTTCAGCATTACCGGCACGTGATAATTACTCATCGCCACCTCCCGTATTTTGGTCGCCCAGTACATCTTCCGCCAAATCGGCAAAATCATCTGCATCCACATCCATCATCTCCGTGTACAGATGCTTACTCCATATCTCTATCCTGTTACCGTAAGCATAAAACACCGCCTCGTTTTTAATCTCAGCATACTCACATAGTTTCTTGGGCACGAGCATACGCGATGAGTTATCCAACTGCACCTCCGTAGCACCGTTGCTAAACTGACGAATAAACATCCGATGCTTCTTATTGAAATGATTGAGCGAGCTCAACCCCTCCAGCTCAGCATCCCAATCCTTGCGGGTGTAGAGCGTAAGACATTTTTCAAAACCGCGATTTACCACCAGTTTACTCACGGCATCCTTAGGCAGTTGCTTCTTGAGCCCCGCTGGCAAAACCACACGACCCTTGTCGTCTAGCTTAGCCTCAAATTCTCCTATGTAAAGTGGTTTAGACACTGATTTTAATCTTGGTTTCAAAAGTAAAACGAATTTTCCCACTTTCTACCACTCTCCCCCACTTTTTGGCATAAGTAATCCACAATTCGTGTTATATTGCTGAATGTCAATAATTTAACAAGTGGCACAAATTCCCCTAAATTTTGAATATTAGCGTTTATACGCGGGTAAAAAAGGATGATATGCGGGTACGAGGGGAGATTGTGGGAGGGGATGAGAGGAGGAGATTGTGGGAGGGGATGAGAGGAGGAGATAGATCAGTCCATTTTTTTCTAAAACGAGCGTTTACTAGTTGCGTTTATCCCTCCCACAGGACGCATAAACGACATGTTTTTGCTACACTTGCTGTTATACTAATGTTAGAATCAATAAAAAAAACATTAATATTAAATGAGAATGACGAAAAGAAACTTTGTGATATTAATGGCTTTCGGATTTATCTCTATGTTAATAATGCTTGAATCCTGTAAAAATGATGATGATATTATTGACTCAGGTAGAACTGCACTTGACCACGCTTATGAATGTGAAGAAGTATTAGGACCATTACCAAAATTTAGCTGTGCTGATGCCATAGAAGTATCTACTACAAAAAATGGAAGCCCAGTAACTTTTCCTTCGGGAGAAGAAGGTAATGGCAGCACAAACCCCAATGACTGTGACCATCCATGGGCTTTTGGCATGGCTTGTCAAACAGGAAATAAAGTAGGTCGCTATCAAGGCTTGAACTCAGATATTCTGAATATCTATTAAAGTCATTTTATTTCAAAGAAGAATATTACCGATATGGAAGAGGAATTGTAGAAGACCTTTGGACAACAAGGTATTCGGAAATGAAAAATATGATAATTCCTTCTGCTCCAATTGAAGAACAAACCGCCATAGCCAATTTTTTAGATTACAAACTAGAAAAATAGCCCGTTTTATTAAAAAGAAAAAACAACTGGTTAGTTTATTAACAGAGCAAAAAGCAGCCATAATAAACCAAGCCGTAACCAAAGGAATAAACCCAAATCCCAAACTAAAATGTAGTGATATTGAATGGTTAGGCGATATTCCTGCAAATTGGGAGGTGAGAAAGTTGAAATATTCTGTTAGATTGAATAGTCATACCGCATTTGAAAAATCTGAAAGTATTCAAAATAAAATTGCTTTAGAGAAGAGTTAGAAGAAGAGCAACAAGCAGATTTTAGAGCTAAAGTTAAAACTTATGTTCGTTTGTATATTTTCCTTTCTCAAATTGTGGACTTTGAAAATGTGTATTTAGAACGTTTGTATATTTTCTTAAATTATTTGCAAAACAAATTAGGAACAGAGGCTGAGCCTGACTTTTCGCAAGGAGTTTTGGACAATATTGATATGGATAGCTATCGACTGCAACTAGAAGCAACTACCAATATAGCAATGGAACAAGGAGAAGATTTACAACCTATCCCAACAGAAATGAGAGGTGGAGTAAGCGACCCAGAAATTGACCAGTTATCAAATATTATTCAAACTTTTAACGACCGTTACGGAACTAAATTTGAAGATGCTGATAAGGTTAGACAAATGGCTGAAAGTATTGTAAATGGAGTCGCTAAAAATAAAGATATGTTAAACTCTATTGAGCATTCTGACGAACAAAACGCAAGAATTACGAGTGATAAAATAGCTCAAGATGAATTACTGAAACACGTAACAACGAATTTTGATTTCTACAAAGTAATTAATGACAACGTAGAAGCCAAAGAAGAGTTTAATACGATGGTTTTTAATATGGTGAAAGAAATGCTGAACAAAGCTGTGTAGAAAACCAAAGCAAGCAAGTTTTGAAAAGTCTTGCTTTACATTTGCCCCCAGCAAATGAACATCATCCTCAAAAACATAAAGCAACTCATAGGTATCACCGAAAATTCGGATACCATAAAACGCGGCACAGCTCAAGGTGAAGTCACCAAGCTAGACAATGCCTACCTCGTTATTCGCAATCACCGCATAGAGGGCTTTGGCCCGATGAGCGAGTGCCCAGAGCTAAACCTGGATAGTCACGACTGCACCGGCAGGCTTGTACTGCCCACCTACGTAGATAGTCATACGCATATGATTTTTGCGGAGAGTAGAAGCGGCGAAATGAACCAACGCCTACACGGCAAAACCTACCAAGAAATAGCCGAAGCAGGCGGAGGCATACTGAATAGTG
The DNA here is from genome assembly GCA_018700895.1 of Bacteroidota bacterium. Taxonomy (GTDB): domain Bacteria; phylum Bacteroidota; class Bacteroidia; order NS11-12g; family UBA9320; genus UBA9320. The sequence goes on from JABIUV010000052.1 coordinate 96,770, forward strand.
CCGCAAAGCTGCGGGCTATGAGTGAGCAGCAACTATACGACGATGCACAAGAACGCATAGGCAACGCGATAAAACAAGGCACTGGTGCCTTGGAAATAAAAAGCGGGTACGGCCTTACCATAGAAGATGAGATGAAAATGCTGCGAGTGATTCGCATTTTGAAGCAACTGTCTCCTACGCCTATCAAGGCTACCTTCTTGGGAGCACACGCCTTGCCTGCGGAGTTTAAAAACAATAAGGACGTGTATATACACCTCGTATGCAATGAGATGCTACCGCGTATAGCTGGAGAAGGATTGGCTGATTATATCGATATTTTCTGCGAGACGGGCTATTTCAGCCTAGACGACCTAAAACACGTGATAGAAGCCGGAGACAAACACGGCCTCAAGGCCAAGGTGCACGTCAATCAGTTTAGTAGTTTTGGTGCGGTAAAGATGGCTTGTGAAATGGGAGCCCTATCGGTAGACCACCTAGAGGTGATGCAAGATGAAGATTATACCGCCTTGTCTAGCTCTAGCACCATAGCTACGGCCTTACCCCTATGCTCGCTATTCCTTGACATTCCTTATACGCCTGCTAGACAACTCATCGACAAGAATATTCCATTGGCTATAGCCAGTGATTTCAATCCCGGTTCTGCACCCAGTAGCAATCTGAACCTCGCTTTCGGATTGGCGTGCAGTCAGATGAAACTTACTCCCGAGGAGGCTTTTAATGCATTGACGTACAATGCCGCATTTGCTATGGAAGTACAAGATGAAGTAGGAAGCATACAAGTAGGCAAAAAAGCCAACCTTATTATCACCAAACCAGCCCACGGACTGGAGGATATACCGTATTGGTTTGGTGATAGTATGATAGGTAGTGTGGTGATATAAATTAACCGTTATACAGGACTCTCCTCCCATCTAAATCTAAAAAGTATTTAAAAAGGAGACGTTCAAAAGCTTAGTAAGCTCTTGCTGTTTTCCCTTCCATGTAATAGACAAAACTTCTATTTACTACAGCATTACCTCCTGGTGTAGGATAGTTGCCCGAGAAGTACCAATCGCCTAAGTGATTGGGGCAAGAAGCGTGGAGGCCTGCTATGGTTTGATATACAATTTCTACCTCCGCATTCATTTCTGCGGGCGTCACAAGTCTCGCTATTTCAGATTCTATCTCTTTGTCTGTATATCTATCATACAAGAGCTTCACTTTATTCTCCATTTCTTCTACAGGCTTAAGCAATTCTTGCTTACACAGCTCATGTATTCTATTTAAGAAATCAAGATCACCTTCCTTTTCTAACAAGCTTTTTACAGCTTGAAAAGCTATGAACTCATTCATTCTACTCATATCTATCCCGTAACAATCAGGGAATTTTATAATAGGAGCACTGGAGGCTACGATTATTTTCTTAGGGCCTAGCCTATCGAGTATACGTAGGATGCTTTTCTTAAGTGTTGTTCCTCTTACTATACTATCATCTACCACGACCAAAGTATCCGATGGTTTTACTACCTCATAGGTGACGTCATATCCGTTTCCTACCAAATCATCACGACCATCATCCTGTGCAATAAATGTACGTATTTTGGCATCTTTTACGAGCAGTTTTTCTCTTCTAATTTTCACTGCCAATAGCTTATCAATGGCTTGGGGTGTGGCCTCGCTGCCCATTTTGAGCAATTGCTCGCGTTTCCACTTATCCAGGTACTTATACACGCCATCTATCAGGCCATAATACGAAGTTGCAGCCGTATTAGGGATGTAGGAGAATACGGTAGACCGAATATCAAAATCTAGGCGTTTTAATATTTCTCGCGATATCTTACGGCCTAGGCGTTTTCTTTCTTCGTGTATTTTACCATCACTTCCTCTGGAAAAATATATACGCTCAAAGCTGCACGAGAGTCTTGGTGAAGGTTCTAAAATTTGTTTCTCCGAGAAACTCCCATCACGTTTTACAATTAACGCATTCCCAGGCTTTACTTCTTTCAGATCATCTAGTTTCAAGTCAAATGCCGTTTGTATAGCAGGACGCTCGCTTGCTACCACTATTACTTCATCATTGGCATAGTAATAATTAGGTCGGATACCATTGGGGTCACGCATTATAAATGCATTACCGTCCCCTATAAGTCCTACCATATTATAGCCCCCATCTACACTTTTAAACGAGTTTTTGAGAACATTTTCTAGATTGAGATTATTTTTAATGTACTCCGCACTTGCCAAGCTATCAAGCCCTTGAGATTTACTCTCGTGGTATAAACGCTCATTCTCATCATCCAAAAAATGTCCTATTTTTTCGAGCATTGTTACATTATCACTTATCTCCTTAGGGTGCTGCCCTAGGTCAATAAGCTGTTGATACATCTCGCGTACATTCGTCACGTTATAATTGCCTGCTAGAACAAGATTTCTACTCATCCAATTATTCTGACGCAAGAAAGGGTGTATGTTCTCTATGCTATTTTTACCGTGGGTCGCATAGCGAAGGTGCCCCAGGAGTATCTCACCTGCATAAGGATATTTCTTTTTAAGCCACGCTGTATCATTAGCCTTTACCGGATCTAGCGAGGCCAATCGCTTATTCACACGCTCAAACAAGGTAGATACGGCACCAGCACCTTTTGCTCGTTCTCGTGCTATGTATCTACTACCATATTTGGGATCCAACTTTATCACGGCCATTCCTGCACCGTCTTGACCTCTGTTCAGTTGCTTGTTCATCAGCATCTGGAGTTTATTCAGTCCATACAGTTCCGTACCGTATTTTTCTTTGTAGTACTCAAGTGGTTTTCTGAGCCTGATGAAGGCCACGCCACACTCGTGTTTTATAGGATCGCTCATACAGTGAGATTATACGAACAAATGTATAACTTTGGACGTTCATAGAAAGGACATCTTATGAAAATACTGATTATAAATGGACCCAACCTGAACTTGCTCGGAAAGCGAGAACCAAGTATATATGGTTTTGAGCGATTTGAAGACTTTCTGACGCAAGTTAGAAACCAATTTTCAACAGTATATATCCAGTATTATCAAAGCAATATAGAAGGTGAACTTATAAATAGGCTCCATGCCACAGAATACGAGGACTATAGCGGCATCATCCTAAATGCAGGCGGATATTCACATACAGCCGTAGCCCTAGCCGATGCAGTAGCAGCTATAAAAACTCCAGTCATTGGTATTCACATTAGCAATACATATACACGCGAAAAAGAACGTCATCAAGAGCTCTTGGCCCAATATTGTCGCGGCGGAATTTATGGCCTCGGGCTGCAAGGATACTCCCTTGCTATTCAGTCGATTATAAATCAGTAAATTTCTTCTTGCCTTGGGCAAAGAATTGCCATACTATAGATTTAGGATAAAGTGTCACATCTTCGGTTCCTAAGCTTTTTACCCAACGCCTTTTACCCAGTATCGTGTGAAACTTGCCCCAGAAAGCAAAATGTGCTTTTATGATGGTCATAAAGAGTGAGGCTTTACCATCTACTATGAATTTTAACGCAGAGATACCATCTAATACCATACGCCAGAGGATGATAAAAAACCAAAAAGGGGAACTATGATTTTTGGCAAGAAGCACGAGGTTATTCCTAAAATTGAGGAAATACTTTCTATCAGAACCTTCTGTCAAGGTACCCCCGCCTACATGAAACACCTCTGAGCGAGGCTGCACCATAACCTTATAGCCCATTCGCTGCATTCGCCAGCATAGGTCTATTTCCTCCATATGGGCAAAAAAATCAGCATCTAACGCTCCTGCTTGATGAAAAACATCGGCTCTTACAAACATACACGCACCTGTAGCCCAAAACACCTCCTGTAAATCATCATACTGCTGCTTGTCCTCTTCTAGTGTATCAAATATCCTACCCCTACAAAAAGGATAACCCCACTTATCCAAGTATCCCCCACTTGCTCCAGCATACTCAAATAGTTCTGTTCGTACGGCATCTTTTATCTTGGGCTGAATGGCCGCCACTTGCTTATCGGCAATAGCCAACTCTACCAATGGCTTGAGCCAATTACTGGGTACACGCACATCGCTATTAAGTAGAACGTAGTAATCTGCTTCTATTTGCTCGAGTGCCCAATTATACCCGCCGGCATATCCATAATTTTTGGGCGAAACAAGGACACGCGTTTCATCCGAAAAATGTTGCTGTACGTATTCCACAGAATCGTCCATAGAGGCATTATCTACCACCCATACCTCTTTGTTACTATAATCAGTTGCTAATACCGACGGCAAAAATCGCTCGAGTAACGGTCGCGTATTGTAGTTCAATATTACGATGGCAACTTTGGGCTGTAGGCTTTTCATATAGGCTATTATTTAGATGAGAAAACAAACTTCATACTATCGGGATGCACCAGTAGTACACAGAATTTATCTGCATTCACGGCAAATTGTTGTTTGAACTCCGCTTCTTTTTCTTTGAGTACCACTCGTCGTGACACCATCTCTTCTAATGTGCTTGCACTGAAACTAAAGTGTGTTTGATGCTCGTTTTTATCAATCACCTTTTGGGCGATGGCAATGTCTTCTGTATGAGCTAATACAATGGGAAATTTAGAGTAACCACCATCTACAACCGCTTTCACTGTTTCGTTCAATTCCTTTTTGAGCACCTTTATATCACTCTCCAAATTATAGAGTATTTCTTTCTCCTTTTCTGAGATACTGTTGTCCATTTTATATTCTATTGTTCGTCAGTTAATTCTAATATTTGCAAAGCGTATAGCAAAAGTGTGTAAATAATATCGTATTGTCGAACTTGTATTTCAACAAACCAATTAATATGAAAAATATATTCTATTTAGGTATTGCCGCAATTTTGCTCAGCACAGCCTGCACCGACCAAGAAACTACCGAAAAAGTAGTAGGACTCAAGCCTGTATATGGCACCATTGATGACATCTCAACTTCCATTAAAACCGGACCAAGTAAAAGCTTGAAGCAAGTAGGAAAAATATACGTATATGGTGACAAGCTGCTTATCAATGAAGTAAATAAAGGTGTACACATTTATGACAACTCAGATCCTAGCAATCCGCAAGCAATCAATTTTATCAGTATTCCTGGTAATGTAGATGTGGCCATAAAAGATAATTATATGTATGCAGATATGGGAGTAGGTCTTATTACCATAGATATTAATGATCTAAACGACGTAAAGGTTACCTCATTTGAGCAAGAACATATCAATATAGAGAACACCAAACGTCCACCACCGGCTGTTACTAGCCTGATAGTGAGCAACAAAGTTTACTTTGAATGTCCAGATGCCAGCAAAGGACTCATACTCTCTTGGGAAATAGAAGAAATGCCGAAACCTGAATGCTATATCAACCAATAATGAAAATTCGAATGAAAAATATTATAACAATTTTATGTTTAGTCCTTGCTTTTGGATGTAGCGAAGACTCCGTTTCTCCAACTTCATCAGAATCCAGTGCAAGCCAAAGTAGTGGCGGCACAACAGGTACTGGCGGCTCTCTAGCTCGTTTTACCATTGCCAAAAATCACTTATACGTAGCTACAGAATCTCAGTTATTTACCTATTCACTAGAGAACGCGAGTGACCCTCAGTTTCAAAATAGTATCCAGCTGGGCAACGGAGTTGAGACTATTTTCTCTTTGGGTGACTATATTTATCTAGGAACGCAGAATGGAATGCTGATATATGACATCACCAATGCAAGCTCTCCGCAGTACACTTCGGCCTATTTTCATGTAACCAGTTGCGATCCTGTAGTGGCCAACGAAAATTATGCTTACGTAACTTTACGTGATGGGCAGCCTTGCAGAAATGGGCAGAATCGACTCGACGTAATAGATATAAGCAACAAGAGATTTCCTGTGGAAGTGAATAGCCTACAAATGGAAAATCCAATTGGCTTAGGACTAAATGGGAACCAACTGTACGTAAATGATAACGGAAAAATCAAACAATTTGATGTATCCAACCCTACGATTCCACTCGTGATACGCGAAACAGAATTGATTGGAGTGTTTGATGTAATCGTAGCAAACAATAAACTAATAGCGGTCCATCCTAATGGGGTGAATCAATACAGTATCGCCAACAATGGAGCATTAACACTATTAAGTACCATAGAAAAAGACTAAACCATGCAAACAATCAAAAATATACTGACTTTCACACTTGTACTCATCGTATCGGTTGCCTCGGCTCAAGATACATTACCCATACAAAAAGGAGATTACAAAATAGCGAAGCTGGACGTACTTAACCTGATGGGTATTGGGGTGCAGAAATTAAGCCTTGCTTACGAAACTACTCCTATGAAAGCCAATGCTGGCAACCTGCCTACTGTAAGTGTGAGAGCAACCATACCTTTCAATAGCTTGAGTGTGATAGACATGAACTATGGACTAGAAGCAGGTGCTGAGCTGCGTTTTTATCAACGTAAAAGACACGCAGAAATCCTTCTTCCTGAAGGATTATACGTAGGTGTGGGTCTAGATGGCGGCTACGTAAATTTCAATAGACTAGAACAATACAGAGCCATCGATTTTAGCGGGGGCAAAGAAGTAGATGTAGAGTATAACCGTATTCGTACAGGAATATATGCTACTCTAGGAGGACAAACTAAGCTAGGCGAAAACCTTTATTTTGATGCCAACTTTGGTATAGGGTGGAGTAACGTGAATGTATCTGCAGTAAATACACCAGATACCGAAGGATTCTTTTTACAGTCAAACAACATCAATGAACTATTCTTTTTGCACTACCGAGAAGGTAAAGGTCAGCGTATATACATGCCCATTAGTGTATCGATAGGTTACAACTTTGGGACACGCTAGTTTACAGTGCAAAACTGTACTATCGGCTAGTGATATTGCTGCTACTGCTCGCCTAGCCCGTCAGATTTGGGAGCAGCACTATACGCCCATTATAGGAACTGAGCAGGTGAACTATATGCTCACCAAGTTTCAGAGCGAAGCGGCCATTGCCCAGCAAATAGAAGAAGGGTATGACTACACACTATGGCAAACAGACAAACCTGTGGGCTACCTCTGCATTCAAGAGCGAGAAAACCACTTGTTTATCAGCAAGATATATGTGACACAGCCCGAACGAGGAAAAGGTTACGGCAAAGAGATGATGAATTATGCTATGGCCATTGCAGCTGATAAAGCATTGCAAATCATACGCCTTACTGTAAACAAACATAACGACAAAAGCATTGCCGCATATCAAAAAATGAGCTTTACCATAAGGCGAGCTGTCGTATTTGACATCGGGCAAGGTTATGTGATGGATGATTATGAGATGGAACTAGAGGTTTAATATCAGTTAAAAACAGCTAGTCTATTATTCACTAGACATGATATGCGATCTCAGGGATATAAGTGCATCCTCACTTTTTCGAGATATCATCTACTCAACTTAAGTATCCGAAATGCTCCTTGCACTACCAAGACAAAAACAATTGTTCCAATAATTAAATCTGGTTTATTTGAACTAAGATAGTTTACTAAAATCCCAGCCAGGATAACTCCAAGATTAATTATGACATCATTCGAAGTGAATATCATACTTGCTTTCATATGAGCCTCTTCTTTACTCTTTGACCTTTGCAAAATGTAAAGACAGATTGTATTTGCAATAAGTGCTACAACAGAAACAACAATCATTGTAGAAAAGTCTGGCAGTTGTTCTGCACCGAAAAATCTTCTGAGCACCTCAATAAATCCAATAATTGCAAGTATTATCTGTAAATATCCCGCGAGTTTAGCAATTCGCTTTTTCTTTATTAAAGTACCCCCAACTGCAAACAGACTAATTCCGTAAACAAAACTATCAGCAAGCATATCTAGACTATCAGCGACTAGCCCTAAGGATTTAGAAATAATTCCTGTCGTCATTTCAATTATAAAAAACGCAAAATTTATCGCAAGTACTGACCAAAGTATCCTTTTCTGGTTTTCGTTTTCTTTGAATGAAGTTTGTTCAGTGCGTTCAGTGCGTTCAGTGGATATTTTTGTTCCACCCAAATTCAATTCAATAACTGCACGTTCAATTTCATCAATTTGTCCCACGTGAAACACGGTCAACTTTCGATTAGGTATATCAAAGTTCAAATGCATAATACTAGAAACCTCGTCTAGTTTCATGCGAATTAGATTTTCCTCTGAAGGACAATCCATTCTGGTAATTTCAAATAATGTCTTGAACAATTTCAAAACCTCTTCTTATTTTCACCTCAACTCCAATACCACCACATTTTCTACGTGGTGTGTCTGCGGAAACATATCCACTGCTCTACTTTTCACCACTTTATAGGTGGCGTCTAACATAGCTAAGTCTCTTGCTTGTGTAGCAGGATTGCAACTTACATATACAATTTTAGGACAAGCTATTTCGGCCAAGTACTCTACCACCTTAGGATGCATCCCACTTCGTGGAGGGTCGGTAATGATAATATCGGGCTTACCGTGCTGAGCATAAAATTCGGCATTAAATACATCCTTCATATCTCCCGCCAAAAATTCTACGTTATCCAAACCATTGATTTTGGCATTCACATTGGCCGCCTCTATCGCCTCTTCCACTATCTCTACTCCCACTGCTTTTTGGGCAGTTTTGGCCGCCACACACGTAATGGTACCTGTACCACAATATAGGTCATATACCACATCTGTCGGTTTTATTTGAGCAAAATCAATTGCTACATCGTACAACTGCTCCGCCTGTACAGGATTCGTCTGAAAAAATGATTTGGGAGATATATTAAATTTCAACCCGCACAACTCCTCTTGTATTTCAAAATCGCCGCTATACGGAATAAACTCTTGGTCGAAGATACTATCGTTAAGCTTGGTATTGATACAATAGTTCAACGCCTTTGGGTTAAACTCTGCTTGAATAGCAGCCATCAGCGGTTCTATCTTATCCATCTCGGGCAAGGCAAATACGACATTCACCATCCAATCGCCCGACTTGGTATTACGTAACATCAAGTTACGCATAAGCCCACCGTGGTTTTTTAAGTCATAAAATGAGTAACCATTATCGATACAATATTGGTACACAAAATTTCTAATCGCGTTACCCTTATCATCTTGTAGCCAGCATTTGTCTATGGCCAACACCTTATCAAATCGACCTGGTGCATGAAAACCGAGAGCATTCGTATGGTCAAGGTCCTCTAGCGACTCGTGGTCATACAACCACCGCTTATTGCTGAAGGTGTACTCCATTTTATTACGATAGAACTGAAGCTCATCAGTACCTAGAATATCGAGCGTTTCTTCTACCTCAATCTTACCAATGCGTTCCATACAATCTCTGGCCCACTGGTCTTTTAGTTTGGCTTGAGCTGCGTAGTCTATGTGTTGCCACTTACAACCGCCACAAGTCCCATAATGCTCACAAAATGGCTCTGCTCTCAAATCACTTGCTTTATGCAGTTTTGTGATTTTCGCAAGGCTAAATTTCTTCTTTCGACCCACGATCTGTAGGTCTACCAAATCACCTGGAGCTCCATACTTTACAAATATCACCTTGCCTTCTATTTTGGCTAAGGCATGACCTTCTCCCCCTGCCGCCAGCAACTCTATATTCTCATAGTGCATTTGCTGATCTTTCTTCCTTCTACGTCCCAATATGTGTTGTTTTTGATTTTTAGTTTTTGGTTAATTCTGCGGATTGAGCAACGTCACTTCATCACTGCTTTTTGATATCGCTCCACGTTATCCAGCGTTTCGTTAAATTTCTTTACGTCTTGGTAACCCGGCACTTGAAACATTTTCTTGCTCTGAGGTACAAAGAAGAAGAACGTAGGATAACCACTTGGCTTATTGTTGGACAAAGCCAAGAGCAACTGTCTGCCATTCAGCGAATCGCTAGTCCCAGCATTATACTTACCCGGTTTCTCAGGGTTGAATTTTATGGCGATGTAATTTTCATTAAATCGCTGTACGATACTGTCATTGGTAAATGTCTTTTTGTCCATCACCTTACACCAACCACACCAGTCTGTATAGCAGTCTATTATGGCAATCTTTCCTTCTTTTTGAGCGAGCTCAAAACCAGTATTGAAATCATACCATTTTATTTTGTGCGGTGCTTTCGTAATATCCACGGTATACTCGCTTGCAGCGAATAGCAACGGCAATATAAATATGGCTAAAAATACTTTCTTCATAACGATGACACGAAAATAACGCTTAGCTACGGTTTTATCGCTTATCGGTGGTTTTCTTGCCAAGAAATGAAGAAGAATAATGTAGCAATTAGTTGATCCTCTATCTAGCCTCTAAAATTAATGAACGCAGGGTGTCACATATTGGTTCGAATAACCCTCTCACATCAAAACAACGCAACAAATACCTTACATTTGCGTTCATAGGATTAAGCCGCTAGTGATACAGAATACACTCATACAAAAGCTCGAAAATTTCATTAAGAAGTATTACCAAAACCAACTCCTCAAAGGAGCAATTTTGGGTATATCGTTAGTTTTTGCTGCATTCTTTACCTTGGCGTTTTTTGAGTATTTCGCACGATTTGGGACGAGCACTCGCGCCTTTCTTTTTTACAGTTTTATCCTTTTGTGCATTGCTGTTCTGATTTGGTATATTGTAAGACCTATACTTGGCCTAATTAACATTAATCGGCAATTTGGTATAAATGAGGCCTCTAAACTCATAGGCAATCATTTTCCTGAGGTAAAGGATAAACTACTCAACACCTTACAACTACAAAACGAGGCGAATGAGACTAATAATGATTTACTGCTTGCAAGCATAGAACAGCGTACGGAGCAACTCAACCCTGTGCCATTTGCCAACGCAATACCTTACAAAGCCAATCTCAAGTACGTAAAATTCGCTCTCATTCCTGCCCTTGCACTTATTTTCATACTCATCGTAAGTCCAGGTTTCAAAAAAAGTACCGAGCGGGTAGTGAACTATAACCAGCACTTTGAGATAGAGGCTCCATTCGCATTCATCACCGACTTGGACGGCAAACAAGCTATCCAAAACCAGCATATAGACATTCCTCTCAGCCTAGAGGGCGAGCAGATTCCAACAAATGCATATATCCATATAGGTAAACAGCGTTACAAAATGAAAGCTGATGTGTTAGGCAAATTCAATTACACCATCAGCAACATACAACGTACCGAGAATATCTATTTTGAAGCAGGCGGATTTACGAGCGAGGAGTACACCATTGACTTGGCACTGAAGCCAAGCATTGTAGGATACAGTGCTACACTCAAGTACCCCAAGTACTTGGGACTAAATAACGAAAAAGTTCGCAATCTAGGTGAAATAAGCGTACCACAAGGCACAACTATTCAATGGAATTTTGATACCAAAAACGTAACGAATCTAACCATAGCTCCAGATGATAAAAACTTAACACCCAAGGCTAACAAACTATCATTCGCCAAGCGATTTATGCGGTCTACACTGCTAAAGGTGAATGCTAAAAACGACGACGTAAATGACGGTGATTCTATTTTTTACCAAATCAATGTGATACCTGACGAGTACCCTCAAATAGCCGTAGAGCGAAAAAAAGATAGCCTAAGCAATAAGGTATTCTACTTCTTGGGTGATGTATCTGATGACCACGGTTTTAGCAAGCTGCAATTTCACTACCGGTTCAAAAAAACGGCGAGCGATGAGAATAAAGGCAAAGAAGGCATACTACCGGTAAGTATAGATAGAGGTATATCCTCACAAACTTTTTATCACTATTGGAACCTAGATGCACTCAATGTAGTAGCGGAGGATGAAATAGAATACTACTTCACGATATGGGATAATGACGGGGTAAATGGAGCCAAACAAACTAAAACTGCTCCGAGCACTTACAAAGCACCGTCGCTCAAGGAGCTGAAAGAACAAACAGAAGAGGCAAACCAAGAGATAAAAAGCTCCATGGCTGGTGCACAAAGTGATGCAGCCGAATTACAAAAGGAGATACAGAGCATCGAAAAAATGATGACTGAAAAGAAAAATCTGGACTGGAACGACAAAAAGAAAATACAAGACCTTCTGGACAAGCAAAAAGAGCTAGAGCAAAAAATACGTGATGCCGTAAATAAGAGTAAAGAAAAGAATAACAAAGAGCAGGAGTTTAACCGTATGGAAGAAAGTATGCTCGAAAAGCAGAAAAAGCTAGAAGAGCTTATGGAAGAGGTGCTAGATGATGAAACCAGAGAACTGATGGAGAAAATCCAAAAACTGCTCGAAGAAAACAAGAAAGATGAACTCCAGAAGGCGATGGATGAGTTAAAATTCAGTGAAAAAGAAATAAGCAAGGAAATGGATCGTATGCTCGAACTTTTCAAAGAACTAGAACTAGAGAAAAAACTAAACGAGACCATAGACAAGTTAAACGAACTTGCGAAAAAAGAAAAGGAGCTCGCCGAAAAAACTAAAAATAAAAAAGGTAAGAATGAAGAACTCACCAAAGAGCAAGAGCAACTCAAAAAAGAGTTTGACGATGTAAAAAAAGACCTAGAAGATATAGACAAGAAAAATGAAGAGCTAGAGTCTCCCATAGACTTGAGCAAGCAAGAGGAAAGTAAAGAAGACGTAAGTCAAAAAATGGATGATGCTCAGCAACAACAGAGCAAGGGTAAAAATAAAAGTGCTGCAGAGAGTATGGAAGAAGCTGCGGAGAAAATGAAGGAGATGGCCGAGCAAATGCAACAAGAAATGCAAGACTCTCAGGAGGAACAGCAAGAGGAAGATTATAACAACCTAAGGCAAATACTCGAAAATTTGATACAACTCTCTTTTGACCAAGAGCAACTGATAGACGGTTTCAAAGAAAACAGACGATATAGCCCTAAGTACATAGAACTACGCCAACGCCAACGGAAGATAAAGGACGAAACCAAAATGGTGGAAGACTCTTTACTTGCTTTAAGCAAGCGAAACATTCAGATACAATCATTTGTAAATGAGGAAGTAGCACGTGTAAATGACAACTTAGACAAATCAGTTAAATACCTTGGTGAACGCTACACGAATAATGCAATAGTACATCAGCAGTATGCTATGACCGGCTACAATAATCTGGCCCTCATGCTAAGCGAATCACTCAAAAAAATGCAGGAGCAAATGAAAGCTCAACAAGAAAACAAAGGCAAGCCAAAGGGCGAATGCAAGAAACCCGGATCTAGCGGTAAAAAGCCACAAAAACCAAATGCTAACGCCATCAAAAAAATGCAGCAACAACTCGCCAAGCAAATGAAAGAGCTGCAAGAAGGACAAAAACAAGGCAAAGGAAAACCCGGTAGCAAGGAATTTGCAGAAATGGCAGCACAACAAGCTGCGATACGCCAAAAACTGCAGGAGCTTAAAAGCAAACTTCAGAAAGAAGGCCAAGGTGGTAGCTTAGGAGATCTCAAGCAGACCGAAGACTTGATGGACAAATTGGAAGAGGACCTCTATAACAAGCGACTGAATAGTCAGACCTTCCAAAAATTAAATCAGATAGAGATAAAGCTAAGCGAACACGAGAAAGCTGAACGCGAACAAGAACAAGACAATAAGCGAACCTCCAACGAGGGAACGGAAGAAGAACGAGCCATACCGCCTAGCATAAAGAAGTACCTTGAAGAAAAGCAAAAGGAAACCGAACTTCTCCGAAGTGTATCTCCCGAATTACAGCCTTATTACCAGAAAAAGGTGAAGGAGTATTTTGCTAGATAATAGAATACTTTTCGTATTCATCACTTCAGTTTGGCCCTATCAGCACCTCTCTTACCTTGATAAAGGAATAATGAATTTATAAATATTTAAGGTCGTAACTCAAAATTGCTACCTAGGTAAACCTTACGTACCATTTCATCATCCGCTAGTTCTTGCGGAGTTCCTTTTTTGAGTAAACGCCCTTCGAAGAGCAAGTAGGCTCTGTCCACCAAGTTTAATGTTGCTTGTACATCGTGATCTGTGATAAGTACTCCAATATTTTTGGTAACTAGCTTTTGAACAATTTCTTGAATATCCTCAACAGCGATGGGGTCTACACCTGCAAAAGGCTCATCTAACAACACAAACTTAGGATCCGTAGCCAAGGCACGGGCAATTTCGCAACGTCTACGTTCACCACCACTAAGGACTTTCCCTAGGTTCTTTCGTACTTTCTCCAGCCCAAACTCAGCGATAAGCGTCTCGGTTTTATTCTGTTGCTCCTCCTTACTTTTATTAGTCATTTCCAATACGGCACTGATGTTGTCCTCTACGGTAAGGTCTCTGAAAACAGATGCTTCTTGGGGTAAGTAACCTACTCCCTTTTGTGCACGTTGATACATCGCCCGACTGGTAATGTCCTCAGAGTCTAAATATACGTGTCCACCATCAGGCTTCACCAAACCTACCACCATGTAAAAAGTGGTGGTTTTCCCTGCTCCATTGGGGCCCAGTAATCCAACGATTTCTCCCTGCTCTACTTCTAGAGACATATCGTTTACCACCTTACGTTTTTTGTACTGTTTTACCAGATTTTCGGCTCTGAGACGCATCTTGTGGCCAAAAGTAGCATACAAATAATTAAGTAATATCTGATTTCAAGTATATTTGTTGAATTATTAGAATTACGAGATGAAAAAGACAATAATGACTTTATGCCTACTCGCTACTTTACCACTAGTAAGTAGCGCACAGCAATGGTTAACAGTAAAAACTGGCGGAGGAATATCTACTGCTATAGGTCCAGCAGGTATAACTCCTGGATTAGCTACCACATTTGGCTTAGGATATAAGCACCAGCTATCTAATAGACTAATCGCTGAAGGCAATATCCTCTTAGACGGAAGATCAATGTCTTACCCTACTGGCGTGCCTGATGCGAATGATCAAATGATATACTTCTTAGCGGGTGGCTCGTATGTACAAGTTCCTTTAACTATACAATATAAAATCCCTTTCAGAAAAAAAGAACTCAAACCTTATAGAACCGGTCAGCCTAGCTCTTATTTCTTTATAGAAGGTGGACCATACTTATCTTACGGACTTGCGGTCACTCCGTTTCTTGATGCTAGCATTATCGCGTCATATGAAGGCGGAGACGATTCTATAACCTTAGCACAACAAGAACCTCGTAAGCTAGATGTAGGAATAGTAGCTGGCATGGGGGTCAACTTTAAGCTTGGCGACAAAGGGAAGTACAGACTATCTGTAGGAACACGAGCTAACTATGGCATGCTTAATGTTTATAAAGATACACGACTAGGAACTTCTAGCAACTTTTCAGCGGTTGGATACCTTGCTTTAGACATCAACCTCACTAAGCGTAAACACATTAAACATCGTTGGTAGGTCTTGCGTCTTTCAGCATAAGCTGAAGGCTCCGATTACCATTAAAGATATTTTCATTTATCTGAAAGCAAGCTTCAAAAGAGCTTGCTTTTTTTATGTCCACCAATTTGTCAGCCATACCAAATCCTACTGCTGCAAGTGAGTCCTTCTCACGCTTCACATTCAGTCGTATGTGTTCTGCTGTTTTGCCGATAATACGCCCTGTACCATCATCTCGCAAATTATTTACATAAAAGACAGGCGTCATATTTGCCGGACCAAAGGGGGCCATTTTGTTTATGATATTTAGCATCTTATCGTTCACCTCTTCTATATTGATTTTAGCATCATAGTACACCTTTGGAGTAAGCAATTCTTTAGTAAGCATCTCCTCTCCCACTTTCTCAAAAGCCTCACGAAACGCATCCAAGTTTTCCATTTTCATAGTCATACCAGCGGCATACATATGCCCACCAAACTGCAATAGATGCTCGCTGCATTTTTCTAAAGCTTCGTGCACATCAAAACCTTTTACACTACGAGCACTCCCCGCTAACACCCCATCTCCACTCTTAGTCAAAATGATCGTTGGCCTGTAATATAATTCTATGGCCCTACTTGCCGCTATGCCCACTACACCCTTATGCCAGTCTTCTTTATAAAAAACGTGCGTTTTTCTATCCAATAATTGGGGATTAGCGGCTACTATTTCTTGGAAATCAGCCGTAATTTTTTGGTCTACGAGCTTCCTGCTTGCATTTTGAGTTTGTAGCTCATTAGCAAAGGTGTTAGCCGTTTCATTATCCTCGGCTATCAGCATTTTTACCGCATTTTTGGCATCGTCCATACGACCCGCAGCATTTATCCTAGGTCCAAGGTAAAACACTAAATCGCCGATACTGAGGTCCGTCTTATTGATAGACACCTCTATGAGTTTCTTCAATCCCAATCGTGGTTGTTGGTTTATAATCTTCAGCCCGTAGTGAGCAATAATTCTATTCTCATCTACTATGGGAACTATATCACTCGCTATGCTAAGTGTGGCAAAATCTAAATATTGCAGGTAGTCACGCTCGTCTAAATCGTGTACTTGACAATAAGCCTGAGCCAACTTAAGTCCTATTCCACAGCCTGCCAATTCTTTGAATGGGTAATCACAATCGTTGCGTTTTGGGTCAAGCACTGCCACTGCATCCGGAATCTCTTTGCCGGGCAGATGGTGATCACAGATAATAAAATCGATGCCCAATGAAGAGGCATACGCCACTTTATCCACCGAACGAATGCCACAATCCAATGCTATAATGAGACTCAATCCATTAGCCTTAGCATAGTGTATCCCATCGTTACTAATTCCGTAGCCTTCCTTGTACCTATCGGGTATGTAGTAGTCTATCTTGTCGAATTTGTCTTTGAAAAAAGAATAGGCTAACGCCACAGATGTAGTGCCGTCCACATCGTAATCTCCAAATATCAGAACCCCTTCTCCCTGCTCTTGAGCTTTTTGTATTCGCTCTATTGCCTTGTCCATATCCTTCATCAGAAATGGGTCGTGCATATCGCCAATACGTGGATTGAAGAATTTTTTTACCTTTTCGGGAGAATCCACTCCGCGTTGTACTAGCATCTTTGCTATGACCTCAGGAGCATTTAGTTCGCTCGTTAATACATTCACCATAGCTTGGTCAGGTTCTGTTTTCTGTTTCCAGATTTTCGAGATTAATTTTGAATTAGTCAAGGTTGAAATTATACTATTATTCGTGTTCGCAATTTAGTATCCCAATATTATTCTTTACAAAAATCTCTTCAGTAGATGTTATTAATTGTTCCGATGAAAGTAAATTAGTGCCTTTTTAAAACTACCACCTCACCAATAAACGAACGATCAAAGAAATTGACAAATTCATTAAAAGTGTTTCCCACAAATCGCACTAAGCAAGAATTAATTCCAGCTTGAATATCCAAATAATCATCAAAATTACAATTTTCAAAAACCAGATTTCCTTCGAAGAATGAAAACGTAGTAACCGCTCCAGAAAAAGAGGACAGAATACAATTTCTAAACTCAATAGTTTGACAAAAACTCTCAAGTTTAAGAAGTTTAATCTTCCCTTCAACATAACTATTAAAAATAGCCTCACCATTTGCAAGTAAATCAAGAGCTTTGGCACTTGATATTTTATGGAAGGGATTAGCCGTCACAAAATGTTTTTTTAAAGTGAAATCTTAACCTGACTAAGGTCTATAAACTCTTGCACCCTACTATTAATTTCTGAATCGCTTAAGTTTACTATTCGCTCTGCACCAAATTTCTCTACGCAGAAACTAGCCATAGTACTTCCATATATTACAGCACGTTTCATATTGCTAAATGAGGTGTCATCAGTTTTGGCCAAGTAGCCTATGAATCCACCGGCAAACGTGTCTCCCGCACCCGTAGGATCAAATACAGACTCCAACAATAATGCTGGGCAGCAATACACCTTATCTTCCCCAAAGAGTAATGCACCGTGCTCCCCTTTTTTGATTATCAAATACTTAGGACCCATTGCCATAATTTTAGTTGCCGCTGTTTTGAGCGAGTATTCTCCACTCAGCTGGCGAGCCTCCTCATCATTAATAATGAGTACATCTACCATAGCAATAGTCTTATCTAGCTCCTCACGAGCTATATCCATCCAAAAGTTCATGGTATCCATTGCAATGAGTTTCGGCTTATTTTCCATTCGTTCTATAACCTTTCGTTGTACATCTGGGCTGAGATTTCCTAGCATCACGTACTCACTACTTTGATAGCTCGCAGGTATTACAGGATCAAAATCAGCAAGCACATTGAGCTCAGTAACCAAGGTGTCACGGCTATTCATATCATTATGATATTTACCACTCCAAAAGAATGATTTTTCATCTTCCTTAACCTGAAGACCTTCAGTATCTACACCATGGTCTTGTAGTAGTTTGATATCTTCTTTAGGAAAATCACCACCCACTACGGCTACAAGATTCACCTTATTTGCAAGGTAGCTACTGCTCAATGCTATGTAAGTTGCAGCACCGCCTATTATTTTATCTGTTTTGCCAAATGGCGTCTCTATGGCATCAAAAGCCACACTTCCTATTACCAATAAACTCATGGCGGCAAAAGTACTTTATCCATCGACAATCCTTCTCTTAGGTAAATCCACTTTTTTCGAATAATACACAATTCTATAATTAAATTCGCAGTAATGAACTTGAACGAGATAGCAAAGACACTAGATTCAGCCGCCGCAAATGCTAAAGTTACCTCCCAAATAAGTCATACTACCTCACTTACAGAAGAGCAAGCTTATAAGATACAACGACTCTCTATGGCAGAGAGACTAACCCGTGGAGAAAAATTTGTAGGTCTCAAGCTGGGTTTTACCTCTTTTGCCAAAATGGAGCAAATGGGTGTACACGATATGATATGGGGTCCACTTACAGATAAGATGTGGTACAAGAATGGCGATGAACTGCCGCTAAATCAATTTATTCATCCACGAGCTGAACCTGAGATAGCCTTCTTACTCAAAAAAGATCTTGATCGCGAGATTAGTCTAGAAGAAATACCAGCATACATACAAGCATGTGCTCCAGCCATAGAAATTATAGATTCACGTTACGAAAATTTCAAGTTTTCGCTAGAAGATGTTATTGCAGACAATTGTTCATCATCAGCCTTTGTAATTGGGGCGTGGCAGCCGCTGCCAGAATCGCTTAATGATTTGGAAATGAGCCTCCTTTTTGACAAAGAAGTCATGCAAAGCGATAGCAGTAATGCGATCCTAGACAACCCATATCTTTCTATCAGTAATGCTTCTCGACTTGCGGCTAAGTACAATCAACCATTCAAAGCAGGCGACATCCTATTAGCAGGGGCGGCTACTCCAGCTGTTTTCGTACAAAAAGGGAGAAAAATCACAACAAAAGTTGCCGGTTTAGGGAGCTGTAATATTATTCCAAAATAAAATCCAAAAAGTATTTCTGTTTTCAAGTAAAAATCTATTTTTGCACTCGCTTTTGAAAGGACGGCAGTAAACCTGAGTCAACAAAAAGCAAAAGACGCCTTCATAGCTCAGCTGGTTAGAGCGGTTGACTGTTAATCAATAGGTCCCTGGTTCGAGTCCAGGTGAGGGCGCCATTATAGACAGGAGGTCATTTTTGACCTCCTTTTTATTTACATCATTTCTCAAAACCTTGCTGGCCAACAGAATAGATTCAATCTCTGGAGTGAATATCTGGTTGCAACTCTCAAAATCAAAATTTTCGAAGTTTTCCTTAAAGATGCAACCAAGAATTTTCCTTTTAGTCTCACCATCCGCCTCATCCCAATACTGGCTTAGGTTTTCAATCATTGGAAGAGTTTTATTGAGATACACCTTAAAAGGACTCTTTACAGACTTCAAATTTGATAGTTGATCCTTTTTTTCACTAATCTCAGACTCAATTCTGGACTTCATCCCATTGTAATCAACGGAGGTAATATCTCCATCAAGAAAAGAATTCTGTAGTTTTAATTGTCGACGACCATAGTTTTCAATTGACTCATTTAATCGCTTGATTTCAGTCTTTCTTGTGACATCCTCTCTATCTATCAGTGCCTCAAGCTGCGATTTGTAAACCTTAACCATACCTGCAGTAAAAGAGATCTTATCCAAAAGGTTTTTAATCTGTTCGTGCGCCCAATCCACTCTGAACCTTCGACATTTTGGTTTAGTACACAGATAGTAATGGTGCCAAGTTTTATTTCTACTTTGACATTTATACGCGGTAATAGCACGATCGTGTTTGGAACATCTCATAAATCCTTTTAAAGGGTATAGGTCACTTTTTTCAGATTTAAAGTCACAATTTCTAACCCTTCCCTCCAGATAATCATTGGCCCTCTTAAAAAGGACGTCAGACACTATCGGAGGGTGACGACCAACTATTATTTGCTCCGGTTCTTTCTTCCACGCTTTTACTTTTATTTTACCTGTGTATGCAATATTCCGGATTGTATTATAGAAGGTTGATTTACTCAAGTAGAATGTTCCACGTTTATAAGAATACTTCTTTCCATTAATGTACTTTCTAACTTCATTGGCTGAATATATTCCTAGAGCAAATCTTTCGAAACATTCTTTTATGTATGGTGCAGCCTCGTTTGGTATTAAGGTTGACTTGTTGTCAATCTTGCAATTATCATAACCACGAGGAGCAGCACCTGTCCAACAGCCTTCAATGCGCGACCTCCTCATCCCTTCAGTAGTTCTAATACTGTTTTTATCGTTTTCAACTTCTGGGAGTGTCAGGTATAAGCTCAAAAGCACCTTACTGTCTGGGCTTGAAAGGTCTATTGGCTGTTCCACCGTTGATATGAGGACTCCGTATTTTTCTAGTGTTTTAATTTCTTTGAGTGCCAAATATTGATTCCTTGACCAACGGTCCCAACGAAGACATAATATCTGATCTACCTCACCCCTATTCTTCTTGAGATAATTTATAATTTTAACCCATTCTGGACGATTAAAATCTTTACCACTAAAATCTTCAGTGTATATATTTACAATAGGGTAATTATTCATTTCACAGTATTGTCTCATTACACTTTCCTGATGTTGAAGTGAATATCCTCGATCGGCTTGATCATCAGTGCTTACCCGTTTGTAGATAATTGTTCTCATTGGTTTAGTTTTACGTAATTGTCGTATTCAATTTGAGCTAATTTATTCAAAAGGTTGATGATTAGCGTTATGTCTGTTCTCGGAACATCTGCTAGCTCCTCCTTGATTGTTCTTATTGAATCTTGCTTGTTCATTCCGTCATATATAATAGATTTTACGTTATAATGGTCTTTATATCAGACACATACGATAAAGTATACAGGAAATTATTCTAAAAGTCAACCCCTGTTATGCCTAATCGACTCAGCTCTCTTCCATATCCTTTTTATCATTCGATATATGGTTACTGGTTACGTTCCACTCCGAAATAAATTCTTCAGCTTTTTCAATACAATTTTTCAGAAGTGAATTCTTGAGCTCTTTATAACGTGACGGCTTGGAATCTTTTATTATTCTATTGACCATTTCGATGACATAAGATTCTTGCGTAAAATCTATCTCTTTTATGTTTTCAACTGTCAATCCGGGTTTAATACCCGTTCTCTCAGTTAAAACCGTATTCATAACATCATATAACTGATCCTTGTATTTCTGAGTTGTTAGAATTGAATCGTGAATTGTAAAAATTGGAGCTTCAGGACACAATCTGTGAAACTCAGGTACAATACAATCAAGAACTAGGTAACTTTCAGCCCTCTGGAGAAACAAGGCGAAATTTGACTTGCCAATATCTGAAAGAAGGCGTTCTATACACCTGTTTACAAATGGATAAATTCGCTTGAATAGTTTAACACTTTCAACATTTTTACGATGTGCATACAAGTCTTGAAAGAGTAGATACATGATGCCAGACTTAATTGCATCTCTTTCTTCTGAACTTGGGAATGAGTTATTTTCCAAATGACAAATGTGGGAATAGAAATCTTCAGAAAATGGTGCGTCTCGAAACTTTTTAAATTCCTCATGATCTAAGGTGTCCGGGGAAATATCTCCTATAGGTTTACTAGAAAATTGCGCAAACATTAATGTGGAAAACATGTAAAGCATAACCTCTTTTCTTGTTTTCTTATCAATTAGATCTTTTGTTAATCTATAGAATGAATAATCTCCTTTTTGTTTAAAGAATTGATGATTAAGCAAACTAGCTAATACATAAACCTGACTAGATTTTACATCTACTTGAATCAGTTGCTGATTGTCATATTTTAGATATCCTCTGAATTTCTTTGATATATTGGTTATTGAAGAATTGTATCTTTTATTTGATGCTGATCTACTTTTCCAAAATTCATTTTTGTCGATATCTTCTATCAACAGTAACATCATACCTATCCAATTTTTAAGTATTTTGATTTGTTTAGGTGTTTTTAGTTGTTTTTCTACTTCCGAGTAAAACTTTATGAGTTTAGGATAAATATCATCACTCTTTATAGTGATTTTATCATTGAAGTATGAGTCTAATAGTTTTGTTTTACTCTCAATCTCCTTTTGTCTTATGGTGATGGTTTTGTATTTATATTTAACATATTGACACTTGTGTTTTAATCGATATTTGCTGCATCTGTCACCAGGGAGATAATCTTTTCCATTTTCAATTATGCCTTCTGTTTTTAGGAGATTTAATACTTTTTCGTAATCTCTGTTTAGTATTTTTTGTAATTCCTTGGAGCAAATTCTGATATGGTTATCATGGTAAAAGTATCTTGAGTTTCGATGTGTTCTAGTTAGTCTAGATATCACCCTAACTATCTTATTTTTCACTGTCTTTTGAGTTAATCTAGATTCAATATTTAGTTCTTGCACAAGAGATTCTGCATCGATGTTCATTGGTATTGCAACCCTATATGTATACTTTCTTACTTTCATCTTATGCTGCTTCATTAAATTCATTTAGGACTATTGATAATTCGTCCTGGTTAAACTCCTTCTGTGCGTTTTCCATAACCTTACATCCAACTTGATAATACTGAGATGTTAGTTCTGTTGATAGATATCTTCGATTCAACAGATTGGCAATTCTACCCGTGGTATTAACACCTCCGAAGGGATCAAAAACTAGGTCATTCTCGTCTGTCGTCATTAAAATTGGCACAACAGGTAACAACTCAGCCATCATTGCAGGGTGACTTAGGATAGAGGCTTCTTGAACAGGCTTATTCCCTCCAACAGCACATTTGATCATTCTATTCACATCTTGGGCTGCTAGATGGTTATAGATCTTCTTGTAAGGTTTTGAAAGAGACTTGGATTTCTTTGAAACAACCCCATTTTGGTTTACATCCTTGGCTCCTTTGGTAATACCTATTTGTTTCTTCTCGTCTGTGTACTTCAGGTGATTGTACTTGGACTTAGCTGGATCTACAACAAACCAGAGTATTACTTCGGTATTATTCGTAGGACGATTCACCTTTTCACCTTGAGGATGAGGGTTTGGTTTACTCCATATCAATGTATCCTTATAAGTGAGTCCCGTATGTTCTTTGATTGCATTTTTTACTAATCCTGGAATATCAAGTGCACAACCATTTCTATAAGTTTCTCCTATATTGATCATAACATTTGATGTGGGATTTATTAGGAATTCGAACCTACTAATGATTTTTCCAATGTTGGCAGCAAACTGTTCAGGCGTTCTTTCGTGCCCTAACTGGTCACTCCCTTCACCAGTATTATAATATCGAACCGAATAGTAAGGTATCGACGTAAAGATAAATGGAACTTGACCTTTGAATTGAACTAACTGGTTAATATCCCTACAGTTCAAATTGAAAGATGAAGATCTATCTGGAA
>JABIUV010000044.1 GCA_018700895.1 Bacteroidota bacterium
TGATGGCATCACCCATATTTTGAACTCCGGTGCTATTTGCATCAGCTTGGCAAAGACTAAGTCCGCCAAAATGAGCTGCATCTATAATGCTCAAGTCCATCGTACCATTCATACTACTCTGCATATTAGCCCCATTGATAAGGATAGGCGTTTGTTGTGTACCAAGACCTTTATAACTTGGAGTGCTGAGCACACCTGCACCTCTGCTGCGTATGAAAATACCGCTTTGTTTCTGCAATAGCTCAGCAAAGTTTTGACTGGGGTTGGCTTTGAGCAGTGTTTGAGATATCAGATTTCTATCTACACTCTGCTTCATCACAGCTATGGTAGCAGAGTCTAATATCCGAGGCATAACATTATCCTTACGTGCTAAACGTTCCGTCTTGACCTGTCCCATTGCGGCGAGGCTAAGTATAAATAGTATGACAGCTAGTGCTGATTTCACTGGTTGGTTTTTTATTCCGTTATCAAACACAATAACCCAAGAGGCAAAAATTTTATAAAAGTCTGGCGTACGAGTACACTTAAGGCTCTTACAGCTTTTCTTCCCGAAAGCATATTGAGTACTAATAGCATAAGTAGGTCTTCTGACTTAGTTCCTAATGTTGCGACCTTCCCACCCCGTAATATCGGGACAGTGGTATTGAGATAAGCAACATTATAGTAGAACAATACAGCTGCGGGTACAGTGCAAGATTTTCACTTGGCTTCCCTTAATTTTTGCTAATGCAATGTTAAGGCAAAAAAATTGTGCAGAACTATCGTGTGGAAATGTTGGCTATTTTATAGTCATTTGCTTTACTATTTTAATTTAGTCTAAATAAACATAAAAATGATAAGAGAACGAATCAAAAACGAAACCGCACAAAACCATAAAGACGTAGAAGCTGTAGGCTTCAGCGGACAGATAATGAGCGGTAGACTCACACTAGACGAGTATAAAAAACTTATTTTAACCAATCTTATGCTAAACAAGGGATTTGAGGCACAGTGGTCAGAACTAGACTTCGAAATTCCAAAAGGTATAATGCTAGAGCAACGCAGAAAAACTGCTACATTGGAAAAAGATGCAAAGGCACTTGGAGTTTCCATACCGGATACAGATAATCCACTATTTCCCGCTGATACATATGAGGCATTTATCGGTTCACTCTACGTTTTTGAAGGGAGTACACTTGGAGGTGCTATCATTTATAAACAACTGAAACAAAATGCTAATCTTAGCACGTTGGATGATTTTCATTTTTACTCCTGCTATGGAGAGAGGCTAGGTATGATGTGGAAGATTTTTCTAGATCACCTAAATGAAATAGAAGATACTTTGAAGGTAGACAAAGCCATTGAAGCAGCCAAGACAACTTTTGATATAACCAAAAATACTTTTGTACGGATGAACCAAGAGACGTTTTAAATTTCTAATCAAAATTACGCTCAACTGCAATATATTTGCCCTCCATGGCAACAACACAAGACTTATCAAGAGGAATGTTTCTACGCTACAACGGCCAGTTATGCCAAGTAGTAGACTACCAACATACAATGCCGGGTAAAGGTGGAGCTTTTTATCAGGTAAAAATGAAGAATGCCATCACTGGCAAATCGATGGAAAATCGATTTAGAAGTGGTGAAACGATAGACGATGTACGTGTAGATCTCATAGAAATGCAGTACCTATACAAAGATGGCGACAACCTAATGCTGATGAATACCGAAACGTATGAGCAGGTGGCAATTCCCGAAACTATGATGGGAGAGCAAATGAAATTCATCAAAGAGGAGATGATTTTGGGTGTTTATTTTGATGATGGAAATCCTATCATGGCTGACGCTCCTAAGCATGTAGTGCTCGAAGTAACCTACAGTGAGCCAGGCATAAAAGGTGATACCGCAAATAATCCACTAAAACCTGCTACTTTAGAAACTGGTGCTGTTATAAACGTTCCCCTATTTGTAGAAAGCGGTACCAAGATAAAAGTAGATACACGCACAAGCGAATACATAGAACGTGTGAGATAAGACCATCATTCTAGCGTAAAGATACAAAAGGGAGTGAGTTCGTAGAATTCACTCCCTTTTGTATCTTTACGCTAATATTCATCAAAAAAAGAGTTTCATTTGTGGCTGAGCATTTTACAATATGAAAGTACTGAACGCATCATCCAATTTTCTTGGCATAACGGAGCATGCATATTATAAATACAAATCATGCCAATGTGTTGTCCAACAGCTACCCTATGAGCATACATCAAGCTATAAGCAGGGTTCACATAAAGGTCCAAAAGCTATATTATACAACTCCCAGTTCGTAGAGTATTACGACATAGAATTGGACTCCGAATCGTATAAAAATTGCGGTATCACCACGGTAAGACCAGTAGATTTTGAAGGTGTAATAAATGAAGATGCTATGCAACTCATTTACAAGGAGACTAAGAAATATTTAAATGACGATAAGTTTCTAGTAAGCCTTGGTGCCGAGCACACCATTAGCTACGGTGTATTCAAGGCATTTCAAGAAAAATGGGAAGACATAGGCATACTACAACTGGATGCACATAGTGACTTACGCCAAGAGTACGAGGGGAATAAATGGTCACACGCGAGTGTAATGGCCCGTATACTTGAGTTGGCACCGCCTATCTTTCAGGTAGGAATACGAGCACAGTGCATAGAAGAATCTCAACTTATCCAATCATCTGATAATATCCATTGCTACTACGCTCACCAAATATGGGGAAATGACGAGTGGATGGATGAGTTGGTAACCAAGCTGCCTAAGAACCTTTACATCACCATAGATACGGATGGTTTTGACCCGAGTATATGCCCAAGCGTAGGCACACCAGAACCAGGAGGCCTGCAGTGGCATCCTACGCTCAAACTATTACGCAAAGTATTTGAAAAATGTGATGTAAAAGGATTTGATATTATGGAGCTCAACCCACCTACCCACGATGATACAACAGCTTACACCATGGCACAACTATGCTATAAACTCATTGGTTATAAATTTTGCCTATAGAATTTCTGCATACTTTGGTTATAATACTTTGACGAAAGGATGGCTTACTCCACCCTAAATTATCTTACTTTGTACTAAGCAATGCAGGTATACTTAGATAACGCGGCTACTACTCCCATGGACGTACACGTCATAGAGAAAATGACTGAGGTAATGCACGATTGCTATGGCAATGCAAGTGCTATACACGGACAAGGCAGAAAAGCAAAAGCTGTAGTAGAGATGGCTCGTAAGCAAATTGCCAAAACTCTAAATTGTGTAGGTAGCGAGATTATATTCACAGGAAGCGGAACCGAAGCCGATAATATGGCTCTGCGTTGTGCCGTAAATGACCTCGGCGTAAATCATATTATTACGAGCAATATAGAACACAAAGCTGTACTCGATACTGCCAAAGAACTGGAAGCAAAAGGTTTAGCTCAAGTAAGCTACGTCAAAATAGATGAGTACGGTAGAGCAGATGTGAAAGACCTAGAGAGACTGGCAGAGGAAAACCCGAAAAGTTTGATAAGTCTAATGCACGCTAACAACGAAATAGGTACACTAAATGATGTAGCGGCAATTAGCAAAATAGCTCGAGCCCATGATTGCTATTTTCATACAGATACTGTGCAAACTATCGGTCATTACCCTATAGACTTAAAAACGTTGGACGTAGACTTCATTGCATGTTCGGCTCACAAGTTTCACGGACCAAAAGGAGTTGGATTCTTATACAAAAACAAATCACTACGCATACGCCCACTCATGACAGGAGGAAGCCAAGAAGGTTCGCTACGAGCAGGAACTGAAAACGTAACCGGTATAGCAGGTCTCGCTAAAGCACTAGAAGTAGCATCACGAAATATCGAAGTAAAAATAGACACCGTACAACGCACCAAGGCTTACCTCAAAGAGCAGTTAGAAAAAAACATAGCCGGTGTCTCTTTCAATGGAGATATAAGTAACGAGGGCGGTTTATACACCGTACTGAATGTTAGTCTCCCTCCTCACGATAATGCAAGCACACTACTTTTTCAGCTCGACATGAATGGAATATGTGCCAGTGGAGGATCTGCTTGTAATAGTGGTGCAGTGGGTTCTAGTCACGTATTAGAAGGCATTGGTCATCCTATAGACCGATCGGCTGTGCGATTTTCGTTTAGTAAATATACCAAGCGTGAAGAGCTCGACTATACCGTTGCGACATTGAAGGAACTTTGCAAAAACCCTTAGCCTTCACCAGCTGCTTATTTTTAACAATCCTAAATGATACTTGGGTTACATGCAGTATGTAATTACCGCTGTACTATTGCTCAAAATATAACATTCATAAAAGATGAAAGCATTTGGAGTATTATTCACTTTCGTATTAGCATTTGCAGGTTGCAATGGTCAATCTGACCAAGTTAAAACGTTATCACAAAAGGATTTAGCAAGTAAAGTACAACAAGAAAATGTCGTCCTAATAGATGTGCGAACTCCAGCCGAAATAGCGAGCGGCTATATTCCGGAGGCCGACTTGTTCATAGACATTAAAGATTCTGACTTTGAGCAAAAGATAAGTGAGCTTGACACCAGTAAAACATATGTAATGTACTGTCGAAGTGGAGCCCGAAGTGGCCGAGCGGCGAATCTGATGGTAGAAAAAGGTTTTGTAAACGTGTACAACCTACAAGGCGGCATATTGGCCTATACCGGACAACTGAAACAGTAAATAGCACATTGGCCTTGACAATAAAACTCATACGCGGCATATTATTAACGCTCATACTCGTTGTCGGTGCGTTATTTATAAAAGGGTGGCTAGGATTTAATGCCATTCTTATCTCACTTGTATTGGGGATCATCGTCGGGAATATCATCACCTTACCTGACTCTTTCAATCCTGGCATAAAATTTTCCAGCGGCAGATTTTTGGAAGTAGCCATTATGCTGATGGCTTTTAGCATAGACTACGGAAGTTTTCTTCGTCTGGGATGGGAAACCATACTCATAGTGGTGGTTACTATGGCGGCGGTCTTACTTATGACCGTATGGCTCGGCAAAAAAATGGATTGCCCAAGTAGTGCAGGATTGCTCGTAGGATTTGGCACTGCGATATGTGGCTCTACGGCCATTGCCGCATTGGCTCCCAGTGTGAGCGAAGACAAAAGTGATATGGGCATTGCCATGGCGGTGGTAAACCTATACGGACTTATTGGGATGTTATTCTTACCCGTACTTACCTCTGAGTGGCTATCCGATCTTCAAAACAGTGTATTACTAGGTGCAAGTCTCCATTCGGTAGGCAACGTAGCAGGTGCAGGATTTGCGATGAGTGATGCCGTAGGTGAAATGGCCGTTACCGTAAAGTTGGGAAGAGTAGCTCTTCTTACTCCTGCCCTGCTCATATTGACCCAGTTTACCGACAAGAATAAAAAGACATCTACCAAAGAAAAATTTAAACTTCCTTACTACTTAGTCGTGTTCATTTTCATATCTGTAGTTGTTTCTATTTTCCCGCTTCCGAATTCTGTATTAACTATGAGTAAGCAAGGTAGCAGCTTTCTGCTAGCCATGGCTATGGCTGCAATTGGGCTCAAGGTAAGTTTTAAAACTCTCGTAGGTTCAGGTAAAAAAGGATTGGTATTTGGGGCTATATTGTTTGCTTTTCAGCTCATAGTTATTGGGCTGCTTATGCTGGTTTTAATGCGATAATTTTACGATACTTGTACGATGAAATACATCGTATGCCTTTCCGTCTTTTTCTGTTATTGCTCTTCGCCAACGCCTGCTAACCGTGCAGAACTAAGTGAAGAAGTAGCTACGCTCATAGAGCAATGGCACCGCGATGCGGCAAATGCCAACCTAGAAGGATACATTGGCCTAATGGACAGCACCTGCAACTACATAGGTACAGACGCTACCGAAAACTGGAAACGCTATGAATTTGCTTCTTTTTGTAAACCGTACTTTGATAAAAAGAAGACTTGGAACTTCACCACGGCACAACGTGATGTTCGCGTAAACGCAACAGGTAATACCGCTTGGTTTGACGAGATACTAGATACACACATGGGCACGTGCCGAGGCTCGGGAGCACTAGAACTTAAAAATGGCGAATGGAAACTTATGCAATATGTATTGAGTGTTGCTATTCCTAATGAGAGTATGGAGGCGGTTAAGGAAGCTAAGTTTGAGGGGGATTCCTCGTTTAAGTCTAAGATTAAGTTTAAATCTAAGATTAAAGGGTAAGTGAATAGAAACTAGATGAGAGGTCAATAAATACAAACTCAAATGACAAGTTCAGGTTCAAGTTCAAATAAAGTAGTTACTCTTATAACTCTATGTATATTCTTTTTTTCTTGTTCAAATAACTTGAATCAGAAAAATTTAATCGGCAAATGGAAAGAACATATGGGCTGTGGAGACAAAGACTCAACCTCAACGAATGTTTTTGGCCAATATTTAGAGTTTCTTCCAAACGATAGCTTCACTTCACTTGAAGAAATTCATAAGAAATCAAAAGGAATGTGGTCATTGGATGATAAGGAACTTACCCTTAACTTTGATTCAATCACTTCCTTAACATTTCCAATAGACACATTTAGTCAGGACTACTTCCACTTTACAATTGACAAGGATTCTAACTTGATATGTATAGGTTCTTTTGAAAGATTAGAGGATAATCTCGCTGACTAATGTCCCTCTTCCCTCTGCCATCCGACCACAGTAAAAACTACCTACCAAAAGATGGAGAAGTGAATTACCACGGGGCTATATTCTCTGCGGAA